>JAMLJC010000002.1:0-600000 GCA_023953845.1 Rhizobiaceae bacterium | reverse complement strand
GCCGCGCTGGCGCTCGCCGCGCTTTACTGCGCCTTTCAGGCCGCCACGCTGACACTCGTCAGTTGGCTCGCCGGCACCGCCACCACGATCGACGATGCCGAGCAGCTTATCTACGTGCCCTATCTCTGGGCCGGCTACGGTGGATCGCAGCCGCCGCTTTTCACATGGATATTCTGGGGCTTCGCTCAGGTTCTGGGTCCGAAGCTGCTGACCCTGAAGATCATCAAATACCTGCTGCTTTTTCTGACGTTCTTTTCAGTCCACCGGACCCTGACGCTGCTCGGCTTCTCGTTGCTCACGGCATCGGCCGGCGCGCTGGGCCTGATGACCATGCCCCAGATCTTCTGGGAATCGCAGCATACGCTGACCCATTCCGTGGCGGCGCTGGCCTTTTCCGCGCTCGCCGTTCTGGCGCTCGTCAATCTGGTCACGAAGCGGACGATCACGGCCTACGTGCTGTTCGGCCTCGCCGCTGCGCTGTCCATGCTGTCGAAGTTCAACGATTCGATCTTCATGATCGCCATCCTGCTGGCGGCGATCTCCATTCCGGCCTACCGCCCCGTCATCCTCAACCGTCGCTTTCTGATCAGCCTCGCCGCCACGCTCGTCGCCCTGCTCCCCACCATCATCTGGAGCATTTCGAACATCGACGCGGTTCTTGCCCGTACGCGCAAGCTGGGGATTGCCGCGGTGGGCGGTTTTCTGGAGATCAGAACGCACGGACTTGCCCAGCTGATCGAGTCGGTTCTGAACTTCACGGCCATGACGCTGGTCATCGCTGCCGTCTGTTTCGCGCTGGAACGGCAGAACCCGCTGAGGACCGACAGCGCCGCCTCGCCGAACAACGGCTTCATCGGTCGCGCCATCCTGTTCAGTCTCGGCCTTGTGGTCGGCCTGATGATCGTCACCGGATCGACCGCCTTCCCCGATCGATGGCTGACGCCGTTTCTGTTCCTGCTGCCCGCCTGGATCGCGATCAGGGCGCAGATGCTTGGCCCGGCTGGGCGCCGCGTAGCGGTGCATTTCCTCGCCGCCGCGCTGGCCGTTTCGGTGCTCGTGATACCGGCGACGTGGTACAAGCAGGCCATCGGCGGCGACGGCAAATCGCGCAGTGCCCGCATGGATCATGCGTTTCTGCTTCAGGGCTTCGAGAAACAGGGGCCGTTGCGCACCATTCTTGGCTTTTCGTCCTGGATCGGCAATTTCCGTCTGGTCGATCCCTCGCTCGTTCTGCTCAACGAGGAGGTTCCGGGCCTCGTGAACCGCATCGAAGAGCCGGGACTCGTGACCTGGCTCGACCAGCCATGCCCGCCGCCGCATATCTGGCTGCCGTTGCGCGACGTCGGATATCGTTTTCCTGACCGGGTGAGCTTTGTCGATGTCCCCGAAAGCTTCGGCGGCACGCGCCGCGTGTATTATGTCCGTCTCGTCAAGGACGGCGATCCGTCGGTCCCGCCGAATGGACGACTTTGCAGCCAATGGTGGCAGGCGCGGCGCTGACAGGGCAGCGCCAACTCCTTAGCTTCGCACGCTGAGATCGGAACCCGCGCCTGAAAACGCGACATTGCATCCGTGATGTATGGCGATCGCGGCGATGAGTTGGCCAAGCTCCTCGTCCGTATGTTCACAATCCCGGATCGCTTTCCGGATGGAATAGATGGCGTCAGCCACCGAGATGATCCGCCCTTTGCCTTCGGACACCAACTGCTCGACCAGCTCTGCGGCCGAGATGCGACGTAGCATCGTTTCCTCCATGCTTTTATCGTGCGGGGCGTATAACTCCCGTCAGGTCCCGGCGTTCCTCGCGACAATTCTCCGAATCGATTGAATCATTTTTCCCGGCAGATGACGCGATACGATGAAGGGAAGGCCCGGCCTGAGCGCTGTCCAGCCCACGACAATCAATGCCTCGGCGGCAGGCTCGAAACGGCGCGCAAGCGCCCAGCTCCTGCAATCGATCGCGGCAACGTCCGCTTCGCCGTTCGCGACGGCTTTGATCGAGTTGCGGTGGCCACCGGTCAGGATGCGGTCGGAGAATATGTCGAGGCTTTGGCCGATGTGCTGCAGATCGCGCTCCAATGCCAGAACGCCCGACAGCGAATCGGAGCTGTTGAAGGCGAGGCGGCGTCCGCGCATGGACGTCACCGGCAGATCCACAGTTCCGTTCGCCGCAACCGTCTGCACGCCGGGCGCATCCGCCCGCATGACGATGGCGCTTGAATAAAGGGGCCCCTGCCCCCCTTCGAAAGCGGAATAGTCCGCCTGCCCGACCACTTCGACATGCCGCGCCAGACCGAGTTCCATCGGTCCCCAGCAGGTTTGCCCGATCAAAAGCGCCGGATGCCGCCAAAGAGCGTGGAGATCGAGTTGATCGGCAGGAAGCACCGAAGGATCGGGTGCGATTTCGATCCCGCCCCCGTCCCGGATGCCGCCCGACATGGAAAGAACATCCGCGTTGCGCCGCACAAGCTTTTCGGGTGCCGGAATGCCCTCGTCTCGCATGAGATCGCGCAGAACCGCCCACTCGGCATCGACCTCGGCCGTACGTTCCGGCCAGTCATACATTGGCAGCGCGGCTATGTAATTGCTCATCGTGTGGGATCAGGCTCGGAATGGAAAATCTCGCAACGCGAGTTGAGAGAGGCAACGCAGGCATCGGCGCGTGGCGTGCGTCAGGCAGATATCATTCCTTCGGCGGCTCGGCCGGCACCGGAGCGGTGCCAAACCCGTTC
This sequence comes from Rhizobiaceae bacterium, assembly GCA_023953845.1. Classification (NCBI taxonomy): domain Bacteria; kingdom Pseudomonadati; phylum Pseudomonadota; class Alphaproteobacteria; order Hyphomicrobiales; family Rhizobiaceae; species Rhizobiaceae bacterium. The sequence continues at coordinate 597,268 of JAMLJC010000002.1, read as the reverse complement.
ACGTTGCGCGCTCTCACGCGAGGACGGAACGCGCGGCCGGGCTCAGGCGTGCGGCGCAGGAAGGGATGAGCGACGGGCTCCTTTGGCCTGAAGGCAAAGTCCCTCAGCAGCGCGAAGTAGTTGGGATAGACGTATCCTCCGTTCATTTCCACCCACTCGTTGCGCCGCTCGCGGAACAATTGCGGCAGCCTGTACCAGGCGGCTGTCGGCAATTTGTGGTGAACGAGGTGCAGATTGTTGTTCAGGAAGAAGAAGGATAGCGGCGACCGCTCGATGATGATGGTGCGGCCGTCCGGACATTCGGACCATTGATGTTCGGCAAAGGTGCGGATCGCAAGAATGGACTGTCCGATCCAGACCGGCGCAAGAATATAGAGCCAGAGCGGGATCGCCGAGGCGAAGATGATGAGCGGTACCACGATGGCGAGGCCGATTGCATGATGCAGCCAGGCGCGGCGCACGTCGCGGTCGCCGTCGAGCATCAGCCTGAGTTCCGATGTGATGAAAATCCAGGTGCCGAGCAGCGGACCGATTACAATCCGTCCGACCATCGCGTTGTTGATGGTGAGCAGCGATCTCATCACCGCCGGCAGCTTCTCGTATTGCCAGAACGCACGGTAATAGCTTTCCGGATCGTCGAACGGATCGGTCAGGCGTTCATCGGCATGATGGCGCAGATGCAGTGTGCGAAACCGCCGGAACGGATAGACGAGGCCGATCGGCAATCCGACCAGCAATTCGTTCATCCAGCCCTTGCGCGTCGGATGCCCGTGCGAGGCTTCGTGCATCAGGGAGGATTGTAAGGCCAGCACTGCCCCGAGAAGCAGGAGCGACATGACCGGATAGGCAGGATAGGCGACGAAGACAAGCACGCCCCACGCGGCGTAACAGGCAAGGATCAGGGTAACTGTCGGCCACTCGATGGTTGCCTTGCGGCCAGTGCGCACTCGCCCGATGCTCATTTTGTCCAGTCTCGCCAGCGTGGATTCTGCACGCCTACTGACATAAGGGTGTCAGTAGACCGGGTCAGATTCAACGCGATTTGGCGAAGAAAATGTTGATTTTGCGAAGCAACCACGTCACTTGATGTGGAAAGTAAACAAAACAGCGCTCGGAGCGTCCGTATATGGATAAGCGCGACCTTTCCCTGATATTCCGGGAGCGGCTGCGGCAGCTTATCCAGCGTGCCGACATCAACCAGTCCACTTTCGCCGGCAGGGTCGGCATCGACCGATCCGCGCTCTCCCAGCTTCTCTCCGGAACGTCCACGCGGCTGCCCCGCGCCGAGACGCTTCTCAATATCGCTGCCGAGTACAAGGTCTCGCTCGACTGGCTGCTGGGTCTCAGCCAGGACGAGGCGCTGACTGGGGAACTGCGCGCCAGCTTCGAGATCGAGGAGGGTTCCAGCGCCTTCGGCGAACCCCTGATGGCGAAATGGCATGCCGAAGCCGCCGGCATGAAGATCCGTTATGTGCCGGCCGGTATCCCGGACCTGCTGCGGACCCGCGAACTCATCGACTACGAGGCGGACATCTCCCACCGCAGCCGGGAGGCGCAGCGCGACGAGACACAGTCACGCATCGACTACAACCGCCTGCCGCAGACCGACATGGAGGTCTGCATGCCGCGCCACACGCTGGAGATCTTCGCCCGGGGCCTTGGCGTCTGGAGCGGTCTCTCACAGGCCGCCCGGCGTCGGCAGCTCGATCATATGGCGATGCTTCTGGATGATCTCTATCCGAGCTTCCGCCTCTACCTCTACGATGGCCGCCAGCGCTACTCCGTGCCCTACACGATCTTCGGGCCCTATCGGGTCGCGCTCTATGTGGGCGACATGTATCTGGTACTGAACGCCACCGAACTGATCGGCACCTTCACACGGCACTTCGACAACCTGATCCGCGCCGCAGACGTCCACGCGCACGAAGTCCCGGCCTTCGCGCGCAGCCTCGACGTCGCTTAGAGGAAACCTACTGGAGGACAGGCTTCTTGAGATAGCTGTTGCGGTCGGTGGACTTGATGCGCAGCCACATGTCCCGCCTGTCGCGGACGATGCGGATCGGTATCTCGGTGCCGGCCGGGCCGCTTGCCCATAGCTTGCGATAGAAATCGGCTAGGCCTTCCACTTCAAGGTTGCGCACATCGGTCACGATATCTCCCTGACGCAGTCCGGCAGCGGCAGCCGGCCCGCGCCGGTCGACATTGATAGTGACGACCTTGCCGTCGCTTTCTGCCGAATAGACGCCTAGCCATGGCCGTGGCGGCCTGTCGACCTGCCCGCGATTGAGCAGGTCGTCGAGGATCGGCCGCAATATGTCGATCGGCACCACCATGTTGATGTCCTGGGTCTCGCCCTTGCTCGCCATCTGGAGAAGCAGCGAGCCGATGCCGATGAGCTCGCCGTCGGCATTGAACAGCCCTGCCCCGCCCCAGGAAGGATGTGCCGGCGCGATGAAGATCGCTTCATCCAGCAGGTATTCCCAGTAGCCGGCGAATTCCTGCTTGGTGACGATGCGCGCTTCCACAGCGTCGCCCTGACCGCCTGCGAGCGTCACCGGATCGCCCACCTCGGCCTTTCCGGATTGGCCAAGCCTCACGGCGGGAAGATCGAGCCGTCCAAGCGCCTGCACCAGACCGAAGCCCGTCTCCTGATCGTAGGCAAGCGCATGGCCGGGCACGACCCGACCGCCGCGCGTCGTCAGCCAGATGGTCTCTGCCTCGGTGATCAGGTAGCCGATCGTCAGAACAAGGCCGTTGTCGCGGATGACGATGCCGCTGCCTGAGCGCTCCGTACCGAGAATGCTGGCGGTAAAACCATCCTCCGGAATGTTGGCCTGTACCGTCACGACGGATTTGAGGACCGTATCGATGTCCATGTCGGCTCCTGCACGAAACGATCACCGGCTTGCCGGATCGCCCGAAATATAATCCGGCTAAGATAGGCAGCCCGACAGAGCACTACAACCGACAGGCCGACTGAAGCGGATCGCCGATACAGCATTGATTGACGTGACATAAAGACTTCTTTATATCGTTATCCGAATTCCTCTCATTCCTTCAGAGACGACCCATGCTGAACCCGATCGACGCATTGCTGGCGGAAAAAGGCGTGCTCCTTGCAGACGGCGCGACCGGCACCAATCTTTTCGCGATGGGCCTGCAGGCTGGCGAAGCGCCGGAACTGCTCAACGAGACCGCCCCCGAGACGATCGCGAAACTGCATCAGGGTTTTGTCGACGCTGGCGCCGACATCATCCTGACCAACTCCTTTGGCGGCACGCGCCATCGCCTGAAGCTGCATCATGCGCAGGACCGGGTGTTCGAGATCAACAAGCGCGCCGCCGAGATCGCGCGGTCGGTCGCCGACAAGGCAGGCCGGAAGGTTATCGTGGCCGGATCGGTAGGTCCGACGGGGGAACTGCTGATCCCGCTCGGTGCGCTCTCCTACGAAGATGCCGTGGCCGCGTTCGTGGAACAGATCGAAGGCTTGAAGGCGGGCGGCGCGGAGGTCGCCTGGATCGAGACCATGTCCGCTCCCGACGAAATCCGCGCGGCGGCGGAAGCCGCCATCAAGGTTGGTCTGCCCTATACCTATACCGGCTCCTTCGATACGGCCGGCCGCACCATGATGGGTCTGCTGCCGAAGGATATTCACGGCGTCGCGGACGGTCTGGCTTTCGCACCGCTGGCTGTCGGCGCCAATTGCGGCGTCGGCGCGTCCGATATCCTCGCCTCGCTGCTCGACATGACCGAGGCGAAGCCGGAAGCGACGGTCATTGTGAAAGGTAATTGCGGCATCCCGGAATTTCGCGGTTCGGAAATCCACTATTCCGGCACACCCACCTTGATGGCGGACTATGCGCGCCTTGCGATCGATGCCGGGGCGAAGATCGTCGGCGGCTGCTGCGGCACGTCGTTCGAGCATCTTGCCGCCATGCGCAAGGCGATCGACTCGCACGCCAGAACCGAGCGCCCGACGGTCGCGACTGTGATCGAGCGCATAGGTCCCATGCGCAACAAGCTGGCTGCCGCCAACAACAGCGAAGCCGATAGCGGCAGGCGCGAGCGCCGGCGACGCGGCTGATATCAGTGAAACGGCTGCGGACCGCACGATCCGCAGCCGTAGCTGCTTTCAAAGATCCTCAAGATCGCGGCGGGCCTTGCGCAGGATATCACGCGCCTTGCGTGCCTGTTCCGGCGTGTACTGACCCCGCCGCAGACGCATGAAGACCGCCCGGGCGATGTCTTTCACCTCATCGCCGAGTGATATCTCGCCGCTGTCGGCGGAGACCTCGTCGATCTGTGCGTTGATGCGGGCGAGTTCCGCCGCGTTCTCTTCCAGATAGGCCTTGCCCTGATCGGTGATCGAATAGCGCCGTTTGTTGCCGTTCGCCTCCGAGACCACCAGATCGGCCTCTTCCAGCATCTGGAGCATCGGATAGATCGCGCCCGGGCTCGGGCTGTAGGCGCCCTGGAATTTCGCCTCCAGCGCCTTGATGATGTCGTAGCCGTGACGTGGTTCCTCGGCGATCAGGCCGAGCACCACGAGACGCAGCGCGCCGGGATCGAACATGCGCGGGCCGCGGCCGCCGAAAGGACCGCCGCGATGACGGCCGAACGAGCCGCCCCGCCCGCCCCTTCCGTCGCCGCCGAACGGACCTCGTCCTTCGCCGCTCATGAACCAGCCCTTGCGTCGGCCGTCACAGGCATGGGGTCGATGAAACATGGGATTTCCTTTCAAAGATATATCGTTCATGAGACATATCTATCAAACGATATATCTTTTGCAAGAGCATGGATAAAAAAGGGCCGGCAAGGGTTGCCCCTCACCGGCCCTGCCTCACCGCCCATGACCAGCTCCCTCACCGGACGATCCCACCCGGAAGAGCCGGCCCATTGTCACCGCGTTCCGATCGCGCACAGAGGCCAGAGCGCAGCGATCCCTGAAAGCCGTCCCCAAGCCCAAACGGGACGGCTCCCGCGTCAGTGACAATCCCGGGCACGCCGATCGAGGAGAATTGTCCGGCGTGCTTTCGTTCATGAGACGCGGGCCACCACCCGTTTCTTGGGCGCGCGCCCAACACATGAGCGTGAGCGGAACGTGAGCGGCATGGGGGCCGGCAACGAAAAGGCCCGGACGATGCCGGGCCTTTCTCCACATATACGCTGACGCTCAGCGCTTGCCGGTGTCGAGCGCCGCCGCGAGCCTGACCAGCGACAGGAACTCCGAGCGGTAGCCGAACGGATCGGAACCGCGCGACGCGGCGGCGATCTCGGAAATGCGATCCCAGCCCATCCCTGCCGTCTGATCGGTACTGCGCAGTTTCTGGCCGAAGGCGGCGACTGCCACCGAAAAGCGCTGGTCGGTCGAGGCCGCATCGAAGGACGATACTTCGTTCGCGCTGGTCACCGGCGTGGTGATGAGCTTCGAGACATCGGCATCAGGCGCCTTGTAGCGGATCTTCACGAAGGCATATTCATCCGCATTGGCGACGCCATCCGGATTGTTCGTCGACGCCTCGCCATAGCGCAGATCGTCGATCATCTGCGGCGCGCCTTTCGGCGTGATCTCGTAGATCGCCGTCACCGAATGGCCCGAGCCGATCTCGCCGGCATCGACGCGATCGTTGTTGAAGTCCTCGCGGTTCAACGCACGCGTCTCGTAGCCGATAAGCCTGTATTCCGAGACCTTTGCCGGATTGAACTCGACCTGGATCTTCACATCCTTGGCGATCGGGAAAAGCGTCGAGGAGGAATCCTCGACCAGTACCTTCTCGGCTTCCTGCAGCGTGTCGATATAGGCCGCCGTGCCGTTGCCGTTCTGGGCGATGGTCTGCATCATCTGATCGTTCAGATTGCCGCGCCCGAAGCCGAACACGGAGAGGAATACGCCCGACTTGCGCTTTTCCTCGATGATGCGCTTCAGGTCCGCATCGTCCGTCTGGCCGACATTGAAGTCGCCGTCCGTCGCCAGCATGACGCGGTTGACGCCATCCTTGACGAAGGACTTTTCCGCCAGCCGGTAAGCCTCCTTGATGCCCGCCTCGCCCGCAGTCGAGCCGCCCGGCGTGAGCGTGTCGATTGCCTGAAGGATCTTCTCCTTCTCGGAAACCTTCGTCGGCTCGAGCACCGTGCCGGCGTCGCCCGCATAGGTCACGATGGACACCGTGTCGTTCGGCCTGAGCTTGTTGACCAGCAGGCGGAAGGCCGATTGCAGCAGCGGCAGCTTGTCCGGCTGGTTCATCGAGCCGGAAACATCGAGCAGGAAGACCAGGTTTGCCTTCGGCTGCTCGGCCGGCTGCACGTCATAGCCCTTGATGGCGACATGCATCAGCCTGTGCTGGTCGTTCCACGGCGCCGGCATCACGGAAACGGTGGTGTTGAACGGCGTCTCGGCCGAATCCGGTCCCTTCCAGTCATAGGGGAAGTAATTGACCATCTCCTCCACGCGCACCGTGTCCACCTGCGGCAGCAGCCCACGCTTCAGCGAGGCGCGCACGAAGGAATAGGACGCCGTGTCGACATCGATGGAGAAGGTCGAGACCGGGTCCTCCAGCGCCGAACGCACCGGATTCGTCTTGAACTCGGTCAGCCGGTCACGGTTCTCCTCGATCTGCGCGAGATTGTCCGATGGAGCGGGCGCAGGCATCGCTTCCGATGCTGTGAGCTTGGGTGCTCCGCGGCCGACCGCCTTATTGGCCATCGTGGCGGGGGCTGCGGGTGCGTAAGTTTCGGCCGGTTGCGGAGCGCCGAGCAGACCTGACAAGTCGCGTGACGCCTCCTCAAGGGGGGGCGACATCTGAACGCTCACGCGACCGCCTTCCTGACGCGGCGCCTGCACTTCCGGCTCAGCCACCTGACGCGAACGAACATCCGCGTCGGTCTCCCCGCCAATAGAAGCGATCTCATCCTTCCTCTTCGACGGTTCCGCCGGCTTTTCGACCACCGGCCCTGCCGGACCATCGGCGCTTTGCGGCGTGAAACTGAACGGGTTTCCCTCAATCAACTGAAAGGCGGCGTAGCCGGCGATCGGCAGGGCGACGAGCGTCGCCAGAGCCGGCGCAGCGAGCATTTTCTTTTGCATGATGTCTCTCCAGAGCTGTCTTGCTCGTTCGGTGAGACGCATGCCGTCCGCCGATCCTTGGGCGGCCGACGTGATATTTTTGCCGTCGAAGGCATCGAGCGCGGCGCGCAGGGCGGCATCCTTCGCCTCGCGGCGCGGTGCCGGCACCTTTGCGGTGCGCAGGATGTCGAACTCGTCGTGTCCAGCCATGATCAGTCTTCCCCGGCCGGGCGCATCAGCACCTTCAGCCGTTTTTTCGCTTCATGGATGTGCCAGGAGACCGTGGCTTCCGCCAAACCCATCGCATCGGCCGCGTCCGCGTGGCTGAGATCCTCGCCATAGACAAGCAGCACGGCCTCGCGCTGCTTGTCGGGGAGTTGCCTCACCGCGGCCCAGAGGCGCTCGGCGGGATCGTCCAGTACCTCTTCCGCCTCGCCCGAGATCAGCGCGTGCACGCCGAATGCCTCGGTCTTCGCCGTGTCGCGCTTTTCCTTCCGCTTCAGGTCGCGGGCGACGTTCAGCGTCATGGCGTAGAGCCACGTCGTGAACGCGCCCTCTCCCTTGAAGCCGCGGATCGCCTTGCCGAGCCTGACGCAGACGTCCTGCGTGATGTCCTCGGCGTCGCTGCGATTGCCCGCCCAGCGCCATGCGATGCGATAGATGAAATCGTAGTGCCGTTCGACGAGTTCGCCGAAAGCACCCCTGTCGCCGTTGCGCGCCAGCCCGATCAGTTCCCTGTCGGACGCCGCGCGGTCTTCCAGCACCATCGCCGTCATTTGTCCGTTGGACGAAAGTTTCGTGGCATTCCTTGGGGTCGGTTGCAGAAAAAGTTCAAAAGCGCGCCGCGTGTGGTCTCAACCACGCAGGGTTTCGTCGAAAAACATCACGAGGCGGCGCCAGTGACGCTCCGCGCCAACTTCGTCGTAGACACTATGATCGGGTACGCACCAGCCATGCTGCATGCCCACGTAATTTTCGATGACGTGGTCAACCTTGGCCGAGCGCAAAGCTTCGGCGAGCCGTGCCGATTGTTCGGGCGGGAAGCTCCGGTCGACGCCGGCGACACCGACATACACCTTTGCCCTTATCGATGCCGCATTGCGATGAGGACTGTCCGGCGCATCGGAAGCGAGATTGCCGCCATGAAAGCTGGCGGCGGCTGCGATCCGGCCGGGATGAGCCGCGGCGGCGTTCAGCGCCCGCGCGCCGCCCATGCAGTATCCGACCGTACCGATGGAGCCTGTCACACCAGCCGCCGCCAGCGCCTCGATGAAAGCGTCGGTATCGGCCTGCGTCATGGCCTGGTTGGTGGCCGCCATTGTCGAACGCAGCCACGCGCCTGTCGCTTCGTCGGCGAAGGCCGTTCTGGCGTCGAGCGGCCCGTAGGCGCCCTGCCGGTAGAAGAGATCGGGAACCAGAACCACGTAGCCGTTGGCCGCAAGCCGCGACGCCATCGCATCAAGCGCCGGACGTGGACCAAACGCATCCATGTAGAGAATGACGCCCGTACTGTGGCCCTGCCCTGCCCCGAAAAGACCCGCCTTGGCAACGCCATCTTTGGTTCGGATGTCGAGCGCGCCTCCAGGCATGTGATTCTCCGCGTGGATTTGTTGACGAATCCCTACATTTGCGAGGCCGGCAATGGCAACGACAGCTCGCCTGCCCGACACCAGCCAAACGTGCTTTCCCATGGCGCAGCGCGATTTGTTGCGTGACGGAATCGTGCCACGGTTGTACGCGAAGGCGGTCGGAAACATGATTGTGCCATAGGCAGCGCGGTCTTGTCGGAGCAACGATGGAAGGCAGCGACGGATGACCATACCGCCGGATGGAGAACGGCGACGCCGTTCCAGGTTGCGGAATCTTCTGATGCGCGCAGAACGCGAAGGCGCAGCGCTGCAGTTCTGGGCGCGCACCGGATCGCTGGCTGCGGTTGCCATATTCATCACGCTGATCAGCAAGTGGAACGAGGCGCTGCTGTTCGTGCTCTCGGCGCTGGTTTTCTTTTTCCTCGTCGGCTTCATCCAGTACCGGCTGACGCGACGGCGTTTCAACCCGCCCTGGCTCGGCTATGTGGTGGGAACGCTCGACATCGTGCTGGTGACCATCCTGCTCATCGCCCCGAATCCGTTCGGCACAGAAGGCCTGCCGCCTGCCATGCAACTGCGCGAGGGCGGATTCAAATATCTGCTGATCTTCATCTGTCTGGGCGCCCTGAGCCTTTCGCCGCGCCTCGCCGCCTGGCTCGGCATCGCAGCCGCGCTGTCGTGGACGGCGGGCGTGGTCTGGGTGGCGATGCACCCGGGAACGATCATTCCCGCTGCGCAGCTATATTCCATGTCGCTCGCCGAGAGACTGCGTTTCTATCTCAATCCCAACTTCATCGATGCCTTCGATCAGGCGACGAACGTCGTCGTCATCCTGATCATGGCCGCCATCATTTCGCTTGTCGTATCGCGGTCGCGCCGGCTGGCGGACGATTACATCAAGGCCGAGCGGGCGCGCGGCAATCTCGCTCGGCATTTCTCGCCGAACCTCGTCGACGAGCTTGCCTCGGAAGACGAGCCGTTCGGCCCGGTGCGCCGGCAGGACATCGCCGTCGTCTTCGCAGACATTGTCGGCTTCACCAACTATTCGGAAGACCATCCTGCCGAGGAGGTGTTCGAACTGCTTCGCCAGTTCCACCGCCGGATGGAACAGGTCGTGTTCGAGAGCGGCGGCACGGTCGACAACTTCATCGGTGACTGCATCATGGCGACGTTCGGCGTGCCGCGTGCAGGACCGGACGACGCAACGCGCGCCATCCGCTGCGCCGAAGCGATGATCGAAATGCTGCACAAATGGAATGATCGCCGTGCCGAAGCCGGCTTTTCGCCTGTCGACGTGCGGATAGGCGCGCATTACGGACCCGTGGTTCTCGGCGCTGTCGGAAGCGAACGAAGCCTATCGGTTGCCGTCGTCGGCGACACCGTGAATGTCGCGAGCAGGCTGCAGGCGCTGTGCCGCGAACTCGACGCCGACGCGGCTTTCGGCGCGGCGCTGATCGCCGCCGCCCGGCAGGAAGGCGACGCCGTGCCTCTCCCGTTCGCCATCGATCATGGGCCTGTCAGCATACGCGGCCGTGATGAGCCGGTGCATGTCTGGACGCTTCCGCGCGGCCGGCAAGTGCCCGCATCGACGCGGCCGCTCACATTGCCGGCCTGAGGAAGCTCGCCATGTGGAAGGCCTGGATTGCAGCCGGATAGCGGTATCCAGCCCCATGCGGACAGGCATTGCGATCCAGGCACCCTTTCTCGCGGCAGTCGCCCCCCCTTGCGCTGCTCGCGAAAGCGAGACACCCCCGATAGTCGAAGCCGGCTTCGGTATAGGCCTCTACCGGGCAGGCTTTGAGACAGGGCTTTTCGGTGCACGCGTCGCAGAGATGAATCGGTTTCCCGATCCGGTCGAACGGTAATTCGACATCGAACAGCAGCGCGCCGCGATAGGCGTGCCAGAGCCCATATTCCGGATGCATGAGGATGCCGAGCGGCGACGGGCGCAATCCTTCCGCGCGCATCGCCCATTGCTGGAAAGGCTGAAACGGCCGGTCCGATGGAGAAATGGCACGCGCTCCGCTTCGTGCCGCAACCGCGCCGATGACCTCCCGGCACCATGTATCGAGCGGATCGGTCGACACGGCAGGCTGTGCGTCGCGCCATCGCTGGAAATGCGGCCAATAACCTGCGCCGGCATTGCCGACAAGGATGACCGCTCTCGCAGGGCTGTCAGAAAGCGCCGGCGGCGCCTGCGCCGCGGCGGCGAAATTGAAGCCGCCTCGAACAAGAAGCCCGTGGGCTTCGAGAGCAGTGGAAACCGAGTCTATGACATCTCGATACACCGGCGCTTCCAGTCCCGGCAGCCCTCCATCTTTTCGGCTGCGATACGGGCCAATATCACTCCTCGCCCGGCTGACGAAACGCGCTGCGCCAGACTTCCTTGTGAATGATGTTGGCCACTTTAGCCCGGCCTGACACGGGCTCCTTTCACGTGAAGGCGTCGGGCATGGACTCCTTCTTCTTCGCAATGAAGTCGTTGAGGCCGTCATCGATACCCTGGTCGAGCGGCGGGGCCTCGTAGCTTTCCAGCCAGCGCCGGGCCAGTTCGTTGGCGCGCTGGTCGGCCGTCTTCTCGCCTTCCGCGAGCCATTGCTCGTAGGAATTGTTGTCGGCGATGGTCGAACGGTAGAAAGCGGTCTGGAAGTTCGCCTGCGTGTGGTCGCAGCCGAGGAAGTGGCTGCCCGGCCCGACCTGGCGGATGGCGTCCATCGCCTGACCGTTCTCAGAGAGGTCGACACCCTCGGCGAATCTCTGCTGCATGCCAAGCTGGTCTATGTCCATCATGAACTTTTCGTAGCCGGAGGATAGGCCGCCCTCCAGCCAGCCGGCTGCGTGGAGCACGAAGTTCGTGCCGGCAAGAATGGTCGAGTTCAGCGTATTGGCGCTTTCATACGCGGCCTGCGCGTCGGAAACCTTGGACGCGCAGAGCGACCCGCCGGTGCGGAAGGGAAGCCCGAGCCGGCGCGCAAGCTGTGCCGCGCCATAGGACACCAGAGACGGCTCCGGCGTGCCGAAGGTCGGTGCGCCCGACTGCATCGAGATCGAAGACGCGAAGGTGCCGAACAGCACCGGAGCGCCCGGCCGGATGAGCTGTGTCAGGGCCGCGCCCGCCAGCACCTCGGCCAGCACCTGCGTCAGCGTGCCGGCGACCGTCACCGGGCTCATGGCGCCGGCAAGGATGAACGGCGTCACGATGCATGCCTGGTTGTGGCGGGCATAGACCTTGAGCGCGCCCAGCATCGTCTCGTCGAAGACCATCGGCGAATTGGCGTTGATGAGGCTGGTCAGCACTGTGTTATTCTCGACGAAATCGTCTCCGAACACGATCTTCGCCATCGCGACGGTGTCCTCGGCGCGCTCGGGCGCCGTCACCGAGCCCATGAAAGGCTTGTCCGAGTATTTTATGTGGCTGTAGACCATGTCGAGGTGACGCTTGTTCACCGGCACGTCGACCGGCTCGCATACCGTGCCGCCCGAATGGTGAATCGACGGCGCCATGTAGGCGAGCTTCACGAAATTGCGGAAATCCTCGATCGTCGCGTAGCGGCGGTTGCCGTCGAGATCGCGCACGAAGGGCGGGCCGTAGACCGGGGCGAAGACAGTGCCCTTGCCGCCGATCTCGACATTGCGCGCCGGATTGCGGGCATGTTGCGTGTAGATCTTCGGGGCGGTCTTCAGAAGCGACCGCGGCAGGCCGCGTGGAAAGCGCACCCGCTCGCCTTTGATGTCCGCGCCCGCGTCCTTCCACAAGGCAAGCGCCTCGGCGTCGTCGCGGAACTCGATGCCGACCTCCTCCAGAACCGTGTCGGCATTCTTCTCGATGAGTGCCAGCCCTTCCTCGTCAAGCACTTCATAGAGCGGGATGTTGCGCCTGATATAGGTAAGCTGGGTACCGGGGCCGCCACCGGAACGCGCCGCGCGCCGGGCCGCCGCGCCGCCGCCTCGATCGCTGCGCGAGCGTCGTCCGCTCGTCGTTTCGGCTTCAGCCGCCAGCTTCTCGTCCATGATGCTCTTCCTTGGCTGGTATTGGCCGTCTCGTGCGACCTCGTTGGCTGATCGTAGCGAACGACCCTATGCGAAACGGCCAGTGAGCGCCAAGGCCTGTCGCAAAATCGACAAGCACGCCGCCATGTTTCCGGTCGCTTTCCTATTGTGCGAAGTCGCAAATCGGCTATGGCTTTGTCGGGCCGCGCGATACCTATGGGTGCAGACACGAAGGTCTGCGCAGGCAACGGTCGCGGCCCAGCAGGAGTGCAGCATGTCCGACGACGAAATCATTCTTTCCGAGCTCTCCGACGAAGAACTCGTGCAGCAGATGCACGACGATCTCTATGACGGATTGAAGGAAGAGATCGAGGAAGGCACCAACATCCTTCTGGAGCGTGGCTGGGCGCCCTATGCGGTGCTCACCGAGGCGCTGGTCGAGGGCATGCGCATCGTCGGCGAGGATTTCCGCGACGGCATCCTCTTCGTGCCGGAGGTGCTGCTTTCCGCCAATGCGATGAAGGCAGGCATGGCGATCCTGCGTCCCCTGCTCGCCGCCACCGGCGCGCCGAAGCAGGGCAAGCTGGTGATCGGCACGGTCAAGGGCGACATCCACGACATCGGCAAAAACCTCGTCGGCATGATGATGGAGGGCGCGGGCTTCGACGTCGTGGACCTCGGCATCAACAACCCTGTCGAGAAGTATCTGGAGGCGATCGAGGAGCACAAGCCGGACATCCTCGGCATGTCGGCGCTGCTCACCACCACCATGCCCTACATGAAGGTGGTCATCGATACGATGAAGGAGAAGGGCATCCGCGACGACTACGTCGTGCTGGTTGGCGGCGCGCCGCTCAACGAGGAATTCGGCAAGGCCGTCGGCGCCGATGCCTATTGCCGCGACGCGGCAGTCGCGGTCGAGACGGCAAAGGACTTCATGAAGCGCCGCCACAACGTCCGCGTCTGACGGCGCCGAGCATGTCGGCTCAGTAGCCATTGCCCGCTTTCTGGTCCGTGGACCGCGATGCGGTGTCTGTCGACTGGCAGGATGCGGCGCCAGCCATGACGAGGACGACGGGAAAGGCGCGAAAAACGAGGAGTGACATTCCGGCTCTCCATTGCATCGGCTGGAGAAAGAACGTCACCCGCCCGTTTTCGCCTCCCGGCTTGCTGCCAGAGGCTGCCGCTATTCGACGGAGTCCTCCACGGCATCAGCCGTGGCTCTGACGTCCTTACCGACGCCACGCACCGTATTGGCACAGGACGCTGCGAAAATGGCGCAGATGAGCACCGCTATCGGACCGATACGAGCGAGCTTCATGGACGGTGTCTCCCTTATCGAATAATGTCCGCGTGTAACGAGCGGCAGGCTCGGGAGTTCCATGGCCGAGAGGCACGACGACAATAGCGGTAAGCAGAGCAGGCTGCGCGTGATCGCCTGTGGCATGCTGGCGCGCGAGATTCTGGCGGTGAAGACGGCCTATCGCCTCGACCATATCGATCTCACCTGCCTTCCGGCCGAGTTTCACTTCTATCCGGACCGCATCGCGCCGGCGATGGAGAAGGCGATCGCCGAAGCCAGAGCCGCTGGATATCAGCGCATCTTTGCGGGCTACGCGGATTGCGGCACCGGTGGCATGCTGGACAAGGTGCTGGAAAAGCACGGCGTCGAGCGCGTCGGGGGCCCGCACTGCTTCGCCTTCTATCAGAAGCTGGAGGCCTTCGAGGCGTCCGGCGACGCGGACATGCTCTGCTTTTACATGACCGACTTCTTGTGCCGGCAGTTCGACGCTTTTTTCATCCGGCCGCTCGGCCTCGACCGTCATCCCGAACTTATTCCGGACTATTTCGGCAATTACGAGAAACTCGTCTACCTTGCCCAAACGGATGATCCCGCGCTCGACAAGGTCGCGGAAGACGCCGCAGCGTTGCTGGGGTTGAACTACGAGCGGCGGTTCACCGGATATGGCGATCTGGTTCCTGCGCTGACCGGCATCGCCAAAAACGCAGCCTGAAGGCGAAGCGCTTCGGCTGAGAGACGGAGGTCGAATGAAGCTGCGCGCATGCCTTTTCGCTCTGCTGGTCGTGCTGCCCTCCGCAGCGTCGGCTGACGGCGTCGTCGACAAACTTATCACGCCGGCCGACCGCATCCGCCTCAACAATTACGCCCAGACGCGGGAACTGGCGATCGCGGAAGCCCGGCGCGGCGGTGAAGCTAACGAGGTCGCGCAACTGGAGACGATCCTCGCGAAACGGGTGCAGACTTTCCGGAACTTCGACATGACCGGCAACTGGCAATGCCGCACGATCAAGATCGGCGGTCAGTTGCCCCTTGTCATCTATGGCTGGTTCAAGTGCCGGGTCACCGACGACGGTTCCGGCTGGAAGCTGGAGAAGATCAGCGGGTCGCAGCGCACCACGGGCCGCTTCTACGACGAGAATGAGCGGCGGCTGATTTATCTCGGCTCGCAATATGTGAATGACGAGAAGCCGAAACCCTACGCCAGCGGCCCCGAAACCGATCAGGTCGGCTATGCTTTCCGCACCGGGCAGAAGGAATGGCGCATCGAACTGCCGCTGCCCTACTATGAATCGAAGCTGGATATCCTTGAATTCCGCCGCTGACCCGGTTGCGTCGTCGGGCCACACAACCTTTTCGTGTGCGTCATCAAGGCTTAACCCCTGATCGCCACAATGCCCATATCGCGCAGATGCGCGGGGGAACTCTGTCATGAGACAGGAAATGCGCGGATTTGACGACGGGCAGATCGAGGGGGCGCCCGCGAAGCGACGGCCTCGCCGCCTCTCGCAGGTCTTTGCCGAAATGATGGAGGAAAACAGCGGCCCGGTATCGCTCCGCGCGATCCGCGACGCCCTCGGCGACCGCGGCTTCGCCGGACTTCTGGTGTTCTTCGCCGCCATCAACATGATTCCCCTGCCCCCACCGGCTTCCGCCTTTCTCGGCCTTCCGCTGATCATCATTTCCGCGCAGATGGCCTACGGCAGCGAACGCGCCTGGCTGCCGCGCTTCCTCATGGACAAGTCGATCTCGCCCGAGCAGTTCCGCAAGCTCATGCTCTGGGTGATTCCGCGTCTCGTGCGGCTGGAGCGCGTCATCAGGCCGCGCTACTGGCCGTTCTGGCGTCGCCACGGGGACCGCTTCATCGGCCTCGTCACGCTCTTCCTCGGCGTGATCGTCACCCTGCCCATCCCTCTGGGCAACTGGCTGCCGGCCTGCGCCACCGCTCTGCTTGGGCTGGCCGTGTCGGAGCGCGACGGTTTGCTCCTCGTTGCCGGCGGGATCGTCGGCATCGCTGCACTCGCCGTGATCGGCGTGGTGGTCAGCACCGCCGGTTTCATCACACATGCCGTCTTCGGCATCTTCTAGGCCGGGCAAGGGACGTTAAGGTTTCCTGCTTACGCTCGCGGCTCCTGAACATTGGGCTGGGCATGCAGAAGATCGTCCTTGTCACGGCAGGCGGGCCGCATCCGTGGATCATTGCAAACGCGCTGATCGGGCGCTTCGGGCCGATCGATGTCGTTCTGGAAGACGGTGAACCACGCTCAGCTCTCATCAGGCGGCGCGTCCGGAAATTCGGCTATGTCAACGCGGCAGGTCAGACCGCCATGATGGTCTGGACCGTGTTGGCAAAAAAGTTGCTCAAGGGGCGGATCGCCGGAATGATCGCGGAAAACCGGCTGCGGCCGGAGCCCGTGGCGGGCCAATCGATCGTCCGAGTCCCGTCCGTCAATGGGCCTGAATTCCGCGAGGCTGTCGAGCAGCTGAAACCCGACCTTCTGTTTCTGGTCGGGTGTCGCATCATGAAGGCGGAAATGCTCGGCGCCATGCCCTGCCCGATCATCAACTATCATGCCGGCATAAACCCGAAATACCGCGGCATGAATGGCGGCTACTGGGCGCTCGCCAACGGCGATCCGGAGAATTTCGGCGGAACGGTACATCTGGTCGACGCTGGCGTGGATACGGGTGGCACACTCTATCAAGTGCGCGGCAGGCCTGCATCGGACGACAACTTCATGACCTATGCGTTCCGGCAGGCCGCCATGTCTCGCGACATCTGCATCAAGGCGGCAGAGGATGCCCTTGCCGGTCGGTTGACGACAGTGCCTTCGGACCTGCCGTCGCATCTCTGGTATCATCCGACGATCTGGCGCTATCTCTGGACCGGTCTGACGAAGGGCGTCTGGTAAGCGCAGCGAGACCGCCATGCGATCGCCCATCCGCGACATCGTCTCCTGTCGTTTTTGAAGGCCCGCGCGTCGTCCGACAACAAGCAGGCCGATCCGGCTTCCATCAAAACTCAAACATCGAGAAAGAGTGCTGCAAATGGCCGATCTGATTGTCGTCTACTGGCGCGACATTCCTGCCCAGGTGATCGTGAAGAAAGGCCGCCAGAGCGCCAAGCGGGAGCTTCCGCTGCGCTTCACCGAGGCCATCGACATGGCCGCGATGCGGTCCGGGGCCGCGGAAACCGACGCCTATCTCGCCGAGTGGCGAAAGGCGAGCCCCGTTGCGGTAGGCGACGACCTCGAGGCCGAAGCGGAAAAGGCGGCGGCCAGTATCGATGCACAATACGACCGGGAGCGGCTTGTCGCTCTCGCGAAATCCGGCGGCAAGGAAGATGTCTGATACCCAGCCGATCCCGACAACGGCAAAAGGGCCCGCGAGCGCCGCTCCTGAAACCATTCCGCCCTCCGCGGCGGGAGGCGTGACGCAGGCGACCATCGTCAAGAAGACGGCCCCGAAAAGCGATTACAAGCCAGCGGACGTGTCGCCGCAGCGCCGCATACAGCGCTCCTTCGCCGTACGGCTCTGGTCGATCCGCCACAGCCGCGCGCTGGAATGGTTCTATTCGAAGTTCGCCGACGCCTTTCTGCTGCTGCATCCGATCTGGAAGGGCATCGGCTACAGTCGCGTCGAGGCGCCGGTGAAGTTCGTCGAGAAGCGCGTCAAGGGCTTCATGTTCGACTGCCGCATGTGCGGCCAGTGCATCCTGTCTTCGACCGGCATGTCCTGCCCGATGAACTGTCCGAAGCAGTTGCGCAACGGCCCCTGCGGCGGTGTGCGCGCAAATGGCAATTGCGAGGTCGAGCCCGATATGCCCTGCGTCTGGGTCAAGGCCTGGGAGGGCTCGCGCAACATGGTGCATGGCGACAGGATTCTTGCCGTGCAGAAGCCGGTCGATCAGTCGTTGCGCGAAACCTCCGCATGGCTGAGGGTCACGGCGCTCGCGGCGGCCGAGAAGGAAGCTGCGCGCAACGGGGCGAACGCATGACCGGCCCCCGGCCTTTCCAGATCGACGAGAATCCGGCCGGCGTCCACCTGCCGCTGGAACCCCTGCCCGGCCACACCTCCCGCGGCAGGCTGGAACGAGTGCTGAGGCGCGGCGAATTTGCGGTGACGACCGAACTCAACCCTCCGGACAGCGCCGACCCCGAAGACGTCTACAACCGCGCAAAAGTGTTCGACGGCTGGGTCGACGCCATCAACGCCGTCGATGCGTCCGGCGCCAACTGCCATATGTCCTCGGTCGGCATCTGCGCGCTGCTGACGCGCATGGGTTACGCGCCCGTCATGCAGATCGCCTGCCGCGACAAGAACCGCATCGCCATCCAGGGCGACGTGCTTGGCGGCGCGGCCATGGGCGTCGCTAATATCCTCTGCCTGACCGGCGACGGCGTGCAGGCCGGCGACCAGCCCGGCGCGAAGCCCGTCTTCGATCTCGATTCCATGTCGCTGCTGGAGACGATCCGCATCATGCGCGACAACGGGAAATTCCTGTCGGGCCGAAAGCTGACGACGCCGCCGAAACTGTTCCTTGGCGCGGCGATCAACCCGTTCGCGCCGCCCTATGATTTTCGCCCCATCCATCTTGGCAAGAAGATCGCCGCCGGCGCGCAGTTCGTGCAGAGCCAGTATTGCTTCGACGTGCCGATGTTCAGAACCTTCATGCAGAAGGCGCGCGACCTGGGGCACACCGAGAAGGTGTTCATCCTTGTCGGCGTCGGCCCCCTCGCCTCGGCGAAGACGGCGAAATGGATTCGTTCCAACGTGCCCGGCATCCATATTCCAGACGCCGTCATCAAGCGGCTTGAGGGCGCGCAGGACCAGAAGAAGGAAGGCAAGCAGCTCTGCATCGACATCATCAACGAGGTGAAGGAAATCCCCGGCGTTTCCGGCGTCCATGTGATGGCCTACCGTCAGGAGGAATACGTCGCCGAGATCGTCGATGAATCAGGTGTGCTGAAAGGCCGCCAGCCCTGGAAGCGCGAGGTTCGCGCGGACGACAAGCTGGTCGCCGAACGCCTTGGCCACCTACTGCATGACAATGTCACGGAAACCCAGGTCGACATGGTGAAGTCGGCGCATCAGGATGCGCCGGCCGCTTGATCGGCTTCAGATAACGATATAAAGAAGTCTTTATATCACTAGGAGAGATATATGACCCGCACGATCGTCGCATCGGCGACCCGCGAAATCGTCATTGGCTTCGATCAGCCCTTTTGTGTGATCGGCGAGCGCATCAACCCAACCGGCCGCAAGAAGCTGGCGGCGGAAATGCAGGCCGGCAATTTCGAGACCGTGATAAAGGACGCGCTGGAGCAAGCCGCGGCCGGCGCGACCATGCTGGACGTCAATGCAGGCGTCACCGCTGTCGACCCGAACGCGACCGAGCCCGGCCTTCTGGTACAGACGCTGGAGATCGTACAAGGGCTCGTGGACCTGCCGCTTTCCATCGACTCTTCCGTTACCGCCGCCATCGAGGCAGGCCTAAAGGTCGCCAAGGGACGTCCGCTGGTCAATTCCGTCACCGGCGAGGAGGAGAAGCTCGAGGCGATCCTGCCGCTCGTGAAGAAGTACGACGTTCCGGTGGTCGCCATCTCCAACGACGAGACCGGCATCTCGATGGACCCGGACGTCCGCTTTGCCGTCGCGAAGAAGATCGTCGAACGCGCCATGGACCATGGCATCAAGCCGGAGGACGTCGTCGTCGATCCGCTCGTCATGCCGATCGGCGCGCTGGGCGACGCCGGCCGTCAGGTCTTTCAACTCCTCTATCGCCTCCGCAATGAGCTGAAGGTCAACACCACCTGCGGCCTCTCCAACATCTCCTTCGGCCTGCCGCACCGTCACGGCATCAACGCTGCCTTCATCCCGATGGTGATCGGCGCCGGCATGACCTCCGCCATCATGAATCCCTGCCGGCCGCAGGAGATGGAGGCTGTGCGCGGCGCCAATGTGCTGGCCGGGACCGACAAGGACTGCATGACCTGGATCAAGACCTACAAGGACTTCAAGCCGGGCGAGCATGCCGCCCCGCCGCCAGTCGCCGTCGTTGCCCCCGGCGACTCGGCTGCAGCTGGCGGCCGCCGTCGCGGTGGGCGTGAGGCGAGACGAACGGCGCAGGTATAGCCAGTATTGATATGAACGCTCCCGTCCCTCCCACCGATCCTCTCGTCCTCTTCATGCCCTCGGGCAAGCGCGGGCGCTTCCCGGTGGGTACGCCGCTGCTGGACGCCGCCCGGTCGCTGGGCGTGTACGTGGAATCGGTCTGCGGCGGGCGCGCGACCTGCGGCCGCTGCCAGATCGAGGTGCAGGAAGGCAATTTCGCCAAGCACAAGATCGTCTCCTCGCTCGACCACATATCTCCCAAGGGTCCGAAGGAGGAGCGCTACGAGCGCGTGCGCGGCCTGCCCGAAGGCCGCCGCCTCTCCTGCTCGGCCACAGTGCAGGGCGATCTCGTCATCGACGTGCCGCAAGACACCGTCATCAACGCGCAGGTCGTGCGCAAGGCGGCGACCGACCGCGTCATCGAGCGCAATTCGCCGGTGCAGCTTTGCTATGTCGAGGTCGAGGAACCCGACATGCACAAGCCGCTCGGCGATCTCGACCGGCTGAAAGCCGCTTTGGAGAAGGAATGGGACTGGAAGGACCTTCTGGTTGCGCCATACCTCATTCCTGAACTCCAGAAGATCCTGCGTACGAAGCTGCCCGACCAACCTGAACTGACGCCGGGAACATGGGGCGTCACCGCCGTCGTTCACCGCGACATGGAATCGGCGCGGCCCTTCATCACCGCGCTCTATCCCGGCCTCAAGAACGAGGCCTACGGCATCGCCTGCGACATCGGCTCGACGACGATCGCCATGCATCTGGTCTCGCTGCTGTCCGGCCGCATCGTCGCGTCTTCCGGTACGTCTAACCCGCAGATCCGCTTCGGCGAGGATCTGATGAGCCGCGTTTCCTACGTGATGATGAATCCGGACGGACGCGAGGCGATGACCAGGGCTGTCCGCGAAGCGGTCAACACGCTGATCGGCAAGGTCTGCGCGGAAGGCGGCGTCGACCGGCATGACATTCTCGACGCCGTGTTCGTTGCCAATCCGATCATGCACCACCTGTTCCTCGGCATCGATCCGACCGAGCTTGGTCAGGCGCCTTTCGCGCTGGCGCTTTCCGGCGCCATCCAGTTCTGGGCGCACGAGATCGATATCGAGGTCAATCGCGGCGCGAGGCTCTACATGCTGCCCTGCATTGCCGGCCATGTCGGCGCGGACGCGGCCGGCGCAACGCTTTCCGAAGGACCCTACCGGCAGGACAAGATGATGCTGCTGGTCGATGTCGGCACCAATGCCGAGATCGTGCTGGGAAACCGCAATCGCGTCGTCGCCGCCTCTTCGCCCACCGGCCCCGCCTTCGAGGGCGCGGAAATCTCGTCAGGCCAGCGCGCCGCGCCGGGCGCAATCGAGCGTGTCCGTATAGACCCGGCAACGCTGGAGCCGAAATACCGCGTCATCGGTGTCGACAAATGGTCCGACGATGAAGGGTTCGAGGAGGCAGCCAGGGCAACCGGCGTCACCGGCATCTGCGGCTCGGCGATCATAGAGGTGGTCGCGGAAATGTACCTCTCCGGCATCATCTCGGAGGACGGCGTCGTCGACGGCAGCCTCGCGGCCCGGAGTCCGCGTATCATCCAGAACGGCCGCACCTTCTCCTATCTGCTCCGCGAAGGGCAGGATGGCGGGCCGCGCATCACGGTCACGCAGAACGACGTGCGCGCCATTCAGCTTGCCAAGGCTGCGCTATATGCCGGCGTGAAGCTACTTATGGAGAAACAGGGCATCGAACACGTCGACACCATTCGTTTCGCCGGCGCTTTCGGTTCCTTTATCGACCCGAAATACGCGATGGTGCTCGGCCTCATACCGGATTGCGATCTTTCCGAAGTGAAGGCGGTCGGCAACGCGGCCGGCACCGGCGCTTTGATGGCGCTGCTCAACCGCGATCATCGCCGCGAGATCGAGAAGGAAGTATCGCGGATCGAGAAGATCGAGACGGCGCTGGAGCCGCATTTCCAGCAGCTTTTCGTCAACGCCATGGCGCTGCCGAACAAGGTGGACCCATTCCCGAAACTTGCCGAGCAGGTGAACCTGCCCCCGCGCAAGGTGATGGAATCGGTCGATGGTGCGGGCGATGCTGCTCCCCGCCGCCGCTCGCGTGAGGAACGCGCCGCGCGCCGCAATCGCGACTGAGCTGGGCGAGACTTAAACGAGAGCCAAGGCGAGCGGCCCGCTTTAACAGCGGAATTCATTCGCATACAAACGTTTCCGCAGCGTAACAAAAATTCCATCCTATGGGGTTTTATCGCCATTTGTTCGAAACAATTCGTTCTTATCTGTGCATGATCCGATAGGCCGCCTGACATTGCTGCGGCTGTTACGACAAGATGAGGAACGATCATGTTCGAGAGTCTGACGCGCATAGCCCGCACCCGCGCACGCCGTCGCACCGAGCAGATGCTCGATCGGCTGCCGCTGGAAATTCAGAAGGACATCGGCTGGCGCTGGTCGCCCAGCCGTCGTGAGCCTGCGACGCCAAAACTTCCGGACTGGAATTTCTGATCCGCACCCACCGGGTGCGCAACATCCGGCTTGAATTATCTCGAGCCGGCTTCAGATTTCCATTGAAGGGACCGCCACGATTTGAGGCGAGTATCGGCAATGCCCAGTTTACAAAGCCATATCGTCGCTCTCGTGCTGAAGCACACGCGGAAAAAGGCGTTCGCGAGCGCCGCGGGCATGAACGCCTGGATCGACGCCGCGCGCCTGACGGAGGATCATCGGCCTTCCCGCGCCGTTGCGGGGCGCCTCTCGATCACACAACATACGGTCGACGGCTTTCCTGTATACGAGGTGTCGCCGCGAAGCGGCGTACGCTCGCCGCAGCGTATCCTCTACCTGCATGGCGGGGCGTTCGTCTTTCAGATCACGCGCTATCACTGGTCGCTGATCGCGGAACTCGCGGAACGGCTGGAAGCGCCTGTTACCGTGCCGATCTATCCGATCGCGCCGCAGCATGACTTTCACGCCATGTTCGGCATGGTGACGAAGGTCTACGATGCGATGCTGCAGCGCTGGCCGGCCAGGGACATCGTGTTCGTCGGCGATTCGGCCGGCGGCAACATGGCCGTTGTCCTGGCCATGATGTCGGCGGAACGTGGGCTGGATCTGCCCGGACGACAGGTGCTGATTTCGCCCGGCCTCGACATGTCCTTGCAGAATCCGGAAGTCTATGAAGCGGAAAAGATCGATCCGTGGCTCGGCATTGCCGGCGGCCTCGAAGCCGTCCGCCACTACAGCGCAGGCATCGACCGCACCGACTGGCGCATCAGCCCGATCTTCGGCAATCTCGGCGTCCTGCCTCCGACCCTGATCCTGTCCGGTACGCGCGACCTGCTCCATCCGGATACGGTCCGCTTCGCCGAACAGGCCTCAGCAGCAGGCGCGTCTGTCCATCTGATGATCGAGCCGGGCATGTTCCACGTCTGGCCGTTGATCGGCATACCCGAGGCGCGCCGCGCTCGCGACCGTATCGTCGCGTTCCTGACCGCGATCAGCCCGTTCACGGAGTGATGCCGGCGAACATCGCGAAAGCCGTGCTGCCCCAGCACATCGGTGAGATATTCGTGGGTGAACGGGCTTTCCAGAGTGCCGAAGCGCGCCATCTCCTCCATCCAGAAGCGCTCCTGCTCCGCGTGGCCGGGAATCCAGTTCGAATCGCCAAGGATGCAAAGCACGCCGCCGGGTTTCAGGATGCGGAACGCCTGATCCAGCGCCTTGTGCTCGTCGATGATGTGATGGAAACTCTCGAAGAAAACCATGGCGTCCGCCGACTGGTCGGCGACGAAATCAGCCTCTTCGAGCGTGCTGCAGTGATAGCTCACGTTTTCCGCGAGCTGCGACATGCGACGAAGCGCGAGAAAGTCGGCAACGCGCTTCCGCGCCGTCTCGAGCATGACTTCGGCAGGTTCCAGGCAGATCACATTGTACCGCAGCCCGGCAAGGATTTCGGTCGTCCAACCGGTGCCGGACCCGATCTCCACGATGGTAGCCTCCGGCGCGAGACCCATCGCCCGGATGCCGTTGAGGATCTGGAACATATTGTTGAAGAAGTTCGGATGGCCGGGATTCCAGTCCAGCGGCTTCTGCCAGAAGCCGAGCTGCTCGTCTTCGGTGAGCGTGCGCGGATAAGAATCCGCAGCCGCCTTCAACTCCTGGAAACTGTCGGTCGAATCTCCCTTGAATCTCGTATGCATATCACCCCCGAAGATTCGCGACGCTCGTCCCGCGTGCCGCCGCGATCCCAAACCGACCCGGGAGAATGGGTAGCCCGCGCCCGCCAGTGCTGCAAATGAAAATCGACAAAGGCCTGCTTGTCGCCGCCGGCTCTCAGAACTTTCCGGTTTCCTTGAAGACCTCGAAGGTCGCGCGGATGTGGTCGGCGACCGCCTTGACCGGCGCACTCGCCTCAGGCGCGACGACCATGGCAAGTTGATAATTTCCGATATCCGGCATGCCGTCCTTGGGTCCCAGCTCCACCATTTCGTTGCCGAGGAACGATCGCGGCAGTGGCGCGACGGCCAGATCGGCCATGATCGCCGCACGCTGACCGGCCGTATGCGCACTCATGTAGGCGATGCGATAATTGCGCCCCTCCCGACCCAGCGCCTCGAGAGCGCCTGCTCGCCAGGCGCAGCCTTCCTCCCAGAGAGAGACCGGCAAGGGCTCGCGCAGATGCGCGCACCCTCCCTTGGCTCCCGCCCAGACAATCGGCTCGGTCAACAGAGTCTCGGCGCCCGTCGCGCTCGATTTGTAGGAATTGGTCAGCAGCGTGATATCGAGCGCGCGATCGTCCATGCGGCGGCGCAGGTTGCTGCTCTGGTCGATTGTCACGTCCACCGCGATTGACGGGTGCGATTGTGCAAAGCGCTTCAGGACCTGCGGCAGGACACGCTCGCCATAATCGTCGGGAGAACCGAGGCGCACCACTCCCACTATGTCGGGGATGATGAATTTTGACACGGCCTCCCGGTTGATGGCCAGCAGCCGGCGCGCATAGCCGAGCAGGATCTCGCCATCGGTGGTGAGCGTCACCGAACGCGCGTCGCGCGAAAAAACCGCGCGGCCCAGAATATCCTCAAGCTTCTTGATCTGCATCGAGACGGCAGAGGGCGTCCGGAAGACGGCATTGGCGGCGGTGGTGAAACTGCCCGTCTCCGCGATAGCGGTAAAGGTGCGCAGAACGTCGAGATCGAGCAGCGGCAACGGATGATTGAGCGGGGCGTTCAAGTGGACCTCTCTTCAGAAAACTTGATCCAACTGATCATTTCATTTCGTTTGATTGAAAAGCTTTCAAGCACCATAGTCAACACCGTCAAGGATGAATGCCGCCTCCTCCTGCCAACCGGAGGCAAGCTTCACCGCCTCGCTCGAAGCATGGAAGGAACATGAAATGTCGATACTGACGACAATCGAGCGCATTGCACATAGCTACAGCGAAGCCCGCGCTCGTTATTTGACGGAACGTGCGATTCAGCGCCTCCCCGTCGAGTTGCAGAAGGACATCGGCTGGCCTGATCCGATGGACACACGCCCCGACCGCAGGTTCCTGTCGCAAACCCGCACGGGCAATTGCTGATCGCGAGCCACAGCCTGCCGGCTGTCGCCGGCAGGCTCGGTTGAGCCGTATTGCGTGCAGGGCATGACACCCATCACCTGGCCGCATAGCTGCGAGATATCCATCATTAACCCGCGGTAAATGATTGAAATTTCGGCGCCCTTTTTCCTGCCCGTCGCAATCTGGATGTCGCTTTTTCGTTGGAGAGCTTCGCTTTTGGCGCTGAATTTCGCCGCGTTCATCACTACATCAACGCCATCGAACGAGATGCCCCACTCCTAACAGTCTAGCGAAGGCACCCCGTGTAACTCTGATGCATGGAGACGTGTCATGACGATCTTTTCCCGCCTTTTCGGCAAGCGTAACCAGTCCAATATTGCCACGACGCTGGAGCGCCAGCGTTTGAGCAACACCATGCCGGGGCAGACCGCGGCTGTTGCCGCGAACCGTCTGGGCGTGCTCGTCCACTGAGCCGCACAGCCTTTCAGTTTTTCGCCTTTTGAATCGCCGCCTTTGCGAAAGCAAGGGCGGCGTTTGTTTGTGCCTGTCTGCGACATCCGGAACGCGCGCTCAAAGTGACATGTCGCAAATTTAATGCTCACGGGGCCCCGGACCCATTGACAAGATTGACGTTACCTGTTGTCAACTTTGCTGTTAGCGACATTCTGTTCGCGACATGACAGGCGTGAGGCAAAAGTGACGGCGCCCAGAAATCCGATCAAGCGATCCCTTGTCTTTTTTCTCGTGCCGGATTTCACGATGGTCGCTTTCGCGACGGCACTGGAGCCGCTGCGCATCGCCAATCGTATGCTGGGTTACGACGCCTACAAGTGGCGGTTGGCGAGCTATGACGGCCGGCCGGTCAAGGCGTCGAACGGCGTGGAATGCGCGGTCAACGGCTCGCTGGAGGAAGAACGGCGAAAGCTGGCAGGACCGGATCGCCCCTCCATCGTGTTCGTATGCAGCGGCGTCAACGTGGAAAGCTACAACAACCGCTCGGTTTTCGCCTGGCTGCGTGAAGAGTATAATCGCGGCGTCGGCGTCGGCGGCCTGTGTACGGGAGCCCATGTGCTGGCTTCGGCCGGGCTCCTGTCGAACAAGCGCTGCGCCATCCACTGGGAGAACCTGCCCGGTTTCTCGGAGGCCTTTCCGAAGGCGAACGTCTTCGCAGACCTCTATGAGGTCGACCAGAATGTGTATACCTGCGCCGGTGGAACTGCCGCGCTCGACATGATGCTGAAGCTCATAGGGGACGATTTCGACGAAGGTCTCGTCAACCGGGTTTGCGAGCAGGTCCTCACCGACCGCGTGCGCAGCCCGACCGACAGGCAGCGCCTGCCGCTGCGCGCGCGGCTCGGCGTTCAGAACGCCAAGGTCCTGTCGATCATTGAACTGATGGAAGCGAACCTCTCCGAGCCGCTTTCGCTGATCGAAATCGCCGATCATGTCGGCCTGTCGCGGCGGCAGATCGAAAGGCTGTTCCGGCAGGAGATGGGGCGCTCGCCTGCCCGGTACTATCTGGAGATCCGGCTCGACCGGGCGAGACATCTCCTGATCCAGTCGGCGATGCCGGTCGTTGACGTCGCGGTCGCCTGCGGCTTCGTATCGGCCTCGCATTTCTCGAAATGCTACCGCGAGCTTTACGCGCGCTCGCCGCAGCAGGAGCGCCTGGACCGCAAGCAGCTTCTTGCAGCCTGACCGGAAAGTCTCTGATCTGCCAGGGTTACCGGGCGTCCCACATCCAGCTACGATCCCGCCACATCTTTTCCCCGACCAGACAGTCATATTGCGGCCGGGCCTGTGCATGGATGACGGGCAATGGCCCGGCATCGGCGGCGATGCGCCTCAGATGATCGGCGCCCGCAAGTTCCAGAACAAGCTTGCGCCTCACCGCCTCGGGGAACTGCTCCCAGTCGTTCACCGGGATCATGAAGGAGCCGGGGCCTCCGATCACACAGTCGGTGTAGTAGAGATCGAGATCGGTAACGTCATAGGCGCTGGTAAAGCCGCCATTGGTCATCAGCGGTAACCCGTTGATGATGATGCCTTGAGCCACCGCCGCATCGCGCGAATTGTTCACGGCAGGCCCCTGATTGTTCGGCCCGTCGCCTGAAACGTCGATCACACGCTTCATGCCCCGGAAATTCGTCTCCGCGAAGAGATCGACCCCGAAATCGATGGCGCTGGATATCGAGGTGCGGCGCGCGCTGTTTGACGGGGCTGCGGTGAGTTGTTCGGCAACCCGCTCGGCATCTTGCGGCGATGCGATGACGGTCCACGGCACGATCACATGCTGCGATGTCGAGCCGGCCCATTCGAAATAGGTGATTGCGACCTTGCCGTAGCCGCCACTTGCGATCGCGTCGAGAACCTGCTTGTCCGTCAGCGCGGCCGCATAGCCCTTGCGCTGGATTTCCAGTTCCATCGGAGACATGGAAAGCGAAACGTCGACCGCCAGAACAAGCTCGACGTCGACAGGTTCGGCCGCATACGCTTGAGGGACAGGAAAGAAACCCAGCGCGGTAGCTACGCTGCCCAGTATTCCCCACCATGCATGCGCCGGAAGAGACATTCCCTCAAGGTAAGCGAGATTCGCCCTGCGACAAAGAACTCAGTCGAAATGCGTCGCCGGGACGGTGCTCACGATTTCGAGAGCACGTCCTGCAATTCGGGTATCGAGGTCAGCTTCGCGGCTTGAGATTCTCCGGATCGTAGAGCGGCTTGTAGCCGATACCCACGACCTCGACCGGATAGGCCTCGCCGAAATATTCGACCGCCAGCTTTCGCCCTTCCTGGCAGTACGCCCACGGCAGATAGGCGAGCGCAATGTTCCTGCCGATGGTCGGACCGTAGGCGACGGAGGTCGTAAAGGAACGGCGCCCGAGTTCGTCCATCAGCGTTTCGCCCGTATCCAGGTCCATCACCGGCATGTTGCCGACCGGATAGCGCGCGATACCCCTGGAATCGCGATTGTCGGTCATCACCAGCGTGCAGAGCATCGCCGGCTGATGCGGGCGGGCCTTGTATTCCAGATGCTTCGCCTTTCCCCGAAAATCCGCTTCCTTGACCTTCGGCCGCGCAAGGTCCGCCTCGATCAGATTGTATTCGGTGAGCAGATCTGCGTTCTGAAGGCGCAGGCTCTTCTCCATGCGCCGCGAATTCGCATAGGTCTCGACACCGAAGGCCATGACGCCGGTGGAACGCAGCGCATCCCAGACGGCGAGCCCGTCCTCGTAGCGCATATGCAGTTCCCAGCCCTGCTCGCCAACATAGGAGATGCGGAAGGCGGTCACGTCCTTGCCGGCGATACGAACAGGCTTGATGGCAGCGAAGGGGAAAGCCTCCGGCGCGAGGCTCGCCGGGTCCTCCACCACCCTCTGCAATGTCGCGCGCGCGTTCGGTCCCCATATGCCGATGGTCACGAACTTTTCCGTCACGTCGGTGACCGTCACGTTGAACCCTTTGTCCTCCGCGATGCGCTTCACGTAGTGGAAGTCGCGCGGACCGGCATCGGCGCCGTCGATGACCCGACAGCGGTCAGCCATGCGGATGACGGTGAGGTCGGCCCGCACCATGCCCTCGTCATCGAGGAAATGCGTGTAGATGCCCTTGCCGATATTGGCGTCGCCGCCGATCTTCGCCGCACACAGCCATTCCATCAGTTCGACATGATCAGGCCCCTCCACGTCGAACATATAAAAGTGCGACAGGTTCACGATGCCGCAATCCTCGCTCATGGCGAGATGTTCGGCGTTCGAGACGCGCCAGAAGTGACGGTTGTCCCACTCGTTCTCGCGCACCGGAACGCGGTTGCCGTATTTCTCCAGCAGGGGCTCGTTGGCGGCATAGCCATGCGCGCGCTCCCAGCCGCCGAGTTCCATGAAATAGCCGCCAAGTTCCTTCTCGCGCTCGTAGAAGGGCGAGCGGCGTATGTTGCGGCCGGTCGCGTAGGGCTCGCGGGGGTGGACGGCCGGGTTATAGACCTTCTGCGCCGCCTCGCCGCAGCGACCGGCAATGAAGTCTTCCTTCAACTGATGCGGATAGAAACGCGAATAGTCGATCTTCGCGTGATCGACGGCAGTACGTCCGTCCGTCATCCAGTCGGCGACCAGCTTCGCCATGCCCGGCGCATCCTTTACCCAGATGGCGACGGCGTACCAGAGCCCCCTCACCTTCTGGCTCTCGCCGATGGACGGTCCGCCATCGGCCGTCACCTGCAAGAGACCGTTGAAGGAGCGGCGCTCCTCATAACCGAGCTCGCCGAGGATCGGCGTGAGTTCGATGGCGCGTTCCAGCGGCTCCAGGATCTGCTCCATGTCGAGATCGCGCTGCGACGGCGAGAGGCGGGCCTGCTCCTTCTCCAGAAGCTCACGGGGATGGACGAGCCGAGGATTGTGCTCCTCGTAATAACCCCACTCGATCATACCGCCTTCCGACGTCGTCGGATCGCCCGTATCGCGCATATAGGCCGAGTTGCCCTGATCGCGCAGCAACGGCCAGCCGATCTCCTTGCCCGTACCGGCGAACTCCGTGTAGGGGCCGAAGAAGGTCAGCGGGTGATCGATCGGCATGACGGGGAGATCTTCGCCGGCCATCTCGGCGATCAGGCGACCCCACAGGCCGGCGCAGACCACGACATAGTCGGCGAAAATCGTGCCGCGATCCGTCACGACGCCCATGACGCGGCCGTTCTCGATGACCAGCGATTTCGCCGGCGTGTTGGCGAAGGCGCGCAGTTTTCCCGCCTTTTCGGCCTGATCCACCAGCTTGCCGGCAACCGTCTGCGAGCGCGGGATGACGAGGCCCGCATCCGGGTCCCACAGGCCGCCCTGCACCACGCTTTCCTCGATGAGCGGGAATTTCTCCTTGATCTCGGCCGGCTCGATCAGCCGGGCGCGCGTGCCGAAGGCCTTGGCCGAGGACACCTTGCGCCTGATCTCGTCCATGCGGGCATCGTCGCCGACCCGCGCCACTTCGAGGCCGCCGATGCGCTCGTAGTGACCGAGCTTGCCGTAGAAATCGATGGAGTAGAGCGAGGTCCAGCACGACAGGAAGTCGTGGCTGGTCATGTAGCAGAAATCGGAGGCGTGCGCCGTCGAGCCGATATCGGTCGGAATGCCGGACTTGTCGATGCCGACAATGTCGTCCCAGCCGCGCTCGATCAGGTGATGCGCGACCGCCGCGCCGACGATGCCGCCGAGGCCGATAATGACGACCTTCGCCTTTTCCGGAAACCCTGCCATTGCCCGTCACTCCGCGATGCCTTTGCGCGCACACTATAAGGCGATGCGGCGCGAGTGCAGCTTGTTTGCGACATGGCAAAAACGGCCCGCGACCTCGGGCGCCAACGCCCGCCACCATAAACCTTAACCGAAGGTTCGTGACGAGCGTTAACGCTTTCGCACAGGACCGCTGGTAGGACTGTGAGCCGTCATGTTGCATCCGGAAAGGCCCGCGATGAGCGTCGCGCTGAACGAAAATCGCAAGCGTCGGGAGACCGTTTCGGCGGCAGGCCCTTATCTCGCGTCTCCGCTGGCCATTCTGGCGATCGCCGTCATCGCCGTCTGCCTGCTGCTTTCTCTGCCGGTCTCCGTGCCGATCGGCCCGATGTATTGGGACGTTTATATTTATTACGACGCCGCCAACCGCATATTCAGCGGGCAGGCGCCGATCCTAGACTTCTTCACGCCTGTCGGGCCGCTCGGCTATTATCTCTTCGCGGGATGGCTCGCCGTGTTCCCCAACGGCCAGCCGGCCCTGATGGCCCATTGGTCGCTGCTCGCCGTCACCGCACCGCTTATGGCGCTTGTGGTCTGGGACGTGCAGCGCCGCTCGCGCATCGTTGCGCTCGCGCTGCTCGTTCCTTTCCTGATCTTCGCGCTGCTGCCTTTCAACACGCGCGAGTTTTATCCATTTCCGGGCTCGGACGCCTTCGGCATCTACAACCGGCAGGTCTGCCAGATGCTCTACGTGCTGGTGGCCGCGATCCTGTTCATGCAGGAACGCCGGTTGCTCGCAGTCGTCATCACGCTCGCCATCATGGCGATGTTCTTCCTCAAGATCACAGGTTTCGTGGCAGGCGGCATCATTGCGGCATACGCCTTCATGGCTGGCCGCGTCCCGTTGCGCCACGCAGTGGCATCAGCGGTCGCGTTCTTCGCCATCCTTGGCATCCTCGAAATCGCGACCGGCATTGTCAGTGCTTATGTGCGTGACATCCTGCTGCTGGTGGAGATGAACAGCGGTACGCTGGCGCCGCGCTTCCTGCAGTCGGCATCGCTGAATTTCGGCATGCTGGCGCCGACCGGGATGCTCGCGCTGCTGCTCATCTGGAGCAATCGCGCGAAGCTGATCGGCAGGGCAAAAGGAGCCTTCGCCGGCGCCAGTCTTGTCGAGGCAGCCGCCTTCTTCGACAGCAAGGCGTTCTGGCTTCTCGTCGTGCTTTTCGCCGGCATCCTGTTCGAGACGCAGAACACCGGCAGCCAGGCTCTCATCTTCCTCTGGCCGGTCGTGCTCGCCGTCATTCTCGGTATTGGCGGAATGATCTCGCGGCCCGCCCTGATGATCGCGGTCGCGGGACTGTCCGCCGCGATTTCCCTGCCCCCTGCTGTCGCGATAGCCGAGCGCGCCGCGCGGGCTTATGTGGGCGGCATCAAGAATACACATCTTGAAGCCAGCAACCTGAAGACACTCGGCCACGTCAACATGCGTGAGGAAGTGGCCGACCGTGTCGAACACATGCTCGGTTTCTATCCGGAGCATCGCGCGCTTTACGATGACATGATCGCGGTCGGCGAACTGCCGACGCCGGTCCTCTATTCGGACTTCGACTTCCAGATCATCTATCTGGGCGCGGTCGCCCGAGCGATCGATTCCATACACGCGCTGGAGGCAGCAAGGGGTGTCCGCTTCGAAACCATCGCGTCGCTGAATTTCGTCAATCCGTTCCCGTGGCTGATGGACAGACGGGCGCCCAGGCATATCGCCATCGGGGCCGACCCGTTCCGCGCCGTCCCCGCGCCCGGATCGGCCGAAGAGACGGCCGTGGCGGAGACCGATCTGGTCCTCTATCCGACGTGCCCGCCGACCACCGCCAACGCAGCCCTTTACAAGCTCTATGAACCCGCGCTCGTAAAGCACAGGCGCATAAGGCTCGACGCCTGCTACGATGCTTTCGTGAATCCGAAATTCACCGGGATCGAATAGACATGAAAAAGCCGGGCGCGAGGCCCGGCTTCGTTTCGGCTATGGCTGGCCTTACTTGACCTGGCTCTTCACGAAATCCTTCACGATCGCGACGATACCGCGCGACATGAGGTCGTCGAGCGCTTCGATGAACTGGTCGACATGCTCGCGCTGGCAGATCAGGGGCGGCAGGAGCCGGATGACGTTGCGATTGTACTCGGTGAAGGCGACGAGCACGCCGTAGTCGCGCAGAAGCAGCGCACCGAGGAAGCCCGAGAGCGAGCCCTTCAGCTTGTCGTCGAGCATGGCGACGACCGGACGCAGCACCATCGGCAGCGTCTGGCTGAAGTCGTGCAGTTCGAGGCCGATCATGAAGCCCTTGCCGCGAACTTCCTTGATGATCTTCGGATACTTGGCCTTCAGGACTTCCAGCCTCTCCAGCAGATAATCGCCGGTCACCGCCGCGTTCTCGATCAGCCCCTCGTCATAGAGCACGTTGAGCGTCTCGATGGCCGTGATCGACGCCTCGCCGATGCCGCCGAAGGTTGCAGCGGCATGGATCATCGCCGTCTTCGGCGTGCCATAGGCCTTCATGTACACATCGCGCCGGGCGATCATCGCCGCCATGGCCGACTTGCCGCCGCCGAGCGACTTGGCGACTGCGGTAATGTCCGGCACCACGCCATAGTGTTCAAAGGCGTAGAAACGTCCCGAACGCCCGACGCCGCACTGCACCTCGTCGGCGACCCAGAGCACACCGTGCACGTCGCACAGGCGGCGCAATCTGTGCCAGAACGGCGCCGGCGCCTGGTTGATGCCGCCGCCCCCCTGAATCGTCTCCAGCACGATGGCGCCGATGTCCGGATGGGCGATGAAAGCGCGCTCGATGGCGTCGATATCGCCGAACGGCACTTTTATCGTGTTGTCGGTGAGCTTGAACTCGCTGCGGTATAGCTGTCCGTCGGTGATGGACAGCACGCCCTTCGTCTTCCCGTGGAACGAGTTTTCCGCATAGACGATTTTCGGCCGGGCCGGGCCGGCCGCGCGTTCCGCGAGCTTGACCGCCGCTTCCATCGCCTCGGAACCCGAAGAGCCGAGGAACACCATGTCGAGATCGCCGGGCGAGATCTGTGCCAGATTGTAGGCCAGCGCCGAGGCGTATTGCGACATGAAGGCGATGGCGATCTCGTGCCGGTTCTCCTCCTGGAACTTCTTGCGGACGTTCAGGATACGCGGATGGTTGTGGCCGAGCGCCAGCGAACCGAAGCCGCCGAAGAAGTCGAGGATCTTCCGGCCGTCCTGATCGTAGTAATACATGCCCTCGGCGCGCTCGATCTTGATCTTGTGGAAGCCGAGCAGCTTCATGAAATGCAACTGGCCGGGATTGAGATGCGCCTTGAACAGGTCGGTCATCCGCGCCACGTCGAGCGCCTTGGCCTCCTCCACGCTCATCAGCTTCGGTTTCGGCACGAAATTGTGGCCGACGCTCGGAGCGTCGACGAACTGCCGTGTGGTTTCAGCGTCGGGCTTTGTCATCACGTTCATCGAAAACTCCTATTCGGCGGGCACATGCGAGGCGGAGACCGGGCGGCCTTCCTTTTTCGCGCGATATTCGGTGTAGGCGGCGCTCAGCATGTCCTCGTCGCGATATTGCGGCACCCAGCCGAGGTCGCGCTTGCCCTTCGAGACGTCGAGCACGCATTCCTCGTCGGCGATGAGATACTGTTCGGGGTCCATGATCGGCATATTCAGCCAGTCGAGCAGGTCGAGGGTGCGCTTCACCGCCCAGCCCGGCGTCGGGATCAGGATCGACTTCGAACCGGCATGGCGGATCAGGTCGCCCAGCAGCTTGCGCACCGGCGGCGGGTTGAGAGAGCCGAGATTGTAGGCCTCGTTCGGCACCCCTGCTTTCCAGGCAAGCCGGGCGGCCTCGGCGCAGTCGAACACGGAGATGAACTGATAGGGGTTCTTGCCGGAACCGATCATCGGCACCGGAAGGTTCCAGTCGATTAGCTTGAACAGCTTTTCGAGGATGCCGAGACGGCCGGGTCCGATGATGAGGCGTGGGCGAAAGAGCGAGATGTTCATGCCTCGCTTGCGCCATTCGGCGGCCAGCAGCTCGGTTTCCCACTTCGACATGCCGTACTCGCCGAGCGGCGCCACCGGATGATCCTCGGTCATCGGATAAGTCACCGTGTGGCCGTAGATCATATCCGTCGTGAAATGCACGAGGTTCGGCGCTCCGGCCTTCGCCATGGCGTCGATGATGTGCACCGTGCCGTTGTAGTTCACGGGATAAAAGAACTCATGGCGCTTGGCTCGCACCTGGATGGGCGACAGCATCTTGGCCGACAGATTGTAGACCATGTCGTCCGCCCTGATGCCGATGGCCGCGACGGAATCGGGATCGGTCACGTCCGTCTTGATGTGGCGCACATGGCGGTAGTGCGGCAGGTCGGATTTGGCGATATCGGCCACCACGACTTCATGGCCATCGGCGACCAGCTTCGGCGCTAGGTGGCGGCCGACGAAGCCGTCGCCTCCAAAGATAATGTGTCTCATCGGGCTAGCTCACTCGTCTGGACTGGTTCCTGGGAAGGGGATGCCTCGGCATGGCCCGCGCCACCCTGAGCGATCAGGATGGTGCCGATGCAGATGAAGCCGATGCCGGCGATGCGCCATGCGTTGAGGTCCTCGCGGAACACGAAATACGCGAAGATCGCCACGGCGACGTAGGCGAGGCTGAGAAACGGATAGGCAAAGGACAATTCGACCTTCGACAGCACATAGAGATGCGAGGCCATGGAAATCACGAAGGTGCAGAGGCCGAGGAACACCCACGGGCTGAACACGATCTGCAGCAGCTTCACGATCGGGTTGACGCCGTCGAAGGAGATCGGCCCGAGCGCCATCATGCCCTGCTTGAGCATGAGTTGCGCCGCAGCGTTGGTCATCACCGTGAAGAGAATGAAGACAATGTATTTCATGCGATCGTCATCCGTACCGATTGCCTATTCCGCGGCCTGCGCGAGATGAATTTCCTGATTGAGCAGCCGCTCTCCCGTGCGCTGCCAGAAACCCGAGCTGAAAGCGGGATCGCGTCTGGCTGCCAGCTTGCGGAAATCGGGAAACGAGGCCGCGAACGTCTCCGCGCTCATACGCGCGTCCTTGTAGGGATTGACGGCGCCGCCGGCGTCTACCGTGATGCGGTCCAGCTCGGCGAGCAGCGCAAGCGTGCGTTCGCCACGGTGCGGGAAGTCGAGCGTAAGCGTATAGCCCGGCCGCGGGAACGATAGCAGGCCGGGCGATCCAATGTCGCCAAACCGCTTCAGGACGGTCAGGAACGACCCCTGCCCCGCCTTGTGCGACGCCGCCAGCAGTGCCGGCACGGCCTCGCGCGCCGCGTCAAACGGAATGACGCTCTGGTGCTGGTGCAGTCCACGCGGCCCATATAGCAGGTTCCAGTCGTTGACACCGTCCAGCGGAAAGAAGAAGGACTGATAGCCGGAGACGTGAACGCCCTGCTTGCGGCTCTTTGCCCAACGATAGGCTGCGTTGAAAAGCTTCAGGAACGGCTGGTTCAGCACCGTCATCGGCGGCGCGAACGGCACGCCGAGCCGCGCTTTCCTTATGGCCTGCGGTGAGGCGGCAGTCTCGGCGTGATTGCCTGTCAGCAGCAGGCCACGACCCGCATGCACTCCGGTTGCCAGTTGATCGATCCACGCAACCGCATATTCGTTGTCCGCGTCGGCGGCTTCCGCAAGGTCGAGATAGGCTTCGATGCTCGGGAACGGCACGACCCGCTCGGCCACGTCGAGCGACGGAACCTTCATCAGGTAAAGCCGCGCCGACAGGATCAGGCCGGTGAGGCCCATGCCGCCGATCGTCGCCGCGAAGAGTTCGGCGTTCCGGGTGCGCGAGCAGACGATCTGCTCGCCATCGGATCGCATCAGGATGAAACTGTCGACGTGACCGCCGAAGGTTCCCCGGCGATGATGGTTCTTGCCATGCAGGTCATTGGCGATCGCGCCGCCGACGGTGACGAATTGCGTGCCGGGGACGACCGCGGGAAAATATCCGTGCGGCGCGGCATGGGCGATAATGTCCGAAAGCAGGACGCCGGCCTCGACCTCGATCGCACCGTCGCTCGGGTCGAAAGACAGGATGCGGCTGCGGCCGCGCATGTCGATCATCGCGCCCCGCGGATTCAGGCACGAATCGCCGTAGCTCCGTCCGTTGCCGTAGGCGAGCAGCGAATCCCGCTCCGGCGTTCTCCGGGAAAGCGCCGTGATCGCCGCGTCCGCCGACATCGATCGATGGACGGGAGCGGCGACACGCCCAAAGCTCTCATGGCGGACTGTCATGGCGCCACCACCGCCGCGACGAGCAGCAGCGCGCCGAAGACCGTCACCAGCTGGCTGCGCCAGTCGCGCGTGATGAAGACGACGGGGTCGTGATGCATCTCGTCGCGTCGCGCCAGTATCCATATCCGCATGGTGAGGTAGAGCACGATCACCGCGAGCGGCCAGATCATGTAGGGATGCGCATACTGCTCACGCACCGCGTCGCTGTCGATGTAAAGCGCCAGAACCAGCGCCGAGGAGAAGGCGGAAGCCATGCCGGCCTGCGCGACGATATCCTCGTCTTCCGGCCGATAGCCACGCCCGGCGATGCGCTGCTTGGGATCGAGCGTCGTCGTGCGCAGTTCGACGTAGCGCTTCACCAGCGCAAGCGACAGGAAGAAGAAGGTGGAGAACGCCAGCAGCCAGAACGATATGTCCGTTCCGGTCGCGGCTGTGCCGGCCAGGATTCGCATCGTATAGAGTCCGGCAAGCATCAGCACGTCGAGCAGCAGCATACGCTTGATCGACAGCGAATAGCCCGTGGTCGCCACGAGATAGGTCGCCAGCGCGGCCATGAAGAGCGGCGGCAGGAACAGCGCCGTGGCGAAGCTCACGGCAAGCAGCAGCACCACGCAGACCATCCCGAATTTCATGGACAGGAGCCCGCTGGCGAATGGCCTGTTGCGCTTCGTCGCATGGCGGCGGTCGAGACCCAGATCGAAGAAGTCGTTGACGATGTAGACGGCCGAAGCAGAGGCGCTGAAGGAGATGAAGGCGAGGATGCACGCGCCGATCATCTGAAGATTGGCGTATTCGTGCGAGAGCACCACCGGCACCGCGATCAGCACGTTCTTGAGCCACTGGTGCACGCGCAGCATTTTCAGCAGCGTCTTGAGGGTAGGACGAGGCGTCTCCAGCAATTCGGCCTTATGCCGGGCCCGCCACCGGGCCGCCGGCCGGTCCGGGGCAACGACGACGGCCGTGCGGGCGGCATCGAACACCTTGAGGTCATGCCGGCTGTTGCCGACGTAGTCGAAACCGCCGTCGCCGAACGCTTCGCACAGCGCGGCGCGCTTGCGCTCGGATGTGAGGTTGTGAAGCCCGTCGGTCGCCATCACCCTGTCGAAGATGCCGAGATGGGCGGCGATCGCCTCCGCGAATTTGCGCGGCGTGCCGGTGGCGAGGATCGTCTGGCGCCCGGCTGCGCGCTCGGCCCTGATGCGTTCGACCACTTCCGCACGATAGGGCAGCAGTGTCGGATCGATGCTCACGCGCGCGGCGATTTCCTGCTTGAGACGCGCCGGCCCGTACAGCACCCAGAACGGGAGCATGAAAAGGCAGAGCGGGTGCTTTCTCAAAAGCAGGAACAGACCTTCCCACAAAAGGTCGGTCGCAATCAGCGTACCGTCGAGATCGACGGCAAACGGAATCGTCGTGTTGTCCGACCTCGCGTCCATCCGGCCTGCCACCCTGTTCTTGCCGTCCCGCGCCCTGACCGGGCGTCTTTGAACGCGGTATAGCGGGCCGGAGTCAGATAAGGCTTAACCGGGAGGGCGCCGGTGGGGTCGTCCGGGTGCTTTTCACGCGTTAGGTTTAACGCTTGCTTGCCCGAAAACATAAAAGGCCGCGCAAATCGCACGGCCCTGACGAGCGGGATTCAACCCGGACTACTTGACGCGGGCGACGCCGTTCATGATCTCGATGGTCTCGGAACCGGTCAGCGCCTCACGGTCGCCGTTCGGCAGCGTCACGAAGCAGCCATTGGGGCAAAAATCCAGCGTCTCGCCCGCCGCGATGGAAAGCTCGCTCTTGTCGCCCCCCTCGGTGACGACAATCGTGCGTGGCTCGCCATCCTTGTTGACCGCAGTCGCAGACATCGCCGCATTGGCCGCTGCGACAAGCGCGGCAAATCCGATCAGCAGCTTCTTCATGTTCGTCACGGTATCTCCTACCGCCTCTTTGCCTGGTCGACGGCCAATCCGTCGCACGTAACCTTATAGGAGAAGCAAGCTGAACGGCAACTGAACGGCCGACCCTTCATGCCGGGCCGGCGTTGGACGACGCCGCACCTTTCGCCTGACCGGCCGGCGCGGTGTCCCGCTCTTCAGCCGCCGGGTCCATATGGTCGACTTCGGCGCGCGGCGTCGACGGTATGATCAGGCCGGCCCGGTCGAACGCGGTCAGCACCTGAAAGCGGATATCGTTCTGCACCGTGCCGCCATTGGTGATGTCGGCAAGGAAGACGCGTATCTCGAACTCCAGCGCCGCCGGTCCGAAATTCGCGAAAAGCACGAAGGGCTCGGGATTCTTCAACACCATCGGATGGGAACGCGCGATCGCGAGCATGACCTCGTGCGCCTTCTTGGCGTCGCAGCCATAGGCAACGTTCACCTTGATGTCGACACGGCCGAGCCTGTTGCGATGCGTCCAGTTGCCGACAGCCGCATTGATCAGCAGCGAATTCGGCATGATCATCGTCTGGCGCTGGAAGGTCTCGATCTCCGTCGCCCGCACGCTGATCTTCTTGACTGTGCCCGAGACATCGCCCGCAACCACCCAGTCGCCCACCTTGAACGGGCGTTCGGCCAGCAGGATCAGACCCGAGACGAAGTTCGACACCACGTTCTGCAGGCCGAAGCCGATGCCGAGAGACAGGCCGCCCGCGATCAGGGCGAGGTTGGAAAGATCGAGCCCGGCAGCCGAAATGCCGACGACGGCGGCAAGCGCGAAGCCGGCATAGCCCACCACCGTCCTGATCGAATTGCGAACGCCGGCATCGACCCGTCCCCGCGCCATCACCGAGCCGTCGAGCCATCCCTGGAACCAGCGCGTCAGGAAGTATCCCACGACGAAGACGAGCAGGCCGGTCAGGATGCCCGTGATCGAGATGCTGATCGAGCCGATCTGGATTCCGGTAGCAAGCTTGTAGATCCAGGCACGCAGGTCGCCCGGCTGGAACCCCCAGATCAGCAGCGCGAGCGGCACGAAGATGGCCACGATCAGCAGGTTGATCGCCATGCTCAACGCAAGACCGAGTTGATCGAGCGTCGCTTCGTTCATATGCCCCCGGGCGGCGAGCCTCCGGCCGAACACCGTATGCGCGAACGCGCCTTCCTCGCTGATCTCGCGCGCCGACAGAAAGCCGATATAGGCAAGCAGGACCATCGTTCCCGTCACGACGATCTGTATCGAGACGAAGAGCGCCAGTCCTATGTAGCCGAGCAGCGAGGTCAGCACCGTGAAGCCGCCGATGGCGAAGAGGAAACCCCGCAGCCAGCCCGGCCAGGGACGCCAGCGCCCTTCCGAATCCCTGAACGGCCGGATCAATCCGATGAGGATCATCAGCAGGCCGATGATGATCGTGGCGATGAAGCTGCGTACTATGGTGATCGACAGCGGCGAGCCCATCTGCTCGTTGACTTCGCCGAGGAACATGCTCACGCCGAGCACGACAGCCATGGCGGTGGCCATGCCGATCAGCCAGCGGCCGGGAGTCGGCTCGACCTCGATCAGGCGCCAGTTCGGCAGGGACGGCGAAAGGGCAGCGCGCGTCAGCCTGTTGACGCAGAAAATGACGAGCAGGACATCCGACAGCGATTTCAGGAAGACTCCGATATCCCCGCGCAAGACGTTGAAATAGTGGAAGAAGAACGCCGTGGACGTGAAGAAGACGGCAAGCGCCAGCGTCGGCAGCAGCGTCGACCAGAAAACGACCGACAGCCGGCTGAGATAGCTGGGGTCCTCCACCATGCGGTCGGGCTCGATCAGCCGGCCAACCAGCCGCCGGCCGCCGACCATCAGGATCGCAGCAGCCAGAAGCGCGAGGAAGGTCGCCGCAAGCACCGCCTGGAACTTGAACTGGAAGACGAAGCGCAGCCATGACGAGACGGAACGGTACAACTGGCTGAGTTCGCGCTGCGCATCCGCCGCGGTCTCCGTTCCGAACGCGTCGACCAGATCGTAGCGCGCGGTCAGTTGCCGCCTGAACAGATCGCTCCGCAGCGTCGCGACCCTGTCGAGCAGGTTGCTGACGCGGATCGACAGGTCCTCCGCTTTGCCGAGCAGGACATTTATGTCGGCCTTTTCTGCCTGAAGCGCCTTCCGTTCGTTCGACACGATCTCGGATTCAGGCGGTTGCCCGTCTGCGGGCGGCGCGCCGAGCTGTTCGAGTCGGCTGTTGATCTCCGCCAGCCGCGGCCTGAAGGCCACGCCGCTCTGCAGAAGCTCGGTCGCCATTTCCTCGAGGCCGAGGCGGAGCTCCACCAGTTTCTCGTCGCTGTCCCCGCTTGCGTCGATCCGAGCCGCTATGGCGTCCGCGCGCCTGGCGATCTCGCTAAGAACGGCCTGCTGCGTCGCGACGATTCCTGCTCCCTGCTGCGTCAGCGGCGTCTCGTCCTGTGCCGTCACCGGCAGTGCCGACGCCAGAAGCACAAGCATGAGCGCGATGCTGCGCAGGAAGATGGTCAGCCGGTTCGTCAAGCCGTGAATCACCGCGAAGGGTCGGTCGAAGTGGCGGATAGTGTTAGAGACCGGCGGCGCGGCCGGCAAGCGACGATGCCCTGCGAACGAGGTCGGGCAAGCGATATGTCATGGCGCAAAATTGGCCTTCGCGCCCGGATCGCGTCTATAGTGTCCGGACGGCCGATTTGAGGATGGGGCATGGCGGAATATTCAGCCCTCGCGCTGCTGAAGAACGCGTTCTCGGGAAACCGGGACTGGAAGCCGGCATGGCGCAAGCCGGACCCGAAGCCGAGCTACGACGTCATCATCATCGGTGGCGGCGGGCACGGGCTATCGACGGCCTATTATCTCGCCAAGGAGCACGGCATCACCAATGTGGCGGTGCTGGAAAAAGGCTATCTCGGCTCGGGCAACGTCGGCCGCAACACGGTCACCATCCGTTCGAACTATCTCCTGCCGCAGAACATCCGCTTCTACGAACATTCCATGAAGCTCTGGGAGAACCTGTCCCAGGACCTGAACTACAATGTGATGTTCTCCCA
Organism: Rhizobiaceae bacterium; assembly: GCA_023953845.1. Classification (NCBI taxonomy): domain Bacteria; kingdom Pseudomonadati; phylum Pseudomonadota; class Alphaproteobacteria; order Hyphomicrobiales; family Rhizobiaceae; species Rhizobiaceae bacterium. The sequence continues at coordinate 555,116 of JAMLJC010000002.1, read as the reverse complement.
GCGGGGCGTCGTCAATCTCGGCCATTCGCCTGCGCAGATGGACGACTATGCACGCCGCGGCAACGCCATGCGGCATGAGGGCGTCGACGCCGAACTGCTCGATGCACGGCAGCTCAAGCAGCTCATGCCGGGACTCGATGTCAGCCGTTCGGCGCGCTTTCCGGTGCTTGGCGGCCTGATGCAGCGTCGCGCAGGCACTGCCCGGCACGATGCCGTCGCATGGGGCTATGCGCGCGGCGCAGACCGTCGCGGCGTCGACATACTGGAAAACTGCGAAGTCAACGGCTTCCTCAAGGACGGCGACCGTGTCGTCGGCGTCACGACGTCGCGCGGCGAGATCCGGGCGAAGAAGGTTGCCGTCGCCGTCGCCGGCTCGACCGGCCATGTGATGCGCATGGCCGGCGTCGAGGAGTTGCCCATCGAGAGCCACGTCCTCCAGGCTTTCGTGACCGAATCGATCAAGCCCTTTCTGGACACGGTGGTCACCTTCGGAATGGGTCATTTCTACATCAACCAGTCGGACAAGGGTGGGCTGGTTTTCGGCGGCGACATCGACGGCTACAACAGCTACGCGCAACGCGGAAGCCTGCCCGTCGTGGAAGACGTCATGAGCGAGATGGTCGCCTTGTTTCCCAGCCTTGCGCCCCTGCGTCTGCTGAGATCATGGGGCGGCATCATGGACATGTCGATGGATGGCTCGCCGATCATCACGACCGGCCCTCTGCCCGGCATGTACCTCAATTGCGGCTGGTGCTACGGCGGCTTCAAGGCCACTCCGGCATCGGGATTCTGCTTCGCTCACACCATAGCGAAGGATGAGCCGCACGAATTCAACGCCCCCTTCCGGCTGGATCGGTTCCATCGCGGGACGGTCATAGACGACAAGGGCCAGGGCGCCACGCCCCGGTTGCACTGAGCCATGCTGATCACCTGCCCCTACTGCGGCCCGCGCGACGTTTCCGAATACACCTATCAGGGAGACGGAAATCGCACGCGCCCCGATCCCGCTTCCACCGATCAGGAAGCCTGGAACCGCTACGTCTACGACCGCGTGAACATCGCCGGCGAGCACAATGAGATCTGGCAGCACTCCGGCGGCTGCCGGGCGCATCTGGCTGTGACGCGCTCCACCCAGACGCACAAGGTTTCGCGTGTTTCCTTTGTGCGCGAGACCGGCCACGCCCTTCATGAGCGGCACGCCGTGGCGGGAGAGCCGCGATGAGCCCGCGCCGCGCTGCCGCCGGCGGCCGCATCGACCGCAGCAGGACGGTCTGTTTCACCTTCGACGGCCATGCCTGCAACGGCCATCCGGGCGATACGCTCGCCTCGGCGCTGCTTGCCAACGGCGTCAGGCTCTTCGGCCGTTCGTTCAAATATCATCGTCCGCGCGGCCTTGTTTCCGCTGGCATCGACGAGCCCAACGCGCTGGTCACGGTGCTGCGGGGGGCCGTGCGCGAGCCGAACGTCCCGGCGACGACCGTGGAGATATTCGACGGCCTCGTCGCGGTCAGCCAGAACCGCTTCCCTTCGCTCGCCTTCGACGTGAACGCCATCAACCAGCTGGGCGGCAAGCTGCTCGGCGCCGGGTTCTACTACAAAACCTTCATGGGGCCGGCGATCGGGCCGCTGAAGGGCACCCGCTTCTGGATGTTCTGCGAGCATTTCATCCGCCGCGCGGCAGGTCTCGGCCGCGTCGGCGATGCCGCCGACACAGCCCGCTACGAACGCGTCAACGCCTTCTGCGACGTGCTTGTCGTCGGCTCCGGGCCGGCGGGGCTGATGGCTGCCCGTGCCGCGGCCGAGAGCGGCGCGCGCATCATACTCGCCGAATTCGACCCGACATTCGGCGGTTCCACGAAATGGTCGGGCGAAACGATTGGCGACCGGCCAGCCGACCTTTGGGCCGAGTCTGTCGTCGACGAACTGCGTGCCATGCCCAACGTCACGCTGCTGCCGCGCACTCAGGTCTGGGGCTACTATGACGACAACACGCTTGCCGCGCTGGAACGTGTCTCCGATCATAAGGCGGCGCCCGGCATCGGCGAGCCGCGGCACCGGAGCTGGACGATCCGCGCCGGCAAGGTCGTCCTGGCAACGGGATCGCTCGAACGTCCAATCGTCTTTCCGGGAAACGACCGCCCCGGAGTGATGCTCGTATCCGCAGCCCAACGCTTCGCGGCCGAGTACGGTATCGCAGTGGGCGCGAAGGTCGCGCTCTTCGTCAACAATGACAGCGCTTATGCGGCCCTTGGCGCATTGAGGGAAGCAGGCTCCGGGATCGTGTCAGTGATCGACGTCCGCGCCGAAATTTCGCCCGCAGCGCGTGCGGCGGCGAACGTCGCCGGTGTCGAGGTGCTGGCCGGCCACGCTGTCGTCGGCACCGAAGGCGGCAAGGCGCTGTCCGGCATCAAGGTCCAGCCGTTCGATGCGGGCAGCCGGACGATATCGGGCGACACCCGCACCATCGCGGCGGACGCGCTGCTCGTGTCGGGCGGCTGGTCGCCGACGCTGCATCTGGCGACTCAGGCCGGCGGCAAGGCGCTGTGGCATGAAGAAATCCAGGCCTTCGTCCCGCCCGAGCCGCACCAGAACTGGGTCTCGGTCGGCGCGGCTGCGGGTTCCTTCTCCGCCGTGGAAGCCATCGCGCAGGGCGCAGCCGCCGGTCGCGATGGCTCATCCGACGACGAAGTCCTGCCCGAAGCAGAGCCCACGGCCTTGCTGTCGCGCCCTGCCCCGGTGTTCGAGATCAAGGCCAAGGGCAAGGCTTTCGTCGATTTCCAGCACGACGTGACGGCGGACGATGTGCGCCTCGCGCATCGGGAAGGCTTCGTCTCCGTCGAGCATCTGAAGCGCTACACCACGCTCGGCATGGCGACGGACCAGGGCAAGACGTCGAACGTGCCGGGCCTCGCCATCATGGCGGAAACGACCGGCAAGCCGATCCCGGAGGTCGGCACCACCCGCTTCCGGCCGCCATACGCCCCCGTCTCGCTCGGATCGATCGCGGCGGAACGCTTCGGCGATCTCAAGCCCGACCGGTTGACGCCGATGCACGACTGGCATGTGTCGCAGGGCGCGGAAATGATGCCTGCAGGCCTCTGGTTCCGCCCACGCATCTACGGCCACCCCGGCGAGACGATCGAGCAGGCCTATGTCCGCGAGACGCGGGCCAGCCGCAACGAAGCGGGCATCGTGGACGTGTCGACCCTCGGCAAGATCGCCGTTCAGGGGCCGGATGCAGCCGAATTCCTCGACCGCGTCTACACAAACATCTTCTCGACCCTGCCGGTCAACAAGGCCCGGTACGGTCTGATGCTGCGCGAGGACGGGCTGGTGCTGGACGACGGCACGACGTGGCGGCTCGGCCAGCACGATTTCCTGATGACCACGACCACGGCCAATGCCGGCAAGGTCATGCAGCATCTGGAGTATCTGCTGGATGTGATCTGGCCGGACCTGAAGGTGCACCTGACCTCAGTCACCGACCAGTGGGCGGGCGCGGCCATCGGCGGCCCACGCGCGCGGGAAATCCTCGCTGCCTGCGTCACGGGCACGAAGGTCGACAACGAGGCCCTGCCCTTCATGGGTATCGTCCACGGCGAGATCGACGGCGCGCCGGTCATGATCTGCCGCCTCTCTTTTTCCGGCGAGATGGCCTTCGAGGTCTATAGCGGCGCTGGCCACGGCCAGCATGTCTGGGACGCGCTGCTTCGTGCAGGCCGTCCGTCCGGCCTCGTTCCCTATGGCCTTGAAGCGCTCGGCACGATGCGTATCGAGAAGGGCCATGTCACGGGTTCGGAGATCGACGGCCGCACTACCGCGCGCGACCTGCATCTCGACTGGATGCCGTCGAAGAAGAAGCCTTTCGTCGGCTCGGCCATGATGGACCGCGAGGGGCTGACCGGACCGAACCGGTTGCAGCTGGTCGGCCTCGTTTCGCTCGACGGCCGCGCGTTGAACGGCGGCGCGCATATTGTCGAGCGCGCCGATCCGGAGGCGCCCGCCAACTCGCTCGGCCACGTCACGGCCACCTGCTACTCGCCTTCGCTGGGCAAATATATCGGGCTGGCGCTGGTCAGCGGCGGCAAGACGCGTCGCGGCACCCGCGCCTTCGTCTCCGATCCGCTGCGCAAACGGTTCGGTCCGGTGGAAATCGTGAGCCACCATATGTTCGACCCTGAAGGAACGCGTATGCATGGCTAGCCAGAACGGGATTGAGCAGGTTTCGCCGCTCGGCGCGGCTTACAAGCCCGGCGCTCACGGCAATGTCGGCGGGTCGGCGGGCGTGGTTCTTTCGGAACCGCAGCCCGGCTCCGTCGTGCAGCTCGCTGCCTGGCGCGGGCAGGAGAAGGTGTTGATAGCGCTTGTCCAGGATATTTCCGGCCTCGAGCTCTCCGACGGAGCCGGGGCGGGCGTCGCCGAAAAGACGAAAGCCGCCTTCGGCTTCGCGCCCGGAAAATTCATGGTCATCGAGGAGGAGGAAGGCGTTTTCGCCAGATACGCCGCCGCCATGCTTCAGGATGTCGGCGCCGTGACCGACCTTTCGCACGGCCGGACTGCATTCCGCATCGCCGGCCCGAAGGCGGAATGGGTGCTGTCGAAACTCTTCGCGATCGACTTTTCGCTGACGGCCTTCCCGTTGGGAGCGGGTCGCTCGACCACCCACCACGAGATCTTCACGCAAATCCAGCGCACCGGCGAGGAGCAGTTCGACCTCTACGTGTTTCGTTCATTCGCCCGCAGCTTCTGGAAGATGCTCGGTCACGCCGCGGAGGAAGTGGGCTACGAAGTCGTCTGAGCGGCAGCGGGTCTGCCCGTGACATGCCACGTCAGTCGTGGAAGCTCGCCCATTCGTCGAGCGGCGCGCGCCCGGTCCTGAGATCGTTCTCCGGCTTGGCGACATCCTCATAGCCGAGCGCCATGCCGCAAACCACGACCTCTTCCTCGCCGATCCCGAGCACTGGCCTGATCTGCCGATGATACGGCGCAAACGCCGCTTGCGGGCAGGTGTGCAGTCCCCTCGCCCGCGCCGCGACCATGATGTTCTGCAGGAACATGCCGTAATCGATCCACGACCCGGTGTTCAATCGCCGGTCTATGGTGAAGATCATGCCGACCGGCGCATCGAAGAACACGAAATTGCGATCGTGCTGCTCGCGCATGCGCTCGACCTCGCGGCGCGCAATGCCGAGGTGTCCGTAGAGTGCAAAACCGACGGTCCGCCGGCGCGTGAGATAGGGCTCGAAGAACTGGTCGGGATAGTACTTGTATTCGTCCCAACCCGCCTTCTCGGCACGAATGCCGGAGTTCAGGATGGCGTCGGAAATCCGCTGCTTCGTCTCGCCTTCGACGACATAGACCCGCCACGGCTGCATGTTGGTGCCGGAGGGAGCGCGTGCCGCCACTTCCAGGATCTGGCGTATCGTCGCCCGGTCGACCTCGTCCGGGAGGAACGCTCGCACGGAACGCCGCGACACGATCGCGTCATCCACCACACCTACTTCGTCGAGAGGCAAATGCTCCCTGCCCGGTGCCAGCACGTGCCACTCCTTTGGATACGGCCCCTCGATCCGCTGCGCTCCGGCGCACTTTCGCCGCATGCCATGGCATTGCGAAGCCGCCCGTGCAAGCGAATCCATTCCGCTGGCATATGAAATTCTCCTTGAAAATTTCATGACAAACGTGTGGATGAAAATTCGGCAGGATTTTTCATGACCTCGATCGCGCACAAGAACGGAATGAATGACGTGCTGACCGCGGCGGACATGCTCGCGCGCGACATCCGTGCGTTGCGTCGAAGCCGGGGGCTGACGATCGCGGAACTCGCGCTGAAGCTCGGCCGCTCGATCGGCTGGATAAGTCAGGTCGAGCGCGGATTGTCGCAGCCGTCCATCGAGGATTTGAGGCGTCTTGCCGATGTTTTCGGCGTTCCGCTCAGTATCTTCTTCGGACACGAGGCCGCGACGGAGCCCGAGCGCGGCGTTATCGTTCGCGCCGGGCATCGCCGTGCGCTCGGATCGAGCGAGTCGGGATTGACCGAGGAACTCCTCTCGCCCGATCTTGGTGGCAGCTTCGAACTCATCCGCTCCGAATTCGCGCCCGGCGCCGAAAGAAGCGTCCAGGCGCAGCGGCAAACAGAAGACGCCGGCTACGTCGTTTCGGGATGCCTGGACCTTGAGATCGCGGGAACGTGGCACAGTCTCGGCGAAGGCGACAGTTTTCGTTTCAGCAACAAGACCTACCGTTGGCGAAACGCTGGCGACGTGCCGGCGGTGGTCATCTGGGTCGTCAGCCCGCCGGTGTATTGAAGGAGGACAATATGGCCGAACTCCCCTCCCACGCGCGCGTCGTCATCATCGGCGGCGGCGCTGTCGGCGTTTCCTCGCTCTACCATCTCGCCAAAGCGGGCTGGACCGACTGCATCCTCCTGGAAAAGAACGAATTGACGTCCGGCTCCACGTGGCATGCGGCCGGCAACGTGCCGACCTTCTCGTCCTCCTGGTCGCTGATGAACATGCAGCGCTATTCTGCCGAGCTCTATCGCGGGCTGGCCGCGGAAGTCGACTATCCGATGAACTACCACGTCACGGGCTCGATCCGGCTCGCGCATAGCAGGGAGCGGATGCGCGAGTTCCAGCGCGCCAGGGGCATGGGCCGCTATCAGGGCATGGCGATCGATGTCATCGGGCCGGACGAGATCAGGACTAAATATCCGTTCATCGAGACGCATGATCTCGCCGGCGCGCTCTACGATCCGAATGACGGCGACATCGACCCTGCCCAGTTGACGCAGGCACTGGCCAAGGGCGCGCGCGACCTCGGCGCAAAGATCGTCCGTTTCTGCCCGGTGACGGCGGTGCGACGCGACCGGGACGAATGGGTGATCTCGACAGCGCAGGGCGAGATCCGCTGCGAATACGTCGTCAACGTCGCCGGCTATCGCGCCGCCGAGGTGGGAAAGATGTTCGGCCGCGACATCCCGATGATGGTGATGAGTCACCAATACATCCTGTTCGACGAGATTCCGGAACTGAAGGCGTGGTCGACCGAGGTCGGGCACAAACTGCCGCTGCTGCGCGACGTCGATAGTTCCTATTATCTGCGGCAGGAAAAGTTCGGCATGAATCTCGGGCCCTACGAGAAGAACTGCCGCGCGCATTGGGCCGCCTCCGATGATCCGATGCCCGACGATTTCTCCTTCCAGCTTTTCCCGGACGATCTGGAGCGGCTGGAATGGTATCTCAGCGACGCCATCGCGCGCGTGCCGATCCTCGGCACGGCCGGCCTTTCCAAGGTCATCAACGGGCCGATCCCTTACGCGCCGGACGGCAACCCGCTGATCGGGCCTATGCCGGGCGTGCCTAATGCCTTCGAGGCCTGCGTCTTCACCTTCGGCATCGCGCAGGCGGGCGGCGCCGGAAAAGTGCTGGCCGAATGGGTGACGGAAGGTCGGACGGAATGGGACATGTGGTCGTGCGACCCGCGCCGCTTCACGGCCTTTGCCGCCGCGCCCGACTATGCGGTGGCAAAGGGGCTGGAAGTCTACGGCCACGAATATGCCATCCATTTCCCTCGCCATGCCTGGCCAGCGGCGCGCGGACGAAAGCTCTCGCCGATCCACAACCGCATCGCGGCTCTTGGGGGCCAATTCGGCGTCTTCAACGGCTGGGAGCGCGCCCTGTGGTACGCCCAGCCGGACGATGACACGTCCGAAGCCGCGACGCAGACCTATGATCGCGACGGCCCGTGGCAGAAGCGCGTCCGCGAAGAGTGTCTCGCGGTGCGCGATGCCGCCGGCATTCTCGACCTCCCCGGCTTCTCGCGCTTCCGCCTGAAGGGACCGGACGCGCGCGACTGGCTTTCGACACTCATCACTGGCGTCGTGCCGAAGCCCGGCCGTATCGGCCTCGGCTATTTCGCCGATGATTCCGGCCGGATCGTCACCGAAATGTCGATCATGGCTATCGAAGAGGATTTCTTCTTCCTCATCACCGCGGCCGTCGCGCAGAGCCATGACTTCGAGTGGCTTCTGAAGCATCCGCCGCAAACCCATGCAATGACTCTGGAAGACGTCACCGAGAATTTCGCTTGCCAGATCCTCACAGGACCGAAGGCGCGCGACATCCTCGCCGACGTGGCCGATGCGGATCTTTCATCGCCATGGTTGTCGCACCAGTCCTGCCAGATCGCCGGCGAATGGCTCCAGCTCGTCCGCGTCTCCTTCGCCGGAGAACTCGGCTGGGAGCTGCACACGCACACCGGCAGCACCGCCAGGGTCTTCGACGCCGTGTGGGATGCGGGCCAAAAACATGGACTGAAGCCGTTCGGCATGTTCGCGCTGGATTCGCTGCGTCTTGAGAAGGGCTATCGAGCCTGGAAACAGGATCTTTCCACCGACTATACGATCCTGCAGGGCGGTCTCGAGCGCTTCGTCAAATGGGACAAGCCCGACTTCAAGGGTAAGGCGGCGCTTCAGAACGAGAAGCAGCAGGGCGTGGCAAAGCGTTTCGTCACGCTGGTTCTGGACGAAGCGGGCGACTGCGACGCGCCCTATATGTCGACGGTATGGCACGGCGGAAAGATTGTGGGCGAAACCTTGTCAGGAGGTTTTGGCCACAGGGTGGACAAGGCAATCGCGCTCGGCATGCTGCGTGCCGATCTGGCCGAGCCCGGCACCCGCGTCGATATCGAAATCTTCGGCGCGCGGTGCCCGGCGACGGTGCAACCCGACGAGCCCCTTTGGGACCCCAAAAACCTGAGACTGAAAGCATGACGAACACACCGCATCCTGATCGCACCTTCGGGGCGTTCCTTTTCGACATGGACGGCACGATCCTGAGCTCTATCGCCGCGACGGAGCGCGTCTGGTCGAGCTGGGCGCGCGGCTACGGGCTCGATGTGGCGGCATTCCTGCCGACCATTCATGGCGTCCGCGCCAGCGAGACCATCGGCCGCCTCAACCTGCCGGGCGTCGACCCGCAGCGCGAAGCGGAGATTGTCCTTCGCGCCGAGCTGGAGGATGTGGACGGGATCGTGCCGATCTCCGGCGCGGCCGACTTCCTCGCCATGCTGCCCGCCGATCGCTGGGCCGTCGTCACCTCGGCGCCGCGTGAGCTCGCCAGGCGCCGGCTTGGCGCGGCCGGCCTGCCATTGCCGCCGCTGATGATCAGCGGCGAGGACGTGACGAAAGGCAAGCCCGCGCCCGATTGCTTCCTTCTGGCCGCGTCCCGCCTCGGCCAAAGGCCTGAAGACTGCCTTGTCTTTGAAGATGCCCCGGCGGGCATCGCGGCTGCGGAGGCGGCCGGCATGACGGTGGCGGTCGTCACCGCGACCCATTCGCACGGCGCGAACGTCCCGCATCCGACCATCGCCAGCTACGAGACATTCGGCGTACGGACGGACGACGCAGGCCGGCTTCTCATCGCCGCGCGCCTGAACGCTTTTGTAGAGATGGAGCCCTGACGATGCCCCGGCCCTCTTCCCGCATCAGCGGCATCATTCCTTCCGGCAAGGACGGATGGGAGGTGCACTTTGCCGCCATGACCCGCAAGCAGGCCGGCGAGGACATCATCATGCTCTCCGTCGGCGACCACGATTTCGACAGCCCGGCGGAAACGGTGGAAGCCTGTGTCACGGCCCTGCGTGCGGGCCACCATCACTACACGCAGCTTCCCGGCCTGCCTCGGCTGCGCGCCGCCATGGCCAAGGTATCCACCGAGGCGACCGGTGTCGAAACCGATGCGGCGCAGGTCATCGCCACGCCGGGTGGCCAGGCCGCGCTTTATGCCGCCGTGCAGGCCACGCTTGATCGCGGCGACCACGCCATCGTCGTCGCGCCGTACTACGCCACCTATCCCGGAACCTTCCGCGCCGCGGAAGCCGAATTCACCGTCGTCGAGACCCGCGCCGAAAATGGTTTCCAGCCGGATGCGAAGGCCATCGCGGCGGCGATCCGGCCCAACACCCGCGCCATCCTTATCAACAGCCCGAACAATCCGACCGGCGCCATCTATACGCGACAGTCGCTCGAAGCGCTTTCTGCGCTCTGCATCGAGCATGATCTCTGGTTGCTCTCCGACGAGGTCTACTGGACGCTCGGCGGCGGCGAACATATCTCGCCGCGTTCTCTTCCCGGCATGGCGGAACGCACGCTCGTCATCAATTCCATGTCTAAAAGTCACGGCATGACCGGCTGGCGCATCGGCTGGTTGACCGGGCCTGCGGATATGATCGCACTACTGATCTCGCTGAATCTGGTGACCACCTACGGCCTGACCGATTTCGTCTCGCATGCTGCGTCGGAAGCACTCGAAAATGGCTATGGCGTCAAGGAGATAGCGGAAACCTATGGCCGGCGTCGCAAGGTGCTTCTCGATGCCATGCGCGGCACGAACGACATCGTCGTGCGCGGTTCGGACGGCGGCATGTATGTGATGCTCGACGTGCGCGCCGTAGAGCCGGACTGCGAGAGATTCGCATGGACGCTTCTGGAAGCGGAGAAGGTTGCGGTCATGCCCGGCGCGAGCTTCGGCGAGGCCGCCGCCGGCCACGTCCGCATCAGCCTTTGCCAGTCGGAAGAGGTCCTGCAGGAAGCCGCGAGCCGTCTGCGGCGGTTCGTCTCCTCCTATCGCCGGGTCGCCGCATGAGCGCGCTTCCGCCAAAGGCTCGCGCGGTCATCATCGGCGGTGGCGTTTCCGGCTGCTCCGTCGCATATCATCTGGCCAAGCTCGGCTGGACGGATGTCGTTCTGCTCGAACGCAAGCAACTGACCTGCGGCACGACATGGCATGCCGCCGGGCTGATCGGTCAGTTGCGCGCTTCGCAGAACATGACGCGGCTGGCAAAATATTCCGCCGATCTTTACGTGAAACTGGAAGCCGAGACAGGCGTCTCCACCGGCATGCGTCAGGTCGGCTCGATCAGCGTCGCGCTGACGAAGGAGCGCAAGCACGAACTCTATCGGCAGGCTTCTCTGGCCCGGGCCTTCGATGTCGACGTGCGTGAGATCTCCCCGCAGGAAGTGAAGGAGATGTACCCGCATCTCAACGTCTCCGACGTCGTCGGCGCGGTCCATCTGCCGCTGGACGGCCAGTGCGACCCCGCCAACATCGCCATGGCGCTGGCCAAGGGAGCCCGGCAGCATGGCGCGAAGATCGTCGAGGGCGTCAAGGTTTCCGCCGTTCACACCCGAAACGGCCGCGTTTCCGGCGTCAGCTGGGACAAGGACGGCGAGCAAGGCACGATCGACACCGACATCGTTGTCAACTGCGCCGGCATGTGGGCGCGCGAGTTCGCGCTGCAAAACGGCGTGACGATCCCCTCCCACGCCTGCGAACACTTCTATCTGATCACCGAGCCGATCCCCGGCCTGTCGCGCCTGCCTGTGCTGCGCGTGCCGGACGAATGCGCCTACTACAAGGAGGATGCCGGCAAGATGATGCTTGGCGCCTTCGAGCCCAAAGCGAAACCCTGGGGCATGGCCGGCATTCCCGAAAGCTTCTGCTTCGACCAGCTGCCGGAGGACATGGAGCATTTCGAGCCCATCCTCGAAATGGGCGTCAACCGTATGCCGATGCTGGCGACCGCCGGCATCCATACCTTCTTCAACGGCCCCGAAAGCTTTACGCCGGACGACCGGTATTATCTCGGCGAAGCCCCGGAGGTCGGCGGCTACTGGATGGCCACGGGCTACAACTCCATCGGCATCGTCTCGTCCGGCGGCGCCGGCATGGCGCTGGCGCAATGGATGAACGACGGTGAGCCGCCCTTCGATCTCTGGGAGGTCGACATCCGCCGCGCCCAGCCCTTCCAGAAGAACCGCCGCTATCTCAAGGAGCGCGTCACCGAGACGCTGGGCCTGCTCTATGCCGACCATTTCCCCTACCGGCAGGTCGCCACGGCGCGCGGCGTGCGGCGTTCGCCGCTGCACGAGCATCTGAAGGCGCGCGGCGCGGTTTTCGGCGAGGTTGCCGGCTGGGAGCGCGCCAACTGGTTCGCCCGGGAGGGACAGGAGCGCGAATACCGGTACTCCTGGTGGCGGCAGAACTGGTTCGACAACCAGCGCGAGGAGCATCTGGCCGTCCGGAACGATGTCGGCCTGTTCGACATGACCTCCTTCGGCAAAATTCGCGTCGAGGGCCGCGACGCGCTGCGTTTCCTGCAACGGCTTTGCGCGAACGATCTGGACGTCGAGCCCGGCCGCATCGTCTATACGCAGATGCTGAACGGGCGCGCGGGCATCGAAAGCGATCTCACCGTCACGCGGCTCTCCGACACCGCCTTCTTCCTCGTCGTCCCCGGCGCGACGCTGCAGCGCGACCTTGCATGGCTGCGCCGGCATCTCACGGACGAATTCGTCGTCATCACGGATGTGACTGCTGGCGAGGCGGTTCTCTGCCTGATGGGGCCTAAGTCGCGCGACTTGATTCAAAAGGTGAGCCCGAACGATTTCTCCAATGATGCCAATCCGTTCGGAACGTTTCGTGAGATCGAGATCGGCATGGGCCTCGCCCGCGCGCATCGCGTCACCTATGTCGGCGAACTCGGCTGGGAACTCTACGTCTCCACCGATCAGGCGGCCCATGTCTTCGAGGCGATCGAGGAGGCCGGAGCGGGTTTCGGACTGAAGCTCTGCGGGCTTCATACGCTGGATTCCTGCCGCATGGAAAAGGCTTTCCGCCATTTCGGCCACGACATCACCGACGAGGACCATGTGCTGGAAGCCGGTCTCGGCTTCGCGGTGAAGACTGCCAAAGGCGACTTCATCGGCCGTGACGCCGTGCTGAAGAAGCGCGAAGCCGGCCTGTCGCGCCGGCTCGTCCAGTTCCGTTTGAAGGAGCCTGAGCCCCTGCTTTTCCACAATGAGGCGATCGTCCGTGACGGCAGGATCGTCGGCACGATTACCTCAGGCAATTATGGGCACCATCTCGGCGGCGCGATCGGCCTCGGCTACGTGCCCTGCACCGGTGAAAGCGAGACGGATGTGCTCGGCTCGTCCTACGAGATTGAGATTGCAGGCGAGCGCTTCGCTGCAGAGGCTTCACTGAGGCCGATGTACGACCCCAAATCCGAAAGAGTGCGGGCCTAGAAGCGCCCTACCCGCTTCTTCACCCTTCCAAGAAACCGCTCCCGTGTCTCCGCCGTCGATTTGTCCATGTTGTAATGCGCGAGATACATGGTGCGGCAGCCTTTGCCTGTCAGCGCCCACATTCCGCGCAGCAGCGTCTTGCGCCCCGGCTGCCCGATCAGAACGGAGAGCCACCACGGCGCGCCGCAGGTGGTAACGACGCCGAGCTTGCTTATATGGGTCATCAGCGAGACGATGGGACCGTCTCCCTTGGGCAGTTGAAATGCCACATCTGTCGCCCAGACACGGTCGAGCCAGCCCTTCAGCATTGCCGGCAACCCGTACCACCAGGTCGGATAGACGAAGATGATCGCTTCCGCCCAGCCAAGATGCGCGAAATGCGCCTTCAGCACCGGGTCCTCGGAGGCGCGTTCATTGTAGTGACGTCGTTCCTCCGCCCCCATGACCGGCTCGAAACCCTCGGCATAAAGGTCGACCAGCCGTACCTCGTCTCCTTTTTCCCGCAAAACCGAACACACCGTGTCGCGCAACGCCGCGCCAAAGCTCTCCGGCACCGGATGGCAGTAGACGACCAGTGTACGCATTCAGAAAGCGTCCATGCGCGCGGCGACTTTCCGCATGAAGGCAGCGCGGGAAGCGTCGGTCGAAAGGTTCATCGAATAATGCGCCGAGAAACCCACCGGCGCGCCGGGCTTCACCGTCGAGCGCATCAGCCGGTGGATCAGCTTGCGCGGCGGATTGCCCATGAGCCATGCGCGGAACCGGCTGCCGCCATAGCTGGTCACCGCCTCGACCTTGCGGATATTGTGAAGCATCGGTCGGGCCTTCCCATCGACCAGCCGGAACGACACGCCGGGAAGGAATACGCGGTCGAAAAAGCCTTTCAATATGGCCGGATAGCCATAGTTCCAGACCGGGAAGCAGAGCACCAGCCCTTCGGCCTGCCGCAAGCGCTCGACATATTGTCTGACCGGCTCGATATTGCGCTCGGTGTCCTGATAGGCGATGCGCTCGGCCCGTGTCAGCCGCGGATCGAAATCCTCCGCATAAAGATCGCAGTCGTCGACGACATGACCGCGCGCCGTCAGCCGCTCCACGATCATGCGGTGAAGGGCGGCGTTGAAACTGGTCTCAACGGGATGCGCGTGAAGGACGAGAATTTTCATGCGTGGCAGGACAGAGGGGGTGTGAAAGATCGCCGGTCGAGCATGAGATGGTTACGCCACCCTCTCCAGTCCCTTGAACAGGAAGGTCCTGCCAGTGCGATAATCGTAAGTCGGATCTTCCCACGCGATCATCTTGCCCGGATTGAGCAGCCCCTGCGGATCGGCCTCGCGTTTGAAGGCAAGCTGCACCTCGTCCGTCTGCTTCATACCACCCTCCTCCAGCGTGTAGCGGTGCGGGTTGAAGATCGGACAGCCATTCTCTTCGAAGATGCGGATGATCTCGTCCAGCCGCTCCTCTGTGGTGAATTTCACCAGCGGCAGGCCGAAACAGGTGATGTCGCCGTCGAAGCGCACGAACTCCAGATGCGAGAACACCTCGCCGGGGAACATCCCGTCCATCTTCTCCACCAGCGCGAGATGGTTCGGGAACGGATAGAGCGACTGCAGATAGGTGATCGACGGGTCGATGCGCAGCGCCCGCAACGTCGTGTGGTTCCAGGCAAGTTCATAGGCAGGCGGCAGGCCTTTGCGATCCTCCTCGGAGGCGGCCGCCGCATTGTAGACGACCGCGCCGCCAGTGCGCCGGGTGAAGGTGAGGAATGCGTCCAGCGAATGCGGCGCAACCATGCAGACGCAGACGCTCATGTCTTCCCGGAAGAACTTTTGGTGCCGCTTGAGATAAAGCCATGGCACAGGCGCGGAAATCGGCGTGATCAGCTTGGTGAGAATGCCGTCCTGACGTCCAAGCGCATTGCCGAAACGCGCTGCGTCCATGAAACTGTCGAAACCCACGATCACGTCCACCCAGTCATAAGCGGTCGTCAGCGGCATCTCGACTTCGGTGATGATGCCGTTGGTTCCATAAGCGTGCGTGACCTTGTGGAGGTCCTCGCCCGTCAGGTCGAGCACGCGCGGCGCCGCCTCCATGGTTACCACGCGCAGGCGCAGGACATTGCCGAAGTCGCGCAGTCCACCGAAATTGATCGAGCCGACGCCCCCCGAGCCGCCTGCGACGAAGCCACCGATCGAAGCCGTCGCATAGGTCGACGGGAACATGCGGAACTCTTGATTCGACTGCGCTCGCGTCTCGCGATCCACCTTCGCCATGACCGCGCCGGCGCCGCACACCACGCGGCCAGGGGCGATCTCCTTGATTTCCGTGAGTTCCGAAAGGGACAGGACCACGCCGCCCGACAGCGGCATGGCTTGGCCGTAATTGCCCGTGCCCGAGCCGCGCGGCGTCACCGGTACGCCGTGCTTGTAGCATGCGGCCAGGACGCGGATCACCTCCGCCTCGTCTCGCGGGGAAACGACGATTTCGGCGGTGACATGGTCAAGCTGACGCTTCAAAACCGGGCTGTACCAATAGAAATCCCGACTCTTCTGCTGCACGATCTTGTCGTTGTCCTCGATCCGGATACCCTCCAGCTCCCGCCTCAGCGCTGCAATATCCATCAGTTCCACTCCATGAGATCGTCGAGCTCGTGATAGTCAGGCAGGACGCGTTCGATCGCCTGCCCGTCGCGCACGACGATGCGATCCGATTCCGGCCGCGACAGCAATTCGGTCCAGTTGCGTCCGCGGAAGATGACAAAATCCGCACGCCCGCCGGCATGGAGCGAACCCGCATCGCCGAGCCGCATGATGCCGGCCGGGGTCGCGGCCGCCGCACGCGGCCAATCGCCGACGGGATGGTCCAGATGGAGGATGCGCGTAGCCTCGCGGTAAACCTCCAGCATGTCGAGGTCGCCATAGGCGTAGAACGGGTCACGCGTGTTGTCGGAGGCGACGGCGACCGGAATGCCGCGCGCTTTCATCTCGTGCAGCAGCGTCACGCCGCGCCAGCGCGGCGTCGTGCCGTCCTGCCGGCGATCCTGCAGGTAGAGGTTACACATGGGCAGCGACACGACGGCAAGACCCGCTTGCGCGACCTCGTCCAGCGTCTCCAGCACGACCGCATCCGGCTGGCGCGCCAATGAGCAGCAATGGCCGACGAGCACCTTGCCCTCAAAACAGTTCCGCCTGACAGCTTCTGCGATCTTCCGCAGAGAAACTGCCTGCACATCGTCGGTTTCGTCGGCATGGAAATCGAGGTCGAGCCCGTTCTCCATGGCGAGGCGAACGATGACATCCAGCAATTCGTCCAGATCCGGGACCATATAGGTCACGGCACCGAGGACGCCGCGCGCATCCGCCACGCGCTTCGCCAACCCCGTGAACCAGTCGCGGTTGCGAACGGCCTCGATGCCCATCAGACAGGAAGCCTGCAACTCGATCCGCCCGCGCCAGCGTTCTCGCATTTCCTCGAAGACCGGCCAGGAGATCGCGTCCTGCGGCGGGTCGCTGTCGATATGGGTGCGGATTGCCTTGGTGCCGTGGGCGTAGGCGGTGCGCAGGGCAAAATCCATGCGCCGTGACACGTCCTCGGTGGACCAGCGCTGCGTGCGGTCGACGCCGTTGGCCGTCAGCGCGCCGGCGAAGCTGCCGTCCGGATTGGGCGAGCGCGGCCAGATATGCCCCTTGTCCAGATGCGTGTGGCAATCGACGAAACACGGCATGACGATACGGCCGGCAAGATCGATGGCATCCGAGGATCGGCTGTCTTCTCGCGACGGCTCGATCGACACGATCTTGCCGGCAGCCACGCCTATATCCACCAGCAGAAAGCCGTCGCTGCCATGGTCGGCCGGCAGGTCCGGTGTCAGGGAACCGTGCAGCCGCACGCGCGAGAGCTTATAGGTTCCATCGGAAGGAATCGCCTGCGCGATCATGCGGGGCTCACCGCTCCTGCTTGAGCGCGCTCTCGTGCCAACGGCGCAGGATGAGGTGCGACACGAGCGACAGCACCAGGAAGATCACGATGCCGGTGAAGGAGATCAGGATCAGCGCTGCAAAGAGGCGCGGCGCGTTCAGCCGGTACCCCGCCTCGATGATGCGCGAGGCCAGCCCCGAGGATTGCCCGCTGGAGCCGGCAACGAACTCCGCCACCACCGCGCCGATCAGCGACAGGCCGCCGGCGATCTTCAAGCCGCCGAGGAAATACGGCATCGCCGCCGGCAGGCGCAGGTGCCAGAGCTCCTGCCATCTTGTCGCGCCGTTCAGCTTGAACAGGTCGCGCAGATTGCGGTCGACCGAATTCAATCCCAGCGTCGTGTTCGACAGGATCGGGAAGAAGGCGACGATCCAGGCGCAAAGCAGAAGCTTGGCCGTCTGGTTG
The DNA here is from genome assembly GCA_023953845.1 of Rhizobiaceae bacterium. NCBI lineage: Bacteria > Pseudomonadati > Pseudomonadota > Alphaproteobacteria > Hyphomicrobiales > Rhizobiaceae > Rhizobiaceae bacterium. The sequence continues at coordinate 537,646 of JAMLJC010000002.1, read as the reverse complement.
TCGACATAGATGTTGATCAGCGGGAAGATCGCGACGATCGGCGTGACCTGCAGCACGATGGCGAAGGGGAAGAACGACATCTCCACCCATTTCGACTGGGCGAACAGCACCGCCAGCCCGACACCGCCGACAACGGCCAGAAGCAGGCTGAGAAATGTGATCTTCAGCGTCGTCAGCAGGGAGCCGAAAAGCAGTCCGGCATCCGTGAACAGCGTCTGCAACACCACGCCCGGGCGCGGCAGGATGTACTGCGGAATCTCGTTCCAGACGCAGATGCGGTCCCACAGCCAGATCGCGACGATCATGATCGTCAGCGGCAGCAGCCACTTGCCTACGCTTTCGAACCGTTGATTGCGCAGCCTGCGCGCTTCATCGGCATCGAGCGCCGGCACGGCACGACCGCTTTCAATGGCCGTCATAGCCGCCTCCCGCATGCATCGCGCCGGCAAGCACGTCCGACGCCTCCCGGCAGAGAGCCGCATAGTCGGCCGATGTGCGAAATGCCTCGTCGCGCGGATAGCCTGCATCGACTGGCACTTCGTCGAAAATCCTTCCGGGCCGGGCCGCCATCACCACGATACGGCTGGACAGGAACGCGCTCTCGAACACGCTGTGCGTGACGAAGATCGTGGTAAAACGCGCCTGCTCCCAGAGTTCCAGGAGGTCGTCGTTCAGCCGGAAGCGGGTGATCTCGTCGAGCGCCGCGAAAGGCTCGTCCATCAGCAGCAATCGGGGCTCCGTCACCAGCGCCCGCGCGATCGAGACGCGCATCTTCATGCCGCCGGAAAGTTCTCGCGGCACCGCTTTTTCGAAGCCGTCGAGGTGCACCCGCGCCAGCATCTCGCGCACCTTGGGCGCTGCGACGCTGCGCGAAACGCCGCGCAGGCGCAGCGGCAGCCAGACATTGTCGAAAACGCTCGCCCAGGGTAGCAGCGTCGGCTCCTGGAAGACGAAGCCGACGGCATCCGCCCCCACCTGCCGGTGCCATTGCAACTGGCCGGATGTCGGGGAGGACAGGCCGGCGATCAGCCGCAGCGCCGTGGATTTGCCGCAGCCGGAAGGGCCGAGCAGGCTCACGAAATCGCCCTCGCCGATCGTGAGATCGACGTTGGAGAGAGCCGTGACTCCATTCGAGAAGGTTTTTCCGACCGAGCGCAGTGACAGCAGCGGCGTCGAGCCGCTGCTGTCAGCCGCCGACGACCGGACAGCCGCTTCCGACAACATACGTTCTACTTCTTGAGCTCGAGACCGACGCCCTTGTTGACGAAGTCAAGCGTGTAGGCCTTCTTGATGTCGATGCCCGGCTTTATCACCTTGGCCGCAACCATCTTGTCGTAGAAGTCCTGCATCTTTTCGTCGGTCATCGCGCCGATGCCGAGCTTTTCGCTGTCTCCGGAATCGACGATGCCGAATTTCTTCAACTGGCTGATCGTGAAGGCGATCTGCTCGTCCGTAATGTCCGGATTGTCCTTCTTGATCATCTCATTGGCGGCCTTGTTGTCGCCGTAGAGATAATTGTACCAGCCCTTGGCCGAGCCATCGACGAAGCACTGGACGACCTGCGGACGCTTGTCGATCGTGTCCTGCATGGCCTCGATCGTGGTCGAGTAGGTGCTGTAGCCGTAATCGGCGAGCAGGAACTGGTTCGGCACGAAGCCGCCTTCCTTCTCCACCGCGAAGGGCTCGGACGTCACATAACCCTGCTGGATCGACTTCTTGTTGGCGATGAAGGGAGCAGGATTGAAAGTGTATGGCACGCGCTTGGAGAGGTCGAAGCCGTAGGCTTCGGCCATCCAGAGCAGAAAGCTCTGCGCGCCCTCGTCGCCGATGATGTACTGCTCGGCCTTCGGCAGGTCCTCCCACTTGTCGAGCCCCTCGCCCGGATGGGACATGACGACCTGCGGCTCCTTCTGGAACGACGCCGCGACGACCCTGAGCGGAATGTTCTCGGCAACCGCGTCGAAGGCCTGCTGCATGTTGCCGCCCATATAGAAGTCGATCTTGCCGGCGAGCAGGAGCGGACGTCCTGCGACCTGCGGACCGCCCTGCTGGATGGTCACGTCGAGACCGCACGCGGCATACGTGCCGTCGGCGACAGCCTGATAGTAGCCGCCATGTTCCGCCTGTGCGAGCCAGTTGGTCATGAACGTGACCTTGTCGGCGGCGCCGGCCGCAAGGCTGGAAGCACCCAAAGCCGCGACAGCGATCGCAGTGGAACAGAAAAGCTTTTTCATCGACACCACCCTCATATTCGGCCGCGTCCATTAGCGGCATTGACTGAAGTCCATGAACGCAAGACCTGTGCCACCGCTCCCCACCGCGTTCCAGGCGGATGGATGCCTGTGCGGTCGTTGCTACGATAGCCCTTGAGGTGCTGCCTCGGCCCGCATCGTGCCTATTTTTCAAGCTCCTGTCCATGGAGCCGCAACATCTGCCACAACATTGATGACACGCCGTTTCAGGCTCTAGAATATGGCAGAGGAGACATTCATGCCGAAATATCTGACGCCCGATTCCATCAAGCCGCCTTTTGCCCGCTACAGCCACGGGGTCGAGGTGCCGGGCGGCTCGCGTCTGGTCTTCTGCTCGGGGCAACTGGGCATTTCCGCGGACGATGTCGTGCCGGCGGATGCGGGCGCGCAGGCCGAGCTGTGCTTCGCCAACATCGCCGCCATCCTCGCCGAAGCCGGCATGGGCCTTGGAAACATCATCCGCATAAACGCCTACGTCACCGACCGCTCCTGCCTGCGGCCCTATATGGATGTACGCGACCGCCTGTTCGCCCATCCAGCCCCGGCCTCGACGCTGATGATCGTGTCGGGTTTCGCCCGCGAGGAATTCAAGGTCGAGATCGAGGTCGTCGCGGCAGGCTGATCGCCATCGTCGGCATGGGCGTGGACTCGGCGAGCCCCGCTGTCTAACGTCCGCGCAGAATCTTGACTGAGGAAGCACGTGAGCAAGCAACGCATCTGGTGGGGCGATTTTCCCACCACCGCCTTTACCGGCATCGATCCCGAAAAAACGATCGCCGTGCTGCCAGTGGCCGCCATCGAGCAGCACGGCCCGCACCTGCCGGTCTCCACCGACACGTCGATCATGCAGGGGATGCTTGAAACCGTGATCCCGATGATTCCGGACGATCTCGACGTCCGGATCCTTCCGGTCCAGTCCGTCGGCAAGTCCAACGAGCACCTTCATGCGCCGGGCACTCTCACCCTTTCGCCGCTTGCCACGATTCAGGCTTGGGCGGAGTTGGGACTTTCGGTCAATCGCGCCGGGGTCCGAAAGATCGTCGTCGTCAATTCGCATGGCGGCAACGAGGAGATCATGGGCATCGTGACGCGGGAACTCCGCGTCGCCTGCAGGATGATGGCGGTGAAGACGAGCTGGATGCGCTTCGGCCTGCCGGAGGGCATGTATCCCGATTCGGAAAACCGCTACGGCATTCACGGCGGAGACGTGGAAACCTCGCTCATGCTGCATTTCCGCCCCGAACTGGTCGACATGGCGAAAGCCGAGGATTTCCGTTCCAATGTGGAGAAGGCCGAGAAGACATTCGGCCTGCTACGCCAGACCGGCACGCACGCCTTCGCCTGGATCGCCAGCGACCTGAACACCCACGGCGTCGTTGGAAACGCGGCGGCCGCGACAGCCCGGAAAGGCAAGCTGACGGCGGCTCATCAGGCGGCAGGCTTCGTGCGGCTTCTCCAGGATGTTCGTGCGGCACGTCTTGACGAGTGGCTGAGTTGAGCGGTCCGGCAGGCTGGAATGCTGAACTTTGTTCGCTGCGCCATTGCAACTGCGAGATCAAACCAACGAAACTCGCCAGGATAGAAAACCTTGCCTCGTGCCGGGCCCTTCGCGGTCTTAGGGTCTGTCCATTTCGAACGGAGTTTTGACATGGTGGATTTTGCGCTTTCCCGCCGCTCGTTCCTCGCCACGACATCGATGCTGCTCGCCTCGACGGCCATGCCGAGCCTCGCCTTCGCGCAGGAGGCCAAGGCGGGCGGCCGGCTTGTGGTCGCGGCGGATTCCGAGCCGAAGAACCTCAATCCGGCCATCGTCGCCTCCAACGGCGTGTTCTTCATAGCCAGCAAGGTCATAGAGCCGCTTGCGGAAGCCTCCTACGAAGGCGAGAACGGGCTGGCGCCGAGACTTGCCACAAGTTGGGAAGGCTCGGCCGACGGCCTGTCGGTCACTTTCAAGCTGCGCGAGGGCGTCACCTGGCACGACGGAAAGCCCTTCACCTCGGCCGACGTCGCCTTTTCCGCGCTGAATGTCTGGAAGGCGCTGCAAAATCTCGGTCGCGTGGTGTTCAAGGATCTGGAAGCGGTCGACACGCCGGACGATCATACGGCCGTCTTCAAGTTCTCGAAGCCGACGCCGTTCCAGCTCATCCGCAATGCGCTGCCGCCTCTGACCAGCGTGGTGCCGAAGCACATCTACGAAGGCACCGATATCGCGGCCAATCCCGCCAACACGGCGCTCATCGGCACCGGTCCGTATAAATTCGCGGAGCACAAGGCCGGCGAATATTACCGGCTGGAAAAGAACGCGGCCTACTGGGACAAGGACAAGCCTTATCTGGACGAGATCGTCTATCGCGTCCTGCCGGACCGTGCCGCGGCCGCAGGCGCGCTTGAAGCGGAGGAAGTGCATCTGGCGGCGTTCTCGGCCGTGCCGCTCGCCGATCTCGACCGCATCTCGAAAGTTCCGGGTATCGTCGTCGTATCGAAGGGCTATGAGGCGCTGACCTATCAGCTGGTGGTCGAGATCAACCACCGGCGCAAGGAACTGGCCGATCTCAAGGTTCGGCAGGCGATCGCCCATGCGATAGACAAGGATTTCGTCGTCAAGACGATCTTCCTGGGCTACGCCTCGCCCTCGACCGGCCCCGTGCCGCAGAACGACCCGCAGTTCTATACATCCGACGTGCCGACCTATCCGTTCGACGTCGCCAAGGCCAACGCTCTGCTGGACGAGGCGGGATATGCGAAGGGCGCGGACGGCAAGCGTTTCTCGCTGAAATTGCTTCCGGCGCCGTATTTCAACGAGACGAAGCAGTTCGGCGACTATCTGCGGCAGGCATTGGCCGCCGTCGGCATCGACGCCGAGATCGTCAACAACGACGCGGCCGCGCATCAGAAGGCGGTCTACACCGACCACACCTTCGACATCGCCGTCGGCCCGCCGGTCTTCCGCGGCGATCCCGCCATCTCGACCACGATCCTTGTCCAGAGCGGCATACCGGACGGCGTGCCTTTCTCCAATCAGGGCGGTTACGCCAACGCCGAGATCGACGCCGTCATCGCGAAGGCCGCCGAGACGATCGACGAAAAGGCCCGCACGGACCTCTACAAGGAGTTCCAGAAGCTGGTCGCTGCCGATCTTCCGCTGATCAATGTCGCCGAATGGGGCTTCATCACGGTGGCGCGCGACAGCGTGCACAACGTATCGAACAACCCCCGCTGGGCGGTCAGCAACTGGGCCGATACGTGGATCGACGGATAGGTCCGCATCGTAGCGATTGCGTGAATGCGGGGTGGATGATCTAGTCACGCATGTGACCATGCAACCATCCATCTTGCTCTCGCGCAGTCCCGTCTCATGACCCGCGCGCTGCGCCTCATCCGCCGGCGGCTGCTTACCGCTGTTCCCGTGATGCTGATCGTCGTGATCGGCGCTTTCCTGCTGCTCGAACTCGCGCCGGGAGACGCGGTGGACGCCTATATATTGTCCACCGGCGGCGCCGACGCGCAGATGATCGAGGATATGCGGACGGCCTGGGGCCTCGACCAGTCGGCGTGGGCCCGGCTCGGTGCGTATCTTTCCGCGCTTGCGCATGGCGATCTTGGCTGGTCCGTCAGTTTCTCACGGCCGATAAGGGACGTGATCTTCGAGCGCCTGCCCAACACGCTGATGCTGATGACCGCCGCGACGGCGCTCTCCTTCGGTCTTGGCTCCCTGCTGGGCATCGTGGCGGGTGCGAAACCCGGCAGTTTTCGCGATCGCTTCCTGTCGATCGGCTCGTTGGCGCTCTATGCCGTTCCCGGCTTCTGGCTGGCGCTCGTGCTGATCATCGTATTCTCCATCAGCCTGCGCTGGTTGCCGCTTTCCGGCATCGAGACCATCGCCTCCGGCAAGCATGGGCTCTCTCGCACCATGGATGTGGCGCGGCATCTCGTCCTGCCGGTAGCGTCGCTCGGCATCATCTATCTCGCGCTTTATCTCAGGCTGATGCGCGCCGGCATGGCGGAAGTCTGGCGACAGGATTTTGTCCGTGCCGCCGAGGCGCGCGGGCTTTCACGCCGCCGCATCGTGCTTCGCCATGTAGCGCGAAACGCCCTGCTGCCGCTGGTCACGATGCTCGGCCTGCAATCGGCCTCGATGCTCGGCGGCAGCGTCGTCATCGAAAGCGTCTTCGCCATACCCGGCCTCGGCCGGCTGGCGTGGGAAGCCGTCGCCTCCCGCGACACGCCCCTCCTGCTCGGCATCGTGCTGGTCAGCGCGGTGCTGGTTATCATCGTCAACCTGCTGGTCGACATCGCCTATGCACTGCTCGATCCGCGCGTCGGCAGCGCCGAGGCGGCCTGATGCCCTTCCTGCGACGGTTCCTTGCAACAGCCGAAGGCGTTGCCGGCGCGCTGATCCTCCTCGCCATAGCGATGGTTGCGCTGCTTGCGCCGCTGCTCTACCCCGGCGATCCGCTCGCCATCGTCGCGCAACCCATGCTCCAGCCGTTTCAGGACCCTGCGGCCATCCTCGGCACCGACCGGCTCGGCCGCGACGTGCTTGCCGAACTCGTGCATGGCACCCGAACCTCCCTCCTGGTCGGCTTGGCGGCGGCGATTGCGGCCATCGTCGTCGGCGCGACGGTCGGCACCGTTGCGGGCTTTGCCGGCGGCCTCGTCGATGAGATGCTGATGCGCGTCACCGAGGCTTTCCAGACGGTTCCCGGCTTCCTTCTGGCGCTGGCATTCGTCAGCGTCGTCGGCCCGTCGCTGCCGGTGGTGGTGGCAGCCATAGCGGCTTCGGCATGGACACAGCCGGCGCGGATCGCGCGAGCCGAGGTGCTTTCTATCCGCGAACGGGACTACGTCGCGGCGGCCCGTGTCGTAGGCATGCATCCGGCCGGGATCGCGTTCCGCGAGGTGTTGCCGAACGCGCTGCCGCCGGTGCTGACGCTTGCCTCGGTCATTGTCGCCAACGCCATTCTGATCGAAGCCGCCCTCTCCTTCCTGGGCCTGGGCGACCCCAACAGCGTCACCTGGGGCGGCATGATCGCCGAGGGCCGCACGGTGTTGCGGGCCGCACCCTGGCTTTCCATCTTTCCCGGTATGGCGCTGGTGGCGACGGTGCTCGGCGTCTATCTGACCGGCGAAGGCGTCGTTGAAGCCCTTGCGGCGCGGCGAGGCCGCGCATGACCCTGCTCTCGCTGCGCGATCTTACAGTGTCGTATCAGGGCTCTGACCGGCCGGCTCTCGACCGCGTCAGCCTCGACGTTCCGAAAAATTCACGGCTTGGCGTCATCGGCGAGAGCGGCTCGGGCAAGAGCACCCTGGCGCTGGCGGTGGCGGGCATCCTGCCCCGCTCTGCGCTCGTCGGCGGCGAAATCGCCTGGCCGGGTCTTGGACGATCGCCGGTCAAGGGACGCGATGTCGGCCTGGTCTTTCAGGACCCTTCGTCCAGCCTCGACCCCGTCCTCAAGGTCGGCGAACAGATCGCCGAGGTCGTGCGCGCGCATCTCGGCCTGAGCTGGAGCGAAGCGTATCGCCGCGCGGTGGAGCTGATCGATCGCATGCGCCTTCCCGACGCGGCGCGGCTGTCCCGCACCTATCCGCACGAGCTTTCCGGCGGCCAGCGCCAACGCATCGCGATCGCCGCGGCCATCGCCGCCAATCCGAAACTGCTGATCGCCGACGAGGCGACCAGCGCGCTGGACACCGTCGTGCAGGCCGAGATCGTCCGGCAACTGGATGAACTGGTGCGCGAGGACGGCATGACGCTTGTCTTCATCAGTCACGACATCGCGCTTGCGTCGCAACTCGTCGATCGCATCGCCGTGTTTCGCGACGCCCGGCTGGTGGAGATCGGCACGACCGAGCAGGTGCTGCGGCAGCCGCAGAGCGACTACACGCGCACGCTGATCGAGGCTCATATCGGCATCGATGCTCCCGTCGGGATCGCCGGATGAGCGCGCCGCTTCTCGACGTGCGCGGCCTGAGCAAGCGCTTCCGGCGCGGCGATGCGGTGGTGCAGGCGCTAGACGCTGTCGACCTCGTGCTCAATCCCGGCGAGACGCTGGCGCTTGTCGGTGGCTCCGGCAGCGGGAAATCGACCCTCGCCCGCACGATCCTGCGGCTGATCGAGCCCGATTCCGGCTCGATCGCGTTCGACGGGACCGATCTCCTCCTCCAGCGAGGTGTCTCGCTTCGCACCATGCGCGCAAGGCTGCAGATGGTGTTTCAGGACCCGCATTCCGCCTTCAATCCGCGCGCGACCGTGGCCCGCGTCATAGACGACCCGCTGCGCATCCATGACATCGCGCCGGCACGGGACCGCCCCGCCCTGATCGCCGACCTGCTGCAACGTGTCGGCCTGCCGCCGGAGATCGCCACGCGTAACATCCACGATGTTTCCGGCGGCCAGCGCCAGCGTGTCGCGATCGCCCGCGCCATTGCGACGCGACCGAAGCTGATCGTGCTGGACGAGGCGGTCTCCGCGCTCGACGTCGCGGTACGGGGGCGGATTCTCGCCCTGCTTGCGGAACTTCAGCGGCAGTACGGCATCGCCTATCTCTTCGTATCGCACGATCTCGCCGTCGTACGCCGGATCGCGCATCGCGTCGCGGTCATGGATCAGGGCCGCATTGTCGAGACCTCCTCGCCCGCCGACCTCATGGATTCGCCCCGATCCGACGCCGCGAAAGCCCTTGTCGCCGCAATTCCGCGTCTCAAATACCGGCCTGACAGCCTCGCAGGAACAAAATGACCGACGAAAGCCGAACCGAGAAGCTTGCCCGCGAGCTCGACGCCGCGTTCCAGAACAGGGCCGACCTCTACCGGTTGTTTTACGCCGAACTCGAGCAGGAATATGGGGCCGAAGCAGCGGAGGCCGTCATGGTCCGCGCCGTCGAGAAGCGCGGGCAGGAAGTCGCGGGCGTCGCTTTTGCGGAGTACGGGCCAAAGGACGCACGCGCCATTGGCGAAGCTTTTCTGTCGGTGAGTCCCGATGGCGGACGCATGTACCCCACAAACGTTGAGCGTCGCGACGATGGCATCAGCTTCTATGTGAAACGTTGCCCGCTGAAGGATGCCTGGGTTGCGGCCGGCCTCGACGGCGAGCGCCTCGCCACCATGTGCCGCATCGCCGGCGCCTTCGATCGCGGTTTGTTCGAGGCGACGGGCATCCGCTTCGAGAACGTCACCTGGACGCCCGGACATGGCAGCGGCTGCTGCCACATCCACCTGTCGAACGGTTGCTGAATGCCCGCCGCGCGACGGCGCGTCGATCCCGAATCAGGCGGCTTCGCTCGGCATCGCGATCCGGGAAAGCTTGCGCACCTCGTCGTCACCCAGCAGCCCGCCGGCGCGCAGCAGACCGGCAAAGCGGCCGTTGTTCGCGGCGAGTTCCTGAAAACCGCCCATCTCGACGATGCGGCCGTTATCGAGGAAAATCACGAGATCCGCATCGCGAACCGTGGTGAGCCGATGCGCGATGACGAAAGTCGTCCGGCCCTCCCGCAGCCGGTCGATCGCCTCCTTGACCCGGCCTTCCGTTTCCACGTCGAGCGCGCTCGTCGCCTCGTCGAGAACGAGGATCGGCGCGTCCTTGAGCACGGCCCGCGCGATCGCGATGCGCTGACGCTCGCCACCTGACAGTCGTCCGCCGCGCTCGCCGACGATCGTGTCATAGCCTTCGCTCTTGGCGAGGATGAAGTCCTGCGCGGCAGCGGCGCACGCTGCTTCGTGAATATCATCGTAGCTCGCGCCCGAACGGCCGACGCGGATATTCTCTTCGATGGATCGGTTGAAGAGCCCGGAATCCTGGAAAACCGTCGCGATCGAATGGCGCAACGACTTGCGCGTGCAGGTTCTGGTGTCGATCCCGTCGATGAGGACGCGGCCTTGCTGCGGGTCGTAGACGCGCTGCAGCAGGTTGATGATGGTGGTCTTTCCGGCGCCTGTCGGGCCGACGATCGCCACCGTCTGGCCGGCCGCGACCTCGAACGAGATATTTTCGACGCCCTGTCCCGAATTGCGGAAATTGAAGCTCACATCCTCGAAGCGGACGTGACCGGTCGCATTGCGCAGTTCCCGCAGATTGTCGGGCTCGACGCGATCCATGGCCGAGTCCTCGATCTGGTAGAAGTCTTCCAGCTTGGCCCGCGCCTCGAAGATCTGGTTGACGAAGGCGCTCACCTGATCGAGCCGGCTGATCATAAGCGACGCAAAACCGGTGAACGCGATGATGTTGCCGATCTTCAACTGCCCGAGCGAGACCAGATAGGACCCGATCAGCAGCACCACGATCATGGAGATCGTGGAAGCGAGGCGATGCATCGCGCTGGCGAGCGCCCACCAGTCGAGAACCGGGAACTGGGCGTCGAGAAGATCGGCGGCATAACGCTTCAGCGCGAGCGTTTCATGCGCCACGCGGTTGTAGCTTTGCAGGACCGAGACGTTGCTGACGCTGTCGGTGACATGCGCGAACACGCGGTGATAGTGCTGCTCGACGCGCGCCTGCCCCTCCTTCGTCTTTTGCATCACGGTACGACTGATGAAGAAATACGCTCCTGCCAGCGCGAACAGCACCAGCGACATACGCAGGTCGAGCGACAGCGCCGTCGGTACGAGCAGCAGCAGGGCGATCGCGGTCGACAGGTGTTGGCGCATGAATTCGAGCCAGAGGCTGAACAGGGTTTCGACAGCCCGCAGCAGCGTGTGCAGCGCATAGGAGGTGCCGCGCTCGTGATGCCATGCAAGAGGCATCGTGATCACGCGCTCGAATGAATCGGCGAGCACTGCAGTGCGGCGGTGGTGCGCCAGCCGGTCGGCGCCCCGTGCCACAAGAACATAGGCAAAGATATTGAAGACGCCGAGACCCGCCCAGAGGGCGAGATTGAGGACGACATCGCTCTTGTCGGTGATGGCGTCGATTATATTGCCGAACAACACTGGCTCGGCAATAGTCACCATGGCGAGGACGACATTTGCACCGCAGATGGTGAGCACTTTTGCTTTCTCGGCGGCGAGATAACCAATTGCTCTAAAGTAAATTTCCAGCAATGACACGCAAATACCTCATCGCCGCAGATTGTGCAGTGCACCATGGAGACGCATACGGGCTATTGAGTGGCAACACAATGTGTCGTGTCCAAGTCAGTTCCGGTTTGCGTGACAAACTTTCGCTACAGCCTGTAAAGTGTCGTGATCAGATAAAAGGTTGAGATTAAAGGAAAAATGGCAGGCTTTCGGCGAAATTGTGGCGGACGCATAGCCGCTTCGTGAAGCTATGCGTCAGGAACCGACACCTGGAACGCGAATGATGACCTCAACCTCGTCTTTCGCGGTTGCGGGAACCCATCCGGCGCGGCTGACCTTGCCATCGACCTCGATCGTCCGCTCTTCCACATCGCCGCGCTCGACCGAGATATGATAGATCGAGTCGTTGATCTTCAGCCGGGCCGAGAAACCCGGCCATTCGCTCGGCAGCGCGGGTTCGACGAACAGCCGTTCTCCTTCCCTACGAATGCCGAGAATCGCCTCGACGGCTGCGCGATAGAGCCACCCGGCCGAGCCAGTGTACCATGTCCAGCCGCCACGCCCACCGTTCTCGCCGGAATAGACATCCGCCGGAACGACGTAGGGCTCCACCCGGTATTGTTCGGCTGCCTCGCGGTCGAGCGCATGATTGACCGGATTGAGCATGGAGAACAGGCGATAGGCCGCATCGGCCCGCCCAGCACGCGCCAGTGCCACCACCAGCCACGTCGCGCCGTGCGTGTACTGGCCGCCGTTCTCGCGAACGCCCGGCGGATAGCTCTTGATATAGCCGGGCTCCTTGTCCGTCTTCGAGAAAGGCGGTGTAAAGAGCTTGGCGATCTTCAGTTCCGGATCGACCAGCAGCTTCTCGACCGAATCGAGCGCCGTCTGTGAGCGTTCTGCATCGCCATAGCCGGAGATAACGCTCCAGGATTGCGCGATCTGGTCGATCTTGCATTCGTCGGATTGCTTCGAGCCGAGCAGCGACCCGTCGTCATAGGTCCCGCGAATATACCATTCGCCGTCCCATGCCTTCGTCTCGATGGCGCTCCTGAGCGCCTCGACATGGCGCATATATCTCTCGGCCCGTGACGTATCGCCACGCTCCTTGAGCAAGGGAACGACATCGGTCAGCGTCTTCGCAAGGAACCAGCCGAGCCACGTGCTCTGCCCGCTGCCATGCTCGCCGACACGGTTCATGCCATCGTTCCAGTCGCCACCAAGGATCAGCGGCAGCCCATCGGGACCGGTGCGCCTGATCGCGAGATCGAGCGCACGGGTCATATGCTCGAACAGCGGGATCGGGTCCCCGGTGATTTCAGGCGTGTAGAACGCGTCGTGCTGCTCCTCCTTCAACGCATCGCCGGTGATGAAAGGCAGTCTTTCGTCAAGGATCGTCTTGTCGCCGGTCACCGAGACATAGTGCGCCACTGCGTAGCCCAGCCAGACCACGTCGTCCGAAATCATGGTGCGCACGCCCGCCCCGGTGCGCGGCAGCCACCAGTGCTGCACGTCGCCTTCGGGGAACTGGCGGCGCGCCGCGTTCAGGATCTGATTCCTCGCCAGCGTGGGATCGTGCAGGAGGAAGGCCAGCGTGTCCTGGAGCTGGTCGCGGAAGCCGAACGCGCCGCTCGCCTGATAGAAGGCGGAACGCGCGCGGATGCGGCAAGCCAGACTCTGATAAGGCAGCCAGGCATTCACGACGGCGTCAAAGGCCGGATCGGGCGTCTTGACCTGCAGCGTGCCGAGAAAATCGTCCCACAGCCGCTCGTTCTCGGCCAGCCGCTCGTCGAAATCGCGCGCGCCGTGCTTCGCCGCAAGCGCGACCGCCTCCTCGGAAGATGCGGCGTCGCCCAGCATCCAGATCATATCATGCGTATCTCCGGGCGCGATCTCGATGTCGCGCGCCAGAGCCGCGCACGGATCATGGCCGGCTTCGACCCGCCCGGAGAGATCCGCGCCGGAGACAACGGCCTCGGGAAACTGAACCGAACCATCGCGCCCTATGAAATCGAGACGGTCCGACGTCGCAGATTGCGCCGGGCCATCGCTCGCCAGAAACGCCGTGCGGTCGCCATAGTCCAGACTGTAGACGTTGCGCGCCATCATCACGCCGGACGCATGATAGGCGGGCAGCACGAACGGAGCCGAGCGGGCGCGGTTGTTGCCCATCACCCATTCGGCATAGGCGTAGACGCGCAGCTTTGCCGGCTGCGAACGGCCATTCCTGATTCGCAGGCGGATAAGCTTCACGGGGTCTGCGGGATCGACGATTTGCGTCGCGGTGACCTCGAGACCGCCGCGATTCGTGGAAAAGCTGCTGAAGCCCTGACCGTGACGGGTTTCGTATACCAGCGACGGATCGCGCAACACCGCCGAGTAAGGCGAAAAAGCGCCGCCCGTGGCCCGGTCGTGGATATAGATCGCCTCCCCCGGCCGGTTCGTCACCGGATCGTTCGACCACGGCGTCAGCTGGAAATCGCGGCTGTTGCGGCTCCAGCTGAATGATGCGCCGCCAGCCGACGTATGGAAGCCGAAATCGCGATTGGAGATCACATTGATCCAGGGCTGCGGCGTCGTCTGGTTCCCCGCCAGCCGCACCACATAGTCGCGGCCGTCCCGGTCGAAGCCCCCGAAGCCGTTCCAGAACGCGAGTCCGGCACCTGAAACGCCGGATTGCGCGGGGCGCGGGGTGACCACGCTTTCATCACGTCGATCGTCAGGCGAGAGTTTGCCCCGCGCCTCGATTTCCGACGCTTCCGCCCGCTCGATCTGATCGAAAATGGTCCCGTTGCGCGTGTGCAGAACGATCCGCGCCGCAGCCAGCAGCGTGCGATACGAGTGCTCGTCCATCAGGTCGCGACGCACGGCGAAGATATGCTGGCGCGGACCCTGCTCACGGCCGCGCACCCTGCTGTTTTCGCAAAGATACTCGATCGCCTGCTGGAGGTCCTGCACGTAGGACGAGGCCTGCTCGTTGACGATGACGAGGTCGGCAACGATCCCCCGCGCGCGCATATATTCCTGCATGCGCAGCGCCGCCGCAACGATTTCCAGATCGGCCACATCTCCGATACGCAAGGCGAAGATCGGATAGTCACCCGAAATCGCCATCGGCCACAGGTCGGATTGCTTGCCCAGCCCTGATGCGATGGCATCGGCCGAAAGGCGTGTCCAGGGCTCCGGATAAAGGAGATAGCGGGCCAGCTTCTGCACGTTGGCGGCATCGGAAAGGCTGAGGCCGCAATGGCGCGTCTGCACTTGCGAGCGCGTCCATGCGAGCGTCGCCTGCCGCTGGAAGCTTTCCAGATGGTCGAGCCGCTCGATCGCCGCCTCCACTTCCGCCCGGTCCGCACCGACCACTGTCCAGAAGGTGACGGACACCTTCTTGCCCGGCGGCACGCGCATGCGGCAACGCAGCGAGGCGATCGGATCGAGGGTGAAGCCGTCGTGACCGCCGAGGCGGACCTCGGAGTCGAAGGCGGTCGGATTGGCGATGGTGCGCCCGCGGCCGAGGAATGCGCGCCGGTCCGTTTCCGCTTCTGTCTCGCGCGTGAAGCCAGTGGCTGCGGTGACGAAATGACCGAACGAAAGCGTCTGGTCGCCTGCCTGCCGCGGGCGGCGCGTAGCGAAAATCGCGTTGCGTGCGGCGACGATCTCGGTCTCGACAAACAGCTTGGAGAAAGCGGGATGCGCGTTGTCGCTCGCTTCGGACGCGATCACGATCTCCATATACGACGTCAGGTCGACGAACCGGTCGGAAGGCCCGTTGTTGACCAGCGTCACCCGCCTGCCATCGCCATTGGCCTCGGCGGTGACGATGACTTCCACCTCCGAGCGCAGGTCTCCGACGATCTTCTGGAAGCTCGCCTTGTCGTCGGTGAAGACCGTTTGCGCGATTTCGCCCGGCGCGCGCTTCGGTTCGGTCGTGGCGGACCACCATTCGCCTGTCGCGACATCCGTCAGGAAGATGTAGTTGCCGTAGCGGTCCTCGACCGGATCGGGCTGCCAGCGCGTGACCGCGAGATCGCCGAACCGGCTGTATCCGGAGCCGGTGGCGGTTACCATGACCGAATAGCGGCCGTTGGAGAGCACGTTGGTCGCGCGCAGTTCCCGATGCGGATTGAGAATCAGACGCGTGTCGAAATTCTCTTCGATGACCTGAGCCTTGGACCGCTCCGACGCATCGGCACGCACCGTCGCCGTAGGCACCTCGCGCGGCGCCTTCTCCTGCAGCAGCAGTTCCGCCGCCTCGATCACCGGGTCGGCGTGAAAGCGATCACGCATGCGACCTTCGAACACCACATTGGCAATGGCGACGATCGACATGCCGGTATGATGGGCCATGTAGTTGTAGACCACGGCGTAGCTGCTGCCCTCTGGCACGCGCTGGGGCGTGAAGTCGACCGCGTCATAAAAGCCGTAGCGTCCCATCGCGCCGTCCGCGCGCAGGCGCTTGAGGTTGGCGACTGCCGCATCCGGCCGGTATTGCGCAGCAAGCACGGTCGCGTAAGGCGCGATCACCGTGTTCTGGGCCAGACCGCGTTTCAGGCCGAGCCCCGGCACGCCGAAATTGGTGTACTGATAGTTCATCTCGCGGTCGCGTGCGTTGTAGGCCGCTTCCGAGATGCCCCATGGCACGTTCTTCGACTTGCCGTACTGGATCTGCTTGCGAACGATCAGCTGGTTGCTCTGGTTCAGTATGCCGCCATGCGGCTCCTTCATGACGAGCGGTGGCATCAAATATTCGAACATTGAGCCCGACCACGACATCAGCGCCCCGCTGAAGCCGATCTCGACAATGGGGCGGCCGAGCCGGAACCAGTGCTCCGTCGCGATATCGCCCTTGGCGATGGCAAACAGGCTGGTGAGGCGCGCTTCCGACGCCAGCAGGTCGTAGCAGGCCTCGTCCAGTTGCCGCTCCTGCACGCGATAGCCGATGGACAAAAGGTTGCGCTCGCGGCGCAGCAGGAAAGAGAACTCCATCTCGAAGGCGAATTTGCGGGCGCGATCCCGCACCGCGATCAGCCGCTGGCGCAACACCTCCACGCCACGCTCGTCCGTGTGGGAGTCGCCGACATGAGCGTCGCACGTCGCCTCCAGTATGCTCGCCCATTGCGCCAGAAGATCGCTGGCATCGGACGACGTCTCGCCATGGACGGCCGCGGCCAGCTTGCAGATGTCCCCTGCGAGGATGGCGAGGTTGAGCGTGCGGATCGCGGCGGTCTCGGGCTCGCTCTTTATGGTGTTAACGGCCCGCCGCATGCCGGCGATGCGGTCGATCAGGCGTTGGCGCAACGGCCGCAGCTGCCGGCGATCGTCCGGAAGGGCGGCCAGCGTCTCGTCCAGTATGTCCACGACATCGAGAATGCCGTCGAAATCGCCCTGCAGGTGGGCGGCGGGCGCCATCGACCATTCGTTGCACGCGGATGCGACCGTCACGAGGTGTCCGGCGAGATTGCCGCTGTCGACGGCCGACACATAGAGCGGCGTGAGCGGCTTGAGTGTGGTCGTTTCGTACCAGTTGTAGAGGTGGCCGCGATAGCGCTCCATGCGCTCGATGGTCGAAAGCGTGTTCTCGATGCGTTCGACGACGTTGCTCAGGCTTATCCAGCCGAAATCGCGCGCCGATACGACGGACAGCAGATAGACGCCGATATTGGTGGGCGACGTCCGATGCGCTACCGCAGGAGAAGGAATCTCCTGAAAATTGTCCGGCGGAAGATGGTTGTCTTCCGGCGTCACGAAGGTTTCGTAATAATGCCACGTGCGGCGCGCCATCGACCGCAACGCGACGCGATCTTCCTCCTTGACGAAAAGCCGGTCCTCCGTTTCCGCCGAGCGGCTGACAAGCCAGGCGAACAGCGGCGACAACGCCCAGAAAACGGCGAAAATCAGCGCCACGAACGCGCCGGACGAATGCGCCGCGGTCGGGATCGCAAGGCCGAGCACGGCGACCAGCAGCGCGCCCGACATCATGCGATAGTAGCCGCCCGGCGTGTTCACGCCGGACCGTTGTGCCTGCGAGGCGGTGCGCCATTCCAGAAGATGCTTGCGACTGACGAAAAGGCGGTAGAGCGTCCGCAGGATCGCATCCGCCATCATCCAGGCGGAATGCGCCATCAGCACGACGCGCATGGCGACCATCGCCGAGCCGAAGGCTATGTCCTGTCCGAGCGAGATGATGTGCCCGCGCAAGGTGACGTCGGGATTGTCCGGCCAGATCGAATCGATGATGTCGTAGGTCGGCGCCATGAACAGGCTGACGATCAGCAGCGCCTGCCACTGGATGGCGGCGGCGAACGGCAGGAAGCTCCAGCCGGCGACGGACGCCAGCACCCAGAAGATCGGTGTCAGCGAGCGCCGCAGATTGTCGACCATCTTCCAGCGCGAAAGTCCCGGAACTCCGGAATCCGGCCGCAGGATGAAAGGCAGCAACTGCCAGTCGCCGCGCGCCCAGCGGTGATGGCGCGACGCGTCCACCGCGTAGCGTGTCGGATAATCCTCCACCAGCTCGACATCGGTCACCAGCGCGGCGCGCGCGAAGGCTCCCTCCAGCAGATCGTGGCTCAGCACCGCATTTTCCGGTATCCGGCCTTTCAAAGACGCCTCCATGGCGTCGATGTGATAGAGGCCCTTGCCGGTAAAGGTGCCTTCGTCGAAGACATCCTGATAGAGGTCGGAGACCGTGAAGACGTAAGGGTCCATGCCGCGGTTGGCGGAGAATATCCTCTGGAAGAACGACGCTTCGTCGCCGGTCGTCAGCGAAGGCGTCACGCGCGGTTGCAGGATGCCGTAGCCGCGGACGACGCGATTGCCGGCTTCGTCCATCACCGGACGATTGAGCGGATGCTCCATCTTGCCGACCAGACGCGCGACCGCGCCGCGAGTCATGCGTGTGTCGGCGTCGAGCGTCATGACATAGACGATGCCCTCCGGGACGGGGTCCGACGGCGGCAGGAAGGTCGTGTCGCTGTCGCCACGCAGCAGCAGGTTGAGCTCGTGCAGCTTGCCGCGCTTGCGCTCCCATCCCATCCAACGGCCTTCGGCCTCGTTGTACAACCTGCGCCTGTGCAGCAGATGGAACCGCACGGAACCTTCGAGCGGGTAGCGCCGGTTGAGATCGGCGATGCACTTTTTGGTATAGTCGAGCAGCTCCAGATCCGGCTTTTCCTGCTCGACGTCGCTGTCCGGCCAGTCCGACAGAAGAGCGAACCGCAGGTCGCCGCTCATATTCGCGAGATAGTGCACCTCGAGGTTGCGAACGCTCTCCTCGACATCGTCGCGCGACGAGATGAGGGACGGCACCGCCACCAGCGTCCTGGCGCTCGACGGCACGCCTTGCATGTATTCGTAGCCGACGAGACGCGCCGGCTTCAGGAACAGCAGCACTATCGTGGTGAAGAACGCGAGAGCGCCCTCGCTGGCCGGCACCGAAAACAACAAGAGCAGCAGTGCGATGCCGATGCCGGGCACGCCGGCCGAAGCGAAGGCGAAACCCGTCGCGGCGAGCAGCAGTGTCGTCATGCCGATCACCGGGATGACGATGCCGGGCCAGCCGGCTCCGCGGAAGCTCTTCAGCAACCGGTCACCGAATGACGGCCGGTAGCCGATGTCCGCTTCGAGCTCGCGCGCGCGGTCGCCGATCAGAAAGAACCCCACGTCTACCGGCGGATGCGCATCTTCGCCGGCGGTCGACGCTGCCTCGCCCTCCGTCCACCCGGCCAGACGCGTCGCGCGGTCGGCTACTTCGAACTCGGTGAGGGTCGAACGCCGTGCCAGCGCCTCGATCCGGCGGCGGTACTGGTCGCGGGAGGCGAAATCCAGTTCGGACAGATTGGTGCGCTCGCGCAGCAAGGCGTCCACCCGGCTGATGCTTTCGAACCACATCGTCCAGTTGACGTCGTTGATGTGGCGCAGCCCGCGGATGATGTTGCCGGTGGTGACGTTGCCGCTCGACAACGTCTGGTGTTCGCGGATGATGATATCTTCCGCGTCCGAACCGTCGCGTTCCAGCTGCTGCTCCAGCCAGATGAGTGCGTCACCGGCGTTCTTCGAGCCGTCACGCAGCCGGTAGAGAAGCTGGGTCGCAAAGGTGGTGTCCCGTGCATGGTCGGCGAACTCGCCGAGCGCTGCCTGCGCTTCCTCTCCTTTCGTCGTCGAAAGCACCCGGTCTGCGACTTCATTGGCGAGACGGCGCAGTTCACGGGCGCGGGCCACGCGCAACGCCAGCCGCCGCAGGTTTTCGATCAGCACGAAACGCAGCAGCGAGGGCAGCGCCCACAATTCGCCGATCTTCAGCGGTTCATATTTCTGATAGCCGTCGACGATCGCGGCGAAGCCGTCTGCCGAGATCGTGCTGTCCGTATGGGCCGCGTAGAGCCAGGCCAGCGCCAGCGCCCTTGGTATGTTCACCCCGCCGGGCAGTGTCAGCGTCGGCAACTGCCGATAGAAGCGCGTCGGTATATTGCGCTTGATCTGAACGATCGTCTCTTCGACGACGTAGTGGTTGTCGAGCAGCCATTGCGCCGCCGGCGTGATCGACTCGCCCCGGGCCTGCACATCGTTCGTGGAGCGGTAGACGCGCAGTATGTGCTCGGCATCCTCCTTCACCCGCGCGCGAAAGTCGAACGGCTCGAAACCGGTCAACGCGCCGATTTCGCCCCGACCGAGGGCCTCGCCCAGGCGACGGAGGTTTTCCTCGTTGAGGACTGTCGAGCGGATGGGAGTTTCGGCTTGCGGAGGAAGAGGCTTCACCGCCGGCACGAAGGTCGACGGATCAGATTGCATATTCATGAAGACGTCCCGATAGCGTTCTGTAGGGCGACGCTCTTAAATCGTTCCTACGCAAAATGGTTGCGTCAGAACATGGGCGAAACCAAGGAAATCGTGTCTTTTCTTGGACCATGCGCAACACGGAAAGAGACCAGATCCTGCGTTCAGGTCGTCTGACGCCAGTTGTGGCTCCATTTTTCGGACCGTACATGCTGAGAAAGTTGCGGCGGCGTTTTTTGACGCGATCTGCCTGCCGATCGAGGTGCGATGCGGCGAAATCTGCCAAAGCGGACTATTCGCGTTCCAAACCCGGATTCAGGCCCGGTCACGGTCCCGGTTCAACCGTTCCGCTGCCCGCCCGTTGCTTCCGCTGGGGCATGCAATTTCGTGCGCGGCATCCCCTTTAGTACGCAACAACCGTGCCGCCTTCGATGTTGAAAAAGGGCCGCTAGCTGGTAGTGTCGGGCTTTCGTCGGCCGGGAGGGAACGGCCGGACAGTAGGAACTGGGTTCGTACTGAACATGCTCGATGCGCGACGGCCCTCTGGCCCGCGACGGGCCAACAGGGAGTAGTGAAAATGCTGAAAAATCTGTTCCGCGCGACAGTTTTCGCGGCGAGCATCATGTCGGTGGGAGGCGTCTACTTCGCCGCGCCGGCCTACGCGGAGATGGTGTTCAACCGCGGCAATTCCGCCGATCCGGAATCGCTCGACCCTCACAAGACGTCAACCGTGTACGAGGCGAACATCCTGCGCGATCTCTTCGAAGGCCTCATTATGCAGGACGCCCAGGCGAACGTGATCCCCGGCGCGGCCGAAAGCTGGACCGTTTCGGACGACGGCACCGTCTACACCTTCAAGCTGCGCGCCGACGGCAAATGGTCGGACGGCTCTCCCGTCACCGCTGATGATTTCGTCTATTCGTTCCGCCGCCTGCTCGATCCGGCGACCGGCGCGGAATACGCCTCCATGCTTTATGTCGTAAAGAACGGCGAGGAGGTGAACACCGGCAAGATGAAGCCGGAAGAGCTTGCGGTAAAGGCTGTCGACCCGGCGACCTTCGAGGTGACGCTGAAGTCGCCCACGCCTTATTTTCTCGAGATGCTGACGCACCAGTCGACCTATCCGGTCAACAAGGCCTCCATCGAGAAACTCGGCGACGACTGGATCAAGGCCGGAAACCTCATCTCGAACGGCGCCTTCACGCTGAAGGAATTCATCCCCAACGACCACATCACGGTCATGAAGAGCCCGAGCTTCCACGATGCGGCGAACGTCAAGCTCGACTCCGTGCGCTATTTTCCGACCGAGGATCGCTCGACCGCCATCAAGCGCTTCGAGGCCGGCGAGATCGACTTCAATGACGACATCCCGACCGAACAGATGGCGGATCTGAAAGCGAAATTCGGCGATCAGCTCAAGATCGGACCTTACCTCGGCACCTATTACTACGCGATCAAGGTGGACAAGGCGCCGTGGGACAATGTCGAGCTGCGCAACGCCGTCTCCATGGCGATCGACCGCGACTTCCTGGCCGAGAAGGTCTGGCAGAACTCGATGCTGCCGGGATATTCGATGGTGCCGCCCGGCATCGAAGGCTACGCGCCTGCGATGGCGAAATTCGCCGACATGTCGCAGATCGACCGCGAGGACGAGGCCAAGAAGATCCTCGAAAAGCTCGGTTACGGCCCCGACAAGCCGCTGAAGATGGAGATCCGCTACAACACTTCGGAGAACCACAAGAACACGGCCGTCGCCATTCAGGAGCAGCTGAAGCCGCTCGGCATCGAGGTGACGATGCTCAATACCGACACCAAGACCCATTACGGGCATCTTGAGCAGAAAGGCGACTTCGACGTAGCCCGCGCCGGCTGGATCGCGGATTACAAGGACCCGGAGAGCTTCCTCGGCATCTCCCGCAAGGCCAGCGGCAACAACTACTCGAACTTCAACAATCCGCAGTTCGAGGAAGCCATGGACAAGGCTGCGGCAGCCGGCGGCAAGCCCGAGGAACGCATGAAGGAGCTTGAGGCTGCGGAGCGCGTGCTGATTGACGAGGTCGGTCAGATCCCGCTCCTCTACTACTCCTACAAGAACCTCGTTTCGCCGAAGCTCGTCGGCTACGAGCCCAACGTCATGGACATTCATCCGAGCCGCTTTATCTCGAAGACCGAATAAGCCTCTGCGCCGCCGCCTCCCTGTGGGGGCGGCGGCATCCCTTACACCTGCGGGGACGCGATGTTCGTCTACGTGATCCGGCGGCTGCTGACCGCGATTCCAACGCTGTTCGTGATCGTCACGTTGGCCTTCTTCCTGATCCGCGTGGCGCCGGGCGGACCATTCAACCAGGAGCGCGGGCTGAGCCCCGAGATCAAAGCGAATCTTGAGGCGCAGTTCGGCCTCGACAAGCCGCTCTGGCAGCAATATCTCAATTATCTCAACAACTTGCTGCACGGCAATTTCGGCCCGAGCTACAATCTGCCGGATTTCACCGTGGGCGAGCTGTTCGCCAACGGCCTGCCCATCTCCATCCAGCTCGGCGCATCGGCGCTCATCCTCGCGCTCTTCGTCGGCGGCGCGCTCGGCATCATCGCCGCGCTCAACCAGAACCGCGCGGCCGACTATGCGGTGATCGCCGTCGCCGCCACCGGCAGCACTATTCCCACCTTCGTCATCGCGCCTATCATCCAGCTCGTCTTCGCGCTGTCGTGGAAGCTCATCCCGGTCGGCGGCTGGGGCGACGGCGCGCTGCTCAACAAGATCGGCCCGATCCTGACGCTCTCGCTGCCGCAGATCGCCATCGTCGCCCGCCTGATGCGCGGCTCGATGATCGAATCTCTGCGCTCGCACCACATCCGCACGGCCCGCGCCATGGGCCTGTCGAAATGGTCCGTAGTCATAAAGCACGCCCTGCGCGGCGCGGTCCTGCCCATCGTCTCCTATGCCGGGCCGGCGGCGGCAGCGCTGCTCACCGGCTCGATCATCGTCGAGACCATCTTCGCCATACCGGGCGTCGGCCGCTACTTCGTCGACGCAGCCCTCAACCGCGACTACACGCTGGTCATGGGAACGGTCGTCGTCATCGCCATTTTCACCATCCTCTTCAACCTGATCGTGGACATTCTCTACGCCACCATCGACCCGAGGGTGCGCTATGACTGACGCCGCGCTCGCCGGGCCCGCGCCCGAAACGCCGGTCGCCGGCCGCTCATTCTGGGGGGATGCCTGGCTGCGGCTTCGCACCAACAAGGCGGCGATGGTCAGCCTCGTCTATCTGGTGCTGATGACCGTCGTCTGCGTCTTCGGCCCGTGGTTCGTGCCGCACAATTACACGACCATCTACGCCGACTATGTCCGCACGCCGCCAAGCGTTTCGGCCTATCCCAAGCCGGAAATGATCGAGACGGCGCTGACCGACGTCCTGAAGCGCATGCGCGTCGACCTCAAGGAATGGCGGCAGGAAGACGAGCGTGTGTTTTTCACGGTCACGTCGTCGCGCGAGATCGACGAGCGCAACACGCGCTACATCGACCGCTCCGACACCTTCGACGACGCCAAGGTTGAGGATCGCTCGGCGGACGGGACGCAGATGACCTTCAGCGCCGGCATCAAGCAGCAATATTTCCTCTTCGGCACCGACAACACAGGCCGTGACCTGCTGTCCCGGACGCTGATGGCCGGACGCGTCTCGCTCGCCATCGGCCTCCTGGCCGGCGTCGTCGCCGTCGTCATCGGCGTTCTCTACGGCGCGACGGCCGGCTTCATCGGCGGCAAGACGGACGAAGTCATGATGCGCATCGTCGACGTTCTCTATTCCCTGCCCTTCATCTTCTTCGTCATCATGCTGGTGGTGTTCTTCGGCCGGAATTTCGTGCTGATGTTCCTGGCGGTCGGCGCGGTTCTATGGCTCGACATGGCGCGTATCGTGCGCGGTCAGGCGCTGTCGATCCGTCGGCAGGAATACGTGCAGGCCGCCGAGGCGCTCGGCGTGTCCCCGCGCGGCATTCTGCTGCGCCATATCGTACCCAACCTGCTCGGCCCGGTGGTGATCTACATGACGCTGCTGGTGCCGCAGGTCATCATTCTGGAGAGTTTCCTGTCGTTCCTCGGCCTCGGCGTGCAGGAACCGATGACCAGTTGGGGCGTGCTGATCTCGACCGGAGCGAAGAATATCGGCTCGGCGAACTGGCTGCTGCTGTTTCCCGCGATCTTCCTCGTCTCGACGCTGTTCGCACTGAATTTCGTCGGCGACGGGCTGCGCGACGCCCTCGATCCGAAGGACCGCTGACATGGCCGCGCCCGAAGAACCGATCCTGAAAGTCCGCGACCTGACTGTCGAATTCAGCACGCATGACGGGGTTGTCAAAGCGGTGAAAGGCATCGATCTCTACGTCATGCCCGGCGAGACGGTCGGCATCGTCGGCGAATCCGGTTCCGGCAAGAGCCAGACCATGATGGCGCTGATGGGCCTGCTCGCCTCGAACGGCAAGGCATCCGGCTCGGCGAAATATCGCAATCAGGAACTCGTCGGCCTGCCCGACAGCAAGCTAAACCGCATCCGCGGCGCGAAGATCACCATGATCTTCCAAGAGCCGATGACTTCGCTCGATCCGCTCTACCGGATCGGCAACCAGATCGCCGAGCCGTTGATCAGGCACAAAGGCATGAACGCCCGCGCAGCGCGCGCACGCGTTCTTGAACTCCTGAGGCTGGTCGGCATTCCCGATCCCGAACGCCGCATAGACGCCTACCCGCACGAAATGTCCGGCGGCCAGCGCCAGCGCGTGATGATCGCCATGGCCTTGGCGAACGATCCGGACATATTGATTGCGGACGAGCCGACAACCGCGCTCGATGTGACGATCCAGGCGCAGATTTTGACGCTGCTTGCCGAACTGCAGCAGAAATTCGGCATGGCGATCGTCTTCATCACGCACGATCTCAGCATCGTCCGCCGCTTCTCCGATCGAGTCTACGTCATGCAATCCGGAAACGTCGTGGAATCCGGCATGACCGAGAAGATCTTTGCCGCGCCCGAACATCCCTACACGAAGATGCTGCTCGCCGCCGAGCCGACCGGACGCAAGGCGCCACCGTCTTCCGATGCGCCGATCCTGCTGGAAGGCCGGGATGTGGAGGTCACGTTCGATCTCGGCGGCGGCTTCTTTTCGGGGCCTCCCACCATCCTGCGCGCGGTCGACAGGATTTCGATCCGTCTGAAGCGCGGACAGACCATCGGCATCGTCGGTGAATCCGGCTCCGGCAAGTCCACTCTTGGCCGCGCCTTGCTGCGCATGCTGCCCAGCGACGGCGTCATCCGCTTCGACAATCGCGACATCTCGAATGCCGACCGCCGGCAGATGCGGCCGTTGCGCCGCGAACTCCAGGTCGTATTCCAGGACCCGTTCGGCTCGCTCTCCCCCCGCCTGACGGTGGGCCAGATCATCACCGAGGGCCTGCTCGTCCACGAGCCGTCCCTGACGGCGAAACAGCGTGACCAGCGCGCGATAGAGGCATTGCGTGAGGTCAACCTCGATCCGGTGATGCGCAACCGTTATCCGCACGAATTCTCCGGCGGCCAGCGCCAGCGCATCGCCATTGCGCGCGCCATGATCCTGAAGCCGAAGGTGATGGTGCTGGACGAACCGACCTCGGCTCTCGACCGTTCCGTGCAGAAGCAGATCGTCGAGCTTCTGCGCACGCTGCAGAAGACCCATGACCTCTCCTATCTCTTCATCAGCCATGATCTGGCTGTCGTGCGCGCGATTGCCGACCACATCATCGTCATGAAGCAGGGAAAGATCGTCGAGGAAGGTCCGACCGAGGATATTTTCGATCATCCCCGCGATATCTATACGCAAACGCTGATGGCCGCGGCTATCGACAAGACGCGCTTCCGCAAGACCGCCGCGTAAGCGCTGCCCTCGCAGGCGAGGATACGGCCGCCATTGACTTGCGATGACACCTCGGCGATCCAGCGGCATGCGCATCCGGGCCTATCGATGAAGCGGCTTTTCGATCTTCTGGCGTCTGCCGCCGGGCTTGTCCTGCTAAGTCCCGTCATGCTGTGGATCGCCATACAGGTTCGGCGTTCATCGCCCGGCCGCGCCGTCTTCGTGCAGGAGCGCGTCGGACGACATGAACGCGTGTTCCGGTGCTACAAGTTCCGGACAATGTTCACCGCCGCCCCCAATGCGGGCTCGCATGAGGTCGCCGGCTCGTGGGTCACGCCGCTTGGCGCGAAGCTGCGCCGCTATAAGCTCGATGAGTTGCCGCAACTCTGGAACGTGTTGCGCGGCGACATGAGCCTCGTCGGCCCTCGCCCCTGCCTGCCCTCGCAGCACGATGTCATCGCGGCACGCCGGGCCGCCGATGTCTTTTCCGCCAGACCCGGCATCACCGGGCCTGCGCAACTCGCGGGCATCGACATGTCCACCCCGGAAAGGCTGGCGGGCGCCGACAAGCGTTATATCGAGACCCGCAGCTTCCTCGGCGACCTGGCGATCATCCTCGCGACGGCGACCGGAAAAGGCGCTGGCGACGCCGTCAAGGGCTGACGAACGCCTCATCGTGCGCAGTTTGCGCCATCCGGCTTGCCGTAGCCGCGTTGCTTTTCCATGTATTGCGTTATACCTAGCTCCGTCAGAGCTGAGATCTTGGCCGGCGGGCGGGAAGCGACAAAGGCGATATAGACGTGGCTTCGATTCTAGCCTGGCTGATTGCATTGCCGCGCCGGCGCAAAAGATTGCTGCTGGCCACGATCGATTTCCTGATCCTGCTCTTCGCCCTGTGGCTGAGCTATTCGCTGCGTTTCGGACGCCCGTTCATACCGAACCAGACGCAGGCCGTCGTCATGGCGCTGGCGCCGGCGATCGCCATTCCGATCCTTGTCCAGTTCGGCTTCTATCGTGCCGTCATCCGCTACGTGTCCGAGGCCATGCTCTGGTCGATCGGCAAGGCGATGGCGGTTGCGGTTCCGGTGTGGCTGGTCATCGTTTTCATGACCGAGACGCGCGGCGGGGCCGGAGTGCCGCGTTCCGTACCGGTCATCTACTTCGCCGTCGGCACCGTGCTTCTCGCCTTCAGCCGCTTCGCCGCGCGCCGGCTGCTGCAGCAGGCTTTCGACGCTGCGACGGCTTCGAAACGTATCATCATCTATGGGGCAAGCGGCGCCGGCGTGCAGCTTGCCGCGGCGCTGCGCCTCGATCCGCAGACCAATCTGGTGGCCTTCGTCGACGACAGCCCTGCGCTGCAAGGCGCGGACATTTCCGGAGCGCGCGTGCATCCCCCCTCACGGCTCGGTTCGCTTGTCGAGCAGTTCGACGTGCAGGAGATCGTGGTCTGCTCAGACAGCGTGACCAGCGCCTCGCGCGCGGCCATGCTGCGACAGACGAGCAGCACCGGCGTCAAGATCAGCTTCCTGCCGACCATCGCAGCCGGTTGGGAGGGAGACCTCCGAAGTCGCGTGCGCGACATCGAGCTTGGCGATCTGCTCGGCCGCCCGGCCGTGGCTGCCGACCCTGCTCTTCTCCGCCAGCCGGTGACTGGCAAGACCGTTCTCGTCTCCGGCGCGGGAGGTTCGATCGGCTCCGAACTCTGCCGGCAGATCGTCACGTTGTCGCCGCGCAGGCTGATCCTCTTCGACGTCGACGAATTCGCCCTCTACGAGATCGAGCGCACGCTTCGCGACGGCAGGGATGTCGATCTCATGCCGATACTGGGCTCCGTGACGGACGAGAAGCTGGTGCGCCGCGTCTTCGAGCAGCACGCGATCGACACTGTTTTCCATGCGGCCGCCTACAAGCATGTTCCCATGGTCGAGATGAACATGCTTTCGGGCATCGCCAACAACGTCTTCGGCACATGGACGATCGCGGAGGCCGCGTTCGACGCCAGGGTCGAGTATTTCGTTCTCATTTCCTCCGACAAGGCCGTCCGGCCGGCCAACGTCATGGGCGCGACCAAGCGCTGGTCGGAGATCATCGTCCGCAGCTTCGCCAACCGTCCGCGCGAGGCAGGCGAGAAACAGCGTTTCTGCGCCGTGCGCTTCGGCAACGTCATCGGTTCGCAAGGCTCCGTCGTGCCGCTGTTCAAGGAACAGATCGCCAAGGGCGGCCCCGTCACGCTCACCGACGAGCACATGACGCGCTACTTCATGTCGATCCGCGAGGCCGCCGAGCTCATCATCCAGGCGGCGAGCCTTTCCGAGAACGGCGACGTGTTCCTTCTAGACATGGGCGAGCCCGTCGCCATCCGCGATCTTGCGGAAAACATGATCCGCTTCGCCGGCCTGACGCTCCGGGACGCCGCCCATCCGAAAGGCGACATCGAGATCAAGGTCGTCGGCTCGCGTCCCGGCGAGAAGATTTTCGAGGAACTGTTCTACGACGCCAAGCATGTCGAGCCGACGGCTCATTCCCGCATCATGCGCGGCAGGCGCCGCAACTGGAACTATGCCGACGTTTGCGACGCGCTGACATCGTTGCGCAAGGCCGTGGACAATGGCGACGAGGCAAGCGCGAACAATCTGCTTTTCTCCGCTGTCCGGCAGGTGAAGCGCAGTCCGGCCGCCTGAGAGCGGGACGTCAGAGCTACTGGAAACGCTGGTAGAGTTCGACCGTTTTTCGCGCGGTATTCTGCCAGGTGAACATCCCGGCGCGCTTCCGCAACGTCTCGGCCGGCAGCAGCCTGGCATCGTTGTCCGCGATCTCGGCAAGCTGGCTGCGCCACCCTGATACGTCCTTGGGATCGATATAGATTCCGGCGTCGCCCGCCACCTCCCGCATCACCGGAATGTCCGAGACGACGGGCTGCAATCCGCTCGCCATTGCCTCGGCGACCGGTATGCCGAACCCTTCGTATAGCGTCGGGAAAAGCAGCGCCCTCGCCTGCGCGTAGAGCGCGCGCACCACATTTTCGGCCGCGTAGCCGAGAAACCGGACCGATCCTTCGCGCACCAGTTCATCCTGTCCGGGGACATCGAGGCTGCCCCATCCGCTCGCGCCGACGATCACCAGCGGACAGCGTTTGCGCAGGGCCGGCGGCAGGCCGACATAGGCCTCCACCAGCACCTTGTGGTTCTTGCGCGGCTCGACGGTGCCGACGGTCAGGTAGAAGGAGCGTTCCTTCAGCCCCATCGCGGCAATTTCGGCAAGCGCCTTCGGTTCGGCCAGACGATACATGCGCTCGTTTACGCCCGGATGACTGACTCCGATCCGCTCGATCGGATAGCCGTAGACGTCGGCGATCTCGCTGGCGCTGAAATGCGACAGCGTATTGATGAAGCGATAGCGATGGATGGTCTTCAGCCGCTCCCGGAGGAACGCGACGCGGTCGGCCGGATGCGTGTGCGGCAGCCTCTCGAAGGAGAGATCGTGGATCAGGGGCAGCACGGTGGCGTCCGTTTCCATCGGCGGCACGAAGTTGAGCGCATGGAACAGGTCGTAGCTGGACGATGCCTGCTGGAAACGACGCGCCTTGACCACGCGGTAGAGACGCCGGGCCGCGTCGGACTTCTTGGCGAGCTCGATCGCCCGGCCGACGAGGCTGCTTGTGTCAGCGGCCTGTCCGGCGCGCGCATCCAGCACATCGAGCGTCATTGGACGCGTCGACGCGCCGTCGAACGACAGGAACTCCACGTCCGGCGCTTCGGCCGGCAGGTGCTTCGCGAGGAACAGCACGTAGTAGCCGATGCCGGTCATCGGCGGACGGATGGCGGATGTATCGAGGCAGATGCGCATATTCAGGACAGCAGCTTTTCGACGGTTTTCGCCCAGGTGAGGTTCTTCTTCTGCCACAGCGCGGCGGCGGCCTGCCCGTAGCTGCGGGCCGCCGCCGCATCGTGGAGGGCGTCGAGCCCCGCGGCCACAGCCTCCGGCGTCGGTTCCGCGACGAAGCCCGTCTGCTCGTGTTTTACGATCTCCAGCAGACCGCCGGAATCGGTTGTGGTCAGTACAGCCTTGCCGGAGGCGAACGCCTCCATCGTCACATAGCCCAGCGAATCCTCGTCGAACGGGAGATAAGCGGCCGCCCGTGCATTGTTCGCCAGTCCGGCGATCTCTTCCCGCGACAGCAACGCCAGTTTCAGAGTAACGCGATCCGAGAGATTTTCCCGCTCGACCAGCTCCGTGAGATCGCGGACGATATCGTCGGATTCCGGCGGGCCGGCGATCACCAGCCGCACGCCGCTTTTGGTATGCTTCATCGCCTCGATCAGCATCCGCTGCCGCTTGCCCACGGCGACACGGCCGCCGGCGAAGATGTAGTCGCCATATTCGCCCGGCCGGAACAACGCCTCGTCGTTCAGCGGCGGATAGAGCACTTCCGACTTGCGCCGGTTGTATTGCCTCAGCCGGTTCTGCGTCACCGGAGAATTGGTGAAGATGCGACGGCAGGCGGCGAAACACTCATTGTCGGCGCGATGGATTGCCTCGACGATGGCGCGGCTGTCCGGATCGTTGCCGAGCGGGCTCTGCCCCGCATCGCGCAGATCGTAGGCCTGCCGGAACTGATGGAGAATCCACAGCGTCTTGCGCTGATGCGGTATCAGATAGGCCGGAAACTTCAGCGCGATGACGCGGTCGACATTGGGAATATGCATCGCCTGATTGAGGACGATCTCGTCCACCAGCCGCTCGTTCGGCACCCAGTTGAACGGCATGCGCATGAGTTCGGCGGAAACGCCCTTGGTGGCGTTGAGCGCGAGCACGAGGTTGCGAGCGAGTTCCTCGGCCCCGCCCCAGATGAAGGGCACCGCGTTGTTGACGACCAGCACCTTCATGACACGATGCTCTCGACAACGTGGTTCCAGTCGATCTTCAACTCGCGCAGCCGCTCGTGGCTGGCTTCGCCCATGCGCGCCGCCATCGCGCGATCGGCATGCAGCCGGTCCATTGCATGCGCGACAGCTTCAGGGGTCGGCTCGGCGACGAAGCCGTTGCGGCCGTCTTCTACGAATTCCAGCACGCCGCCGGAATCGGACGTGGTGATGACGGCCTTGCGCGAATGCGCCGCTTCGAGGCTCGGATAGCCGTAAGAGTCCTCGTCCACGGGCAGATAGGCGGCGGCCAGCGCCGGCGCCAGTTTCTCCGCTTTCTCCTCTTCGGAAATCCAGCGATTGTCGAAGGCGATCCTGTCTGCCGCGCCGCTTCCCCGGATCAGCTTCTGGATTTCCGCGTCATAGGCCGGGTTCGAACTCACCCCGCACAGCCGCAGCCGGACCCTCGTCTTCGTATGGCGCATGGCCTCGATCAGGAGCGCCTGCCGCTTGTGCGCCTCCACGCGGCAGACAACGACGATCTCGTCGCCATAGCCGTCGTTGTGGAAACGCTCGGGCTGGAAAACGGGCGGATAGAGCGGCGTCGCCCGCACGCCGTTGAACTTTTTCAGCCGATCCGCGACCACCTGCGAGTTGGTGAAGACCTTTTCCGCTTCGAGGATCGTCGTCGTATCGACATCGACCAGCGCGTCACGCACCGCCCTGCCCTTCATCGTGTTGGCGAAGCCCCGATGCACCGTGTCGGCGAGGTCGTAGAAGGAACGGATGTGGTGGATGAACCACACCACCTTGCGCGGATGCCTGAGCACATGGGCCGGCGGACGGAAGGTCACCAGGAGGTCGGAATGGTCCTCGATGCTCATCATCCGGTAGGCGAGCATCTGTTCGAGGATGTGGTCCTGATGCTCGATGAACGGCAGATAGAAGCGCTCGACCTGATGGCTGTGCTCGACGAGATGCTGCTCCAGCCACTCGACGATGAAGCGCGCCCCGCCATTGACGAACGGCACGAAGGATGACGCCAGAACGATGCGCAAGCCGGCGATCCGTGCCGCTCAGTTCGCCACGGCGCGCGTCAGCGCAGCAACGATGCGATCGATGTCGCGCTCTGTCATGCGTCCATGCGTCGGCAGGTTGATGCCGCGAGCCGAGAGGCGGTCCGCAACCGGATAGGAGCGATCCTCCTTGTAGGGCGGCATGTCGTGCATCGGATAGAAGACCGGGCGGGTCTCGATATTCTCCTTGTCGAGCGCCGCCATAACCTCGTCGCGCGACTTCTTCACGCTGTCCTTCAGCGTGATCACATACATCCAGTAGGAATGCTTGGCCCAGTTCGCCGTCGTCGGCAGTTCGATATGGTCCGCAAGCGCGCTGAGCTTCTGGCGATAGAGCGAGGCGATCTCCGCGCGGCGGCCGAGATGCTGGTCGACCTTCTCCATCTGCGCCAGACCGATGGCGGCTGCCACGTTGGTCATGCGGTAGTTATAGCCGATGACGTTGAACCAGTAGCGCCGTTCGGGGTCCATCCCCTGCCCGCGATAAAGCCGCAGCTTCGCCGCCAGCTCGTCGTCGTCGGTCGTCACCATGCCGCCCTCGCCGGTGGTGATGATCTTGTTGCCGAAGAAGCTGAACGTCGCGCAGGTGCCGAGACCGCCGACACGCTTGCCCTTGTATTCCGCGCCGATCGCCTCCGCCGCATCCTCGACGATGAAGAGCCCGTGCTTCTTCGCGAGCTCGCGGATGGGGTCCATATCCACCGGATGGCCGTAGAGATGAACGGGGATGATCGCACTTGTCCTGGGGGTTATCGCGGCGGCGACGCTGGCCGGGTCCATGTTCATGGACTGCGATTCGCTGTCCACGAACACCGGCACGGCATCGCAATAGCGCACGCAGTTCGCCGACGCGATGTAGGTCAGCGTCGGCACGATCACCTCGTCGCCCGGCCGGATGCCCAGCGCGACCAGCGCCAGATGCAGCGCGGTCGTGCCGTTATTGGTGGCGATGGCGTGTTTCACGCCGCAGAATTCGGCAAAAGCCTTCTCGAAGGCGCCGATGAAGCGGCCGTTGGACGAGATCCATTCGGTCTCGATGCATTCCTGCACATATTCGGCCTCGCGGCCGTCCAGAACCGGCGCAGCGACCGGTATCCGCGCCGACAGATGCTTGTCGGCATCCTGCTTTGTCTCGGTCTGTCCGAGCGGCTTCGCTGCCATGGTCAAAAGCTCCTACGAAACGACCCGTGCGGGCACGCCATATGCCGTGGCTCCGTCCGGAATGTCCGATACCACGCAAGATCCTCCGCCGATAATGGCATTGGCACCAATCGTGACGTCCGGCAAGACCGTCGCACCGACGCCGACCAGCGCCTGCTCGCCGACGGTCACCTTGCCTGCCAGAACGCTGCGCGGCGCGATATGCGCGCCGATGCCGATATGCCCGTCGTGATCCACGCTGGCATTGGTATTGATGACGGCGAAATCCTCGACGATCGTCTCAGCGTTTAGAATGGCGCCCGCGACGACCAGTACCCCGTCTCCGATACGCGCCGATTTGGACACATAGGCGAACGGGCTGATCGCGTTGGCAAGCTCCAGGCCGGTCTGCCGGGCTCTTCTGCCGAGCCGCACCCGCACCTTGTTGCTGCCGACGGCCGGAAAGGCATGCGTTATGCCGGATGCGGCGAGCGACGGCAGCAGGGAGTCGTCGCCCAGACGTCTGACCTCCAACACCATATCGCCTGCGGCAGGCCGATCCAGAAAGCCGGCGATGTTATAGAGGCCGGCGTCGCGGATCGTCTCGATCGCCACCTTGGCATGGCCGCCGCCGCCAAGCACCACCAGCCTGGGTTTTGCCGATTGTCTTGCGTTTTCCGTCGTCACGTCGATCCCTTTCAGACCCTATGAGGTGACTGCGGGTCCGGTTGCCGCATGCCGTCAATGGCGGCCGCAAAACGTCCGATGATCTTGCTCGACCCGCCGAAGCCAAGCCTTGCCAGCCTTTTCGCCACGCGATCGGAGAGTTCCAGATAGGGTTCCAGCCGCGCCTGATCCCGCACGACGCTTTCCAGCATGACCGCGTAGGCATCTCCTGAAAACGTTTCGAGAGCCCAGGAGCGCGCCTCGACACCCATGCGCAACCTGCTCTCTGCGTCGGCGGCTAGTCCTTCGATGGCGCGCGCCAGATCCGAGGGCGAAAAGTCCGCAGGCACCTTGGTGACGTAGCGGTCCGGCAGTTCGCCATAGAAGCCGGCGTCAGCGACGATGGTGGCGCGGCCACTCAACATCGCCTCGATCGCCGAGCCCGAAGCGCCTTCAAGAACAGGACGCCTCAGGCAGCACATGATGTCGGCCTCGTCGAGCACCTGCATCAGCCGGTCGTCCTCAATGCGGCCGAGCAGCTGGAAATCGACACCCAGCTCCCTGGCCTTGCCTTCGAGCGCCGCGCGCATGGCGTCATCGGCCGCACCGGCGACGACATAGCGGACCTTTTCCCGCAGCGCGGCAGATTGACCGATCGCGTCGATGACCGCGTCGACGCACTTGTTCGGATTGACGACGCCGACCGTCGTGACCGTCAGGCGTCCGTCCCTCGCCACCGCCGGCGGGATGTCGCGCCGAGCGAAAGGCAGGTTGAGCACCTCCACGACACCCGCGCAGGTCGACAGAAGCCGCGGCACATAGAATTGCGCATGTGCAATCGCACCGGCGCAGCGCTTCGCCAGCCATTCGGTCATGGGAACGGCCTGCGAAAGCTCGGTGATGTCCATCTCGCCGCGTATGGCGCGCAGCGCTGCCTCGCTGGAAGCAGGCCCATAGGTGGTGACGATCTCGCGCACCGCCTGATTCGCCGTCAGTCCCAGCGAATGCCGCCAGCCATTGAACAGGTTGAACAGATAGAAATCGTGGAAGATGCCTATGGCGAACGGCTCCTTCAGATATTCGAAGATACCGGCGTGGAAATTGAAATTGTCGCCGATGTTGACGAAGACCGCATCATAGCTCTGCTTCGCCTCCTTGAGCGGCACGTCGCGCCAGGTCAGCACACGATGCGGCGTTTCCTGATGCGGCGTATCGAGCACATCCCTCACCTCGGACCGGATGATGTGGACCAGATGCCCGCGCTCCGCGAGCGCGTCGCAGATGCGAAGGCCCCCGCTTCCAATAGAGGACGTCTTCGCCAGCGGTGTGACCCATCCGATCCTCAAGCGAGCAACCTCTTCTCGGCGGTCGTTCCCGGCCGGACGAAGGCGATGTTCGCGGACTCGATCGCCTCCAGCCGCTCGATCTCGGCCGGTTTACAGGTTCCCGCCGGCTCCTCGATGGTGAAGCCTTTCAGCCCGTGCGCCTCGAAGGCGCTGAACCAGTCGCCCGATGTGCGTCCCACGCGACGCAGATGCGAGATGCCGAACTCGGCGACAACGACGATGTTCGGATTCTCGTCCAGTATCCGGCGCATGCCCTTCACGACTTCCATCTCCGCGCCCTCCACGTCGATCTTGACCAGATCGACGCGCTGGCCGGCGGGCACGACATCGTCGAGCCGCACGACCTCGACCTCCTGCACATGGCCGGCTTCGTTCTCCGGCAGCGCGAACAGGGACGAATGGCCCGGTATCGTCGACACGTTGAAGCTCAGCGTACCCGGCTCGGCGCTGACCGCCTGCCGGAAAAGCTTCACCTGCGCCAGCCCGTTCATGGCGATCGTACGTTCCAGAAGGTCCGCCATCCGCTTCTCGGGCTCGAAACTGAAGACCTTTCCGCCGAAACCGACGGCGCGCGCGCAGGCCATGGTGAGCAGCCCGATATTGGCGCCGATATCGACCGCCGTGTCGCCCGGTTGCAGCACCCGCTTCAGGCACGCCCGGGTGCCCGGCTCGAGCCCTCCCGTGGTCGCATCGGCGAGCATGAGCACGAAGGCCGGCTCGTCCCTGGGCACGAGTATATAGCCGTCGCCGAGACGCACCGCATAGGCGTCGTCCAGCGTGACCAGCGGCCGCATCTTCACCTCGAACTCGTCCATCCGCGCGCCGAACATCCGTGTCAGCTGGTCCACCCGGTTCATCAGCGCCTGCTGCTGGATCTCGTTGTGGTCGATGCGCTGCTCCACCTGCGTCAGCATCGTCCGAACCGGCGCGTTCAGGAACCGGCGCACCATGTCTGCCGGGGCGCGCAGGGCGGATTTGGCTTTCGAGCGCAATCGGGACAATTTGCCACCTCCGGCGAAGACGAAGTTGAATGCACCGCTGCCGTGTTCGGCGGCGAGCGAGTCTAGCTCATTGCGCATGCGCAGTTCGAGCCTCGCCGGCCTGAGCGGAACCGGCATGGCATGCGTGTCCATGGAAGGACCCTCGGCGTTCATCTGGTGCCGGTTTCCTTGCGTTCGGCAGCGGCCTTCTCGCGCCAGAAGTCGAGTACGTCACGGAGCGTCCGCTCGATCGGTATGACGGGTTGCCATCCGAGCAGAGCCTTTGCGCGCGAGGCATCCCCCAGCGTCCGCGCAAGATCGTTGGCGCGCACCCGAGCAGGATCGACCTCGATGGCGATCTTGACCTTCGCCATGGCGCAGAGCCGGTCGGCGATGTCCCCGATACCATGTGCAACGCCTGAGGCGAGATTGAGGACTTCGCCTGCCGGCAGGTCATCATCCGTCACCGTCGAGGCGTAGGCTTTCACGATGTCGCGGACATCCAGGAGATCGCGGCTGACATTGGTGTTGCCGATGTGAAGGACCGGAGCCTTGAGGCCCTGCTCTATTCGCGCGATCTGGCTCGCCAGCGCGGCCACGACGAAGGCTTCGCCCTGTCCCGGGCCTGTGTGATTGAAAGGTCGGAAACGCACGGCCTTCAATCCGTCATGCGCCAGCTTGCCGACCGCGAGGTCCGAAGCAGCCTTGGTCAGCGCATAAACGTTCAGTGGCTCCAGCGCGGCCTTCTCGTCCAGCGGCCCGGCCTTTCGCGCAAAGCTTCCGCCATAGACTTCCGAACTGCTGATCTGGACAAAGCGCGCCGCGGGCGCCTTCGCCAGAACCGCTTCGGCCACGTTCATCGCGCCGAACAGATTGACCCTCCACGCCCGGTCGGGATCGAGGGCGGCCTCTCGCGGCGCGGCGATCGCGGCAAGATTGATGACGGCGGCGGGCATGACTTCGGCCATGGCGGCAAAAACCGCGGCACGGTCGACAATATCGACACCCATGCGGCGCACGCCGGGAATCTGGTCCGCGCCCTCCCCGCGCAGGCCCCAGCCGACGATCTCAATCCCGGGATTGCGCGCAAAAAGCTCGGTCGCCAGCCAGCGGCCGACGAAACC
This sequence comes from Rhizobiaceae bacterium, assembly GCA_023953845.1. NCBI lineage: Bacteria > Pseudomonadati > Pseudomonadota > Alphaproteobacteria > Hyphomicrobiales > Rhizobiaceae > Rhizobiaceae bacterium. The sequence goes on along the minus strand of JAMLJC010000002.1, from coordinate 500,521 downwards.
GAAGGCGCCGGTGATGACTACGCGGCGCGCTGAAGGACCTGAATGTGGCGCTTTCGGCGCTGCCATGGTCCTTGATACCTATCGCCTCGACAGGCGCTTCAGGTCCGCCTCGATCATTTCGCGGATCATCTCCTGCCACGTCACCTTCGGCTCCCAGCCGAGCTTGGCGCGCGCCTTGGATGGATCACCCAGCAGCACATCAACCTCGGCCGGGCGGAACAGCGAAGGATCGATAACCAGATAGTCGTCCATGTTGAGGTCGACGGCCTCGAACGCGACGCGGCACATCTCGCGCACCGAAGTCGTGACGCCGGTGGCGATGACGTAGTCGTCCGGCTCGTCCTGCTGCAGCATCATCCACATGGCCTGAACGTAGTCGCGCGCATGGCCCCAGTCCCGCTTGGCGTCGATATTGCCGAGACGGAGTTCGTTCGCGAGCCCGAGCTTGATGCGCGCCACGCCGTCCGTGACCTTGCGGGTCACGAACTCGATGCCGCGCAGCGGCGATTCGTGATTAAACAGGATGCCGCTGGAGGCGTGAATGTTGAAGCTCTCGCGGTAGTTGACCGTCAGCCAGTGGCCGTAGACCTTCGCGACCGCATAGGGCGAGCGCGGGTAGAACGGCGTCTTTTCGTTCTGCACCTGCTCCTGGATGAGGCCGAACATCTCCGACGACGATGCCTGATAGAACCGGGCCTGCGGCGCTTCGATACGGACCGCTTCCAGCATGTTGGCGACGCCGATGCCGGTCACCATGCCGGTCAGGATCGGTTGCTGCCACGAGGTGCGGACGAAGGATTGGGCGGCAAGGTTGTAGACCTCGTCCGGCGCGATCTCGCGGACGGACCGGATCAGTCCCGAAAGCTCCAGCAGGTTGCCGTCCACGATCTTCACAGCGTCCGCGACGCCCAGCCAGTGCAGGCGATTGTCGCGCACGTCGACCGTGCTCGACCTGCGAACGAGGCCATAGACTTCATACCCCTTGCTCAGCAGGAATTGTGAAAGATAGGCGCCATCCTGGCCCATAATGCCGGTGATCAAGGCTTTACGCATGCAGTCTCTTTTCGAACGGAGTGTGACAGGCGGGCCGGAAATGGCCGCGCCTCATGTGTTGCCCAGAGATGCCGGCCTTCTAGTGGAAATATACGTCGACCGCAAACCGGAAAGGCGCGTTCTCAGCGCGAACGGCGCTGCGCGGCGGCCTCGTTGTAGACCGCCAGCGTCCGATCGCGCATCTGCTCCAGCGTGAAGACGCCAAGCGCCCGCTCTCGCGCAGCGGCCGACATGCGGTCGGCAAGCGCCTTGTCCTCGATCAGGAGGTTGAGACGGGCAGCCAGTTCATGCGGATCGCCCGGCGTCACGGTGAAGCCGGTGACGCCGTCCTGGTTGGCATAGTCGACTCCGGTGTTGAGCTTCGTGCTCACCACCGGCCGGCCGCTCGCCATGGCCTCCACCTGCACGATGCCGAACGCCTCCGCGACGGTGACCGAAGGCAGACAGAACACATCGCAGGCCTGATAATACGCGGCCAGTTGATCTGGCGGCACCATGCCGACAAAATGCACGCGTTTCGCTACGCCGCTACGCTCAGCCAGCAGGCGCAGTTCCACCGTCAACGGCCCCTCTCCGCCGAGGACAAGCTGCGCATCGCCGCGCACTTCCGCCATGGCGCGGATGAGGACGTCAAAACCCTTGTAACTGACATGCCGACCCATCGTGAAGATGATCGGGCTGCCGAACCGGGCTCTAAGGTCGGCGGCGCCAGGAGCCGGAACCGTGAATGGGCTCAGGTCGAACCCGTAAGGCACGATCTTGATCTTCGATTGATCAGTGACTTTCGACAGGATGGGCGAGCCATCGCGATGACGCGGCGTCGGCGCGATTATGGCGGCTGCATTGCGCGCCGCGGCTCTCAGGAACGGTCGATAGAACGGCAGGATCAGGCGTTGCCGCACGATGTCGGCGTGCCAGCTGATGACCCTCGGGACCGAAGACGGGACCGCCATGGAGGCAATGTGCGTCATCGGGTCGGGAAAGTGCAGATGCACCAGATCGAACGTCTGCTCCCGGCTTATGCGCCACGCCTCTGACACGAGCGCAGGCGAGATCGCGACGGTGCCGTCGATATCGATGCCGCGTTTCCGGATCACGGGGAATCCGTGCAGGGTCAGGCGCGCGTCTTTCCATTCGCGACTTGGCACGAGATGGACGTAGTCCACCGAGCCCTTCATCGCGTGAAAAAGATGTTCGACGTGGCTCTGGATGCCCCCCGGCTTGTCGTCCAGAAACCGCCCGAAAGCGAGAACCCTCAACATTCCAACGGCATAAGCTGTCCGCAATCGCGGATCAAGCCTCAGAAAATCACGTCATCGTCCGACGGTCGCAGAAAGCCGAGATCCGGATAGGGATTATTCTCCCATACGCCCAGCATGGCGGCAACCTTCGGAAGGCGCGCCAGTATGTCCAGTCGTGAGACGGATAAAAGCTGCGCATGCGCGATACCGAGCGCGCCCGCGCGGCGCAGACCGACAAATGCATCGTCGGAAAGATCGGACAACGCTCCGTCGTCGATCCGCAGCAAGCCTTCCAGCACCTCCTCCTGTTCATCGACAGCGCGCAGCCTGATCGTCCACGGCACGAGGACGCCTGCACTCTCGAGAGCGGCGCAGGCCCGTTGCGTCTGGAGGCGGCTGTTCTCGAACGTCATCAGAAACGACGCCATCGCCTTCACCCGGGGCGTGAGCTCGCCGGCCTGATCGTAGATCGGCTCACCGTCCACCGCGGATGAAGGTTCGTTCGCGATCCATAAGCCGAACTGCCCGCCGGGGTCTGCGCAGGCGAGGCGAAACGGATAGGCGCGAAACAGCGCAGGCACGTATTGCCCCAGCCATCGACCGTCTGAGCCGACGAACCAGTTCCTTCCCGGCTTCGCGGACATGACCGCGACAAGCTGCGTCACCCCGTCGACGCTTGCAAAGGCGAGCGGCAGCTCCGCAGCGGCCTGCGCCGCTTCGATCGCCGCCAGCGGTATGATCGTTTCCTCCGCAGCGAAAGCGTAGCCGACAGGCCGACGCCACTGCCGGGCTGCATGCTCGATCCTGTTCAACGGGATGTAAGATGCCAATTCCGGGGGTCCTCCTGCGGCAGGATCGAAATCGCTGCGGCAACGTCAGTTATTGCGAAGGATAAAACAACTCAAGGATATCGACCTGTTGACGCGAATGCAGCAAAGCGCAATCCCGAAAGACAGACACCGATGGAGAACGATTTGACGACGATCGCAGTCAGCGGCTGCCACGGTTTCATAGGCGGGACGCTTGTCGCGGAGCTCGAGCACCGCGGTCATTCGGTCAGGCGCATCGAACGAAACCTGCTGGAAAGCAGCGCGCGGGCAGAGCTGTCGCGCCAGCTCGACGGCTGTTCTGCAATCATCCACTGCGCCGGCCTGACGCCGCGCCGTCGCCGTCTCTCGGAAGCGGATTTCGACCTTGCCAACCACCAGTTCACGAAGAACTTCGGTATCGCGGCGGCCGACGCGGCAGTGCCCCGCTTCGTCTTCGTTTCCTCTATCGCCGTGGTCGGCGGAAACGCCGGCATGCTGACGCCGGACATGCGGCGCAAGCCGGTGAGCGCCTATGGAAGATCGAAGGCGGCCGGGGAGACAGCACTTCTGGCGAACGGCGGTCTGGAAAAAACGGTCATCGTGCGACCGCCTCTCGTCTATGGTCCCGACCCGAAGGGCGATCTCGGCCTGCTGCTGAAATTATGCGCCTCGCCTTTTCCCTTGCCCTTCGGCGCAGTCGAAAATCGCCGGTCGATGATCGGAGTGACGAATCTCGTCGACGCATTGCATTTTCTGGCAACCGCGCCGGCCATCAGCGCAGGCGCGACTATCCTTCACGCCAGCGACGGAAGAGACCTGTCACTGAGAGAACTGGTCACGACGATCCGGGACGGCCTCGGCCGCCCTCCCGGCCTCATCGACGTCCCGGCCGGCTTGCTCCGCGGCGCGCTCCGTGCCATCGGCCTCAAATCTTTCGCCGAAAAACTGCTTGGCGATCTTCGCGTCGATGTCTCCGGACTGAGCAAGCTCGGCTGGCGCCCCAGGGTCGAGCCAGCCCATGACCTTCATCGCATGGCGCATGCATTCGTCGAAACATCAGCGCGCGGCTAAGATCGAACGAACGGGATAACCGGAGGTTCAGGCAACGGCCAGAAGGTGGCCATCGTCCATGATGCCGAGCAGCGGAACGTCGATCGACTGGTGCGGCAATTCCATGCCGGTGGTCGTGGCCGAAGTGCTGGCCGTCGTATGCGAGGACGAGAGCAGCACAACCATTCCTGCTGCCTGCACAAAATTATAGAAGACAGGCTCCGGCGGCGTTTCAACGATGCTGTCGACCGTAGTGCTCTCGCCACCGGTGGACGGCTGCGAAACGGCCGGATCGAGACTGCCTCCCTTCGTGACGGCAGACGTATCGAGTTGCAGCGACGACGTCAGCACGTCGGTGGCCGTCGGAACGGCGCTCAGGGCGGCGACCTGCACGACGGCCGGCTCCTTCGCGGTCTGGTCGGAAGGCGCGACGCTCACCTGCTGGACAGGCTGCGGCTGATCGTTCTTGAAGTCCGGCGTCGCAGCCGCTGCGATCACGAAAGCGGAGCTGGACGGGGAATGCGCGGGGAGAACCTTGTCTCCGCCTTCTCCGCCGAGAGCCTCGCTCCGGACCGTCTGACTGTCGTTGCTGGCAATATGACGCTCCGCCACCGCAAGTTCAGCCGTCTCCGTCACGGCGCTGCTGGCGGCGATGATCGTATCGGCAAACTTGCCGAACAGGCTCTGCAAGGAAACGGCGGTATCGTTGGCAGAGGGCAGATTGTCCTGCACCTGGTTTGCCAGAACGACCTCCGTAGCGGCCTGCGCGACGCCACCGATCAGCCCCGTGGGTTCGACATTGCCTTCGAAGGCAGGCAGATCGTTGTGGTTCGAGCCGAGGTTGAAGAGAATCCCGTCGAGCAGCGCCTGCTGCTCCTGATGATTCTCCTCGACGACCACATTCTCGGCGTGCGTATGATGAAGGACCGCGATGATCGCCATCGCCGAAACGAGCGCGACCGAATAGACGTCGGACAGCATGCCGAATCCCTGGGCGCTTCGCGCTTCCGACTGGCGGAGCGGGTTGTCGCCATGGTCCTCGGCCCTTATCGGCGCGGTCTTGTAGAAGAGCGCGGCGACCGCGGCGATCAGCATCGTCGACGGGTGTATGTAGAGATCCGGACCGGGCCGCCTGTTCGAGGAAGGCTGCAGGATCACCGGATTGTCGCGGACGAGCTCGTCCAGAAGCTCGTTGAACTTCTTGCGCACGAGCGGTCCGCTCATGGTCGGGCTCGCCGCGACGTAAAAACCGTCGAACCGCGCAATATGCAGGAAGACGTCGCCATTGTCCTGCCTGCAATAGACGAACCAGGGATCACCCTCGTCCGTCACGCCGCGCTGCGTGTCGACGAAAATGCCCGCCTGCCGAAGCGCCGCCTCGACGCGAAAGAACTGCGCCAGTTCCGAATTGTCCCAGTCACGAATCGACGGCTTTGCCCTGAACAGGCTCACGACGTTGTGTGCTGAGAATGTCATGCGGCAGCAGTCTCCTTCGAAGCGCCGGACCGCATCATAGCGCCCGCACGGCCCGAATCAGTCTTCCGATTGCTCGCTCTCGAATAGGAGATCGTAGGTAACCGGATCGTAAAAACTCATCATCTTCTTAACAAAAGGACGCACGGGAACGTCAAGTGCTTTTGCCCAGTCCGCATACCGATCCGGTGGAATACGCCCTCGCCCGTTCTCCAGCTGGGAAATGAACGTATAATACTCCGCGCCAACCCGCAATGCGAGGTCACGCTGCGTCAGCTTTTTTGATTCTCGCAGTTCCTTGAGCCAGCGTCCGGCATCCTGCCGCAGGCGTTGCACATGCGGCTCGTTGAGCTTTTGCGGATTCGTGTACACGGCGGATACACCCGGCTATAGAGACCACCCCGAGACATGCGGATCTTGACGCCCGCAGGTCGCTTCCCATGGCAAGTATAGCGAAATCAACAGTCGCAAACAACACAGATTCATCACGACTTCTGACGATGCCGTGATGATTCGCGCCCGATATCAATGTTCGCGGAAGCTCTTGCGCATCCTGTCGATGAGGGGATCGATCAGGTAGCGTGCCACGGTGCGCTCGCCGGTCGGCACGATGACTTCCGCCGGCAGGCCGGCGATCAATTGCTCATGCGCATGCTCGATCTTGCTGTCGTCGACCTCGATAAGCGCCAGATAGTAGGCCTGACCATTCGCCTCGTCGACGAAGCGGTCGTTTGAAATGGAGCGAACCGTGCCGAATATCACCGGGAAGTCGCGGGCCTTGAAGGAAGGGAAGCGAACTTCCGCCTGCATGTGAACCTTCAGGGATTCGATGTCGAGCGGCGAGACGCGCGCCTGCACGATCAGGGGCTCATCCACCGGGATCACGTCCAGGAGCGGCTGCCCCGACTGGATTACCGCGCCTTGCGTGAAGACGCGGAGATTCTGGACATAGCCCGCGAGCGGCGCCTTGACGACAAGGCGCGTGAACACGTCGGTCGCCACGACCATGCGCTGCCGGAGATCCGAGATTTTCTGGCGTGCTTCCAGGATCTGCGAGTTCACGTCTTCGAGGAACTGCTTTTCGAGCTGCTGAATCTGCAGGTTGGTCTCGCCGATCGAACCTTCGGCCTTGGCCTTGTCGGCGACGGAGCGTCCGACGACACCTTCCAGCCGCGCCTTCTCCCGCTCGAGCGCCAGCACCTGACTTTTGGCGATCAGGTTCTTTTTGTAGAGTTCCTGCTTGGATTCGAGTTCGTCGTCGATGGCGACCAGTTGGCGGCGGGTTGCGGCCGCTTCCTGCTCCAGACCGCTGATCTCGGTGTTGAGCTGTTCGATGCGGGAGGTAAGGATGGCCATCTGCCCCGACAACGCGTCCCGCCGCTGGTCGAACTGTTTCTGCTGGTCGATGATCGAAGCGGAGGTCACCGGCTGGTCGCGACGGTTCAGAAGCTCCTCCGGGAAGGCGATCGCTTCGGCATTGTCACGCTCGGCCACGAGCCGGGCTTCCAGAGCCAGCGCCGAATCGAGTTGGGCCCGTATCATCGCCACATTGGCGCGCGCCTCGGTCGGGTCCAGTTCGAACAGCACCTGGTCCTTCTGAACGAACTCGTTCTCCTTCACCCGGATTTCCCGGATGATCCCGCCCTCATAGTGCTGGATGGTCTTGCGGTTGGATTCCACGGAAATGACGCCGGACGCGATGACCGCGCTGTCCACCCGCGCATAGGCGCTCCACGCGCCAAATACGCCGAATGCAACGATAATCGTTGCATATCCGATGGCTGCCGGACCGAACCAGCTCTTGCTGGCGGACAGGACGCCGTTCTTGGGCTCTGTTTTCTGCTCGCTCATCTTCTTCCTACGCCTGACCGGCAGTTACGGGCTCGTTTGCGCTGGCGGTATCGGGTTGATTGAGCTGCGCGACGCGCGGGCCCATCAGCTTGCCCAGCACCGACTGGCGATCCCCGAAATGCTGGACCTGACCGTTCATCAGCACGAGCACCTTGTCGGCAATGCCGAGAACATTTGTCTTATGTGTGACGAGGACGACGGTGGAGCCCTGCTCCTTGGCGACCTTGATACCGTTGATGAGGGCCGCCTCGCCTTCGGCGTCGAGGTTCGAGTTGGGTTCGTCCAGAACGATCAGCGCCGGCCGGTTGTAGAAGGCGCGAGCCAGTCCGATGCGCTGCCGCTGGCCGCCCGACAAACCTGCCCCCTGATCGCCGATGCGCGTGTTGTATCCATCCGGCAACTGCTGGATCATCTCATGCACGCCGGCAAGTTTAGCCGCTTCGATAATCTTGCTGTCGTCATCCTCCAGAAAACGCGCGATATTCTCGGCAATCGTGCCGCTGAACAGTTCGATATCCTGCGGCAGATAGCCGATGTGCTGCCCGAGTTGCTCCGGGGACCAGTGCTGCAGATCCGAACCGTCGAGTCGCACCGCGCCCGATACGGAGGGCCAGACCCCGACGAGGGCCCGCGCAAGGGTCGACTTGCCGGCCGCGCTCGGCCCGATGACGCCGAGCACGTCGCCTCCCTTCAGCGCGAACGACACACCCCGCAGCGTCGGCGTGCGTGTTCCCGGAGGGCACGCGATGAGGTTTTCGACGGAAACGACGCCCTGCGGATTCGGCAACATGACGCGATTCTGGTCGTCCTGCACGCCCTCCAGCAGCTTCAGGATGCGGCTCCGCGCGGACCTGGCGCTGACGAACCCGCGCCAGTTGGCGACCGAGGCCTCCACGGGAGCCAAAGCGCGTCCCATGACGATCGACGCCGCGATCATGGCGCCGGGCGACGCGGTCCCCTCGATGACGAGATAGGCGCCGACACCGAGAATGCAGATCTGCAGGAAGGCACGGACGAACTTCGTGGCGGCAATGAACGTGCCGCCGCTATCGCTGGCCTTCGCCTGCCAGCCGATCACCGCGTCATGCTGCTTGCGCCACCGGCCGCGAAGGGCATTGATCATGCCCATGGCGTGCAGCACCTCGACGTTGCGGAACACCGCGGTCGCCCAGTTGTTGGCGACGACCGAGCTCTGCGAAGCTTCCTTCAGATGCCCGCGCGTCGAGAGTTCATTGCCCAGCGCAAGCAGGAAGATGATGATGGCCCCGGTCAGGGCGACGTAGCCGAAATAGGGATGAAGGATGAAGCAGCCGGCGACGAAGATCGGCACCCACGGCGCATCGCAGAAAGAGATCAGGCCGTTGCCGGTCATGAATTCGCGAACGCTGTCGAGGTCGCGCAACGCCTGCGCGCCGATCTGGTTCGGCGCACGCAGGCTGCCCTTGGCGATCGCGGCGAACAGCTTGTCCTTGGCCGTCGCGTCGAACACGGCGCCGACCCGGATCAGCACGGCCGAGCGCGCTCGCTCCAGGACGCCGAAAACCACCAGAAGGAAGGCGGCGATGATCGTGATCATGATCAACGTCGTCTCGTTGCGGCTGGTGATGACGCGATCGTAGACCTGCAGCATGTAGAGCGGTCCGACGAAAGCCAGAAGATTGATGAAGAAGCTGAAGACCAGCGCAGTAATGAAGCCGCCGCGTCCCGCACGAAACGCCTGCGACAGGAGATTGTCCGCTTTACTCACCTGGCCCAGCCCACTCTTTTCAGGTTGATGTGAACTTCCCCCGCAGTTCACGCGCCCATATAAAACCAGCCCCGAACCGGCGCAACTGCTCTAACGGCTATGCGCCGGCGACGTTCCCGGAGCTGTATCGAACCTACCGCGCTCCCTCGAGCGCCTTCCTCCAGTTGCTTGCAGGGACAGCGACCATGAAGTCGCGACCTTCCCGATTGCCTGCCGCGACCTGGATGCCCAGCATTTCTCCGGTCGCGACATCGATCAGCGGCGCTCCCGACATGCCGAGAAGCGCCTTGCATTCGCCGAACAACAGGAAACCGATCTTCTGCATCTTGCAGGGCTCGGAGGTCGACAGGGCGTATTTCTTCTGCATCGCATAGCCCGTCACCTCGCCCACCATGTTCCCGGCCTCGCCGCGACGCGAGCGGATGGGAGCGCCCTCGTCGGGGGTGTCGGTCAAAGTCAGCATCGCCCAGTCGGCCGCAAGGCTCCGTTGCGGTTCTTTCGGATTATAGGCGGGGCTGACCGTATAGCTGGCGACACGCGCGTGATAGTCGTACTGGCCGATGCGATAGCCGCCGAGGAAGTGCAGCGATTCCGCGCGAATCCAGCGCTTGGAGCGCGGATCGACGAGACAGTGGGCCGCGGTGACGACGGTTTTCCGGGCGACCAGCGTACCGGTGCAATAGCGTCCGCTGCCGGGATGCACCCTTCCGATCGCGCCCGCATTGTCCGGAACTGCCGCCATACCCCCGACCGATGCCGCCGCCAGTTCCTCCGCGGCAGGGGCGCCTGCCGGCAGGCAAAGCGCGACAACGGCTCCGATGAAGGCGACGTGGAAATGCCTGCGCATACCTTGTCCTCCATTCTTTGCAATCATGCGAATCGGACAGCCATAGTTGAATTCGCTGCGGCGGTACTTTCAACCGAACTTTGTCTCAAATAAGCTGACAATGGCGATCGTAAGGTCTTTTCAGGCGTTTGCGCGGGGTTCGGACGCCACCGTCTGCTTGTCCAAAGACGTAGGGGGAAGTTGTGATGCGTGCGCAAACCGACGATCGTATCGGTCTCGACGAGATTGGACGCCTCTACCAGGCGGTCCTGGGCAGAGCTCTCGACGACCATGCCCGCGCCTACTACGACAGCCTCGCGCCGGCGGCGATCACGCGAAGCGAGGTGCTGCGCATTCTCGCAGGCAGCGAGGAATTCCGCGCGCTTCCGGAGGAGCGTCGGCGCGCGGCCGGTCTCGTTCATCCTGAAATCGCGGCTTTCGAAAGGCAGGGCGGCATTCACTGGTTCCATTCCATGGAATTTCCGGACGGCCGCCGGGTAAATGGAATCAAGCCCCTCGATACGCTGAAGCGCGAGGCGGATGCGATCTTCCGGGACGGCGTCGCCGGCAAGAGCGTGCTCGACATCGGCGCATGGGACGGCTTCTTCTCGTTCGAGGCCGAGCGGCGCGGCGCCGGCCGCGTGCTTTCCACGGACTGGTTCTGCTGGGGTGGCCCGGGATGGGGCACCAAGGCAGGCTACGACTACGCCCACGCCGAGTTCGCTTCGAAATGCGACAGCCACGAGGTCGATCTCTTCGACCTCGATCCCGCAAAACTTGGCACCTTCGACGTCGTCCTCTTCCTCGGCGTGCTTTATCATCTGAAGGACCCGCTGGGTGGCCTCGAAAAGGCCGCCGCCATGTCGCGTGAACGCATCGTGGTCGAGACCGCAACGAGTCTCAACAATCTGCGCAGGCCGGCGATGCGCTTCCTGCCGTTGAAATCGCTCAACGCCGATCCGACGAACTTCTTCGCCCCCAACGTCGCCTGCATCGTCGCCATGCTGCAGGGCATGGGCTTCCAACGTTTCGTGACGATGCGCAGCCCGGCCATTCCGGCGGTGAGAGGCACGCTCGCCGCCCTTACGGGAGGCCATATGCGTCACATCGTATTCGCCTGGCGTTGAGGATGCCACGCCGGGTACGTCCGGTCGATATCCCGCGCGACACGGGAATTTGAAGCCGCCGGTCTCTGCAGCACGGATCGTGCCGCCAGCTAAAGTCTTGTCATATCAAGTGGTTTTTGGTGGGTGTGCACAGGATCGAACTGTGGACCCGCTGATTAAGAGTCAGCTGCTCTACCAACTGAGCTACACACCCAACGCCAGTAACGGCGAGCGGCATATAGCCTCGCCATGACGACCTGTCCAGTCCGGAAAACCAGTTAGTTCGCAATCACGGCGGAACCGGCGCTGGAGCGGCTACCTGTAGATGACACCTTCGCCGACCTTTACGGCATAACCGCCGATGCGCGCCGCACTGAGCTCGCCGTCCCGCATGTCGAGTTCCAGCCGGATGCCGGACGGGCGGCCCATTTCCAGCCCCTGCTCTATCCAGTATTCCGTCGTACCGTCGAGCGGACGGTCGAACATGGCGATCGCGCCGGACAGCGACGCAACGGCCGACCCTGTCGCCGGGTCTTCCGGAATCCCGAGATGTCCGGCGAACATGCGCGCGTGCAGAGCGTTCTGCTGCGCGACGGTTTCGCGGCAATAGACATAGGCCGCCGGATTCTGGTCGTCGATCCTTGCACCGACGATCTCCAGCCAAAGACGCACATCCAGCGAGGACCGCGCCGCGGCGTCGAGATCGCGGACCGGAATGCTTACATAGGGCAGCCCCGCGTTCCAGACGCTGACCGTGTGATTTTCGAAGCCGATGTCGTGCGGTCCGATCCCAAGAGCGGCCGCCGCCTGCTCGCGGCTGATTTCGAAATCTGCCTTCGCCGGCAGCCTGGCCAGGCCGAACTCCGCGAAGGCGCCTCGGCCGTCGCGCTTGACGAGGCAGCGGATCGGTCCGATGCGCTCCTCCAGAACCAGGATCGCGGCGTCGCTCTCGTGATTGTCATTGTCGGCCGGAATGCCGGCGTCGCGCAGCGCCACGGCAGTTCCCACCGTCGGATGGCCGGCGAAAGGAAGCTCGTGCGCCGGCGTGAAGATGCGGATCCTGGCGCGGTTCTCCTCTCGCCCGAGCACGAACACCGTCTCCGACAGGTTGAACTCGCGCGCAATCTCCTGCATCGCGGCGGTATCCAGTCCGGCCGTGTCGAGCACGATGGCGAGTTGATTGCCGGCAAACGCCCTATCGGTGAACACGTCGTAGAGCAGATACTTGCGGGCGGACACGAGATTCGATCCTTAAACCGCCGCGAACATGGCGGAAAATTAATTTGAAATCCGACCGCGACAGACCGATTTTCGGTCAGTCGGGACGCTGCGGCACCATAGGGGTTTGTCATAGACCAGATTGTCAATCGGCCACAGCCGAAAACACTGCCGTCGATCGAGACGGCTCTGGCTCTCGATACGGGCGGCAAGCGCCGTCGCATGCGTCGGCGCATCTGGGCCTATCTCGCGGCGGCGGTGCTGATCGCAGCCGGCGCGCTAGGCGCCTGGTTCTGGGTTTCGCAGCCCTCCACGCGTACCGTTTTCCAGACCCAGCCGGTAGAGCGGAGCGATCTCACGGTCGAGGTAACGGCGACCGGCACGCTGCAGCCGCTGGTGCAGGTCGACATCTCGAGCGAACTGTCTGGCGTCGTCCGCGCCGTGCTGGTGGATGAGAACCAGCCGGTGAAGAAGGGCGACGTGCTGGCGGAGCTCGACACCGCCCGTCTCGCGGCGCAGGTCGAGGGTGCCGAGGCGTCGGCGGTATCGGTACGCGCCCAGATCAATCAGGCAAAGACGACGTTCGACGAAACGCAGCGCACACTTGATCGAACGCAGCAGCTTGCGAAAAAAGGCACGGCGACCAGCCAGTCCGTCGAAACGGCGCTCGCCGCCCGCGACCGCGCTGCGAGCGCCGTTTCGGTTGCCGAAGCGCAGCTCCAGATCGCGGAAGCGCAGCTCAGGCTCCAGCAGACGGACCTCTCCAAGACGAAGATCTACGCGCCGATCGACGGCATTGTGCTGACGCGTTCCGTCGACCCCGGCCAGACCGTCGCCTCCTCCCTGCAGGCGCCGGTGCTCTTCGTCATCGCCGCCGACCTGCGCAAGATGGAGCTCAAGGCCGCGATCGACGAGGCGGACATCGGCATGGTTTCCGCCGACCAGAGGGCTCATTTCACGGTCGACGCCTTCCCCGGACACACTTTCGACGCGCGCATCCGCGACATCGCCTATGCATCCGTCACGACCGACGGCGTCGTCACCTATGACGCGCGCCTCGATGTCGAGAACCCGGAGATGCTGCTGCGTCCCGGCATGACGGCGACCGTCGCCGTTGTCACGCGCGAGGCGAAGGACGTGCTCACCGTTCCCGCCGCCGCGTTCCGTTTCCGGCCTCCGGTCGCCGAGCAGCGCAGCAGCTGGAGCCTTGAAAGCCTCTTCATGCCGCGAATGCCCCGGCCGCAGCGGCAGCAGCAGCGTGCCCTCCCCGCAGACGGATCGCGCACGCTCTATGTTCTCGAGAACGGCCAGCCGAAACCCGTCAAGGTGACGGTCGGCGCGACCGACGGAGACCTTACCGAGATCATCTCCGGCCTCAACGACGGCGACAGCGTGATCGTGAGTTCGAGCGAGAGCCGGAGCTGAGCCGGTGTCGGAGCCGCTCATCACATTCCGCGACGTCTGGAAAACCTACGGCGAAGGGGAGGCTCGCGTCGACGCGCTGGCTGGCGTCGATCTCTCCATAGATCAGGGTGAATTCGTCGCCATCATGGGGCCGTCCGGTTCCGGAAAATCGACGGCGATGAACATCATCGGCTGCCTCGATACGCCGACGCGGGGCCGTTATGGCTTCGGCGGCATCGATGCCGGCCGGCTGGACCGCGACCGGCGGGCCGCGCTCCGCAATCTCTACATCGGCTTCGTGTTCCAGGGCTACAACCTCCTGCCGCGCACCACGGCGGTGGAAAATGTCGAGCTGCCGCTGATCTATCGCGGCGTCGGCGCGACGGAGCGCCGCGAACTGGCGATGAAAGCGCTTGAGGAGGTTGGGCTGAAAGGCCGCGAACGGCATACGCCGGCCGAGCTCTCAGGCGGCCAGCAGCAGCGCGTGGCGATCGCCCGCGCCATCGTCAGCCGTCCGACGCTGCTCGCGGCAGACGAGCCGACCGGCAATCTCGACACGTCCCGCAGCCACGAGATCATGGAACTGCTCAACCGTCTGAATGACGAGCTCGGACTGACCATCGTCATGGTGACGCACGAGTCGGACATCGCGGCCTATGCCCGGCGCACCATCTCGTTCGTTGACGGGCGCGTCGCCTCCGACACTTTCAATCTGGAGGCGGCCTGATGTTCTTCGAGACCGTCCGCCTGGCTCTCCGGTCCGTCCGCCGCAATGCGCTGCGCTCGTTTCTCACGCTGCTCGGCATCGTCATCGGCGTCGCGGCCGTGATCGCCATGATTACCATCGGCACCGGCACCACCGAGAAGGTCAAGAGCGACATTTCCAAGCTCGGCAGCAATCTTCTGGTCGTGCGTCCCGGCCGTCCGCCGGTGCCCGGCTCAGGCCCCGAACCGGTGATCCGCCAGCTTGGCGACAAGGAGGTTTCGGCGCTGGCCAGTCATCTCGAAGGCGCCCGCGCCATCTCGCCGGCCTCGCAGAAGACCGTGCGCGTCGTCTTCGGTACCGAAAGCCTCTCCGTCTCCGTGACCGGCACCGACAACGCCTATCTGATGGCGCGGGACTGGAAGGTCGTCTCGGGCCGCGAGTTCAGCGATTCGGAGACGCGCAGCGGCGCGGCGAGCTGTCTGATAGGCGAGACCGTGCGCAAGCAGTTCTTCGGCACGGGTGACCCCGAGGGCATGGCGATCCGCGTCGGCCGCGTCAGCTGCAAGGTGATCGGCCTGCTCGAACCCAAGGGCTTTTCCGGCTTCGGGCAGGATCAGGACAACGTCGTTTTCATGCCGCTCAAGACGTTCCAGCGCCGCATCGCCGGAAATCGCGACATCGACACGATCTATGTGGCGGCCGAGGAAGGAACCTCGACCTCGGTCCTCCAGCAGCGGATCGAGGACATACTGCGCGACACACGCCGCGTCGCACCGGATCGCGATGACGACTTTTCCGTGCGCGACATGACCCAGGTCGCCGACGCCATGACGAGCGCCACCACCAGCATGACCGGCATGCTCGGCGCGCTTGCCGGCGTCAGTCTGCTGGTCGGCGGCATCGGCATCATGAACATCATGCTGGTCTCGGTCACGGAGCGCACGCGCGAGATCGGCATCCGCCTCGCCATCGGCGCACATGAGAAGCACATCCTCATCCAGTTTCTGGTGGAAGCGACCGTGCTTTCCCTGCTCGGCGGCCTGATTGGCATCGCCATCGGCCTCGGGCTTGCCGGCGGCGCGTCCTTCGCCCTGTCGATCCCGTTTTCGCCTAGCGTCCTCGTAATCCTGCTGGCCGTCGGCTTCTCGGCCTTGATCGGCATGGTCTTCGGCTTCTTCCCGGCGCTACGCGGGGCGCGGCTGGACCCGATCGAAGCGCTGAGGCACGAATAGCCGCGCTAACCGTCAGGCGGCCTTCAAGCCGCTCGCTCTGCCCACGACGCGCTTCATCGTCAGTCCCTGCACCACGATGGAGAAGATGACGACGGCGTAGGTCGCGCCCTGCAGCAGCGTCTTCGGGCCGCCATCGGGCAGGATCAGGGCCAGCGCGACCGACACGCCGCCGCGCAACCCGCCCCAGGTCAGGATCGGTATCGCGCCGCGCGAAAAGGTCTGCCGTATCGAAAGCAGCGAAATCGGCGTCGCCACCGAGACGAAGCGTCCGATCAGCACGATCGGAATGGCGGCGAAGATGATCCACGAGTTCGAGAAGTCGAAGGCGATCACCAGCACTTCGAGGCCGATGAGCAGGAAGAGCACCGAATTCAGCATCTCGTCCACGACTTCCCAGAACGCGAACAGATACTCCTCGACCTTTTCGCTCATGGCTTGTTCGACGCCGTGATTGCCGATCAGCAGGCCGCAGACGGCGACCGCGATCGGCCCCGAGAGATGGAGGCGGTGGCAGACCACATAGGTTCCGATGCACACCGCCAGCGAGATCAGGATCTCGACCACATGGTCGTCGATCGCCAGCATGGCCCGGTAGGCGATCCAGCCGGTGACGAGTCCGAACACGATGCTCCCGATGCCTTCATAGACAAGCAGTTCCGCGACGCCCCACACCGTCGGCGATTGCTGGTCCGGTGTAACCATGGCGATGGTCGCCAGCATGCTGAACATGACGATCGCCACACCGTCGTTGAAGAGCGATTCGCCAGCGATCTTCGCCTTGATCGACTCCGGCACGTTGACGGTCTTCAGGAGGCCGAGCACCGCCACCGGATCGGTGGGCGAGATCAACGCCCCGAATACCAGCGCCCAGATCAGAGGCAGATCGAAGCCGAGCAGCGATGCGACCGCCCAGAGGCCGACGCCGACCACCGCCGTCGAAATCACCACGCCGACGGTAGCCATGATGCCGATCGCCCATTTCTGGTCCTTGAGCAGGCCGAGATCGACATGGAGCGCCCCGGCGAAGAGCAGCATCGACAGCATGCCCTCCATCAGCGCGGTGTAGAAGTTGATCTCGCCCATCACGTGCTGGAGCGCTTCCGCGAGCCCGAATGAGGGAAAGGCGGCGTTGACCAGCAGCAGCGCCATGGAGGAGCCCAGCGCCATGACCAGCAGGCCGATCGTATGCGGCAGCTTCAGGACCTTGATGTTCAGCCAGCCGAACAACGCCGAAAGCGTCAGCAGCAACGCCGCGATCTCGAATTCCGTCATGACGCCCCCGTCTTCCGTATCTGATGATACCTAAAGGAACTCCGATCGGCCCGACAACCGGCGCGGGCGCTTTTCGTCCGGCCGCAGCACTATGTCCGGTGCCGCGCCGGTTGCGAAAAATGCCAGCGCACGATCTCCGCCATATACGGTTTCGTGCCGGCCGGCAGGGCGTCGGCCGAGGAGATAAGCACCGGCCCCTCGATCTCCGGATCGCTTTCCGCCGCCACGAAGCGCTCGATACGGTCCGCGATCTCGCGTCCCGTTTGCGGCAGGTAGTATCGCCGTATGATGACGGTGCCACCATTTCGCGAATAGAGATGATAACCCGGGTCGCGCGGGACCGTCGAAATATCCAGCCCGGTTTCCTCGCCCACCTCGCGGGTCATGTTGGCGTCTACGTCCACCCAGCCGTCCACGAAATCGGTCGCCTCGAAGGACCCGGCGGCGAAATAGACCGAGCCGGCATTGGCTGTGTGCTTTCCCATGCGGATCGCGACGAGTTGGTTGTCGCCGGAGACCAGAGCGGCATGCGCATAGGCATGCTCCGCCGACTGGGCGCCGCGCCGCTCGCGCCAGTAGAGGAACGTCGCGAAGCGCACTTCGCGGCAGGTGCCGACCAGCTTTCGATCCCGATAGGCAAGATCCGAATGCAGCACCAGCCGGCCGTCGAAAAGCGCCGGATTCTCCGCCGATGCCTTACGCCAGTATTCCTCGATCGCCTCCGCATTCTCGATCTCGAAGGGATGCGGCGCAGGATCGAGCCGCACCTCGACCGCCTCCACCGGAACGACGGCATCCCGCGGAAGGACGAAAGTCATGATGCGCCTCAGACGATATCGAGCGTGACGGCGACCGGACAATGGTCCGAAGCCTTCGGCCGGTCCCAGCCGACACGCGGATAGCGCTCGACTTCCTGTCCCGGCGGAAACGGCGTGCGATACGGCTGGCCGCCCCTGATGATGTCGGGAACGGCCTTGCCGTTTTGCCGCGCCAGAGCGGGCGAAAGCAGGATATAGTCGAGCTGGCAGAGATGCCGCTCTTGCGGGCCACGGGTATGATAGAGCGTCCAGCGGTCGAGTTCAGGCCGCCGCTCGACGACGTTTTCCGCGAAACCGTCCTTCAGCAGCACATCGAGCGCCGACTGCGGCTCGCGCACCGGCTGAAACTGGAAACCGGAATGGCCGTTGCCGGTGATCAGCACGCGCTCGCGATAGTCGTTCATGTCGCCGCAGATCACCCAGCGCTTGTCCCTGGCATGTTCCCTGCCGAAACGGTCTTCGATGATGCGCCGCACAGCCATGGTTTCGGCCATGCGTATCGGCATCGAGGCATCGCGTCCGGTGAGATTGCCGCGCGTGCCGGTCATCGACTTGAGATGAAGCACATAGAGCGTCAGCGGCACGCCGCCGACCGTCACGTCGATCTCGAGGCAATCGCGGCGAAAGATGCGCTCGAACGGCTCGTTGCCGAGTGCGGCAAGCTCCGGCGTGTGCAGCCCGAGCTGTTCGTAAGTGACGGAGGCGTGGCTGGTCATGCGCACGAACTCGATCCGCTGGCCGTGCGCGGTCTCCTCGCGCATCATCAACGCCACGTCGATGCCGCGCGAATCGTTGCCGGCGGTGGTATATTTCTGCCGGTATCCCTCGCCGATCATCTTGAAGAGGTAGCCGTATTCGAAGGCCTTGAGCGCCTCGATGTCATCAACCTCCTGCAGGCAGATGATGTCCGCCCGGGTCTCGGCTATTGCGAGTGCCGACATCTGTCGCGTGTCGTCGGTGTGGGCGATAGTCCGGGCTTTTTCGAGCAGCCGGTATTCCGCCTCATCCTTGATTTCGAAAAGCGTCAGCGTGCGATCCTCATTGAGCTGGTTTCGAAATCCGGAGAAATCGAAACGGCGCATCAGGTTTTCGACGTTGAAGGTGGCAAGGCGCAGCGACATCGTCGGCAGGTTTGCCCTGCCCCGCCTCGAAACACAAGCGGTCAGCCGCGCTGCCGGGTGACGTCGGTTGAGGGTATGGATCGGCTTCTTGGGAAATGACCAGGGGCACGCTATGTATGAGTCATGCAGAACAACGCGATGTTCCGTTTGATTCTCGGGGCGTGCCTCCCGCTTGCGGCGACGCTCTCCGGCGCCCCGGCAAACGCTTTGCCAAGGGCGTCAGCTCCGTCCGGCGCAGGGCTCCCGATCATCAGGGTGCAGGACCTTTGCGGCACGATCGGCAATTGCGGTATCGGTCAGGGCGGCGTCAACACCATCCCGCGCCATACGATCACGCCCGATATTGGCCGCTTCGACCCGGGCCACGACAATCGCTTCGGGCGATACCGCTACGAGCCGCCGGATCAGCAGCTTGACCTGAACGTCCAGAAGATAAGGCCGGCCCCCATTCCCAGGGCGCCCAAATACACCGGAACGCGCACCCTTTATCGCGTGCAGAACCTGTCCGCCGATCATGTCGACTGGTGCTACTCGAAATACCGGAGCTATCGCGCCAAGGACAACACCTACCAGCCGGACAAGGGACCGAGGAAGATCTGCGTCTCGCCTTTCGACTAGGGCGTGTCCCATTCCGGGACAACTCTTGCTATTCGTCCGTGAACTGGATGCCGATCGCCGTGCTGGAACGCCACCGCACGACGGCCGGACGGCCCGGCCTGCCGTCGACGCGCACCGCGAACTCCGCAGGTATCGGGAAATCACCGCTGAGACTGAGCTGCGCGCCGTTCTCCGAGATATTGCGCACCGCGCACTCGAAGGTGCTGTAGCCCTTGTTGTAATAAACGAGCGCCCCTTTCAGAACGCGCCGGCGCAGTTCCGTCCTGCGGTCTGCGAACACCGCGCCGTTCAGGCCGATCGACTTTTCCGCAATGGGTTCCATCTCGGATCTCCCTAACTCTTCCGGATTCTCCCATTGCAAAGCTCGTGCCAGCCGATTTGTGCCGGAATGGGGCAGCTTTGACGCAAAACGCCCGTGGCCTGAGCCACGGGCGTCGATGTTTCCAGCAAGTGGAAAGCGTGGATCGCTCTTAGTTCCTGGCCTTGTCCACCCGCTTGTTCTTGGCGATTCCCCGCCCGCCCACAGCGCGGAGCGCGAGGACGGGCAAACGGAAAACCCGTGGATCGCCCTTAGTTCTTCGCCTTGTCCACCAGCTTGCTCTCGGCGATCCTCCCGCCCACCCACAGCGCGGAGCGCGAGGACGGGCAAACGGAAAACCCGTGGATCGCCCTTAGTTCTTCGCCTTGTCGACGAGCTTGTTCTTGGCGATCCACGGCATCATGCCGCGCAGCTTCTCGCCGACCTGCTCGATCTGGTGCGAGTCGTTCATGCGGCGGATGCCCTTGAAGCGCGCCGCGCCCGAACGGTACTCCTGCATCCACTCCGAGGTGAACTTGCCCGTCTGGATGTCCTTCAGGATGCGCTTCATCTCGGCCTTGGTCTCTTCCGTGATGATGCGCGGGCCGGAGACGTATTCGCCCCACTCGGCGGTGTTGGAGATCGAGTAGTTCATGTTGGCGATGCCGCCCTCATAGATGAGGTCGACGATCAGCTTCACTTCGTGCAGGCACTCGAAATAGGCCATTTCCGGCGCATAGCCGGCTTCCACCAGCGTCTCGAAGCCGGCGCGGATGAGTTCGACCAGACCGCCGCACAGCACGACCTGCTCGCCGAACAGGTCGGTCTCGCACTCTTCCTTGAAGTTGGTCTCGATGATGCCCGAACGGCCGCCGCCCACGCCGCAGGCGTAGGAAAGGCCGAGGTCGAGCGCGTTGCCCGAGGCGTCCTGATGCACGGCCACGAGGCACGGCACGCCGCCGCCCTTCTGATACTCGCCGCGCACGGTGTGGCCGGGACCCTTCGGCGCGACCATAAGAACATCCACCGTCTTCTTCGGCTCGATCAGGCCGAAATGCACGTTGAGGCCGTGGGCGAAGGCGATCGCCGCGCCGTCGCGGATGTTTGGCGCGATCTCGTCACGGTAGATGTCGGCCTGCAACTCGTCCGGCGTCGCCATCATCATCAGGTCTGCCCACTTTGCCACTTCGGCCACGGACATGACCTTGAGGCCGTCCGCCTCCACCTTCTTGGCCGTCGCCGAGCCGGCCTTGAGGCCGATGGCGATGTCCTTCACGCCGGATTCCTTGAGGTTCAGCGCATGGGCGCGGCCCTGCGAACCATAGCCGATGATGGCGACCTTCTTGCCCTTGATCAGATTGAGATCGGCGTCACGATCGTAATAAACGCGCATTGTCAGACGTTTCCTTGCTTTGGTTGAATTTTCAAGTGAGGTGTTTTCCCGGAGCGGCATCCGCCGTTCCGAAAAGGATGAGGAACTGGTCCACGGTGCGGGCGGCATCCTGCGCGATCATGCCCTGCGTCATGTCCAGCCTGTCGCCAAGCAGCAGCCGGATCTGCACGTCGCGTCCGACGAGCCCGAAGAACGTACGGAACGCCTCCTCGGCATCGTCGAAGGCAAGGAGTCCGGCGGCACGGCCTGCCTCCAGCAGCGGCTTGATGCGTTCTCCTATGGCGAACCGGCCATTTGCGAGCACGATCCGGCCCAGATTGTTCTCCTTCGAGGCGGCGCCGCCGATCGCCACGCGGTTGAGCGCGATGGAGGTGCGGCTGGAGATGACGGACAGCCAGTTGGCTGCGAAACGTTCAAGGCTTTCCCGCAAGGCGGCCGCATCGAGTTTCTGGCGGTCGTAATTCCCGGCGCGCACCTTCGACGCCTGCCAGCGCACCGTCTCGGTCAGCATGCCATCCCGGTCGCCGAACCATTTGTAGAGCGTTTCCTTCGAGCAGTTGGCGCGCCGCGCCACGGCGGTCATGGAGAAGCCGCCGCCCTCCTCCGCCATCAGGTCGAGCACGGCATCGAGCACCGCCTGCTGGCGGGGCGTCAGCGCTCCCTGCTCCTGCTCTGCCGACTGATCCACGCCTGAAGCCGCCTAAACCAATACCGTACCGTACGTTACGGTTCGGTACTGGCCAACGCCCTTCGTGTCAACGGGAATGTGAATCAATCGGACATGCGAGATTTTTACCGACAGAAGCTATCCCTTTGTCCAACACGTTTGGAAAATCGTATGCAGCGGCCAAGCTCAATCCAGATTCCTGGCATCCCGACACTTCGTGACAGTTCACCGCCGCCTGTTTCCGTGAATCTTCCTTTAATTATAAAGCCTCGTCGGACATGGCACATAGGCGTGGGCATTTTCTATTGCTTAGTGGCGCTAAGCACCGCCATGGCGGGTATGGTATTTTTCTTTACATACATCGAAGGTATCCTAGA
Source organism: Rhizobiaceae bacterium (assembly GCA_023953845.1). Classification (NCBI taxonomy): domain Bacteria; kingdom Pseudomonadati; phylum Pseudomonadota; class Alphaproteobacteria; order Hyphomicrobiales; family Rhizobiaceae; species Rhizobiaceae bacterium. Next base: position 478,241 of record JAMLJC010000002.1, on the reverse strand, counting down.
TTTTATTTTTAAACTTGGATTATTAATATTCGCAGCTTGGTGTGTTCCCGGTTTGCTGATTGCCGCTTGGCGGACGCTGCATGACGGCTTCAAACGTGATGGCCGGCTGACGATCGGGGACGACGGTCTCACGGACACCAGAATCGGCTTCTCAATTGCATGGAAGGATGTCGAGACCGCCCGACCGATAAATGGTACCGCAAACGAGTGGGGCGTCTCATTGACGCTATACGATCCAACTCTATTGCCAAAAAGGCGATGGTTTCGCGGCTTTGCTTGGTTGCCGCGCAATCCGAGTGAGGTTCACGTACAAACTCTTGGAATGGACAAGCCTTCCTATGTCGCGCGTACTGTCATCTTTCTCTTGGTGACGGAGGCAGGCGGTACGATCCTTCCGCCCCGACTACGAGGATGGCTGCGCCTATCAGGTTGATTGCCGTTTCCTTGCCCAAGAATGTTCCCCCAGCCCCGCCTTCGCGAAAGGATCGATGACGGTTCCGGCCACCATCGCGGCGAGAAATTGCGGCGCGGGCGGAATGCGGGCGATGCTCGCCACCAGTCGGTCACGCAGAAAGGGCAAGAACACCGAGTCCGACTGGTAGAAAGGCGTGAACATCCATGACAGGGACTGGAAGAGGCGCAGATGCCAGCGCCTCGCCCGGCAATAGGCCTCCAGCGCGTCTTCGAGGCTGCCGCTCGTCTTCAGCGCATGCGCCAGCGCCGCGGCGTCGAGCAGCGCCATGTTCGCTCCCTGCCCCAGTTGCGGGCTGGTCGAATGCGAGGCGTCGCCAATCACCGCCATCCTGCGCCCCGCCGGCCGCGCCAGCGTATGATGACCGTAGCGCGCCAGAGAAAGCTGCTCGAAACCGTCGATCTGGTCCGTGAATGCCGCGCATTCCGGCCAGAACGAGCCGACCCGTTCCCTCCACGCATCGATGCCCGCAGCCTTCACCCGCTCGGCAGCGTCCGGCTTCAGACTCCAGAAGAAGGCGGCCATCTCCTCGCCGCCAGCCTCGGCCCGGCCGATCGGCAGCACGCCGATCATCACGCTTGCTCGGTCGTAGCGCTGCGTCAGCGCGTTGCGCTGAAACCCGTCGCACCAGCCGAGCGAAGCCCAGAACGCGCCATAGGCGAGCGGCTTCGGTTCCGCGCTGCGATCGGCACGTCGCCTCAGCCGCGACCGCGCGCCGGACGCATCGATCACCAGATCGAACCCGCCAATGCGCCGCCCCTCTCCCGTTATCAGAAACGCCCGCTCGCCATCATGCTCGACATCGGCGACGTCGACGCCCGTTTCGGCGGCAATCCCGGCCTCGCTGACCGCGTCAAAAAGCACGTTGAAGAGGGCGGCCCGATGCACCGCAAGCCCGAACCTTCCGCCTTTCAGCGCATCGTAGCGCACATCGAGCACCGTCCGCCCGCTCCTTGCGTCGGCGCCGTAGAGCCGGTCGATGCGCGCGCCGAGCGCGAGGATGCGGTCCAGCAGGCCGAGATCGGCAAGCACCGTCAGTCCGGTCGGCTGCAGGATCAATCCCGAGCCTACCGGCTTCGGCGCATCGAAGCGTTCGAAGATCGTGACCCGATGGCCAGTCCGACCAAGATAGAGAGCCGCGGCAAGACCGGCCGGCCCCGCGCCGGCGATTGCTATCTGTTTTGGTATCTTCACAGTCCCGCCCGTTTCAACGGGCGGCAGTTACCGACAGTTGCTCGGCCGGATCAAGGCGACGATTTGCCATGCGCGTCATCGAAACGTGTGCGCGCTTCCCGCACATTCGCATGATTGAGTTCCGCCCAGTGCAGCAGTTGCTCCAGCGCGCTATACATGGAGCGGCCGAGATCGGTCAGGCTGTATTCCACCATGGGCGGCTTCGTCGCAAAAACCTCGCGATGGACGTAGCCGTCCCTTTGCAGCTCTCCAAGCGTCTGCGTCAGCATGCGCTGCGAAATGTCCGGCACGAGGCGACGCAGTTCTCCGAAGCGATAGGGACGTTCCGCCAGCGCGGTCATGAGCAGCGAACTCCAGCGTCCACTTATCGTCTGGATGACGTCGCGGATCGGGCAATCGGCCAGACTCTGCTCCGGCGAAGACGCCCGGTAGATTTCCAGCTTGGTGCGCAGGTTCACGACCCGTCCATCCATGGGATGGTTCCTTCCATGTGCCTAGGAGCGGAGAAACTGCCTTCTTTACGGATATGGATCAATTCTTATTCTAGTGCTGGTCTCATTTTGAGAGCAAGTTTCACGCATAGAGGAATCCGATCTTGAGCAACACGATTTTCGTCACCGGCGCTTCCGGAAAGCTCGGCCGCGCCATCATCGACCACCTTCTTGACGATCAGGGCGTCGCGCCGGCGCGCCTCATCGTGGGCAGCCGCAGCCCGGAAAAGCTCGCCGAGCTCGCGGCGAAAGGCGTCGCCGTCCGCAAGGCGGATTTCGACGACGCGGCTGGATTGGCGAAGGCCTTCGCCGGCGCCGACACCGTGCTGATCGTCTCGACCGATGCGCTCGATGGCGCCGGAACCCGTCTCAGGCAGCATCGCGCCGCCGTCACAGCTGCGGTTGAAGCCGGCGCGAAGCGGCTTGCCTATACGTCCTTGCCTGCGGCCGAGAGCTCGAAAGTCAGCTTCGCGCCCGATCACCTGCAAACGGAAGAAGCGGTAAAGGCGACAGGCCTGCCATACCTGATCTTCCGCAACAGCTGGTATCAGGAGAACCTGTTCATGTCGCTTCCGCAGGCGCTCGCGAGCGGCCAGTGGTACACGTCCGCCGGCGAAGGCAGGACGGCTTTCGTGGCGCGCGACGACATCGCTGCGGCCATCGCGGCGGCGCTTGCCAACCCGCCCGCGACGAGCACGACCTATACGCTCACCGGCACCGAGGCCTATACCAACGCCGAAATCGCCAATTTCGTGAGCGCCGCCACCGGCAAGCCTCTGCAGGTCGTGAATCTCACCGACGATCAGCTTGCCGGCGGCATGAAGGCGGCGGGCGTTCCCGACGCGTTCATCCCGACGCTGGTTTCCTTCGACACGGCGGCCCGCGCCGGCGACCTCTCGCAAGTGACCGGGGACGTCGAAACGTTGTCGGGCCGTAAGTCCAGGTCCCTCAAGACCTTCATCGACGAAAGCAAGAGCGCTCTCGCAGGCTGAGCATAAGCAAGGCGGGTTTCTTCGGAGGGGCCGTCCGCACTTGTTGTCCGGACGGCTTCCAGCGTGGCTCAGATCGCGACCTGCGTGCCCACCTCGACCACCCGCCCGGTCGGAATCTGGAAGTATTCCGTCGCGTCGGCCGCCGTCCGGGCAAGCCCGATGAACAGCTTGTCCTGCCACAGCGGCATGCCGGAGTTCGGCGAGGGTTTCAGCGAGCGCCGCGAAAGGAAGAAAGACGTCGTCATGATGTCGAACTTCCAGCCCTGCTTGCGGCAGATGGCGAGCGCCTTGGGCACGTTCGGATGCTCCATATAGCCGAAGGTGAGACGCACCCGCAGGAAAAGGTCGTTGATCTTCTCGATGCTGGCCCGCTCGCTGTCCGGCACGGTCGGTTCCTGCGCGGTCACCACCGACAGCACGACGTTCTGCTTGTGCAGCACCTTGTAGTGCTTGAGGCTGTGCATCAGCGCCGTCGGCGCGCTGAGCGGATCGCCGGTCAGGAAAACCGCGGTCCCCTCGACCAGCTGCGGCGGCTTCTTCGCAAGGTTGTCCGCCAGGAAATCCAGCGGAATCTCGTTCTTGCGCGTCTTCTCGAAGAGGAGACGGCTGCCGCGCACCCACGTAGCCATCACCACCACGACCGTGATGGCGACCGCCAGCGAGGCCCAGCCCCCGTCGAACACCTTGACGATGTTGGAGAGAAAGAAACCGATATCGATGAAGGCGAACACGGCTGTCAGGCTGATAGCCGCCGCGAGCGGCCATTTCCAGATCCGGGTCATGACGACGAATAGCAGGATCGTCGTCATCAGCATATTGCCCGTGACGGAAATGCCGTAGGCCGCCGCAAGCTGGCTCGACTCGCCGAAGCCGACGACCAGCATCATGACCACCAGCGCGAGCAGCAGGTTCACGCGCGGCAGGTAGATCTGGCCGGATTGCGTTTCGGACGTGTGCTGGATTTCCTGACGTGGCAGGAGGTTGAGCTGCACCGCCTGCCTGGTCAGCGAGAACGCGCCGGAAATGACCGCCTGGCTGGCGATCACTGTCGCCGCAGTCGCCAGCACCACCATAGGGATCAGCGTCCAGCCCCTGTTCATCTCGAAGAAGGGGTGGCCGATCTCGCCGCCATCCGCGAGCACGAACGCGCCCTGCCCGACATAATTCAGCAACAGGCATGGGAACACGATGGCCAGCCACGCCAGCACGATGGGCCGGCGGCCGAAATGGCCGAGATCGGCATAGAGCGCCTCCGCGCCGGTGACGGCGAGGAAGATCGCGCCGATGGTGACGAAGGCGACATCCGGCTGGTTGGTGAGGAAACCGACGATGTAATACGGGTTTATCGCCAGCAGGATTTCCGGGTCGTCGAAGATGTGCATCAGGCCGGAAGCACCGATGGCGAGGAACCAGACCAGCGTGATCGGCCCAAAGACGATGCCGACGCTGCCCGTCCCGAAGCGCTGGACGGCGAACAATGCCGCGAGGATCACCAGCGTGAGCGGCACGACGTACGGCCCGAAAGCCGGCGTCACCACTTCCATGCCCTCGACGGCGGAGAGGACGGAGATGGCGGGGGTTATGACCGCATCGCCGTAGAACAGCGCAGCGCCCAGCATGCCGATGAACAGGATGGAGATGGGACGACCTTTTATAGCGCCCCGTGCAAGCGCCATAAGCGAAAGCGTCCCGCCCTCGCCGCGATTGTCGGCGCGCAGCACGAAGGCGATGTATTTGACCGTGACGATGATCGTCAGCGCCCAGATGATGAGCGACAGAACGCCCAGAATATCCTCGCGCGACGCCACCCGTCCGCCGGCTGACGCGACGAGCGCCTCGCGGAACGCATAGATTGGGCTGGTGCCGATATCGCCGTAGACGACGCCGAGCGCGCCGAGCATCAGCATTCTGACGTTGCTGGGCGGCGCGCTGGCGTGATGTTCAGTGGATTGAGGCTGAGCCGGGCCGGCTTTGACGTGACCCATGGCAAACTCCAGTAGAGCGGCGGGTGCTCTACGCTTGCTGCACTGCAATAACAATCACTGCTTTGGCATGCCTCTCTGTATTGCCATGCAGCACACGCATCGCTACCAGCCGCAACTGCGCAGGAAGCGCCGCACCGTTTCCGCCATGCCGAACTCCAGCGCATCCGCCGTGAGGCCGTGGCCGATGGAGGCTTCGCTGACGCCCGGAATGCGCTTCATCAGCAGACGCATATTGTCCACAGTGAGATCGTGGCCGACATTCACGGCTAGCCCTTGCGCGAATGCCGCTTCGGCCGTGAGCGCGAGCTTTTCCAGTTCCGCCGCCGCCCGCACCGGATTGTCATGACAACTGCCATAGGGCCCGGTGTAAAGTTCGATGCGGTCGGCGCCCGTGCCAGCCGCTGCCGCGACGCCTTCCGGATTCGGATCGGAGAATAAAGATACGCGCATGCCCGCGCTTTTCAGTCGTTTGACGATCGGCGTGAGAAACGCGGCGCTCTCGCGGAAGTTCCAGCCATGGTCCGATGTCGGCTGCGCCGGATCGTCGGGCACGAGCGTCACCTGCTCCGGCTGGGTCTCCTCCACCAACTGCAGGAAGTCTTCCGTCGGATAGCCCTCGATGTTGAATTCGGCGGCGGGAAACTCGTCGTCGATCAGCGCGCGGATGGCCGGCAGGTCCGTCCGCCGCGTATGCCTTTCGTCGGGCCTCGGATGCACGGTCAGCCCATGGGCGCCGGCGGCCAGCGCGATGCGCCCGAGGCCGGTGACGCTCGGCCAGGGCAGGTCGCGACGGTTGCGCAGCAGCGCGATGGCGTTGAGATTGACCGAAAGTTTTGCGGGCATGGAACGCTCCAGTGGCAGGCGCGGCACCTATACCGTCCCTTGCCGGCGAACGCACCGGGCTTTCGCCCCTGCACCATCGATCCGCCTCGCCTGTCCGGCTTCAGCGCACCACGGTCAGCCGCTCCGCGGCACGCGTCACCGCCGTGTATAGCCAGCGCTGGCGCGTATCCTTGAAGGCCCAGCTTTCGTCGAACAACACCACATCGTTCCACTGGGAGCCCTGCGCCTTGTGGACGGTCAGCGCGTAACCGTAGTCGAAATCGTCAAAACGCTTCTTCTGCTGCCAGGGGATCTCCTCGTCCGGGCTCTCGAAAGCCGCCTTGAGCAGCTTGATCTTGGCGACGCCGCGATCGGGATCGTCCTCCTCCGGCGACACGAGCAGGTTTATGCCCGGCTTCACCGTCTCGCGCGACGAGGTCATCACCTTCCACAGCGAGCCGTTGAGCAGCCCCTTTGCCGGGTCGTTGCGCAGGCAGACCAGCTTGTCCCCGGCTTGCGGGTAGGAAGCGGTAAAACCTTTCAGCTCGCGCAGGCGCGTATTGTAGCGTCGGCGCGTGCGGTTGGTGCCGACCAGCACCTGATCGGCCTTGAGCACGAGGTCCTGCGTCACCTCGTCCCGGCCGATCACCTGCGCAGTGCCGAAATCGCCATGCGCGAACTCCCGTCCTTCCCGCACGTCGAGGGCCAGCCGGATAATGGGATTGTCGCGCGCCTGTCGGTGGATCTCGGTGAGCAGGAAGTCCGGCTCATGGTCGGTGAAGAAGCCTCCGCCGGAGATTGGCGGCAACTGGCCCGGGTCGCCAAGCACGAGAATAGGCGTGCCAAAACTCATCAGGTCCTTGCCGAGTTGCTCGTCCACCATCGAACATTCGTCGATGATGATGAGCTTGGCCCGCGCCACCGGGCTCTGGCGGTTGAGCGAGAAGGTGGGCGACATCGACGTCTTGCCCGTCGACTCGTCTTCCACCGCCTCCTCGCCGCGCGGCCGGTAGATCAGCGAATGGATGGTCCGGGCGTTGGTCGCGCCTTTCGAGCGCAGCACCTGCGCCGCCTTGCCCGTGAAGGCGGCGAACTGCACCTGCCCGTCGACATGCTCGGCGAAATGGCGCGCCAGCGTCGTCTTGCCCGTACCGGCATAGCCGAACAGCCGGAACACCTGCGGCCGGCCCGACTTCAGCCATCGCGCCACCGCCTTCAGCGCATCGTCCTGCTGGGGTGAAAATTCCATCTTTGTTCTCAGACAGGATTCGGACGCGCTCGACAAGATGCACCTTTGCCCACGCCACGCCGAACGATCACGCCAGGTCGGTCTGCGCGAAATCTCTGCCCTTGTAGAGGAGTTTCACAGCATTTTGCTTGGCCAACGCATAAGAGATGCAATCTCCCAGATTGAGCTGTGCCGGATGCCCAGTGCCTTTGCCGTATTGATCACGGGCGATCGCGGCAGCCATCGCCGCAGATTCTTCAATCGGCACAACTACGATCCCTAGCGTTTCCAGCAGAGCGTACACTTCATTGGTCGCGGCGGCGCAATTCCCGGTCATCGTAACGAAAGCCATCGCCGCCTCGAAGATGCTTATCGGTGACGTGATCAGCCTCGCAGCCTCTGTGATGCGTCTCGAAAATAAGTCGCGCTCCTCTTCGCCTTTCAGGATCGCCACCAAAGCAGACGCATCGACAAACATTCATCCCCCCTCGCCCCATAAGTCGTCAAAAAACGCCTTGTCGGTCTTTATCGAAGATCGCGGCAGCCGATCCCACCTCTCGAAAAGCGCCTTCAACCGATCATCGCGAATGCCATCCCGCATAAGCCGTTCGTCCGCCGCCAAGGCTTCCGACACTGCCTCCTTGATAGCCGTCGTGATTCCGATGCCGCGTCTGGTTGCGAGTTCACGCACCAGCGAGTCGGTTTCTGAATCCTTAACGTGTATTACCATCGTATCTACAACCCTAAATAGGTTATGTAAAGATGCGAGTTGCGTGTATCTAATAGGAACACAAAGTGAACATATTTGCAATAGCCCTGCGCGGTTGCTCGTATAGCAGAACTGAAGCCCTGCTATGCCGGTGCAGACACAGCGCAGGAGGATCAAGGCGAAAGCCGCGAGGCCGCATTGCTAACATTCTGAACGGGCATCACTAATCGGAAACTGCTAAGCTGCAGTCGAATTCGACTGCGGATCGTTCCTCAATTCGATTGGCTTACCGTGCGGCGTCGCATGGGCCGCGCGCTGCCAAGCCGCCGCCATATCGTCGATCGCACCAGCCGACGTCACGCCCTTTGCAACCAGCAGCCTCTCCAGCGCCCGCATCCAGTGCTGGTAATAGTCATGACCATCGACCGCCGCGTCCTGTCGATGCACCTCGCCCGACAGCGTTTCAGCCCATTCGCTCCACGAAAACACGCCGCGATCCGCCAGAGCCACGGCGAGCGCGAAGGCCTGCGCCTGCCATGGCTCGGCAAAGACCGGATCATCCACCCCTGTCATCTTCGGGAAAGGATGCTCAGGCTGGCTCAAGATAGCTTTCCCAGGCGTCGATTGAGATGGTGAGCGTGGGATCGGCGCCCTCGCCCCAGATTTCCACCGCATCGAAGACAACCGTATACACCCGTTGCGGATGCTCGCCCTTGCCATGCGCGTTGGTGTCCGGAAAGACGAAGCCCTCGCGCACCGCTTCGATCGTGCCGATCTTGGCCCGCGCATAGCGTGGCAGGCGGGTATGTCCCGTCGGGTTGAAGTTCTTCGTCCGCACCCGGTCGCCCGCCTTGAAGCGCGGCGGCGCGTCGACAGGCCGGTCGCAAGGCCCGCCTCGCGCCAGCACGGCCGGCACCTCGGACGCGACCAGCTTTCGTTTGGCGGGCGCCCCGTCATCCAGCTTGCGCCCTTCCGCCAGTTCCTCGGCGCTCACGAATCCATGCCGCAGCAACAGCACTTCCAGCGCCTTTATCCAGATCTCATAGTAGCTGGAGGAGTAATAGTCCGTCGGATGCAGGGATTCCCGCGCATGTCGGCTTTCGTCGATGTTCCAATGCCCCATCGCGCCGGCTGCCAGCGTGATGCCCAGCGCCCGTTTCTCCCAGTCGGCGTGAAACGGCGGCTCGTCGGGCTCGGGCGCTACCGGCCCGAACCCCATCTGTCCGCCAAGATCCTGCGGCCCGTTCATGCCGCATCCGGCAGCTTGACGAGCGCCGTCCCGATCATGGAGTCCCTCGTGACGAGGTCGGCCAGCCGCTCCTCGCTCCAGCCCTCCGTCCCTGCCGGACGCATGGGAACGACGAGATAGCGAAGCTCGGCCGTCGAATCCCACACGCGGATCTTCGTTTCCGCAGAAAGGATCAGTCCGAACTCCTCGAGCACGCCGCGCGGATCGATGACGGCGCGGCTGCGGTAGGGCGGCGCCTTGTACCAGACCGGCGGCAGCCCCAGCACCGACCACGGATAGCAGGAGCAGAGGGTGCAGACGACGAGATTATGCGTTTCGGGCGTATTGAACACCGCCTGCATATGCTCACCCTGCCGGCCGGTATAGCCGAGCGAGGCGATCGCCGCGGTGGCGTCGCGCTTCAGCCAGTCGGCATAGTCGGCGTCCATCCACGCCTTCGCCACCACCCGCGCCCCGTTGCGCGGCCCGACCCTGGTCTCGTAGGTGTCCACAATGGCGTCGATCGCCGCCGGATCGATCAGGCCCTTCTCGACGAGGATCGTCTCCAGCGCCCGCACCCGCGCGGCAAACGGATCAAGGTCGTTGTCGTGATGATGGTCGTGATCGTGCGACATGGCCACGAACCTATGCCTGCGCTGTGCAGTCAGCAAGTACACCCCTCGGCTGACCGTCATTTGTACGCAGTCAAGCCTGCCGCTATCTTCCGGGCATGCGGGTTTTGATTCTGGGCGGCAATGGTTTTGTCGGCATGGCGGTTGCAAAACTGCTATCGGATCGCGGCAACTCCGTAGTCGCGGTTGGTCGTACTGTCGGCAAATCGAAACGGCAGATGCCGCAAATTGCCTGGAAATCGATGGACATCTCCCGGCTGCTGGAAGCTTGGTTGCCTCTGCTGGAAAACATCGATGCAGTGGTAAATTGCGCCGGTGCCCTGCAGGACAGCGCACGAGACAATGTGGCAGCCGTTCAGTACGACGCCATGCGCTCGCTTTACGAAGCAGCAAAACAAGTGAGTATCAAACTGCTCGTGCAGATTTCGGCCAACACCAATGGCCCGGCAGCCGACCTCCCTTTGCTGTCCACAAAGCGCGCTGCCGACGAGGCGCTCAAAATTTCCGGCATTCCCTTCGTTCTGCTGAAACCGGCCGTCATCATCGGCCGGACCGCCTACGGCGGCTCGGCGCTGCTTAGGGCCTTGGCGGCGTTCCCGCTTGTGACGCCTCTCGTGCATATGGAGGCTCAAATGCAGTTCGCCGCGCTCGACGAGGTGGCGGCAGCCGTAGCCGATGCCGTGGAAGGACGCATCGAGCCCGGCAGTGATCTCCATCTCGCCTCACCGGAGACACTTACACTCGCCGAAGCCGTTGCCGCCCATCGTCAATGGCTAGGCTTACCCGAGGCACGCCCGCTCGCCGTACCGTCGTTTGCAGCCCGCGCCACATCATCGATTGCAGACCTGCTTGGCAGGTTGGGCTGGAGGTCCCCGCTTCGTTCCACCGCGCTCGAAGTAGCGGCGGCGGGGGTGGCTGGAAACATTGAACCTACCGCCCACCCCATAAAATCCCTTTCCGAAACCCTTGCCGACATCCCGGCGGGGGTACAGGAGTTGTGGTTCGCCCGGCTCTATCTGCTTAAGCCAGTCATATTTGGCACGCTCAGCCTGTTTTGGCTGCTGTCCGGTGCAATCGCGCTGTTTCGGTTCAGTTCTTCGTCACAGCATCTGGTCGAGGCAGGCGCTCCGCCGGCCCTCGCCGCCACCTTGACACTCGTCACAAGCCTTGCTGACATCGCATTGGGTGTTGGCGTTCTTTTTCGAGCCCTCGCGGCCTTTGCGATCAAGGGCGTGATCGGCTTCTCGCTTGTCTATCTCGGAGCGGCCACGCTCCTGATACCGTCACTGTGGGCAGATCCGCTCGGGCCGCTGGTCAAGGTCCTGCCTTCGATGGCCCTTGCGCTGGTTGGCCTGGCCATTCTGGACGAACGCTGAGCCGTGGAAGAATTACTGCGCCTCGTTCATGTCATCGGCGCCACCGTCCTGTTCGGCACAGGCGCCGGCATCGCCTTTTTCATGGTCATGGCGCATCGCACCCGGGATCCGGCAATCATTGCGCACGTAGGTGGCACGGTCGTAGTCGCCGACACCGTTTTCACCGCAACCGCTGTCATTCTCCAACCCATCACCGGCGCATGGCTGGCGCACGATCTCGGTTGGTCTCTTTGGGAAGGCTGGATCGTCCTGTCGCTCATGCTCTATGTCATTACCGGCCTGTTCTGGCTGCCGGTAGTGTACATACAAGTCGTAATGCGCAATCTGGCGCGGACGGCGGCCTCAAACGGCGCAGTACTGCCCGCTCGCTATTTCCAACTCTACCGAATCTGGTTTGCCTGCGGTTTTCCGGCGTTTTTCAGCGTTCTGGCCATCTTCTGGCTCATGCTGACCAAGCCGGCGATTCAGTTGTTTTGACGGCTATTTCACCATCGGCCAGAGCGTCAGCACCAAAAGCACGCCCATGGCAATGTTGAACCATTTGAGACGCACCGGGTCGGACAGGAAGCCGCGCAGCGCCGTGCCGAAACCTGCCCAGGACGAGACGCTGGGCAGGTTCACCAGCGCGAATGCCGCCGCAACAATCCATATGGATAGAAAAGGCCGGTCGGGATTGGTGTAGATCGCCATCGCCGAAAGGGCCATCACCCAGGCCTTGGGATTGACCCACTGGAATGCGGCTGCCTCGAGGAAAGTCATCGGCACGGCACCCGCCTCACCTTCCTTTCCGAGTGTCCGCGTCGTCGCGATGCGCCATGCGAGATAGAGCAGATAGGCCGAGCCAAGAACCTTGAGGATCAGATGCAGGGCGGGAACGGCCGTGAACACCGCGCCAAGGCCGAAGCCGACGGCAAGGAGCATCACGAAGAAGCCGATGCCGACGCCGAGCATATGCGGGATGGTGCGGATGAAGCCAAAATTCACGCCCGATGCCAGCAGCATCAGATTGTTGGGGCCGGGCGTGATCGAGGTGACGAAAGCATAGCCGAGCAGCGCCAGGAAAACCTCAGTCGACATTGGCCCCTCCTGATTTATGGCAGTTATATTGACCCATTCCCGCGCCTGCAAAATTTCTGCCGGGACGGGTTTCGGGACAACGAAATCAGTTGCTGCGGCGAGGGCCGGCGTCTGCCATAGACGGAGAGCTACATGCCCTGTGGGCCGCGATTCATCGCGGCGACGCCCGTACGGCAGATTTCCACAAGGCCGAGCGGCTTCATGATGGCGATGAACTGGTCGATCTTCGTGCTCTTGCCGGTCAGTTCGAAGATGAAATGCTCGGTGTTGGCGTCGATCACCTTGGCGCGGAACGCATCCGCCAGCCTCAGCGCCTCGACCCGCGCGTCGCCCGTACCGGAAACCTTGATCAGCGCAAGCTCCCGCTCCAGCGGCGCGCCGATGTCGAGTTCCTCCGCCCGCACCGTCAGGTCGACGACCCGATGCACCGGCACGATCCGTTCGAGCTGGTTCTTGATCTGCTCCAGCACATGCGCCGTGCCACTGGTCACGATGGTGATGCGCGAAAGATGCTGCTCGTGCTCCGTCTCGGAGACGGTCAGGCTCTCGATATTGTAGCCGCGCCCGGAGAAAAGGCCGATGACGCGGGCGAGAACGCCCGGCTCGTTGTCCACCAGCACCGACAGCGTGTGCTTTTCCGGCCTCTGCGTTTCCTTGGCGATGAAATAGGCGGAGCCGGTCGGCTGTAGATGGGCGTTCATGTTTTTCTTTCCGGTGAATGCAGGGTCGGTACTCGGACCGGAAGCGCGTCGGCCAACCGGTTCGCAAATCGTCTGAAAGTGGTGTCGAAGGTCAGGAATTCATCGGACTTATCTGCCATGAAAAGATGCATCGCATCGGCAAAATCCAAGCCTTGCCTGTGCGCGTCAACCGCCGCCAGCACGACATTCTCATCCTGCACAAGGACATTCTCCAGGTTAAGGACAGCGGTGAAAGCCTCACAAATGGCATCTCGTTTGACTTTGTAGATCGAGCGAAGAACCCACTCGCATTCCAGAATGACGCTCGACGATATCTCCAGCGCTTCATGCCGGAAAACGTCGTGCGCGATCGGCACTTCTTCCGATCCGTCATCAAGCAGGAAGCGAACGAGGATATTCGTATCAATTGCCTTTGGCATTCCACCGCCGCCGGAAATCCTCTTCAACCAATCGGTTCATGTCTTCGATAGCGACAGGCGGGCCATCGTATTTCAACATTCCCGCGACATCGTCCACAGTGTAGACCCGACCGCCTTGCGGCCTTCTCTTTCTCGGTTTGAGCACGATGGCATCCCCGGCGGTCTCTATATCGACTTCCGAGCCCGCGCCGAGTCCGTATGCGTCCCTTATGGCTTTGGGCAGCACCAGTTGGCCCTTACTCGAGATTTTCGCTCGCGCATTCATCACATCGCTCCAGGTAAGACGAAGTAAGATAATATACGTCTTACCGTATCTTACTTCAATCTTGCCGCTACACCAGTTCCCTGCCCTTGGCGTCAATGGCGTTGGCGACCGCCTCGTCCGTCGCCTCGTCGGGCAGCAGCATTTCGTTATGCGCCTTGCCGGACGGAATCATCGGGAAGCAGTTGGCGAGGTTCGCCACGCGGCAGTCGAACAGCACGGGCTTCTTCACGTCGATCATCTCCGTGATCGCGTCGTCGAGATCGCCCGGCTTCTCGCAGCGTATGCCGTGCGCGCCAAAAGCCTGCGCCATCAGCACGAAGTCCGGCATCGCCTCGGTATAGGAGTGCGACAGGCGGTTGCCGTGCAGAAGCTGCTGCCACTGGCGCACCATGCCCATATACTGGTTGTTGAGGATGAAGATCTTGATCGGCGCGTTGTACTGAACGGCGCAGCTCATCTCCTGCATGGTCATCTGCACCGATGCGTCGCCGGCAATGTCGATGACCAGCGCGTCCGGATGCGCGACCTGCACGCCGAGCGCGGCCGGCAGGCCGTAGCCCATCGTACCCAGACCGCCTGAGGTCATCCAGCGGTTCGGCTGCTCGAAATGGAAATGCTGCGCGGCCCACATCTGGTGCTGGCCCACTTCGGTGGTGATGTAGGTGTCGCGTCCCTTGGTCAGTTCGTAGAGCCGCTGGATGGCATATTGCGGCATGATGACGTCGCTGCTGTTCTTGTAGGCGAAGGAATCGCGCGCCCGCCATTTTGCGATCTGCTCCCACCAGGGATAGAGCGTCTTCTTGTCGTGCTTCGCGCCGGCGCGCCACAGCCGCACCAGATCCTCCAGAACCCGGCCGACATCCCCCAGAATGCCGATGTCGGCATGCACGTTCTTGTTGATCGAGGACGGGTCGATATCGATGTGGATCTTCTTCGACCCCGGCGAGAACGCATTGATGCGGCCGGTGATGCGATCGTCGAAGCGGGCGCCGATGCACAGCATCACGTCGCAGTCGTGCATCGCCATATTGGCTTCGTAGGAGCCGTGCATGCCCAGCATGCCAAGCCAGTTCTTGCCGCTCGCCGGATAGGCGCCAAGCCCCATCAACGTGGACGTGATCGGGAAGCCGGTCAACTCGACCAGTTCGCGCAGCAGCGCGCTCGCTTCCGGACCGGAGTTCACGACGCCGCCGCCCGAATAGATGACCGGCTTCTTCGCGCCCGTCATCAGTGCGACTGCGGCCTTGATCTTTTCGAGATCGCCCTGGACCTTCGGCTGGTAGCTGGTGCGCGGCGCGGTCTGCGGCGAGACGTAGGTGCCCCTGGCGAACTGGACATCCTTGGGAATATCGACCACGACCGGACCCGGCCGACCGGTCGTCGCGACGTGAAAGGCCTCGTGGATGGTGGCCGCCAGCTCGTTGACGTCCTTCACCAGCCAGTTGTGCTTGGTGCAGGGCCGCGTGATGCCGACCGTGTCGCATTCCTGGAAGGCATCCGAGCCGATCAGCGTCGTCGGAACCTGGCCGGTGAGGCACACGAGCGGGATGGAATCCATCAGCGCGTCCTGCAGCGCCGTCACGGCGTTGGTCGCACCCGGTCCGGACGTCACCAGCAGCACGCCGGCCTTGCCGGTCGAGCGCGCATAGCCCTCGGCGGCATGGCCCGCCCCCTGCTCATGGCGCACGAGGATATGCTGGACCTCGTCCTGCTGGAACAGTTCGTCATAGATCGGAAGGACCGCGCCGCCCGGATAGCCGAAGATATGCTTGACGCCGTTGTCCTTCAGCGCCTGCACCACCATTTCGGCGCCGGTCATCTCGTTGCGCTCGGTCTTTGCCTCGGTCATGGGTTTGTTCCGTCTGTTTCCGCCGTGGGGCTTCTGTTCGAATAGTCGCGTCGAAAGCAATAAAAAAGGCCCCCGAGGGAGCCTGTCGTCTTAGCGCATGGGTGGATTTCGCCCGGCGGTCACCCCGCCTTGCCCATGCGCCGTCCTACTACGAGAATGAGGGTCTTCTTCATGGGCGCGGACAATAAGAGCGGACCGTCCCGAAAGTCAACGCCCTATTTCATCCCGGATAGCGCGGGAGCTCCTTCCAGAAGATCAGCGTCCCGGTGAGGCCGCCATGCGGTTTCAGCGCGAAGTTGGGGATCTCTCCGGTGAGATTATAGCCGAGCTTTCGGTATAGGCCGGCCGCGCCCTCCTCCGTCGCCGTGTCGAGCACAATATGCGACTTGCCGCGCGCAGCGGCGATCGTCTCCGCGCAATCCATCAGCGAGCGGGCGATGCCTCGCCCGCGATGGCTCACCCGCGTCATCATCTTGGCGATCTCGGCGCGATGCGGCTGGTTGGGCGAAAAGTCGAGCAGCAACGTCACCGTGCCAACCAGAAGGTCCCCCTCCCACGCACCGAGCACGACACGCTCCCCGTATGCCGCCGAGGCCAGCGATTTTTCCCAGAACGCCTGAGCATCCTCCATCGACAATGGGTGCATGAAGCTGACCGAACCGCCGAATGCGACGGTCTCGACGAGCAGATCGCAAAGTTGGCGGCGATTCGCTTTTGTATCCTCTACCGGCCCTATCTCGATACGGATCTTCAAGCCTGCCGGCATCTCAGCGCCTCACCAGTGCGACCAGATAGATTGCCCGCTGCGGTCCGGGCGTCACGAAGGCGCAATCATTGGGCGGCCCGAGTTCGAGACAGTCTCCGGGGTGCATTTCATGGACGACCGAACCTTCATGGAAATCGAGCCTGCCTTCGATCAGCCAGATCATGTGACGAACGAACGTGTAGGAGGCGGCGGGAAAGCCGACCTGCTGTCCCGCTGGCATGTCCACGCGGATGAGTTCCAGCAGCCCGTCCGATTGAGGCGAAACGTGTCTGCGGACATAGCCTGTCGCCGGATCGCGCCATTCCTGCTGATCCGCGGCGCGCAGAAGATTGCCGCCTGCCTGTTCCGAGCGGGCGATGAGCGCAGACAGCGTCAGGTCGAACGCGGCCGCGATGCGCACGAGCAGCGCCGCGGTCGGACTGGTTTCGTTGCGCTCGATGGCGCTCAGCATCGCCTTGGAGACGCCGGACCGCTGTGCAAGTTCGCTCAGCGACCACGCGCGGGCGGTTCGTTCCAGGCGGATGCGTCGCGCGATTGCCTTGCCGCTTTCGTCTTCTTCATTGGCCATTCGTCCAGTATACTGAACGATAGAGCAAGATCAATCCACCCGGAAATCTAATTTGTTCGTTTCCCGGACAAATTATTGACCTGTGTCGCTTTGACGGATGACGAGCGCGGACGTTCGCGCCATAGTAGGCTTGGCGTCCGTCGGGAGAGGCGGACATCATGCCGTGTCGTTGTGCTGGGAGGAACCGTATGCTCGACAAAGCTCCGAACAAGAAACTGGGCGATCTGCTGGAAAAATTCGGCGGCGCGCTGACGGCCGGCGATGTCGACGCCGCGGTCGGTTTCTTTGAGGATGAGTGCTTCTGGCGCGATCTCGTCGCCTTCACCTGGAACATCAAGACCGTCGAGGGCCGGGATGCCGTCCGCGACATGCTGAAGAGCCAGCTCTCCAGGACCGGGCCTTCGGGCTGGAAACTGTCGGAGACGGACGACGCGACGGAGATCGACGGCGTGCTCGAGGGCTGGTTCACCTTCGAGACCAACGTCGCCCGCTGCCGGGGCCATATCCGCGCCCGCAACGGCCGTATCTGGACCATCCTGACGGCGATGGACGAGTTGAAGGGCTATGAGGAGCCGGCCGGAGTGCGCCGCCCGAACGGCCATCCGGAAGTCGCGCCGGACAAGCCGAGCGGAATAAGCTGGACGGAGAAGCGG
Organism: Rhizobiaceae bacterium; assembly: GCA_023953845.1. Taxonomy (NCBI): domain Bacteria; kingdom Pseudomonadati; phylum Pseudomonadota; class Alphaproteobacteria; order Hyphomicrobiales; family Rhizobiaceae; species Rhizobiaceae bacterium. Next base: position 460,814 of record JAMLJC010000002.1, on the reverse strand, counting down.
GAGGAGGAAGCCAGGGAGCTGGGCTACAGCCGGCAGCCCTACGTGGTCATCATCGGCGGCGGTCAGGGCGCGCTCGCTCTCGGCGCCCGTCTCAGGCAACTGGACGTGCCGACCATCATCGTCGAGAAGAACCCTCGTGCCGGCGATAGCTGGCGCGTTCGCTACAAGTCGCTCTGCCTGCATGATCCGGTCTGGTACGATCACATGCCCTACATCCCCTTCCCCGCCAACTGGCCGGTCTATTCGCCCAAGGACAAGATCGGCGACTGGCTGGAGATGTACGCCAAGGTGATGGAGCTGAATTTCTGGGGCTCCACGCTCTGCAAGAGCGCCAAATACGACGAGAAGACCAGGGAATGGACCGTCGTGGTCGAGCGCGAGGGCAAGGAGATCGTGCTGCGGCCGAAGCAGCTCGTCTTCGCCACGGGCCAGGCAAGCCGTGCGATCATCCCGAACTTCCCGGGCCGCGACAAGTTCAAGGGCATCCAGCAGCATTCCTCGCAGCATCCGGGGCCGGACGCCTATGTCGACAAGAAGACGGTTGTGATCGGCTCCAACACCTCCGCCCATGACATCTGCGGCGCGCTCGCGGAACTTGGCGCGGATGTCACGATGGTGCAGCGCTCCCCGACCCTCGTCGTGAAGATCGAGACGCTGCACGACATAGCCACGGGGATCGGCTACTCCGAGCGCGCCCTTGCGGCCGGCATCGATGCCGAGAAAGCCGACTATATGGGCGCAAGCATGCCTTACAAGTTGATGGGCGAGAGCCAGAAGCCCCTCTACGAACAGATGCGCGAGCGGGACGCCGAGTTCTACAGGCAGCTTACCGGTGCCGGCTTCGTCATCGACTGGGGCGACGACGAGACTGGCCTGTTCATGAAATACATGCGCCGCGGCGCGGGCTACTACATCGACATCGGCGGCAGCCAGCTCATCATCGACGGCAAGATCAAGCATAAATACGGCCAGGTCGATCACCTGACGGAGAACTCGGTGGTTCTCGACGACGGCACCGAGCTTCCGGCGGACCTCGTGGTCTACGCCACCGGCTTCGGTTCGATGAACGGCTGGGTTGCCGACATCATCGACCAGGAGACGGCGGACAAGGTGGGCCGCGTCTGGGGCCTCGGCTCGGGAACCAAGAACGATCCCGGCCCGTGGGAAGGCGAGCCGCGCAACATGTGGAAGCCGACCCGGCAGGAGGCCCTGTGGTTCCATGGCGGCAACCTGCACCAGTCACGGCACAATTCGCTGTTTCTGGCGCTGCAGCTCAAGGCGCGCCTGGAAGGCATTCCGACGCCGGTCTACGGGCTGCAGGAGGTCTATCATAAGTCCTGACGCCGTCATCCAGCCTGTGGCGCGAAATGAAAAGTTTCGCGCCACAACTTAATCGGCTCTCAACCATACCGTCTCACGCGACCTTAACTGCGAACGGCTAACATCCACTGACCGATCACAGGTGGATGGGCATGTATTCCGAGCGCAGCGCAGGCGATACCATATCGCAGGAAAGACGCGATTTCGATCAGCCGGATCACCGGATTCTGGGGCACCTGGTTCAGTGCGACGGCGCCCGCGCCATTGTCAGCGCCAACATAGAACCATCTGACGACGGCTCTCCGGAGATGAACAGTCACTGGACCGTCGGCAGAATGATTTCCATCAATCTGCACGCGGCGCGAACCGTCGGCATCATCTACGAGATCAGGAAGCCCGATCTGCACTGGGGCGCGGGGTCTGGCGGCATCATAGAAATTGCCGTCGAGCTTGTCGGCGAGGTCAAGGATAATCCGGCCACCGGGAAGCCCGTCTTCGACCGTGGCATCACCGTTTACCCATTTGTGGGCGCGGTCGCGCACCGCATTCGCGCGCGCGATCTGGCCGCGATCTACGATCTTGGAGGACGTGCCGGCGTTTCCATCGGCACGCTCGCACAGGACGAGGAGATCGCGGCGCACATCGCCATCGACGATACGCTGAACCGTCACTTCGCCGTCGTCGGGACGACCGGCGTCGGCAAGTCGACCGCCGTATCGCTGCTGGTGCGCAAGGCCGTCGAGGCAAGGCCCGACCTGCGCGTCCTGATGCTCGATCCGCACAACGAGTTCGCCGGTGCGTTGCCGGATCTTTCCGTCCGTGTCGATACGGCGAGCCTCGACCTGCCCTTCTGGATGTTCCGGCTGGAGGAATTCTCCGAGGTGATCTTCCGCGGCCGGGAGATCGAGGTCGACGAGATCGATCTGTTGCGTGACTTCATCCCGCAGGCGAAGCATTTGTTCCGCAATCCCGGCGGCGGTGCCTATATTCGCCGCGCGGCAGACGCGCTCACCGCCGATACGCCGGTGCCGTACAGGGTCGCCGATCTTCTCAAGCTTATCGACGATCGCATGGGACAGCTCGATGCCAAGGACGAGCGGCCGGCCCTCAAGGCGCTGCGAACCCGCATCGAGGCGCTCGTCAACGACCCGCGCTATCGCTTCATGTTCAGTTCGCGCATGATCGACGACAACATCCACCGGGCGATCGGTCACATCTTCCGCGTCCCGCACGAGGGCAGGCCGATCACCTGCTTCGAGATGGCGGGCCTGCCTTCGGAAGTCGTCAACGCGGTCTGCTCCGTGCTCGCCCGCCTCGCATTCGACCTCGCGCTGTGGAGCGACGGCAAGCTGAAGCTGCTGCTTCTGTGCGAGGAGGCACACCGCTATCTGCCGTCCGATCCGCGCCTCGGCTTCGCGCCGACCCGCCACGCGCTGGCGAGGATCGCCAAGGAAGGCCGCAAATACGGCTGCTATCTCGGCGTCGTCACGCAGCGGCCCGGCGAGCTCGATCCGACGATCCTGTCCCAGTGCTCGACCGTCTTCACCATGCGGCTCGCCAACGAGGTGGACCAGGCGATCATCAAGTCGGCCATTTCGGACTCGTCCGCATCGACGCTGGCCTTCCTTTCCTCGATGGGACAGCGCGAAGCGATCGTCTTCGGCGAAGGCGTGGCGACGACCATGCGCCTGAAGTTCGAACGTCTCGATCTTTCGCGCATTCCCGGACGCAAGGAACAGCAAAGCGATACCCACGGCGTTACCGACGGCAACATCGACCTTGCCGGCATCGTCAACCGTCTGCGCAACGTCCAGAGCCCACAGACACAGCAGGCGTCGGCAACGCCCTCCGGCGTCTCGACCAGCACGCTCAGACAGGCTGGCGAGCCCGATTTCCGCAAGCCCGTCCAGACGGCCTCGACGGACATCGAGGCCAATTTCGGCTTCGCCGCGAATTCTGGCGGGCGTTTCGGCAACCGCTTCCGTCAGGATTGATCGAAGCCATGATCGCTTCGAAGGCATCCGAAAGAGGACGAGCGCTGCTACGCGCAGACGCGGTTGCGACCGAGCCGCTTCGCCTCATAGAGCATCTTGTCAGCCCGCTCGACGAGCTTTTCAGCTGTCTCGCGCCGGTCCCATATGGCAAGGCCGACGCTCGTCGTGATCGCCAGGCGCACATTGCCCGAGGTGATCGGCAGCGCCGAGATTGCGCGGCGGATACGCTCGGCGAGCTTCTGCAGTAGTTCTCCGTCGATATTGGGCACGATGACGGCGAACTCCTCGCCGCCCAGCCGTGCGACCACATCGTGATAGCGCGTGAGTTCCTTCAGGCATCTGGCCACCGATTTCAGGACCTCGTCGCCGATATTATGCCCGTGCGTGTCGTTGATCTGCTTGAAGTGGTCGAGATCGAGGATCATCAGCCCGATCGGCTTGTCGATGCGCTTGAACTCGGCAAGGTACTCCTTCAGCGCGTCGTCGAAATAGCGCCTGTTCTGGATGCCGGTCAGCCCGTCTGTCAGCGCAGCCTGCTCCAGCGTCAGCGATTTGGCGCTGAGCGACGCCGTCATGCGCCTCAGCTTGCCTTCCTCGGTCGCCTGCCTGCGGATCAGCGGATATATGAAGAAGACGCCGAAGAACATGGCCGTGACCAGCAGAACGCCCGTCGCGAACAGAAGCTTGCGAAGATATTCGAAATCGCCCGCATGCACATCGGCCACGTCCGGCGCCAGACCGGAGTTGATGACGCTGAAGGCATGGAAGGTCACCACGCCAGCCGCAAGGATGACGCCGATGATGACGAAGAAGGCGGATTCCGATTTGTGGAAACTCATGGTCTCGCCGGACAGCCTGTACAGTCCGACTTATCTCATTGAGCCTCTTATGGAGTCTTAACGCACAATTTAAGATTGCGATGGCGCGGCGTCATCACGCAGGGTTGACGTGGGTCCACGCCGCGCCGAGTTGATGCCGGAACCAGGTCGCCTGACGCTTGGCGTACTGGCGTGTCGCGATCTTGGCGCGCTCAACCGCTTCCTCGAGCGTCAACGTGCCGGCGATCGCCGCGCCGAACTCCCGCACGCCGATCGCCTTCATCGCGGGCTTCGCATCGTCCAGCCCGCGTGCGAGAAGATTCCGCACCTCTTCGATCGCTCCGTCCTCGACCATCTGCTCCAGCCGCCTGTCGATCCGCTCGACCAGAAGGCTGCGTGGTATGTCGAGCACGCCGGCTCTCGCCGTTGCGAGATCGACCAGAGGCTCGTTGCGCATGGCCTGCCATTCGAGGATCGAGCGGCCTGATGCGTCGAGCACTTCCAGCGCGCGAACGACCCGCTGGCTGTCGGTCCTGCCGATCCGGAGCGCCGCCTGCGGATCGCGGCGAAGCAGGATGCCGTGCAGTTCAGCGACGCCGTCCTCCAGCAGATGATAGCGCCAGCGCTCGCGCACCGATTCCGGGATGGCGGGCATCTCCGAAAGCCCTTCGGTCAGCGCGCGGAAATAGAGGCCGGTTCCCCCGACGAAGATCGGCCGCCTGCCTTCCAGCCTTTCTTCGTCGAAAAGCGTCTTCACTTCACGCAGCCATGCGCCCGTGGAATAGTCGGCCGCCGGATCGACATGGCCATAGAGATGATGCGGAGCGCGGGCCAGATCCTCGTCGGAAGGACTTGCGGTCAGCAGGCGAAGCCCGGAATAGACCTGCATCGAATCGGCGTTGATAACCGCACCGTTGAACTTGACGGCGAGATCGAGCGCCATTGCCGACTTGCCGCTCGCGGTCGGCCCCGCTATCAGGAGCGCATTCTTCACGCGCCCAGGCGCCGGCCCCGCAGAACCCTCCATGTCGTTTGTCGCCACCCTGATTTCCGCTCCGAAAGACCGCGCGCTGACGCCCGCTCTCGCGGATATGGGCTCTCGCGCCATCGGCGCAAGGTCCATCGACTGGCTGGCTGACAATCTCGCCTGCGATCTGCTGCTTCCGGCCGGTGCGGATGGCCGCGAAGCGGAGGCCGCGCTGCGGCAGGCGCTCGCCGGCGAACCCGTCGACATAGCCGTGCAGCAGGCGGACAGCCGTCGCAAGCGCCTGCTGATTGCCGACATGGATTCGACCATGATCGATCAGGAGTGCATCGACGAACTGGCCGACGAGGTCGGGCTCCGCGAGCATGTCGCCGAGATCACCCGTCGCTCAATGAACGGCGAGATACCTTTCGAAAGCGCCCTGCGCGAGCGCGTCGCCTTGCTCGCGGGGCTTGAGACTGCGGTCGTCGATCTCATCGTGGAGAACCGGCTGACGCTGGCCGCGGGCGGCAGGGAGCTCATCGCCACCATGCGCGCCAACGGTGCCTGGACGGCGCTCGTCTCGGGCGGTTTCGACCTCTTCACAAGCCGCATCGGCGGCAAGTTGGGCTTCGACGAACACCGCGCCAACGTGCTTGAGGAAGCCGGGGGCAAGCTGCTCGGCCGGGTGATCGAGCCCATCCTCGGCCGTGAAGCCAAGGCGGAAGCCCTGAACGAGATTTCGGCGCGGCTCGGACTCACCCCTCAGGATGCGATTGCCGTCGGCGACGGCGCGAACGATCTCGACATGATCCGGCTGGCGGGCACCGGCGTCGCGCTTCATGCCAAGCCGATCGTGGCGGCCCAGGCGCGCGTCCGCATCGACCATGGCGACCTGAGCGCCCTGCTCTATCTCCAGGGCTATCGGGAACCGGATTTCGTCACATGAAACCGATGCGCACGGAGCGGCTGATCCTGCGCAATTGGGAGGATCGCGACCGCGATCTGTTCTTCCGCATCAATTCCGACGATACCGTCATGGAGTTTTTCCCGTTCCGGCGGAATCGCGCGGAAGCGGATGCCTTCATGGATCGTCTCCGCGACGACATCGCCAGCCGCGGCTACGGCTTCGCTCCGGCTGAAATCGCATCGACGGGCCAGGCCATCGGTTTTGTCGGCATCATGAAGACGGATCTCGCGCCCTTCATTCCGCATGGAACGCTGGAGATCGGCTGGCGTCTGGCGCCCGAATTCTGGGGCAAAGGCTACGTCACCGAAGCGAGTCGTGCGTGGCTGGACTTCGCTTTCGATGAATTGGGCGCGCCGGAAGTGACCTCCTTCGCGGTGTGGAACAATGAGCGCTCGCTGGCGGTCATGCGGCGCCTCGGCATGCGCAACGATCCCGCCGAGGATTTCGACCACCCGCGCATTCCCGACACGCATCCGCAATTCCGCCGGCACGCTCTCTACCGGATCGGGCGAAACGAGTGGAAGGAAAGAAAAAAGGCGGCCCGATAGCCGCCTTCAGATATCCCATCGGGGGTCAGTCCATCCGGATCGTCACGAACCTCAACTCGCCTGTTTTCGACGCCAGCATCAGCAGCGCGTTCTTGCGGCCCTGATCCTTCAGGCTCTTGATCCGATCGAGCACGTCCTTCGGCGTCTTCACCGATTCCTGCGCGATCTCCGTGATCACGTCGCCGGCAACGATGCCACGCTCCGCCGCGAGCGAATTCGGTGTCACTTCACTGACAAGCACGCCCGAGACGTCCGCTGCGATGCCGAATTTCTTGCGCGCCTCGTCGTTCAGTTCGCCGATCGTCATGCCGAGCACCGAGGCCGTAGCGACCGGCGCCTGCTCGTCGCCGCTGCCCCCGCTGCCATTCTCGTCCTGGGCCAGCTTCTCGCCGTCTTCGAGGCGTCCGAGCGTCACCTTCACCGTCTGCTCCACGCCCTTGCGGACGATCACGACATCGACCGCCTTGCCGACGGGGCTTTCCGCCACGACGCGCGGCAGATCGCGCATTTCCTTCACATCCTTGCCGTCGAACTTCCTGATGACGTCGCCGGGCTGGATGGTGCCGTCGTCGACCGGTCCGCCCTTGATGACGCCGGCCACCAGCGCGCCGTTCGAATCCTTCATGCCGAGGCTTTCGGCGATATCGTCGGTAACCGGCTGGATGCGCACGCCGAGCCAGCCGCGCCGCGTCTCGCCGAACTCGGCAAGCTGCTGCACGACGCCTGTCGCCAGCGCCGAGGGAATGGAGAAGCCGATGCCGATCGAGCCGCCGGACGGCGAGATGATGGCCGTGTTGATGCCGACGACCTCGCCGTTCATGTTGAACAGCGGCCCGCCCGAATTGCCGCGATTGATGGCCGCGTCGGTCTGGATGAAGTCGTCATACGGACCGGAATTGATGTCGCGGTTGCGCGCCGAGACGATGCCGACCGTGACCGTGCCGCCAAGGCCGAACGGATTGCCGATCGCCATCACCCAGTCGCCGATCCTGAGCTTGCTGGAATCGCCGAACTTCACCGCCTTGAGCGGCTTGAGCTTGGGGTCGACCTTCAGCACGGCGATATCGGTCTTGGTGTCGGTGCCGACCAGTTCGGCCTTCAGCTTCGCACCGTCGGCAAAATTGATCTCGATCTCGTCGGCGTCGGCGATCACATGGTTGTTGGTGACGATGATCCCCTTCTCGGCATCGATGACGAAGCCCGAGCCGAGCGACTGCACCTTTCTGTCGCCGCCGCCTCCGCCCTCGCCCTGACGGTCCTTGAAGAAATCATCGAAGAAATCCTGGAAGGGCGATCCCTCGGGCAGTTGCGGCATCGGCACGGCATCCTGCGACTCGGTGCCCTTCACATTCTGCGTCGTCGAGATGTTGACGACCGAATCGAGCAGGCCTTCGGCAAGGTCGGCGACCGATTCAGGACCGTTCGCCGCAGCGGGCGCGACGAAGCCCGGAAGCCCGGCCGTCGCGAGCATTGCGGCTGCCGTGACGCCGACCAGCGAACTGCGCATCTTGGCAAGGATAGTAGAACTCATCACTCGGGGCTCCATGGATCTCCGCAAAGCGCGACGGACGCGCTCCTCATTCTGTCAGCGCAAAATAGGGCCTGTTTGCGGCCCCCGGCCACCGAAATCGCATAAAACCTGCGTTATCCGCGCACAAGCCAGACCACCGCCACGCCGGCGGCGATGACAAGCATCCCGATGGTGCGCAACGTGTTCTCCGGCATGTCGATGACATCCGCGGCGAGCCTTTTCGCCAGCCGCGGAAAACCGCCATAGACAAGACCCTCGAACACCATCACCAGCCCGACGGCGGCGAGGAAATCGCTCATCTTCGGGCCGGCTTCACTGAGCCGGCGCTGCGGGCGTCGTCGAACCGGTAGCCCCCGATGCGGGAGGCGCTGCCGTGCCGCCGTTCGGAATGCTGCCGTCGGGGCTGCGGAAGAAGCGGAAGAACTCCGAATCCGGCGTCAGAACCATGGTCGTGCCGGCGCCGTCGAGAGCCTGACCATAGGCGCTCATCGAGCGATAGAACTCGAAGAACTGCGGATCGCGCTGGAAGGCCTCCGCGAAGATGCTATTGCGTTCCGCGTCGCCCTCGCCTCGCGCGATTTCCGAATCGCGCTGCGCCTCGGCGACGATCTCCACCACCTCGCGGTCGGCGCGGGCGCGGATGCGCTGCGCCGCCTCGCGGCCGCGCGCCCGCAGGCGCTCGGCCTCGGCGAGGCGCTCAGCCTTCATGCGGTCGTAGGTCTGCTGGGAGACCTCTGCGGTCAGGTCGGTGCGGCGAATGCGGACGTCCTCGACTTCGAGACCGAGCGAGGTGGCGTCGGGCCGAAGCTGGTCCCGCACCTCGCGCATCATCGCCGCGCGCTCTTCTGACAGCGCTGCCTCGAATCCGCGTACGCCGTAGACCCGGCGTAGCGCCGCGTCGAGACGGGTGCGCAAGCGCTGCTCGGCCAGATCGACGCTGCCCGAAACCGTGGCGCGGAAGACGCGCGGATTGTTGATGCGGTAGGCGACGAAAGCGTCCACCTCGTAGAACTTGCCGCCGGCGACCTGCACGCGGATGTCGTCCAGATCGAACCGCATGACGCGGTCCTCGATGATCTGCACATTGTCGGCCTCGAACATGCCGAACGGCGCCTTGAAGTAGATGCCCGGATCGCTCTTGACGTCGACGATCTCGCCGAAACGAAGCACGATCGCCTGCTCACGCTCGTTGACGACGAACACAGACGAATAGACCAGGAAGAGAATGACGGCGACGATGACGCCGATGACGGGAAGACGGTTGGTCATCAGTTGCTTCCTCCCGTCTGCGCGCGCTTCTGCAGTTCAGGCAGCGGCAGATACGGCACCACCCCCTGCCCGTTGCCCTGCTCCACGATCACCTTGTTCGAATCGCGCAGCACCCTTTCCATCATTTCCAGATAGAGGCGCTGGCGCGTCACATCCGGCGCCTTGGCATATTCGTCGTAGACCGAGATGAAGCGCTGCGCTTCACCCTGCGCCTCCTGTACCACCCGGTTCTTGTAGGCGGCCGATTCTTCGCGGATCTGCGCTGCCTGACCGCGGGCCTGGCCGAGCTTCTGGTTGGAGTACTGATTGGACTCCTCGACAAACCGGTCTTCGTCCTGTTCGGCGCGCTGCACCTCGTCGAACGCGTCGGCGACTTCGCGCGGCGGCGCCGCATCCTCGATGGAAATGGCGTTGACGCCGAGGCCTGCGCCGTACTGGTCGAGCGTCGTCTGGATGATGCCCCGCACGTCGTCGGCGATGCCCTGCCGGTCGTCGCGGAAAATGTCCTGCGCCGGACGCCGGCCCACCGATTCACGCATGGCGCTCTCCGCAACCTGACGGACCATCTCGTCGGGATCGGAGACGTTGAAAAGATAGGAGACGGGATCGGACACCTGATAGGCGACCGAGAATTTCACGTCGACGATGTTCTGGTCGCCGGAAAGCATCAGGCCGGTGGACGTATTGCCACGCGTCTCGCCGATATTGATGAGTTTTTCGGCCGTGTTCGCCTTCTCGACCGTCTCGATCGGCCACCAGTGGAAATGCAGGCCCGGCTGCGAAAGCTCCTGCTTCGGCTTGCCGAAACGGAGTTCGACCGCGATTTCGTCCGGCTGCACGGTATAGACCGACTGGAAAATCCAGAAGGCGACGATGGCAAGGCCGATCAGACCGAAAAGCGCGGGACTGCCGGCGCCGCCTGCCGACGAACCGCCGCCGCCCGGCAATACGCGTTTCAGCCTGTCCTGGCCGCTCCTGATGATGTCTTCCAGACCGGGCGGCGTGCCCTGTGGTCCTCTGGGGGGGCGTGGCCCCTGTCCCCATGGGCCTTGGCCGTTGCCGCCGCCGCCCCATGGGCCGCCGCCACCACCGCCGCTCTGATTGTTCCAGGGCATAAATGTCCTTTCGGATTCAACTCCCGCCCGCCTTTTCGGCGAGCCCGCCACTTCCCTCTATAGGGAGGCACGGCACCGCTTTCAACGCGCCCGCGCCGCGGCAAGCTCATTTGCCGCGTCGAACCGGCTCATACAAGTGCATTTCAGCGCGACAAACCGCGCCTTTTGTAGATAACGTGCCGCGTCGGATGGGTATCGCGCTCGCCCGCCGGAACGGCCTCGGACGAGGTCGCCTCCCAGAGATCGCCATCGATCGCTGGAAATCTGGTATCGCCGTCGACTTCGGCAAGAACATGCGTGACGTGAATCTCGTCAGCCAGATCGAGCGCCTGCGCATAGATTTCCCCGCCGCCGATCACGCAGATTTCATCCACACTGCTCATGCAGCGGCCACGGACACGTGCGAGCGACAGCGCCTCATCCAGCGAATGCACGACCTCGGCGCCCTCGGCCCGAAATGCCTTGTCACGCGTCACAACGAAGTTGAGCCTGCCCGGAAGCGGACGCTTGGGGAAGGTCTCCCAGGTCTTTCGCCCCATGACGACCGGCTTGCCCATCGTTTCGGCCTTGAAGCGCTTCAGGTCGGTGGAGAGCCGCCACGGCAGTCCGCCGTCGCGACCGATCACGCCATTGGCCGCGATGGCGACGTGGATCACGATCTTCAAGGACGGCACCTCATCTATTTCGCAGGCCTCTTCGCTTTCGCGTCGAAGGCCCGCGACGCCCCTTCGAGTTTGCGCGCAGGCGCCTTGGCCGCCATCGGCTCGACTTCGTCCCAGCCCTTCAGGATCAGGATCTCGATATCGCGTTGGGGATAGAAGTCGGTCTGACGTGTCTCGAAAGTCGCGGGGCCGGTCTTCTTCACGCCGGCGGCGCAGAAGCTGACGAGGTTCTTCGGATCGCCCTTGTCGACCGTCAGCCTGAAATCGCCGATATTGCCGAGCGCCCAGTTGCCGCCGGTGGTCAGCACATAGTCGATGCGCCATTCCATCAGCCGCGGATAACCATCGGGCGATTCCGCGGCGGCCTTCTTCACCGCGCGCTCGAACGCGCCGTCGATGCAGTATTTCTGCTTGTAGACGGCATAATTCTCGTTGAAGCCGCCCTCGGTGAAGAAGTTGAGCCCGGCGGTGCCGCCGACGCTCGGCTTGTAGTCATGCGAGACGCGAACGTCCTCCCCCGCTAGGAACGTCGCGTTCCACCAATAGGTCGACTTCAGCGACCAGAGCGGCGTGCGCACGTTCTTCCAGCCCGATCCGTCGTCATAGCTGTCGATGAAGATCAGCCCGCGATCGATCCAGTCGTTCGCGGTCTTCTGTGGCAGCTTCTCCAACGCGGCCAGCACTGGTTCGGCGAACGGATTCACCGGCACGTTGTTCGCAGCCAGAAGATCGGTGACGTCGACCTCCACCGCGAACGCGCGCTGTTCGAGTTGCGGACTTACCGCCTTGCCGCCCACGCTCACCTTGAAACCGAGGAAATTGTCCGACGTGTCGTCGGGCAATGCCGGCATCGAGTAAGGGTTCGCCTCGATCAGCGGCATCGGAAAGGCCACGATGGCGTTTACGTCCTTGTCGGTCACGTTCCTGAAAACATAGTCGACCGTCACCCTGTCCATGGAGATGAACAGGTCCTCTTTCGCCATGGAGATCGCGTCGGTACGCGACAGGATCAGGCCGCCTGTCCCGAGTTCGGCGATGGAATCGTTGGCGAACGCCGGCGCTGACGCAAGAACGCCGCAGGCCATCAACAGACGTCCGATCATATGCTCACCTCCGCCGCATATCCCGTCATGCAGGCAATATCGCCGCAGACGCAAGACCCGCAGGCATGAAGGATCGACTTTGCGGCGGTTTCTTGAACGCCGGCCTACACCGCGATCGGCGCCCTGATGGTCGCGTCGGCGACGTAGTTCCCCAGACGGAAATCCTCGTAGCGGAAAGCGAAGAGATCGGTGACGGCCGAATTGATCCACATCGTCGGCAGCGGCTTCGGCGTGCGCGTCAATTGCTCGCGCGCCTGCTCGAAATGGTTTGCGTAGAGATGCGCGTCGCCGAGCGTATGGATGAACTCGCCGGGCCGGTATCCCGTCACCTGCGCCACCATCATCGTCAGCAGCGCGTAGGAGGCGATGTTGAACGGCACGCCGAGGAAGATATCGGCCGAGCGCTGGTAGAGCTGGCACGACAGCCGGCCCTCCGAGACGTAGAACTGGAACAGGCAATGGCAGGGCGGCAGCGCCATCTGGTCGACTTCCGCCGGGTTCCACGCCGAGACGATCAGCCGGCGTGAATGAGGATTCTTGCGTATCTGTATGAGAAGATTCGCGATCTGGTCGATCTCGCCGCCATCTTCCTTCGGCCAGGAACGCCACTGCTTGCCATAGACCGGCCCGAGTTCGCCCTTCTCGTCGGCCCATTCGTCCCAGATCGTGACGCCGTGGTCGTTGAGGTACTTGATGTTGGTGTCGCCTGCGAGGAACCATAAGAGTTCGTGGATGATCGACTTCAGGTGCAGCTTCTTCGTCGTCAGCACCGGAAAGCCGTCCGCGAGGTCGAACCGCATCTGGTAGCCGAATACGCCGCGTGTGCCCGTCCCCGTCCGGTCCGGCCGGTCGGAGCCGTTTTCGAGCACATGGCGGAGCAGGTCGAGATACTGGCGCATGGGGTCCGTCGATTCGCTATCCACCAGATATAGACGTTGGCGCGCGTCTTCCTAGCCTTCGCCACTGTGGATAGCGGGTGTGGAGGAATGATGAATGTCGGCGCATCCATCTCGCTCTTTTCATACGCGCCGCCAGCCCCTATATTAGCCGCGTCAGCTTGCCTGACTATGGCGATAAACGGCCGATGAAATAAGCCATTCGGACCCGGGGGCGGTACCCGGCGCCTCCACCACAAGCCGCCGTCGCGTCAAAAGACGAAAACGACGGCTTCTGATGGGGGCGAAATAGGATCGACGAGGGTGTAAAGATCGGACTTTTGCCCGGCATTGTACCACCGTTATCGGGCTAACCTTATAGTTGCCAACGACAACTATGCTGAGGCACGTCTCGCTGCTTAATGCGGCGCGATAGTCTCAAATCAAGCCCTAGGGGTTAGCACCTCTAGGCGGGGTCCGGAGGCACCTGGCAACAGAAGCCTCCACTTCTCCCCCGAATAATTGATTGCATTTTCTGATAGCATCTTTTATATGCTTGCATGAACAGCAAGCAGCGAAAGACCCTTGCCGCGATTTTCCGGGACCCGGTCTCCGGGACCATCGATTGGGCTGACATCGAGAGCCTGCTTGTCTCCATCGGCTGCAACATGATCGAGGGCAACGGATCGCGTGTCCGCTTTGAGAAGGGCGGCGAGATCGAAAGTTTTCATCGCCCGCATCCGGACAAGGAAGCCAAGAGATACCAGGTGCGTGCCGCACGCGACTTCCTGACGAGGATAGGAGAAGCACCATGAAGGCGATGGTCTACAAGGGATATGCCGCCCGGGTCGAATTCGACCCGGAGGATCTGATCTTTTTCGGTCGCGTCGCCGGCATTCGCGACGGCGTGAGTTTCCATTCCGACAATGTCGAGGGATTGATCGCGGCCTTCCATGAAGCCGTCGACGATTATCTCGAGACCTGCCGGAAGATAGGGAAGAGCCCCCAGAAGCCCTATTCCGGCAATCTGATGCTACGCGTGAAGCCGGAAACCCATGCCAGTGCATCGATAGCCGCCGAGCTTGCCGGCAAGAGCCTGAACGAATGGAGTGAGGAAGTGCTTTCCCGGGCGGCCGAGGACGCGCGTGCCACCCAGTGAGTTGATGAACAAGCCATGACAAACACCTTCTTCGTCCTCACCGGCGGCCCCGGCGCCGGCAAGACGACTGTCCTCGACCTGCTCCGGGACGAGGGTCATTCCGGCACGGTGGAAGCCGGCCGCGCCGTTATCCGGCAGCAGTCCGCCATCGACGGCCCTGCCCTGCCGTGGAAGGACCCGGCGATCTTTGCCGATCACATGCTGACATGGGAGATGCGCTCGCACGATCTCGCCCGAGAGAATGGCGGCGTGACCTTCTTTGACCGTGGCGTGCCGGACGTGATCGGCTATCTGCGCCTGTCCGGCCTGCCCGTCCCGATCCATGTCGAGCGGGCAGCGGAACGCTACCGCTACAATCGCCGCGTCTTCGTCTTTCCACCGTGGGAGAAGATCTACCGGCCCGACGAGGAGCGTCATCAGGATTTCGCCGAGGCCGAACGCACCTTCGAATTCGTCCGCGACGCTTATCGGGATGTCGACTACCAGTGTATCGAGGTGCCGATGCTGACGCCCGACGAACGCAAGCGCTTCATCCTCGAACAGATCCGCGCCTGAACGACGAAGCGCTGCCGATCGTCCAACAAGCAAATTTTCGTGCGCATGCGCCGATCGTGACGCAGTGCACTATCTTCAGTTTACCTCGCCAAGAAGCTTGGCTAGACGTAAAGTGTGAGTCCCGAAGCAGGCGCCGCACAAATATGGCCGAAGACCATCTGCGATACGACATTCTGGTACAGGAAGCGCTGCGCGGCGTGATGCGCAAGGTGCTTACCGAAGTGTCGCGCACCGGTCTGCCGGGCAATCACCATTTCTTCATCACCTTCCTGACCGGTGCGCCCGGCGTGCGCGTGTCGAGCCGCCTGCGCGAGCGCTATCCCGAGCAGATGACCATCGTGCTCCAGTTCCAGTATTGGGATCTGAAGGTGACTGAGACCGGTTTCGAGGTCGGGCTGTCCTTCTCGGACGTGCCGGAAAAGCTGGAAATTCCTTTCTCGGCCGTCCGCGGCTTCTACGATCCCTCGACGAACTTCGAGCTTGAATTCGACGCGCGCGCCGACGAGTCGCTGGCCGCTACGCCCATCGAGGCTCCGGTGAAGCTGGAAGCCGTGCAGAAGACGCCGGCGCAGTCGAAGGCCGAGCCGAAAAAGGAAGGCGCGGAAACCGCAGCCGACAAGACTGACGGCAAAAGCGCCGACGTCGTTTCGCTCGACGCTTTCCGCAAGAAGTAGCGATGGCGGAGATCGTCAACCTCCGCATGGTCCGCAAGCAAAAGGCGCGGGCCGACCGCGAGAAGGTTGCTGCCGGGAATCGCGCGCTTCATGGACGCACCAGGGCGGAACGGCTTGCCGAACGCGCGACGTCGGAACGAGCGTCGGCACTGCTCGACGGCCATCGCCTTGAGCGGACGAAAGACGCGCCGGACGACACCCGTTGAGCCGGGTCGTCAAGCGTTCCGTCACGATCCGCGGTCACCGCACCAGTTTTTCGCTCGAACAGCCCTTCTTCGACGATCTGGCGGCCATAGCGCGTCGACGTGGCGTCGCCCTCGCGGCGCTGATCGCCGAGATCGACGATACGCGGCCGCGCGACACGAATCTTTCCTCCGCCATCAGGCTGTTCGTGCTGGAATGGGCAAAGTCGGGCGGCGCGACAGAGAACTGACCAAGCGCTACGCCGGTCTCGTCCCACTCTCCGTCAATTCCCGAAAATCCCGTCGAGCAGGCCGCCCAACGGCCCCTTCCTCGGCTGCGTGGCCGGGCTCGTGTCGAACGCATCGCGGTCGATCGACAGCGGTGGTGGCTCTGGCTGCGGCGGCTGGTCGCGCGATTGCTGCGCCGCGCGAGCTGCGGCTTGCGCCTTCTTTCGTTCGGCCGCCTGGGCATCCCGCCGCGCCTTTTCCTCCGCTGCCTTCTTCGCCTCGGCCTCGGTCGCCAGCCGCGCTTCCTCGTCGGCGCGCGCTTTCGCCTCTTCCTCCGCCTTGCGCTTTGCTTCCTCTTCGGCCTGAATGCGCGCGGCCTCCTCGGCCTTGCGGCGCACATCCTCTTCGGCCCGCCGTTTTTCCTCCGCGAGCCGCTCCCGCGCCATCTGGAGCGCCGCATAATAGCGCACCTCGCGCCGGAGCATCTGCTTCTCCAGAAGCTCGGATTGCATCGCCTCGACGCGCGCCTGTTCCTTTTCCAGCGCACGCTGCGTCAGGAACTGCGCCAGAGGACCGGTGTCGAACGTCACGGAAACATCGCCGGGCGCGCCCGATGCGATGAAGCCCACGGCGGGCTCGGAACCGACCAGCGCCTCGTCGCCCGGCGCATAGGCGATGGTGCCGGTGGCGGCGAGCTTCCCGTCATTCAGGTCGGCGCGCACTTCAGCCGACAGCGTAGCCGACGGAGTGGAGGCGGTAACCGGCGGCGCCCGCAGCACACCCCCCGCAACGGTGAAGGCCACGTCGATATTGCCTGCGGCGAACTCGCCCTGCCCGGCCAGCCCGGGCGCGAAGGCGGCCGTCTTCGCCGCATCCACGTCGCGGCCGATCCTGTCGGCCTCCGCGATGAAGGCGGGAAACGCATCAGGATTGATGCCGGGGATGACCACGTCACGCAACGTGGCAGTGCCCGAACCGGAAAGCGCGGCCACGATGCCCTCGATCGTCTTGCCGCTGGCGGAGAGCGCCGTCGAGAAATCGCCGCGTCCGCTGAGCCCGATGCCCGGCACGATCTGCGAGACATCGGCGTTCGTCAGGCGCAATTGCGCGGTGAGGAGGCCGCTTCCGTCGTTGTTCTTCAGCTCGAACAGCCCGCTCACCTTTCCGCCGGCCAGTTCGCCGGTAAGGTCACTGACGCGCAGGCCGTCCGTATCGAGCCGCAGAGAGGCCTGCGCATCGCTGGCCGTCGCGATCGGCCCGGCCGCGAGGCTTCCGGCGTTGAGGTCGAGATCGGCCGTGAACGGCGCCAGCGACTTCTGCTGGAACGGGGTCGTCGCCCAGCCGGAATCGGCGCTCTCGAGCGTATCGTCGCCGAGGATCAGCCGCGCCAATGGATAGAGGTCTATCTCGTCCAGCGCCATCTGTCCGGAGAGATGCGGCACGCCCTCCTTCAATTCGAGATTGACGTCGCCCGCCACCGCGCCGTCCGCGACGGTGCCCTCGAGCCCGGAGAGCACCAGCAACCCGCCGGCGTAGTCGGCGTCGGCGGTGAGGTCGACGCCGGTTCCCGTCCCCATGCCGGGAAGCCCGAAGCCGGCGGTCATCAGCCATGGCTCGATGTCGGAAGCGTTGACCGCCGCCTTGCCTTTCGCCGCAATGCCCTGTTCGGCCGAAGAAAGAGTTCCCTCGAAGCCGGCCGTCGCGCGATCGCCGCTGAACTTGACCGTGGCCGCCAGCCCCTTGGCCCAGGAGCCGGACGCGGTGATGTCCGTCTCGCCCGCGCCGACAAGGTCGATCGGCAGCGTCCTGACGCCGTAGAGCGCCAGCAGCGACGCCGCATCGGCGTTCTTGCCGCCGAACGACATGACGATCTCGGCCTCCGGATCGCCGATGGCGCCGAGATAGCTTCCCGAAAACTCCGTGCCGCCCGTCACGCCTTTGGCGTTCAGCGA
Organism: Rhizobiaceae bacterium; assembly: GCA_023953845.1. Classification (NCBI taxonomy): domain Bacteria; kingdom Pseudomonadati; phylum Pseudomonadota; class Alphaproteobacteria; order Hyphomicrobiales; family Rhizobiaceae; species Rhizobiaceae bacterium. The sequence goes on along the minus strand of JAMLJC010000002.1, from coordinate 442,895 downwards.
ATATATGCGCTTGCCGTCGTCGCCGGCCGTGGCATCCGCCACGACATCGATCTCGGTGTCGGCAAACAGGCCGGCGCGCGCCGCGCTCCGTTCGCGCAGCGCGGCAACGATTGGCTGATCAGGAAAGCGCTGGGCCAGAGCCTCGATCAGCGGCTCGAGATCCACGGCCACGATGGACGCGTCGATGGTGCCGCCCGCATGCGTGGCAAGGTCCCGCAGGCTGCCGGTCGCCGTCATCGTCGCTCCGGCGAGCCCCCCGACCGTCAGCCGGTCCACCTCGATCGTCCCCTCGCGCAGCCGCACGGCCGTATCCAGCGATTCCGCCTGCAGGCCGGCAATGGCGACAGGCCCCGCCTTGATTGCGAGATCGAGATCGGTGCCGCTGAAACGATTGCCGCCCTGTTCGCTGACGAACAGCGAAGCGAAGGCCGACAGTCCGTCGAAATCGACCGCGCCGCCGTCGAGTTGGACGAGCAGGGTCGGCCGGGCGTCCGCCGGGCGGCGGCTGTCCACCTCGCCGCGGAACTTCGCAGCCCCGAGTTGCAGTTCGAGATTGCCGAAATGCTGCCGGCGCGGGCTCAGGTCCACATCGGCGCTGAACCCGGCGGCGGGCAGCCGTCTTATCGCCTCGTCCACATCCTTGGAGAGCCAGGCCATGAAGCCGGACGGCTGGGCCACGGCGAGAAGCAGATTGCCCTTGAAGCCGAGCTCGCCGGCAGTCGCGAGCGTGCCATTTGCCTCGACGGTCGCGCGGCCCGGCAGCACCGCCGCCAGCGACTTGATGTTCCAGCCGTCGCCTTGCGGCTCCGCCGAAACCCTGACGTCGCGGATCATCGTGTCGCCGGCCACGATCGCCGGCAGGTTCACCTCGACCGTGCCGGGTATGGTGGGCTGGGGCAATCCCGTCAGCATCGCCTGCAGATCGGCCAGCCGCCGGTCGAGCGTCTGGCCGGGCGTCGCCTGCTGCGTGGTCTCGTCGAAGCGCAGTTGCGCGCCGTCGGCCACGATAGAGAAGCGGGGTTCCGCGCCAAAGTCGATGGCAGCCTTGCCGTCCGCGACATAGGGGTCGTTCAGCGGGCCGCTCTCGAAACGGAACTCGTCGATGGAAAGCCGGTGGCTGTCGAAAGTGAACTTGCCCCCCAGCCGGTTGGGCGGCACGACCTGCCGGTCGGCCTTGGCGGCTGCCCCGTTTTTCTTCGCGCCCCGCAGTTCCTGCGTCACGTCCTCCTTGGCGTCGACCCTGAACGTGCCGGCATAGGTCGCCGCGCCGTTCTCCATCCGTACGTCGCCGTCCGCCTCGATGACGATCGGATAGAGCGCCGGATTGGTCAGCAGCTTGAGCCGCATCGAGCCATCGTCGGCGGGCGCGCCGGTGGAGATCGAAAGCGCCGCCTGCCTTCCGTCCGCGCGCAGGCTGCCCTCGGCGCGCCACGGCCCGAGCAAGGACCGCGCGGAAGCGTCCATGTTGATCTCGCTCAGCACGTGATCGCGCCCGCTGCCTGCGTGGTGGATGGTCACAAGCCCCTCGCTGATCGTCAGCTTTTCGAGGGAGATCCTCGACGCCGCGATCGGTGAGGACGGGCGCATTGCCCAGTCGATGGTCCCGTCCGCGCCGACCGAAACCGTCGCCTTCGGCCGCACGACGCGCATGTCGAAGATACGGAACTCGCCGCTCATGAACGGCGCCAGCTCGGCGTCCATGGAGAACTCTTCGGCCGTCATCGCCGGCTCGCTGTCACCCGCCCCGACGACCACGTCGGTGAAGGTCACTGACGGAAACGGCAGGATGCGCGCCGAGGCATCGCCCTGCACCTTTACCGGAAGCCCGAGAATGCCGCTCGCTTCTCGCTCGAAATCGGCCCTGTAGTTCGTCCAGTCGATGAAGTACGGCGCCACCAGTGCCGCGGTCAGCACCAGCACGAAAAGGCCACCGATCAGGACGAAAAGACGGGCGAGCATCGCTCCACGGGGTTCAGGAATCTTTTCCGCAGCATAGCTGCATCGGTCCGACTATAAAGTGGCGATTTCGTCGCCGGTGCGGCTGTCAATGGGCGGCCGGAAGGATTTTTCCGGGATTCATGATGTTGAGCGGATCGAGCGCGGTCTTGATGGTCCGCATGAAGTCGACGCTGTCGCCGACCTCGCGCTCCAGGAATCCGACCTTGCCCTGCCCTATGCCATGCTCGCCCGTGCAGGTGCCGTCCATGGAGATGGCGCGCAGGTTCAGCCGCGAAACGAACTCCTCGCAGCGTGCGATCTCTTCCGGATTGTCCATGTCGATCAACGGCATGGTATGGAAATTGCCGTCTCCGACATGGCCGACGATCGGCGCGATCAGGCCCATGCGCTCGATATCGGCTTCCGTTTCCCGGATGCATTCGGCGAGCCGCGAGATCGGCACGCAGACATCCGTGGACAGGCCCTTGGTGCCGGGACGCAGCGTCAGCGAGGCGAAATAGGCGTTGTGCCGCGCCTTCCAGAGTTTCGCGCGCTCCTCCGCCACCTTCGTCCACAGGAACGGCCCGCCGCCATACTCGGTGGCGATCTCGCCAAAGCTCTCCGCCTGCTCGGCGACGCCGGCCTCGCTGCCGTGGAACTCGACGAACAGGCATGGGCTTTCCGGGTAATCGAGCTGCGAATAGTTCTTCATCGCCCGCATCTGCAGCGCGTTGACGATTTCGATTCGCGCCACCGGTATGCCCATCTGGATCGTGGCGATCACGGCGTTGCAGGCTGCTTCGAGGCTCGGGAACGGGCAGACGCCGCCCGAGATCGCCTGCGGAATGCCGTAGAGCTTCAGCGTCAGCCCGGTGATGATGCCGAGCGTTCCCTCCGAACCCACCAGCAGTCGGGTCAGGTCGTAGCCGGCCGACGTCTTCTTCGCCCGCCGGGCCGTGGTGATGGCGCGGCCGTCCGCCATCACGGCGGTCAGCGCCAGCACGTTCTCGCGCATCGTGCCGTAGCGCACGGCATTGGTGCCGGAAGCACGCGTCGCCGCCATGCCGCCGAGGCTCGCATTGGCGCCCGGATCGATGGGGAAGAACAGCCCGGTATCCCTCAGATGCGTGTTCAGCGCCTCGCGCGTGACGCCCGGCTCGACCGTGCAGTCGAGATCCTCGGGATTGACGGCGAGAATGCGGTTCATCTGCATGAGATCGATGGAGATACCGCCGCCCGGCGCGTTGGTATGCCCTTCCAGCGACGTGCCGGTGCCGAACGGAATCACCGGCACGCGATACTCGGCGCAGGCGCGCACGACCTCCTGCACGTCCTCCGTGGACTGCGCGAACACCACGCCGTCCGGCGGCTGATTCGGGATGTAGCTCGTCGTATGCGCATGTTGCGCGCGGATGTCCTGCCCGGTCTGGAAGCGCTCGCCGAAACGCTGCTTCAGGATGCCGAGCACGGCTGCGATGCCCGCCTCGTTGCGTGCAACCGTCACCAGGTCGCTCAGAGCCATGGATTCCTCCGCGAATAAGCCAGCCTGACCCTTGCTGGTCGGCTAGAGGGCCTATAGCAGTTTTCGACCGCGTTTGAGCAAGCCTCCTTTTGTGAGCCGATTGATGACCGTCGCGACCCCTTATGTCTCCCGCGCCATGGACATCGAGAAGGATTGGATCGACTACAACGGCCATCTCAACATGGCCTACTACAACGTGCTGTTCGACCGCGGGTCGGACGAGGCCTTCGAACTGATGGGCATGGGGCCGCGCTATGCGAAGGAGCGCCGGCTCACCATCTACACGGCGGAAATACACATCTGTTATCAGCAGGAACTGCATTTCGGCGACAAGGTCACCGTCTCCTTCCAGCTTCTGGACCACGATGAGAAGCGTCTGCGCATGTATCAGGAAATCCGCCACATCGACGGCTGGCTGGCGGCGACCTCGGAGACGCTGTCGCTCCATGTCGACATGAACGGACCCAAGGTCGTGGCCTTTCCGCCTGACATCGCTGCAAAAGTGGAGGCGATGCGCGACGCCCATGCGGCGCTGCCCATGCCGGAGCGCGCCGGCCGCTCCATCGCCATCAACCGCAGGCCGAAGACGGTCTGACCATGGCCAGCACGTTGCAGCTTTCCGTCTGGACTTATCCGTGGGATGTCGCCGAGCAGGGCATCGATCGATTTCTTGTCGAAATCCGCGATCTCGGCCTGAACACGGTCAGCCTCGCCACCTCCTACCATGCCGGCCGCTTCGTGCAGCCGCGCGGCAAGCGCCGGAAGAGCTATTTTCCGGAGGACGGCACGGTCTACTTCCGCCCCTCCCCGGCATTGTGGGCCGATGCGGCGATCCAGCCGAAGATGGCCCGTCAGGTGGGAGAGGATGGCGACATGCTGCGTGCGCTGGTCGATGCGCGCGCCGCGTCTGGCATCCGTACGTCGTGCTGGACGGTCTGCCTGCACAATACGCGGCTCGGCATGCTGCATCCGACGCATGTCGCCCGCAACGCCTTCGGCGATCCGAACTGGTTCAGCCTCTGCCCGGCGTCGCCCGAGGCGCGGCGCTACGCGCGCACGCTGGCGAAAGACATTTCGGAGAACTACCGGCCGGACGTGATCGAACTCGAAACCCCGAGCTATATGGGTTTCACGCATGGCTATCATCACGAGAAGGATGGCGTCGGCCTGACGCTCGAGGAAGACTTCTTCCTCTCCATCTGCTTCTGCGACCATTGCCTCGACCGCGCGGCGCAGGAGGGTGTCGATGGCGAAGCGGCGAAGCGCTGGGTGGCGGAGCAGATATCGGTCGCACTCGACCGCGAGCGGCCGGAATGCACCTTTCCCGATTTTCCGGCGAAAGGCATCGCCGCCTTCGAGGCCATCGAACCTCTTTTCGCCTTCCTCGAGTGGCGCGACAGCGTGGTGACCAGCCTCGTCGGCGAAATCCGGCAGGAGGCACATCCGGACACGAAGGTGATCGCGGTCAGCGACGCCGCCACCTGGTATGCGGCGCTCGACTTGCCCGAGGTCGCGAAAGCCTGCGACGGCGTGCTTCTCTGCCTCTATGGCGAGCCGGCTGCCGCCGTCGCCGCCGCCGTCACCGGGATGCGCCGCGCCATCGGCCCGGAAAAATTCCTCGGCGCCGGCCTGCGTCTCTTTCACCCGGAGCTTTCCGGCCCCGGCGAACTGGCGGAAGCCGGCCTTGCCGCCGTCGCCGCAGGGGCTGATGCCGTCAACTATTACAATTACGGCCTCGTGCCCGAGAAGCGCCTGAAATGGATCGCCGAAGCCACCCGGTCGCTGAACTCCCTTCGATAGCAAGCCTGACGCAAGCGAGCCTGCGTAGGCTTCAGCAAGGGTTTTCGGGGGAACACGCTTGGATATGCAGATCGAGATCACCGACGAAACGCGCGTGCCGCTTTCCGAGCGGTTCGAGATCGAGGCCGCGATCCGCGCCTATCGCGATCTCGGCTACGCCGCCGACGAGGTGATGGACCAGATGGCGCTGATCTTCTCCTTCCGGGCCGAAGACGTCCGGCCGCTGCTTCAGGCGGCCTGAAATCCGTCAACGGCCCGTAACGCCGCGCCATATCGCCACGACGCCGTCATCCTTCCCGAGGACGGGATCGCTCTCCGGCAGGGCGACCTTGCCGATCGCTTCTGCCAGTTCCCAGTCGGAAAACTGTCCCGGCCGCACGATGTCGCCCTGCTGCTTCGGCGGATAGCCGCCCGCCATCTGGAATCCCGGCGAGGCGGAGAGTTTCTTGTGCCCGACACCTGCCGGGACGATCGCCACGTCGCCGACCGACACGTCCACCACGATGCCGTCGTCTCCCCCGAAGCCGATCTTCGCCGTGCCCGCCACGCAGCCCAGCACCTCGTGCCCCTTCGTGTGGAAATGCCAGTAGGGAAAGACGGTGTAGACCCACGTTCCGCCCCAGCCGTTCCTGCGATAGAGCGCGCACGCCGCCTCGCCGCTTCGCGCATCCGCCGGCAGGCCGCCCTTGAAGATCACCAGCGGCAGCCGGCTGTTGGGAATGCCGCCATTGGGCTCGAAATGATGGATCTGCGGATTCGTCACGCTGCTAGAGCCTTTCATGGCTACCCGGAACCGTTCTGCCTGAGAGCATTTGGTCCCAAGGTCGAGGGTTTCGGCGAAGGGCGTGGTGGCGCCACGGCCGAGCCGAAAGCCGAAGGAAATGGGCCAAATGCACCCGGCCCGAAGGGTTTGCCGCTGGCGTACGCCCGCTTTGTCGGCCGGATTTGGCCGTACTCCCGGTACGACCTGCACCGGCCTTCGCGCGGATCGCCCTGCCATCTGACAAACAGAACCGTTTCCGGCTAACCATGAAAGGCTCTAGGATAGCTTTTCCTTGAAGAAAGCCACAGTCCTTCCCCATGCAAGATCGGCCGCTTCCTTGTTGTAGCGGGCTTCCGATGTGTCGTTGTTGAAGGCGTGCTGCGCGCCCTCGTAGATGTGGACGGTGTATTCCTTGCCCGCCGCATCGAGCGCCGCCTTGTAGGCATCGATGCCGGCATTGATGCGCTCGTCCTGCCCGGCATAGTGCAGGAGCAGAGGCGCCTTGATGTTGGCGATCGCCGCCGTGTCCTTTGGTTGCGCGCCGTAATAGGCGACGCCCGCCGCAAGGTCTGGCGAGGCGATGGCGAGGTTGTTCACCGTGCCGCCGCCCCAGCAGAAACCGACCGCGCCGACCTTGCCATTGGTCGCCTCGCTGTTCCTGAGGAACGCCACCGTCGCCACGCCGTTCGCGGCGGTCGTGGCCGCGTCGAGCGAGGAGAACATCTCGCGCGCCTTGTCCTCGTCGGCGGGCGTGCCGCCCTGCGGCGACAGGAAGTCCGGCGCCAGCGCGACAAAGCCTTCCAGCGCGATGCGGCGCGCCACGTCCTTGATATGGGCGTTGAGGCCCCTGTTCTCGTGGATGACGATGACGGCTCCGAGCTTGCCCGTAGCATCCGCCGGCCGCACGAGATAGCCCTTCATCTCGCCTTCCGCGCCGGGATAGGTGATGTCCTCAGCCTTCAGGCGCTGATCGTCCTCAGGCACGATGGCCGCCCGCGCGCTGTTGGCGGCAAGCATGGGCGCGATCGCCGCAGCCGCTGCCCCCGAGCCCGCCAGCTTCGACAGTTTCTCCATGAAACCGCGCCGGTCGAGCGTCAGATGCGTGTATTCGTCATAGGCGTCGATCATCGCCTGCGTGATTTTCGGCCGTTCCATCGCGTCCTCCATTCAGGATATGACGCAAGGATAGGAGCCCGAACCGCAGGGTCCAATCACACACGCTTGAATGAGAAGCGCAGCCTTTGTCGGCGGCTTGCCTACGCTGCCTGCGGCGCGGCGGATGCCGCCACCTTCGCCCGCGCGCGACCCATACGGCCGAGCAGGAAGGCGATGGCGACGCCAGCCACGATGATCCCCAGCGCCAGCAGCGGCCGATACCAGAACCAGGCGATCGCGATCGTTCCCGCGCCGACAAGCACCGCGAGCACCAGCGCGACGAGCCCCGCGCCGAAGCCGACCATCTGGCCGAGCGGCGGGATGACGGCCGCCAGCGCGCCGAGCGGCGCCATGACGAGGGCGAAGCCGACCCACAGGAAGATCAGTCCGATGACGCGGATGATCCACGTCACCAGCGTGTTGGCCGTCTGCGCGTCGGCGAACATTTTTTCGGCCGGCACGACGCCGTCGTCCACCATCAGCAGCGCATCGCCCGCCTGCGTCTGGTAGCTGTCGAAACCGCTGCCGGCCTGCTTGCCGATCACGCTGATCGGGCCGAGCGGCGCGAGCCGGTAGGAGATTCGGTAGTCGCCCACCGCTGGCTGCGTGGCGTTGAAGCCCAGATAGATGCGTCCTTCCGCCACCGTCACCCGCTTGTTGCCGCTATAGGCGGCGTCGACCGCCGCCGTCTGGTCGGGCGCGACCGGAAAATCCTTCTGCGCGTCGATCATCGAGATGACGCGCTGGCTGAGCGAAAAAGCGCCGAGTTCGGCTTCCGGCACCTGGAAGTTCTGGCCGCGTATCTCCATTGGCGGGTTCTCGTGGCCGGCCGGCTGCTTGAAGCGCGACGAGTCGATCGGGCCGTCGCTCCATACCTTGGAATAGCTGTACGTCGTCACCGTCTCCTGCCCGCCGCCGAGCTTGTCCTGGCTCTTCGATTCGGACGTCTCCTTCCATTGGAACATCTCGGCGCGCCGCTCCAGCCGCACGCCTTCTGCCGTGATGCCGAAGCCCGGATCGGAAGGCTTGTGCCATGTGCTGACGTCGCCGGTGACGTGCACAAGCTTGCCATCATTTGCCGGGTCGACGGCGTCCGACGACACCGAGACGACGACGCCCGCGCCTTCCGTCAGCGAGCGGGCGGTCTGCACCGCCCTGCCCTCGTTCCAGAACAGGAGGACGACCATGCCGACCACCAGCAGCAGACCGATCAGCACGCCGATGACGGAATTCTTGAGACGCCCGAACCAGGAGGTTCGCGTGGTCACGGTGAAGGTGTCGCTCATGATGTCCCCCAAACCCCGGCGCGGATCGCTCCGAGTCCGGTCTGTGCCGTCCTTTCCCACGAGTCTGTTTCACGCGGAAGGCGGTCGCGCGCGTCTTGCCGCTCGCCAGGTAACGGGCATGTTTCAATGGCGTTTCGACTTCTTTGCTCCGGCAACATCGCCGCGCCGGCGCGTGGTTGTATTTCGCGCAACACCCGCCGCGAAATCGGCGCCAACCGCCGGCACCACACTTGATCCCGCAAACGGCTCATCTATGGTCCGATCGTATTCGAGGGGGAAATCATATGCGGCTGACACGCAGGGAAGTCGTGTTGGGTGGCCTGGCTGCGGCGGTGGCCGGAAGCGTCGAGGCCGAGGCGGCGGCGGCCGACTGGTTCGCCGGAACCGCGACAGACAACGGCGTCACCTACAAGCGGACGAATTTTTCCAAGGTCGCCCCGAAATGGCGGCGTCAGGTCGTCAAATACTATTCGAGCGAGCCCATCGGCACCGTCGTTGTCGATACCCGCAACCACTTCCTCTATCTCATCAACGAGAACAAGACGGCCATCCGCTACGGCGTGGGCGTCGGCAAGGAAGGCTTCAAGTGGTATGGCCGCTCGACCGTCGACCGCAAGGCGCTGTGGCCGAAATGGACGCCGCCGCCGGAGATGATCGCGCGCCATCCCGACCTCCCGGCCTCCGTCGCCGGCGGCTCGCCCAGCAACCCGCTCGGCGCCCGCGCCATGTATCTGCACCGTGACGGCGCCGACACCGGCTACCGCTTCCACGGCACCATCCAGCCCTGGAGCATCGGCACGGACGCGTCGAGCGGCTGCATCCGCATGTTCAACGAGGACGCGATAGACCTCTATCAGCGCATTCCCGTGGGAACCGCCGTGGCGGTGCTTCAGCACATCGCGGACCAGGCCGACCGCGCGATGAAACTGGACGATATCGACCGCGGAGCGCCGAAATGAGACGCAGCATCCCCGGCCTCGCCTTGCTCGCTTGCATGGCGATGGCGCTCGCCGCCTGCTCGACGACGTCGATGACGCCGCGTCCCGGCCCGCAGGAGCCGCCTCCGCCCGTTTCCACGACTCCGGACGAGACCAATCAGCCGGCAGCCGGCTTCGAAAACGTCAAGCCGGGAACGGAGGAGGATTTCATCCTCAATGTCAGCCGCCGAACCTTCTTCGCGGCGGATTCGGCCGCTCTCGATTCGACCGCGAAGGCGACGCTCGATGCGCAGGCCGCGTGGCTGAAGCAGTATCCGAAATGGCTGGTGAAGCTGCAGGGCTTCGCCGACGATTCGGGCGGGGCTTCCGCGCAGGTCACGCTCTCGCAGAAGCGGGCGGACGCGGTGATGAGCTATCTCGTCAATGCCGGCGTGGAGCCGAACCGCATGTGGGCCAAGGGATACGGCAAGGACAGGGAAGTCCGCGCCTGCTCCGACCGCTCCTGCAAGGTCCAGAACCGCCGGGTGGTCTCGAATCTGAGAACCGTAAGGGACGACTGAACACCAGAAAACAGATCGTTTCCGCATTTCGAAAAAAGCAGGAACGGTCCGGCTGCTCATCCCTTCCGCGGCAGGTGCACGACGAAGCGCGCCCCGCCATCCACCGGCGTCTCGTAGCGCGCGGTGCCGCCATGCAGTTCGGCGATCTGGCGCACAAGCGCGAGGCCGAGCCCCCAGCCGCCTGCCGACTCGCTGCGTCCGGCGGGCCGGTAGAAGGGCTCGAAGACCCGCGCCTCCTCCCCCGGCGGCAGGCCGTCGCCATGGTCGCGAACGGTGAGCGTCACGCCGCGCGCGTCGCTCGACACGTCCACATCCACCGGCGGACGCCCATGTCGCATCGCGTTGAGGAGAAGATTGCGGGTCAGGCGGGTCAGCAGCCGGCGGTCGCCGCTCATCGGCGCGGCCACGCCGGACATCTCGATGCCGTGCCGCGAACATTCCTCCGCCACGAGGCCGCTCAGATCGAGCGGTTCCAGCTTTGCAGCGGCGGCAGTGTGTTCCAGCCTGCTGGCGAGCAGGATCTCCTCCACCAGTTCATCGATTTCAGCGAGGTTCGCATTGATCTCGCGCGACTGCCCGCCATTCGCCGGCAGCCCCGAAAGGTCGATGGCCATGCGAAGTCTCGCCAGCGGCGAGCGCAATTCGTGGCTGGCATTGGCGAGCAGCGTGCGGTGCGCGCCGACCAGTTGCTCGATGCGCCCGGCGGCGGCGTTGAAGCTGCGCGCGACGGCCGCGACCTCGTCCCGGCCCTTCACGTCGACACGCGCGTCGAGCGCGCCGCCGCCGAACTTCTCCACGCCTTCGCGCAGTTTTTCGAGCCGCCGCGTCAGATGGCGGACCACCGGATAGGCCGCGAGGCCGACCACCGCCGCGATCAGCGCTATGTAACCCAGCGCCCCGCGCCGGCCGCCCTCCCACGGCATGGCGATGTCGGCGACAAGCACGCGCCCGTCGGGAAACCGCACGATCTGCGGCTCGCCATGCCTGTAGCGGAAGGGCCGCTTGCCGCGTCGCGGCTCGGTCAGGTCGGGCGGCTGCCCGGCGGAAGCCAGCAGCTCGCCGTCGCGCGAATAGAGCGCCAGATCGGCGTCGAGCGCCTTGCCGAGCCGCTCCAGCATCAGCCGCGTCTGCGCCGGATCGTCGGACGCCGGCAGCATTTCCTGCGCGAAGCGGTCGCGCCGTTCGCCGAAATTGGCCGTGTCGCGGTCCATCGTCAGCCGCCAGTAGGCGCCGCTCGCCAGCGCGACCGCCGCCAGGCACGCCAGCAGCGTCAGATAGACCTTCAGGAACAGCCGGCTGCTGACCATGGTCACACATCGTCCTGGTTGCGCGCGAATACATAGCCCGCGCCGCGAACGGTGATCAGCCTGCGCGGGTGCTTCGGGTCATCCTCGATCGCCGCCCGGATGCGCGACACATGCACGTCGATCGAGCGGTCGAAGGCGTCCAGTTCCTCGCCCTTCACCATATCCATGAGCTGCTCGCGCGACAGCGTGCGCCCGGCGTTCTCGGCCAGCGCCAGCAGCAATTCGAACTGATGGCTGGTGAGCGGCCTGGCTGTCCCGTCGACGCGCGCCGTCCGCGAGCCGGGATCGATCTCCAGCCGCCCGAACCGCAAGGTGCGCGGCAGGTCCGCGCCGCCCCCGCGCCGGCGCAGGATCGCCTTCAGCCGCGCCAGCAATTCGCGCGGGTTGAACGGCTTGGGCAGATAATCGTCGGCGCCGAGTTCCAGCCCGACGATGCGGTCGGTCTCGTCGCCCTTCGCCGTCAGCATGAGTACCGGCACGTCGGAAAAGGCCCTGATCTGCCGGCACGCCTCGAAGCCGTCTATGTCCGGCAGCATCACGTCGAGGATCACCGCGTCCGGCGCGCGGCGGCGCACTTCCTCCACGCCGGCGCGGCCCGTCCCGGCGCGGGCGGTCGAATAGCCGTTGCTGCCGAGATAGTCGCCGAGCATGGCGGCGAGGCGCGCATCGTCATCGATGATCAGAACCTCGTCCGCCATGCCCTCTCCTTTCGCCGCTTACCAGCGGCCGCCGTGGCGTTCCTTCATCTCGGCGGCGAGCTTCGCCCTTTGTTCGGGCGTCAGCACCTCCGCCGCCTCAACCGCCGCAGCCACCGCCTTCTTCGACGCTTCGTCGATCGCCGCGATGCGGCTCGCCCTCAGCGTCTCGACCGCCGCCTTGTCGATCGTCGGGGCAGCCAGCAGCGTCATCACCTGCTCGCGCGTGTCGCGGAACTCGCGGCCCATCGGCCGGAGTTCGGTGCGCGTCCGGTCGATGATCGCCCAGATCTTCGTTTCCTGTTCGGCGCTCGCGTCGATCTCGTCAAGCATGTGGCCTACGCGATGCTCGGCGAAACGCGCGCCCATATGGCCCATGCCGTGCTTCCAGCCGCCGGGGCCGCCCCATCCGCCCTGCGCCACGGCGACTGCCGCACCGATGCCGATGACGGCCGCGAGCGCCAGACCGACAGTCAGCGTCAGGTTCCGCTTCGCCTTGGGGGCCGGAGACGTCTCGTTGCGATCGTGGTCGATGGTGCTGCCGGTATCCTGCGGGTTGGTTTCGTTCTGGTTGGTCATGATGTGCTCCTTCTTCCATCTGGCGGTTGCCGATGGGAGCACCATAGGGAGCCGAGGTTTCCGCCATTCGCGGCCTATGTAAAGAAGTGTGAAGCACGGCGCGCCGGAAAACAGAGAGGAAATTTTTCCTCTTCTCCCTTGCCGATCCGGTACAAATCGGAAACACTTCTGGCCTTTCCGGCCCGAATCACTACATTCGGCTCAGATGTCCGGCTTTCCCGACGATATGCCCTTCTTTGACGAGGAGCCCGATCCCCGTGGCGTGCCCGGCCCCGCAAGCGCGTCGCCGCGTCCGCAGGGCGGAGGCATCGCCGCCCGCGCCATGGCCGCGCGGCAGGGCCACAACGGCCCGCCGGATTACCTGAAAGGTCTCAATCCCGAGCAGCGGCTGGCCGTCGAGACGACCGAAGGCCCGGTGCTGGTGCTCGCCGGCGCCGGCACGGGCAAGACGCGCGTGCTCACCACCCGCATCGCCCACATCCTCGCCACCGGCCTCGCCTATCCGTCGCAGATCCTCGCCGTCACCTTCACCAACAAGGCCGCGCGCGAGATGAAGCAGCGCATCGGCCTTTTGGTCGGCGAGGCGGTGGAGGGCATGCCCTGGCTCGGCACCTTCCATTCCATCGGGGTAAAGCTCCTGCGCCGCCATGCCGAGCTCGCGAACCTCAAATCCGGATTCACCATCCTCGACACGGACGACGTCATCCGCCTGCTCAAGCAGCTCATCCAGGCCGAGGGGCTGGACGACAAGCGCTGGCCGGCGCGCACCTTCGCCAACATGATCGACGGCTGGAAGAACAAGGGGCTCGGCCCGAAGGACATCCCCGAGGGCGACGCCCGCTCCTTCGCCAACGGCAAGGGCCGCGAGCTGTACGCCGCCTATCAGGAGCGCCTGCAGACGCTGAACGCCTGCGACTTCGGCGACCTTCTCTGCCACCCGATCCGCATCTTCCGCGAGCATCCCGACGTGCTGGCGGAATACCATCGCAAGTTCAAATACATATTGGTGGACGAGTATCAGGACACCAACACCGCCCAATATATGTGGCTGCGGCTTCTGGCGCAGCGACCGAAAACTGAGCGCGCAATGTCTTCGGCCGAAGGCCGCAAGCCCGACCGGGCGTCGGCCGGTCAGGCCGCCCCCGCGGAGGGCCAGCCGCCGCAGGCGGCGGTACGGCCCGTGAGCGAGAACAAACAGCAGCAAATCAATATTTGCTGCGTCGGCGACGACGACCAGTCGATCTATGGCTGGCGCGGGGCGGAGGTGGACAACATCCTCCGCTTCGAAAAGGATTTCCCGGGCGCGACGGTCATCCGGCTGGAGCGCAACTACCGCTCGACCGCCCATATCCTCGGCGCCGCCTCCCATCTGATCGCGCACAATGAGGGCCGGCTCGGCAAGACGCTGTTCACCGACCGCCCCTCGCCCGACGACGCCAAGGTAAATGTCCACGCCGCCTGGGATTCGGAGGAGGAAGCGCGCGCCGTCGGCGACGAGATCGAGACCCTTCAGAGGAAAGGCCATGCGCTCAACGACATGGCCATCCTCGTCCGCGCCTCCTTCCAGATGCGCGAGTTCGAGGATCGCTTCGTCACCATGGGGCTGAACTATCGCGTCATCGGCGGCCCGCGCTTCTACGAGCGGCAGGAGATCCGCGACGCGATGGCCTATCTTCGCGTCGTGGCGCAGGGCGCGGACGACCTGGCCTTCGAGCGCATCGTCAATGTGCCGAAGCGCGGGCTGGGCGAAGCCACCATCCGCCAGATCCACGACACGGCGCGCGCCTTGCGCGTCCCCATGCTCGCCGCCGCCGCCAATCTCGCCGAATCGGACGAGCTGAAGCCCAAGCCGCGCGCCGCTTTGCGCGAGGTCGCCGCGAATTTCGCCCGCTGGCAGGAAATGCTCGACACCAAACCGCATACCGAGCTCGCCGAGATCATCCTCGAAGAGTCCGGCTACACGGATATGTGGAAGAACGACCGCGCGCCCGATGCACCCACGCGGCTGGAAAACCTCAAGGAGCTGATCCGCTCCATGGAGGAATACGAGTCCCTGCGCGCCTTCCTCGAACATGTCGCGCTGGTCATGGATGCCGAGCAGAACGAGGGCATGGACGCCGTCTCCATCATGACCCTGCACTCGGCCAAGGGCCTGGAGTTCGAGACGGTCTTCCTGCCGGGCTGGGAGGAAGGGCTGTTCCCCCACCAGCGCGCGCTGGACGAGGGCGGCCGCTCCGGGCTGGAGGAGGAGCGCCGCCTCGCCTATGTCGGGCTGACCCGCGCCAAGAAGAATCTGCATCTCTGGTTCGTGTCGAACCGGCGCATCCACGGCCTCTGGCAATCGACCATTCCGTCGCGCTTCCTCGACGAGTTGCCGGAGGCCCATGTCGATGTCGCCGAGGGCGGCGGCTCCTATGGCGGCTACGGCAACCCCTATGGCGGCGGCTCCTTCGCTTCCGGCCGGGGCGGTTTTTCGGCTGGCCGCCAGAACCCTTACGGCGCGTCGCGCTTCGACAATGTCGGCGGCGGCCGCGGCGCCTTCTCCAACACCTATGCGACGCCCGGCTGGGCGCGCGCGCAGGCCAACCGTACCGAGGCGACCGACCGCAACTGGGGCAGCCGCTCCGGCCATCAGGTCGAGCGCATCGGCTATGGCGAGACCGATTCCGGCTATGGCGCGGGCCGGGGCTCGGTGAAAAGCCGGGTCATCGAGGGCGAGCTGGTCGCGAAATCCGTGTCGGACAGCCCCTCGGCCTTCCATGTCGGCGACCGCGTGTTCCACCAGAAATTCGGCAACGGCAACATCGCTGCAATCGACGGCAACAAGCTTACCATCGATTTCGACAGGGCCGGCCAGAAGAAGGTGCTCGACGGTTTCGTCACGTCGGTGTGAGTGGCAATCGGCTCCGACACCGCTGCATGGAACCCCGATCCGGCCTGATCGGTTGATCTGCTGCAAGGAAAGGAGCAGCTCAATGCCCGATCAGGAAAACATCAAGCACCAAGGCACGCACAAGGCCGACAAGGACGATCTGATCCGCCAGCAGCAGGCCGAGCACGGCGGCACGGGAGGACAGGATCGCCAGGGCCAGCAGGGCGGAAATCAGTTGCGCGACAAGCAGCAACGAGGCGGCCAGGCCGACAACACCCGGCAGTAGGGTGCAGCACGAGTAAAAAAAGAAGGCCCGCCGGGGAGGAGACCGGCGGGCCATACTTTTCTGACATTCAGGAGGGAGAATGTCATCAAGGTGAACATAGGTGATGCCCGTTGGGTGGGCAAACTTCCCCACTGTACAATTCATATGCAAATTGTCGCAGATATGCAGGCAACGGGATGCGGTTCTGGCCCGCACCGCTTGACGAAACACCGCTCCATAAGCTCTCTGGCGTCCAACGGAGGAACCCGCTGATGACCGATGACACCGCTCTTTCCGCCTTTGCCGCCGGCAACACCGCAGTCATTACCGGAGGTGCGAGCGGGATCGGTCTCGCCGCCGCGAAACGCTATGCCGCGCGCGGCATGAACGTCGTGATCGCCGATCTCGGCGCGGATCGGCTTTCCGCCGCCGCGGACGCCATCAAGGCAACGCCGGGCGTCGGCCAGATCCTCGCCGAAGCGGTGGACGTCACGCGACTGGAAGATCTGCAATCGCTCGCCGATACCGTCCGGACGCGGTTAGGCGCGCCCTCCGTGCTGATGAACAATGCCGGCATCGGCGACAATCCGGGCAAGCCGTGGGAGAATTCCGACGGCTGGCGCAGGCTGATCGACGTGAATTTCTGGGGTGTCGCCTATGGCACGCAGGCCTTTGCGCCGATGATGATCGAGTCCGGCAATGCCGGCGTCATCGTCAACACCGGCTCCAAGCAGGGCATCACCACGCCGCCCGGCAACCTCGCCTACAACGTCTCGAAGGCCGCCGTGAAAAGCTTCACGGAAGGCCTCGCCCACGAACTGCGCAACATGGCCGGCTCGAAAGTCTCCGCGCACCTGCTCATCCCCGGATTCACCTATACCGGCCTCACCGTCGGCGCGACGGAGAAGCCGGCTGGCGCGTGGACCGGCGAGCAGGTGGTCGACTTCATGCTCGAACGGCTGGCGGCCGGCGATTTCTACATCCTTTGCCCCGACAACGAGGTCGCCCGTGCGACCGACGAGAAGCGCATGGCCTGGGCGGTCGGCGACATCATCCACAATCGGCCCGCCCTCTCCCGCTGGCACCCGGATTATGCGGAGGCATTTCAAGATCATATGACGGGCTGATCGATGGACATTGACCGGGGCTTCGGTAAGGGTCAGGACCTGCTGATATGATCGAAATGGCGCCTGAAACGGCAAAGAGATGCGAGGAGAAGTCCGAAGGTCGATGGGGTTCCATCGGCCGAGGAGTTCGACGCGGCAGGTCGAAGCCGTTTCGGCGTCCTTCGGATGTGGTTCATTTGGCCGGCTACCTCGTCGCGAAGGCTCGACAATGGTCAACATTGCCTTCGCCTTCGCTCCTCCTATCCAGCGAAATGACCTCACACCATTTCGACCAGATCAGCAGGTCCTGACCCTAACCAGCCGAAAACATCGCCGGAAATCCGCCTTGTCCCGCTACGTCAGCCTTTTCGTTCTGCTCGTCATCGTCTTCGTCGCCTGCGCGGCGGTGGAGTTCGTGCTTCACGCGACGGGCGCTGGCGTTTCCCTGCGGGATACGAAGGGCATCGGACAGGTCAGCCTGTTCCTCATCATCATCCCGATCCTCGTCATCTTCGCCGTGCGTCGCGGCGGCGGACCGGCGGTTTTTCTAAAACCCTACCTCGCCAACCTGCCGCGCGCGCTCGCCGGCTTCGGCGCCATGTGGGCGCAGGCTGTGGTGCTGATGGCCATCGCCTACGGGCTTCTCGGCCTCATGGGCTTCGTCAGCTGGTCTACCGACGCATGGGCGAGCTTCTCGATGGCGCTGCTCGGCAAGACGATCGTCGCGCTGCTCGTGGTGATCGTGCTCGCCTACACCGAGGAGCACATTTTCCGCGCCTTCGTCTTCCGTCATCTGCGCTACGACGAGACGCCACTGGTAACGGTCGCGGCGATCGTCGTGGCGGCGGCGCTGTTCTCGGTGACGCACCTGATCTCCTACAAGGATTCCTGGGCGCTTGCCGACGTGGCGAGCCTGCTGTTTGGCCTCTTCCTGCTTGGCGGGCTTTTCATCGTCACTTACATCGCCAGCGGATCGCTCGCCTGCGCCATCGGCATGCATGCGGGCCTGCTCGGCTTCAAGGTCTTCCTGCGTCGCACCGATCTTCTGGATTACCAGCCGGACGTCTGGTGGCTCGGCGGCAGCGAGGACATCCGGCTGGCGCCGATCACCTGGCTGCTGATGGTCCTCATCGGAATCTTCATCTGGGTGACGAGACGCCAGCTGCGCCGGCACTTCTACATCGAACCTGCCGTGGCGCCGCTGAAACCCGGCGAGCGCGCCTGATTCACGCGCCCCAGCGCGCCAGAAACGCCTCTATCGGCAGTGACTGCATGTCGGGTATGGCGTCCGCCAGCCGCTCGAGCGGCCAGTCCCACCATGCCGCCGCCTCGATCCGCGCGGCGATCGCGTCGTCGAAGCGTTTTCGAATGACGCGCCCCGGCACGCCGGCGACGATCGTGTAGGCGGGGACGTTCTTGCGGACAACGGCGTTCGCGCCAATCACCGCGCCATTCCCGATGGTCACGCCGGGCAGTATCACCGCGCCATGTCCGATCCAGACGTCATGGCCGATGGTGACGGCCTTCGCCTGCCTCCGTTGCTTGAAGGTCTGGTCCACGCCAAGAAAGCGGAAATACTCGTTCGGCCGATAGCTCACCTTATGCGTGGTGATGCGCTCCATCGGGTGTTCCAGCGCGTTTATGCGCGTGTTCGCCGCGATGGAGCAGAACTTGCCGATCGTCGTGTAGATCGCCTCGGCATGCCGCTCGAAATAGGAGAAATCGCCGACCGTGACCTCGCGCAGGATCACGCGCTCGCCGACGGCGACATAGCGCCCGAGGCGGCTGGACTTGAGTTCAGCCGTCGGATGGATGCGGGGCTCGGGCTCCTTGAAGCGGATGTTTGCGGCGTCTTCCATCGGCGCGCTCTACGCCGTGCCGCGCCGGGCGGCAAGTCACTGGGGCTTGCCGTTCTTCCAGTTCACCTGCTGGCCGAACAGCGGAACCGTCGAGATCGACATCTTGGCCGATCCGTCCTGCACCTGCCGCGAATGCGCCAGATAGATCAGCGTATCGTTGGCCTTGTCGTAGATGCGGTTCACGACCTGCTTCTTCCAGATCAGGCTTATGCCCTGCTTGAAGACTTCCTCGCCATCCTTGCTCAGATCGATGTCGCCGATCGTGATGGGTCCGGTCTGCTGGCAGGAAATCGCGGTGTCTGAGGGGTCCTCGAACCAGTTGCCTTTCTGCAACCGGTCGATGACCCCGCGATCGAAATAGGAGACGTGGCAGGTGACGCCGTCGATCTCAGGGTCCTTGATCGCCTCGATGATGATGTCGTTGCCGAGCCAGTCGACCCCGACCTTGCCCACCTCCTGCGCGCTGGCCGGCGAAAAAGCCATCGCCGCTGCAGCCGAAAGGAGAAGAATAAGGAATCCGCGCATCGTTTGCTCCGCTCAAGCCGTCCGCTAAAATGGTGATCGTCGACAACGAACGCAACGACCCCGGGCTCCCGCTGCCACGAAAATGTGCGCCCGTCGCGACACAGTGGCCACTTCCGCCAATGCGGATGAAGCATTAGATAGCAGGCATGTTCGGCAGGATGCGCATTTCCGGTTCTCTGCTCGCGAAGCTGACGCTTGCCGTCGCGGCGTTCGGTGCCGCGACCGGCGCGGCGTTTGCGGCGTGGATCGACAACGGCGCCGATATTTTCCGCGCCATGGTCGAAACCGGCCTTTCCTGGTGCATGTAGCGGCAGCGCGGCTGTCCGGGAGCTTTCGATAAATGATGCGACCGATACTCGTTGGTATTCTGGTGCTGATGGCTGCCGGTGTCGGCTTCCTCACCTTCGAATGGTACCGCCAGACGAACAGCGGCGAGCCATACGGCGCGCCTTTCACGCTGGTCGACGAGAATGGAGCGCCGATCACCGAATCTGCCTTTCGCGGCCATCCGAGCGCTGTGTTCTTCGGATTCACCAACTGCCCGGAAGTCTGCCCCACGACGCTGTATGAAATGAATGCATGGCTCACCAAGCTCGGCGACGAGGGCAAGGATATACGGGCCTATTTCGTGTCCATCGATCCGGAGCGCGATACGCCGGAGATGATGAAGCTCTACGTCGAGAACGCATCCGACCGGATCACCGGCATCACCGGCGAGCCCGACAAGGTGTACGCGATGGCGAAATCCTTCGGCATCTACTGGAAGAGGGTCGATACCGGCGACGGCGAGTATACGATGGACCACACTGCGTCGGTGCTGCTGCTCGACAGTTCAGGCGATTTCGCGGGCACCATCGCCTACGAAGAAAATAGCGACACGGCGATTGCAAAGCTGAAGCGCCTCGCGGCAAAAGGCTGATCGTGGCGGCCGTTGCGCCGCGCCGGAAAAGTCAGCTCCTGAAATCGGGCCATGCCGCAGACACGCCTCCACATCTCCTTGAACAAGGTCGACGCGCAGCGCGCCTATGACGCCTTCGAAGCGGAGTTCGAGGAAGACGGCCATCCGCTGCTGATCCTCGAAGTCGACGAGGCGGCCGATATCCATGAAGTCTCGGTCTACGCGCCCGGCGAGCCCGACCAGGTCGCGGCGCGCATGACGGCCGTGCTCGACCGCCTCGCGATCCCGTCAGGTATCGGTCGCGAAACGCTCGAGGACATCGACTGGGTCACGAAGTCGCTCGAAGATCTGAAGCCGGTGCGGGCCGGCCGTTTTCTGGTTCACGGCGCACATGATCGCGACAGGCTGCGGGTCGGAGACATCGGCATAGAGATCGAGGCTGGCCTCGCCTTCGGCACCGGCCATCACGGCACGACGGCGGGCTGCCTCGAAATGCTCACCGACGTGCTGCGGCGCGAGCGGCCCCGCAACGCGCTCGACCTGGGAACAGGCAGCGCCGTGCTTGCGATCGCGCTGGCGAAACTGGCGGGTATTCCCGTCCTCGCCACCGACATCGATCCGGTCGCCACGAAGGTCGCGCGGGAGAATGTCCGCCTGAACGGCGTCGTCCGTCTGGTGCATGCCGTCACGGCCGCGGGATTCCACAATCCGGTCTTTGCGCTCAACGCGCCTTTCGACCTGATCGTGGCGAACATTCTGGCCCGCCCGCTGATGAAGCTGGCGCCCGAGATGGCACGGCACCTGACGCCGGGCGGCTCGCTGGTCCTGTCGGGTATCCTCGATCGTCAGCGCGATGCGGTCGTCGCGGCCTATGTCGGGCAACGCTTCCGCCACGTCCGCACCACGCATCGCGAAGGCTGGGTGACGATACACCTCAAGAGATAGTGCGGCGCCCTCAGATCATCGAGACGCGCGCCGGCCGGCGCTGCAGCTCCTGGCGGTTGTAGCCGCTTCGGCTCAGGGTCTCGTCGTCGAGCATCAGCAGTGCGCCGTTGACGTAGGACTGCGCTTCTCGTTCGCGCGCCGCCATCAAGGCGTTCATCGCATTGCGGAGAAAGCGGTAGGGAAGTGAGGCAGCGGTCATGTCGTTCTCCTTCGCAAGGATTGAATGACAATCTCCTCCTCGCAGAAAGCTAAGCCGCCGGGACCGCCGAGAGAAGCGCCAGGGCCACATACCTTCAATGCGCTTTTGCATACGCATCGGATGCGCTTCCGGCGAGCGTTGCAACCGCACCGGCATGGAGCTACGGTCCCGCCGATTTGCACGAGGCCTCCATGTTCCAGACATTCGATACCGACACCGATCCCAGCGTCGGCGCGTCCCGCGTCGCAGCGTTGCGCGCATGGATGGCGAAGAGTGAACTGGATGCTTTTCTCGTGCCCCGGGCCGACGAGCATCAGGGCGAATATGTCGC
This sequence comes from Rhizobiaceae bacterium, assembly GCA_023953845.1. Classification (NCBI taxonomy): domain Bacteria; kingdom Pseudomonadati; phylum Pseudomonadota; class Alphaproteobacteria; order Hyphomicrobiales; family Rhizobiaceae; species Rhizobiaceae bacterium. The sequence goes on along the minus strand of JAMLJC010000002.1, from coordinate 421,352 downwards.
GCCGGGTTCGGAGCGTCTGAAATGGCTGACGGGTTTCTCCGGCTCGGCCGGCGTCGCTCTCATGATGGCGGATCGCGCCGTCATCTTCGTCGACGGACGTTACACGCTGCAGGTGCGCCAGCAGACCGATCCGAACGTCTTCACGGTGGCCAGCCTGATCGATACGCCGCCGCCCGCCTGGATTCGCGAGAACCTTGAGGGAAAGCTCCGGATCGGCTTCGATCCTTGGCTGCACACGATCGGCGAGTTGAAGGCGCTGAGCGAGGCGGCGGAGAAAACAGGCGCGACGCTGGTGCCCGTCGCCCGCAATCCGATCGACGCGTTGTGGGAAGACCGGCCCCCTTCCCCGCTCGGCCGCGTCGAAATCCATCCGATCCAGTTCGCGGGCGAGCTTGCGAAGTCCAGACTGCATCGTCTGGCGGAAGCCGTCGCGAGGGACGGCGCGACCCATGCCGTGCTGACCGACCCGTCCTCGATCGCATGGGCGTTCAACATCCGCGGCTCCGACGTTCCGCACACGCCGCTTGCGCTCGGGTTCGCCGTGCTCGGCGCGGACGGCCATCACCTGTTGTTCATGGACAAGCGCAAGCTTCCGATCGAGCCCGAAGCCTATCTGACGCAGCTCTGCGACCTGCGCGCCCCGTCCGAACTGGAAAGGGAGATAGTACGGCTGGCGAAGGAGGGCGCCCGGGTCTCGCTCGACCCCGTCCTCGCCGCCGATCGTCTGAGAACGCTCGTGGTCGCCAATGGCGGCACGGTCGTGGAGGCCGCCGATCCCGCGCGGCTGCCGCGCGCCACCAAGAACGAAGCCGAGATCGCCGGCAGCCGGGCGGCCCACCGCCGTGACGGCGCCGCCATTGCGCGATTCCTCTGCTGGCTCGACCGCACCGATCCGGCAACGCTCGACGAGATTTCGACGGTTACGAAGCTTGAGGAATGCCGGCGACTGGCCGGCGAGAGCACCCAGATGCCGCTGCGCGACATCTCCTTCTCGACCATCTCCGGCGCGGGCCCGAACGGCGCGGTGATTCACTACCGCGTCTCGACCGCCACGAACCGCCGTCTGGCGCGCGGGGAGCTCTATCTGGTCGATTCCGGCGCGCAGTATCAGGACGGCACCACCGACATCACCCGCACCGTTCCCATCGGGACGCCCACGGACGAGATGCGGGAGCGCTTTACGCTGGTCCTGAAAGGCATGATCGGCATATCGATGCTGCGTTTCCCGCCGGGAACGCGCGGCATGGATATCGATGCTTTCGCGCGCGTGGCGCTCTGGAAGGCGGGCTGCGATTTCGCCCATGGCACCGGCCACGGCGTCGGCTCCTATCTCTCCGTGCATGAGGGGCCGCAGCGCATCGCGAAGACCGGCGCCCAGAAGCTGCTGTCCGGTATGATGCTTTCAAACGAACCCGGCTACTACAAGGAAGACGCGTACGGCATCCGTATCGAAAACCTCATCCTCGTGACGCCGGCGGAACAGATCGCTGGCGGCGACATCGCCATGCACGCTTTCGAGACGCTGACGCTGGCGCCGATCGACCGGCGCCTGATCCGGCCGGAACTGATGCTGAAGGATGAGCTCGACTGGCTCAACGCCTATCATGCGCGCGTGCTTGCCGAGATCGGCCCCATGGTCGACGGCGAGACGCTGGGATGGCTGGAGGCTGCCACCGCGCCAATCGGCTGATCTACCCCACGAACTGCCGCATCGCGATCAGCACCACGGCGCTGGCGAGGAACATCGGCAGCATGCCAAAACGCAGCGACAGCACGCACGCCGCCAGCAGGGCGACGAGTTCCGCCGGCCCGGCCGTCAGGAAGGCGGGCTCGACAAGCGTTGTCAGCACCGCGGCGGGCACCGCGTTGAGGCCGGCCTCGACGCGGGGATGAATGCGCTCGAAACGCGACAGCACGAGATGCCCGCCTACCCGCGTGAGATAGGTCAGGATCGCTCCGGCGAGGATGATCCAGAGATGCGTGCTCATATGGATGGCGTTTCGTTCTTGGCGGGGGCGAGCATGGCGCCGAGCAGGACGCCCACCAGCGCGCCGACCGAGACGTGCCACGGCGAGCCGATCGTCTTGTAGGCGATGATGGAAGCCGCGCCGCTGGTGAGGACGACCGGCAGCCAGAGCGCCCGTTTGCGGAAACTCATGACGAGCCCGAGGAAATAGATGGGCAGAAGGAAATCGATGCCCAGCGCATGGGTGTCCGGGATGAGCTTGCCGAAGAACGCGCCAAGACCGCTCTCGACGACCCATGGCACATAGATGACGACGCCCATGCCCATGTACCAGATGAAACTCACCGACCGGTCGGTGTCCGCCTTTCGCTCCGTTTCGGCAAATTGCGGATCTGTCATCAGGAAATAGGCGATCGCCTGCTGCGGCACCGACCAGTGTGTGAGCTGCCGTCCGAGCGTGGCGGAATACAGCACATGGCGAAAGTTGACGGCGAAGATCGACAGCACCACGAGCCACGGCGCGACATGCTGGCCGAAAAGTTCGATGCCCACCATCTGGCTGGCGCCGCCATAGACCAGTGCGCTCATCAGCGTCGCTTCCCAGACGTTGAAGCCGTTCTCGATCGCCACGGCGCCGAAGAGAACCGCGAATGGCGCGGAAGCGACCGCCACCGGCAGGCCTGCTCGCGCCCCTTCGATAAAGTCGGCCTTGAGGTCTTTCTCGACCAGGACGTCCGTTGTCAAATCACTCTCCTGCTGACGCCGGGCTACATAGGTCAGCAGGTCTTCCCTGTCACACCAATTCCGTTGAGCGCTTCGATCAATGAAGCGAATGCCTTCGACGTTTCAACCCTTCACGCGTTCGAACCACTGATCCTCATCGATCACCTCGATGCCGAGTTCGGTGGCCTGCTTGAGCTTCGAGCCCGCGCCGGGCCCGGCCACCACAAGGTCCGTCTTCTTCGAGACGGAGCCGGCGACCTTGGCGCCCAGTTTTTCGGCCATCGCCTTCGCCTCGTCGCGGGACATCTTTTCGAGCGATCCGGTGAAGACCACGGTCTTGCCGGCGACAGGCGAACTGGCTGCCGCCACGGGCTCCTCGTCGAGCGGCGTGACCTCGGCGAGCAGCGCGTCGACGACCGAACGGTTATGCTCCTCGCCGAAGAAGTCGGCCACGGCCTCCGCGACGATATTGCCGATGCCGGCGACCGCGTTGAGCTCCTGCCATGCGGCATTGCCCGGATCGCCCTTGCCCGCCGGCGGAACCGCGCTTTCGCCGACATCGCGAAAGGCCCTGAAGGACAGGAAAGCCCGAGCCAGCCGCTTGGCGTTCGTCTCGCCCACATGCCGGATGCCGAGCCCATGCAGGAAGCGCCAGAACTCGACCTCGCGGCGGTTGTCGATTGCCGCATAGAGCTTCCTGACCGACACGGTCCCGAACCCGTCGATATTCTCCAGCTTGGTCAGGGACGCTTCCTGCCGCGTCTTCAGGGTGAAGATGTCCGGAGGCGACTTGATCGACAGCGCCGGGTCCTCCGCGTTGAAGAAGAACTCGATCTGCCTCTCGCCCAGACCCTCTATGTCCATGGCGTTGCGCGACACGAAATGCCGGAGCCGCTCGACCGCCTGCGCCGGGCAGATGAGGCCGCCGGTGCAGCGCCGCACCGCCTCGCCGTCCTCGCGCACGGCGTGGCTGCCGCAGGCGGGACAAAGATGCGGAAATTCGTACGGCACCGCGTCGGCCGGTCGCTTCTCGGGAACGATATCGAGGATCTGCGGGATGACGTCCCCGGCCCGCTGGACGATCACCGTGTCGCCGATGCGGATGTCCCTGCCCTCGCGGATCGGCTGCCCGCTATTGCCGATGCCCTTGATGTAGTCCTCGTTGTGGAGCGTCGCGTTGACCACCACGACACCGCCCACCGTCACCGGCTCCAGCCGCGCGACCGGCGTCAGCGCGCCGGTCCGGCCGACCTGGATGTCGATGCCCTTCAGCTCGGTCATCGCCTTCTCGGCGGCAAACTTGTGCGCGGTCGCCCAGCGCGGGCTGCGGGAGCGGAAGCCGAGACGCTGCTGCAGGTCCAGACGGTCGACCTTGTAGACGACGCCGTCGATGTCGTACGGGATCTCGGCGCGCTCCGCCTCGATCTCGTGATAGCGCGCCAGCAGTTCCTCCACCGAACGGCAGCGCACCATGCGGTCGTTGATCGGAAAACCCCAGTCGCCAAAACGCTTGACCACATCATATTGCGTGGAGCCCAGTTCACCGCTCGTTTCGCCCCACGCATAGGCGAAGAATTTGAGCGGTCGCGAGCGCGTCACTTCGGGGTTCTTCTGGCGCAGGCTGCCGGCCGCCGAGTTGCGCGGATTGGCGAAGGTCTGGCCGCTTTCCGCCATGCGCTGCTGCAGCGCGAAGAAGTCGTCGCGGCGCATATAGACCTCGCCGCGGATTTCCACGACGTCGGGCGCCTCTTCAGGCAGCCTTTGCGGAATCTCGTCGATGGTTCGGATGTTGGCGGTCACGTTCTCCCCGGTCGTGCCGTCGCCGCGCGTCGCCGCCGTCACCAGCCGCCGATTCTCGTAACGCAACGACATGGACAGGCCGTCGATCTTCGGCTCCGCGGTGAACACCAGTTCCGCATCGGCCGCGAGCGACAGGAAACGGCGGACCGACGCGACGAAATCACGGACGTCCTCATCGGAAAACACGTTGTCCAGCGACAGCATCGGCACCGCATGGCGCACCTGGCTGAACACGCCGGCCGGTGCGGCGCCCACCCTGACGGACGGCGAATCCGGCCGGATCAGCTCCGGATAGCGCGCCTCGATCGCGGCGTTGCGCAGGCGCAGCGCGTCATACTCGGCATCCGATACGGTCGGCGCATCCTCGCGATAGTAGCGTTCGTCATGCCCGGCGATCTCGGCCGCCAGCCGCTCCAGTTCGCTTGCCGCTTCCTCCGCGGTCAGCGCCTCGACGGGCTTCGTTGAAAGCGGCATGGATGAACTCCGGCGCGAAACATGGACATGCCCGGCAGCGCCGGAATGGCTCAGTTCTGGCAAGAAAACGGCGCAAATGTAAACCGGATTGGCCGACTATCGGCCCGGCAAGCTGACAATGGCCGACAGAATGGTCAGGCCGCGTTCTCTCTCAACAGCCTTGCTGCCGCGGCGCGCGCCTCGTCGGTGATGGTCGCGCCGGCGAGCATCCGCGCGATCTCCTCCTGCCGCGCGTCACGGTCGATCTCCTTGACGCCGGTCGCCACGCGGTCGGCATTGCCGGATTTCGCGATAAGCAGATGCGTGTCGGCGCGGGCCGCCACCTGCGGCGCATGCGTGACCGACAGGACCTGCACGCGCTTGGCCAGTCGCGCGAGACGCTGACCGATGGCGTCCGCCACCGCGCCGCCGACGCCGGTATCGATCTCGTCGAAGACCAGCGTCGGGGCGGAGCCGCGGTCGGCGAGCGCCACCTTCAACGCCAGCAGGAAGCGCGACAGTTCGCCCCCGGAAGCCACGCGCATCATCGGTCCGGCACGCGTGCCCGGATTGGTCCGCACCCAGAATTCGATCTGGTCGATGCCGGTCTCCTGCCGGTTTTCCGGATCGGTCGCGGTCTCGACGATGAATTCCGCCCGTTCCAGCTTCAGCGCCGGCAGTTCCGCCATCACCACCTGCGCAAGGTTCGTCGCCGCCGCCGCGCGCAGGCCGGAAAGCTCTTCCGCCAGCCCGTCATAGGCGTCGCGAGCGGCCGCTACCTGCCGTTCCAGCACCTGCAGCCGCTCCTCGCCCGCGTCGAGGTCGGCGAGGTCCGCCGCCATGGCGTCGCGCAGCGCGGCAAGATCGTCCACCGGCACCGAGAATTTGCGAGACGCGGCGCGCAGGGCGAACAAGCGTTCCTCGGATTGCTCGAGCGCCTGCGGATCGAATTCGGCCGCCCGCATGGCGACATCGACCGCGGACTGCGCCTCGTCAAGCGAGATCAACGCCTCATCCAGCGTCCGGATGATTTCGTCGAGCAGGCCGGGAACATCCGCCTGCTTGCGCTGGAGACGCCTGAGCAGGCCCGCCAGCGGCGGCAACGGCGAACCGGAACCCGACAGCACATCCTCGGCATCCTTGATGTCCGTCGCGATCTTTTCCGCGCGCATCATGGCGGTGCGCTTTCCGGCAAGCTCGGTCTCCTCGCCCGGCTGCGGATCGAGCCTGGTAAGTTCTTCCGCGGAAGCGCGCAGATAGTCGGCCTCGCGCGCGGCTGCCTCGACCTTGGCGCGATGGCGCAAGAGTTCCTGCTCGGCCTCGCGCCAGAGCCGCCATGCCTCTCCAACGCCGCGAACGGCACCGAGATGGCCGCCGAAAGCGTCCAGCAGGTCGCGATGCGCGGCGGCGTCGACCAGCGCCCTGTCGTCGTGCTGTCCGTGGATTTCGACCAGCGCCCGGCCGATTTCGCGCATCAGCGCCACGCTCGCCGGCTGGTCGTTGACGAAGACGCGGGTACGCCCGTCCGCCGTCTGCACCCGCCGCAAAAGGATGTCGCCGTCGTCGTCCAGCGCATTTTCCGCCAGGATCGTGCGCGCCGGATGGTTGCGCGGCACGTCGAAGACCGCGGTCACCTGTCCCTGCGCGGCACCATGACGAACGAGCGAAGCGTCGCCGCGCGCGCCAAGCGCCAGCGACAACGCGTCGAGAAGAATGGATTTGCCGGCGCCCGTCTCGCCGGTGAGGACTGACAGCCCCGAGGCGAACTCAAGGTCTAGCCGCTCGATCAGGACGATATCACGGATCGAAAGCTGGGATAGCATCGGGCGTCAGATCCCTTCGGATCATCCCCCGACGACGAGTTTACCGACGTTCGACAGCCACGAGCCTGCGCTTTGGCGCGGCTCCAGACCGCCCGACTGCAGCAGCTTGTAGGAATCGGCGTACCACTGGCTGTCGGGGAAGTTCTGGCCGAGCACCGCTGCGGCCGCCTGCGCTTCCTGCGCCAGACCCATGGCGTAATACGCCTCCGTCAGACGCGCCAGCGCCTCTTCGACATGGCGCGTGTTCGAATAGTTCTCGACCACGAACCGGAAGCGTTTGATCGACGCGATATACTCGCGACGCTCCAGATAGTAGCGGCCGATCTGCATTTCCTTGCCGGCAAGCTGGTCGCGCGCGAAGCGGATCTTGGCCTGCGCATCGTCCACATATTCCGAATCGGGCCAACGCTGGACGACTTCCTCCATCGCCTCGATGGCGCGGCGCGATTCCTTCTGATCCTGCGTTACGTCGCGGATCTGGCGGAAATAGGAAAGACCGACGATATATTGCGCGTAGGCGGCGTCCGGAGTCGAGGGGTAGAGCTGCACGTAGCGCTTCCCTGCATTGATCGCCTCGTCATAATTGCCGTTGCGATAGCTGGTGAAGGCGCTCATCACCATCGCCTTGCGCGCATATTCCGAATAAGGGTGCTGCCGGTCGATAGCCGCGAACTTGCGCTCGGCCTCCTTGAGGCGGCCGGCATTCAGATTGGCGAGGCCTTCATTGTAGAGCTGGTCGGCTGGATCGGTCTGCTCGACATAGGTCGCGAGATTGATGTCGTCGTCGGACTGGCACGCCGAAAGCAGGAGCGGCGCCGCCACGATCACGAGCGACGTCAAGGCCGCGCGTACCCCCCTCGCCTTTCCACCGGAATTAAACAGCATCTTTGAAGTTCGCCCCTTCGGCGTCACTGCGTCGAGCACCGAGCCATAAAACATAACCCACCCTGCCGGGCAACGCCATGCTCCCGCAATGGCGCATTTTTGTGGCGCGCCATGCCTGGAATCGTCACCATCAGGCAACAGCTCGAAAAATTTAGTTAACGGCCTGAAACCTTACGCCGCCAGCTCAGAGAGTCCACGGCGCATAGGCCGGTGCGCTGACCGCCTGCATTTCTGCCGAGCGGCTGCGCGAACGCCGCGACGTCTCGACGATCTCGAAGGCGGATGCGTCCGACAGCAGGCGGCGCAGCGCCGCCGCGTTCAGCTTGTGCCCGCCCCGATAGGACCGGAAGCAGCCGATGAAACGCGCGCCGGCAAGCGCCAGATCGCCCATCGCGTCCAGCACCTTGTGCCGCACGAACTCGTTCTCGCAGCGCAACCCGCCCATATTGATCACGCGGTGGTCGTCGCCGATCACCAAGGAATTCTCGAGCGAGGAGCCGAGCGCGTAGCCGGCCGCCCAAAGCCGCTCCACATCCTTCATGAAACCGAAGGTGCGAGCCTGCGCGATCTGGTTGCGGAACATTTCTGCCGATACGTCGCCGGCAAAGACCTGCCGGCCGATGGCGGGTGATTCGAAATCGATCTCCACCTCGAACCGGATACCGTTATAGGGCCGGAACTCCGCCCAGGAGGCCCCGTTCTCGACCCGCACCGGCTTGATGATGCGGAGATAGCGGCGGCGCAGCGCAAGCTGTTCGATGCCGGCCTGTTCGAACGCCGCGACGAAAGGCATGGCGCTGCCGTCGAGAATAGGCACCTCGCCGCCATCGATCTCGACGACGACATTGTCTATGCCCATGCCGAAAAGCGCCGCCATCAGATGTTCGACCGTCGCGACATGCGCGCCGGCCGGATCACCCAGAACCGTGCAGAGATCGGTGGAACCTACCGAGGAATGCAATGCGCGCAACTCGCGGACGGCACCGTCGGCGGCGGTCACATGGAAGACCACGCCCATGTCGGCATCGGCCGGATGGAACCGGACCGTCGCCGGCTTGCCGCTATGCACGCCCGTACCCGATAGCGTGACGCTGGCTCCTAAAGTCGTCTGATATTCCTGCAAACCAAACCCCATGGCCCGTCGTCGAGATTCCGCCTCGCCCCCCGTGAGGCCGCGGATTTCTTTCCGTGCGGCGGAGGATGGCTCCTCCAGACTGGTTACGATCCGCCGTCGACTTCCGGGCCGGAAGATAGTCTCCGGCTGGAAAGACTCCAAATCACGGTTTCTTACTCCGTGTAACGACGACCGGACTTTCAGATACGAAGATAAGGCTTTGAAGTGAATGCTTTTTTAACGAATACGGGCAGGCGTTTTGCGCCTGCCCGTAATATCGGGTGAACGACTCCGCGGAGATCAGTTCGCTTGCCGGCGAAGGAAAGCCGGAATCTCCAGCTGATCGTCTTCCTGGGCAGCGCGCGGTTGCGGGCTCAGGCGGCCATGCTCGTCCAGCTGGCCGCGGCGCGGCGCGTAGAGTTGCGGGTCCTGGCTGGCGAGCCGGCGGGCCTCGGGCGCCGGTTGGCGCAGCTTCGGCTCGCGGGGCGCCTGTGCGGGCTGCAGGCGGGCAGGCTCCTCTTCCTTGCGGGCGAGGCTGGTCGTGAGCTTCCTGATGAGGCTCATCGGACCTCTTTCCTCGGGCGCGGGAGCACGGGTCTTGGCCTCGTACTCGGCCTTGACGACAGGCGGGAAGTCCTCGACTCGCGGCATGCGGGCCTGCGGCGCGGGGGCGGCCTGCTGCGGCATTTCGCGAACCATCGCGGGCTGCGGCTGCTGCATGACGGCCGGCTGCATCACCTGCGGAGCAGGCTGGGCGGGCTGCGGCGCGCCCTGGAACAGCTTGCTGGCGGGGCGGAAATCATCCGCCGGAGCGACCGCTAAAGGGCGCGTCTGGATGGTATCCCCTCCCATGTCCGCAGCCCGGATGACGTCGGCGATGGGATCGGCCGCGCGCGGCTCGACGCGCATTTCCGGCTGCGGCTGCGGGCGGGCCTCGGCGGGGCGCATCTGCGCCTGCGGCTTCGGCGGCTGGCGGATGGAGATCGGCGTCGCCGCGATCTCGGCCGCCGTCTTGTCGATGCCCGTGGCGACCACCGACACGCGGATGACGCCTTCCAGTTCCTCGTCGAAGGTCGCGCCGAGGATGATGTTGGCCTCCGGATCGACTTCCTCGCGGATGCGGGTCGCGGCTTCGTCCACCTCGAACAGGGTCAGGTCGCGGCCGCCGGTGATCGAGATCAGCAGGCCCTTGGCGCCCTTCATCGAGCTTTCGTCGAGCAGCGGGTTGGCGATCGCCGCTTCGGCGGCGGCCATGGCGCGGCCGTCGCCCGAGGCTTCGCCGGTGCCCATCATCGCCTTGCCCATCTCGCGCATCACCGAGCGGACGTCGGCGAAGTCGAGGTTGATGAGGCCTTCCTTGACCATCAGGTCGGTGATGCAGGCGACGCCGGAATAGAGCACCTGGTCGGCCATCGCGAAGGCGTCGGCGAAGGTCGTCTTGTCGTTCGCGATGCGGAACAGGTTCTGGTTCGGGATCACGATCAGCGTGTCGACGCTCTTCTGCAGTTCCTCGATACCGAGATCGGCCGTCTTCATGCGGCGCTGGCCTTCGAAGTGGAACGGCTTGGTGACGACGCCGACCGTCAGAATGCCCTTTTCGCGGGCGGCGCGGGCCACGACCGGAGCCGCGCCGGTGCCGGTGCCGCCGCCCATGCCGGCGGTGACGAAGCACATATGGGTGTTCGACAGATGATCGATGATCTCGTCGATGCATTCCTCGGCGGCGGCGCGGCCGACCTCGGGCTGCGAACCGGCTCCAAGTCCCTCGGTCACATGCGCGCCGAGCTGGATCAGGCGTTCGGCCTTCGACATGGTCAGCGCCTGGGCGTCGGTGTTGGCGACGACGAAATCGACGCCCCTAAGCCCGGCCGTGATCATGTTGTTGACCGCGTTACCGCCACCCCCACCGACGCCGAACACGGTGATCCTCGGCTTCAACTCGGTTATGTCCGGCTTCTTCAGATTGATCGTCATTTCTGTCTTCCTTCGCCTTTTCGCCGCTCGCCGCTGCGGCCGCCAATGGGGCTGTCCCCGCCAAACTCGAAACTAAAAACTGTCCCTGATCCACTGACCGACCCGCTGGAGCCGGCCGTTCGTGCCCGTTGCGCGCAACACCTGTCCACCCTTCGGCTGCCGCCCTTCCAGTCCTGCCGCCTGCGGATAGATCAGAAGCCCGACCGCCGTTGCGAATGCCGGCCCCTTCGCCGCTTCCGGCAGGCCGGCCACGCCGAGCGGCCGACCGAGCCGCACATTGCGTCCGATCACGCGCCGCGCCGCTTCCGGCAGACCGCCGAGCTGGCTTGCGCCGCCGGTCAGAATCACCCGCTTGCCGACGACGTTGCCGTATCCGGATGCGTTCAGCCGGTCACGCAGCATTTCCAGCGTCTCCTCGATGCGGGCGCGGATGATCCTGGTCATCGCCGCGCGCGGCACCTGAATGGCCACGTCGCTCTCGTCGCCGATCGGCCGGACGGAAACGATATCGCGATCGTCGGCGCCGCCGGGCAGAGCCGAGCCATGCATGACCTTCAGCCGCTCGGCATCGTCGAGCCGCGTCGACAGGCCTTTGGCGAGATCGAGCGTGACGTGGTTGCCGCCGACCGGAATGGCGTCCGCGTGAACGAACTTGCCGTCCGCGAACACCGAGATCGTCGTCGTGCCGCCGCCCATGTCGATGCAGGCAGCGCCCATCTCCAGTTCGTCATCCACGAGCGCCGACAGGCCGCTGGCGTAGGATGTCGCGACCATCCGCTCTACCGAGAGATGCGAACGGTTGATGCAGAGTTCCAGATTGCGCAGCGGCGCAGCGTCGCCGGTCAGCACATGCATGTCGACGCCGAGCGTGTCGCCGATCATGCCGCGCGGATCGCGCACGCCGCGCTCCCCGTCGAGCGAGAAGGCCACCGGCAGCGAATGCACGACCTGCCTCTGCGCCTTCAGCGCCTGCTTGGCGCCGGCGGCCAGAACGCGCTTCACGTCCGCCGCCTCGACCTCATGGCCGCCGAGATTGATCGCGGCGGAAAAGGTCTCGCTGCGGAGACGCCCGGCGCTGAGGTTGACGATCAGCGAATCCACCGTGAGACCGGCCATCCGCTCGGCCGCGTCGACCGCGAGCCGGATCGCCTGTTCGGCACGGTTGAGATCGACGATGACGCCGGATTTCACGCCCTGCGACTTCTGATGACCGATGCCGATAACCCGGATCTGATGCGTCCGGCCCTTGAGCAGCTGGCTGCCCTCGCTCGGCTTCAGCTTGGCGATCATGCAGCAGACCTTGCTCGACCCCACGTCGAGCACGGTGACGATTCCGGAGCGCGGTATGTCGGTCGATTGTGCGCCGAGCCAGCTCATGTGTTGCTCTTCCCGGCCTTCTTGCGCGCCTTGGCCTGCGCTTCGAGTTCCGCCGTGCGGCGCTCCATGCCTTCCGGCGAAAGCTGCAGCACCAGCCGGTCGGGTATGCGCATGTCGACCGCCACCACGTCGCGCGACAGGAGCGCGCCGTCGCGATCGAAGGCGAGCAGGTCCACCATCGCCTGATCCTCGCCATCCTCCGGCAGCTTCACCGTCATGCCGTTGTTGAGACGCAGATCCCAGCGGCGCTCCGCCACGCGGACATAGGCCTTGACGCGCGGCGCGAGCGCCGGATGCGCCGCGACCTTGGCCAGGAACGCCTGCGCGTTCTCGGCAGCGCCGACCCCGATGACCTGCGGCAGGCCCGACAGCGAACCGCCGGTAAAGGGAACGATCACCTTGCCGTCCTTCTCGATCACCGAGAGCTCGTTGCCGTGCTGCCAGATCGCGAAAGGCTCGCGCTCCTTGATCTGCACCTCGATGCCATCCGGATAGACCTTGCGGACGGAGGCGACCTCCACCCAGGACAGCGAAGCGACGCGCTCGCGCGCTGCCTCGGCGTTGAAGCCGACCAGCGACGTCCAGCCGTCCAGTTCGAGGCGGTCGAGAATGTCGATCTCGGAGGTCTGCTTGTGGCCGATGACGCGAACCTGGTCGACGGCGAAGCCGGTGCGCGCCGTCACCGCCTGCGCATAGTCGGGAATATGTCCGCCAAGATAGGCGCCGTAAGCGCCGGTGGCGCCGAGGAAAATAGCGGTCATCGCCGTCGCGGCGAAACGCGGCGGCGTGATCTCGCCGCTGTTCAGACGCTTGAGCAGCCGCGCCGGTCGGCGCAGCCACTTCGGCAGAACCAGCTTCTCTTGAAACGCAACGAACGAGCCGCCGCGCGCGCCCGGCGCACTGCTCCTTTCATCCCGTCCCGTCCCTAACGCAAACACGAGGCGTCCTCCACCATCCAACTCAAGAGCTCGCCGAACGTGTGTCCCGCATGCGCGGCGATCTCTGGCACCAAGGAGGTAGGCGTCATGCCCGGCTGGGTGTTCACTTCCAGCCAGACAATCTCGCCGTTTTCGGAGTGACGATCGTCGTAACGGAAGTCAGATCTGGAAACGCCGCGACAGCCGATCGCTTGGTGTGCCTTGAGCGCCAGTGTCTGTAGTTTTTGGTAAATATTCGGTGAAATTTTTGCCGGAACTTCGTGTTTTGATCCGCCCGGCACGTATTTGGAGTCGTAATCGTAGAAGTTGTGGCCGACGGGAATGATCTCGCAGACGCCGAGCGCCACGTCGCCCATCACCGCGCAGGTCAGTTCGCGGCCGTGCACGTAGCGCTCGACCATCACCTGGTCGCCGTAGCGCCACTCGGCCGAAGCGACCACCTGCGGAGGATGGGACTGCCCTTCCCGGACGATGACGACGCCGAAGCTGGAGCCTTCGTTGACAGGCTTCACCACGTAAGGCGGCTTCATCGGATGCTCGCCGGCAATGGTCTTGCGGTTGACGACGCGCGATTCCGCCACGGGAATGCCGGCGGCCTTGGCGATGCGCTTGGCCTTCTCCTTGTTCATGGCGAGAGCGGAAGCCAGCACGCCGGAATGGGTGTATGGAATGCCGAGATATTCGAGAATGCCCTGGATCGTGCCGTCCTCGCCGAAAGGACCATGAAGGGCGTTGAACGCCGCGTCCGGCCGCAAATCCGCGAGCACCGAGCCGACGTCTCTCGCCACATCGACACGGGTGACGCGATAACCCTGAGCCTCGAGCGCGTCCGCACAGGCATTGCCCGAAGAGAGCGAAACCGGCCGCTCCGACGAGAATCCCCCCATCAGTACGGCCACGTGCTTTTTGGTCATACCCTCTCATTTCCCCTGAATTGAGGGATTGATATTTCAGCCCATGACTCGACCATTTCCGGCTTTAGCCCCTCGGCCGGAAACCGCGTGTTACGACACGCCGACGACTCAAATCAGGAACGCTACAACCCCAAAGAATCAGAGGTTGGATTCTGTGGCAAGAACCGAATTTGAATAAAATTCGAACCGATTCATCTTTCGATTCCAACGCGATGAAAACGGTCCTGAGTGTGACTCATTTGCATCGGCCTGTGAATCGAAACGGGACAGGTCCGACGAGCGGTCGCGCTTAAAGCAATTGTCCAAGGAACTGGTGGACCTCGCGCCCCTTATTGGCCCAGCGCGACACCACAGATCAGCTGATAGCACTCGGCATAGGTCGAGCGCTCGTGAGTGCCTGCGGCAGGAACATGACCGGACGTCTGGTACGATTCAAGCAGCCGAGTGCATTGATCCCTGCGAGCCGCGCTTGTGACGAACGATTCAGGATACAAAACCATTGGAATCATTAAAAGAAAGCAGCATAAACTGCCTGCCATGAGCAATTGAACCGCGCGCATGTTCAATCAAATAACATGCCTCACAATACCCGACAATAAATTGCGGAAAGTATCATTAAGACTCCTTTCCCTACTCAAAAAAGGGCAGACAGAGGCCTATTCCAGATGGAAAAACCTCGCGCTCGCCAGAAGCCTGTCGAGAGGACACTCGTTTAAAGCAACTGTCCAAGGAACTGGTGGACCTCGCGCCCCTTCTTGAACTTGCCGATGCGCTTGATTTCCCATTCCAGCTTGATGCCGGACGTCTCCAGAACGCGGGCCCGTACCGTCTCGCCGAGATACTCCAGATCGTAGCCGGTGGCGGTCCCGGTATTGATCATGAAGTTGCAGTGAAGCGGCGACATCTGGGCGCCGCCGATCATCAGGCCACGGCAGCCGGCCTTGTCGATCTCCTTCCAGGCGGAAGTGCCGGGCGGGTTCTTGAACGTCGAGCCGCCGGTCTTCTCGCGGATCGGCTGCACGGTCTCGCGATGGTGCTGCACAGCGTCCATCGCTTCCTTGATGACCTCGCGCCGCTCGGGATAGCCTTCGAAAAGCGCAGAGGTGAAGATCAGCCCTTTCGGCGCGGTCGTGTGGCGATAGGAATAGCCCATGTCCGCGTTGGACAGGATGTGGACGTTCCCCTGCCGGTCGAGCGCCCGCACCTCGACGACGCGCTCCCGCGTTTCGACGCCGTTCGCGCCCGCATTCATGCGCAGCGCTCCGCCGACCCCGCCGGGAATGCCGTGATAGAAATGAAAGCCGCCGATGCCGGCTTCCAGCGCCACCGCCGCAAGCCGCTTGTCGGGCGTGGCGGCGCCGGCGCGGATCTGCGTCGGCGAAACGATCTCCGTATTCCCGAAACCCTTTGCGGAAAGACGGATCACGAATCCCCGCAGGCCGCCGTCGCGCACCAGAAGGTTCGACCCTATGCCGACGACCATGAGCTGGATGTCCTCGGGCACGGCCTTGAGGAAAGCGACGAGGTCCTCCTCGTCGGCGGGCTGGAACAGCGCATCGGCAATGCCGCCGGCGCGGAACCAGGTGATCTTCTCCATCTCGGCATCGACGGTGATGCGGCCGCGCAGCCCGGCAAGCCTGTCGCCGACCGACTCGATCAGCTGCTGGCCCGGTGTCATGACGCCGCTTCTCCGGCTGCCAGTTCCTTCGGCAGCGCGTAAGCCCATTGGGTGATGTTGCCGGCGCCGAGGAACACGACGAAATCGCCGGGCTGCGCCAGGGCGCGCACGGTCGGCGCGATGGCCTGCGCGTTCTCGACGAATCGCGCATCGCGGTGACCGCCGGCGCGGATACGCGATACGAGCGCGTCGGACGTCACGCCCTCGATCGGGTCTTCGCCCGCCGGATAGACCGGCGCGACCATCACGGTGTCGGCATCGTTGAAGCAGGCCGAGAATTCGTCGAACAGGTCGTGAAGCCGCGTGAAGCGGTGCGGCTGCGCGATGGCGATGACACGTCCCTTGGTGGAATCGCGGGCCGCGCGCAGCACCGCCTTGATCTCGACCGGATGGTGGCCGTAGTCGTCGAACACCTGCACGCCGTTCCAGCTTCCGGTGGGCGTGAAGCGCCGCTTGACTCCGCCGAAGGCCGCGAGGCCCTTGCGGATGTCCTCCGCGGAAATCTCGAGCTCGCGCGCGACGGCGATCGCCGCGGTCGCGTTGGAGACATTGTGCCGTCCGGCCATCGGCATGCGCAGGTCGCGGATGGCTTCATGGCCGCCCGACTTGCGATTGCGGATCACCACGTCGAACACCGAGACCGCGCCATCCATGCCATGGTTCTCGAAACGCACGTCCGCCTGTGCGTTCTCGCCATAGGTGATGACGCGGCGGTCCTCGATGCGCGAGACCAGCGCCTGCACCTCGGGATGGTCGGTGCACATCACGCCGAAACCGTAGAACGGCACGTTCTCCACGAACTGCCGGAATGCGTCGCGAACCTTGTCGAACGAGCCGTAGTGGTCGAGGTGTTCGGGATCGATATTCGTCACCACGGCGATGTCGGCCGGCAGTTTGAGGAATGTGCCGTCGCTCTCGTCGGCCTCGACGACCATCCAGTCCCCGCGCCCGATGCGTGCATTGGTGCCGTAGGCGTTGATGATGCCGCCATTGATGACCGTCGGGTCGAGTTGTCCTGCTTCGAGAAGCGTCGCGACGAGCGAGGTCGTCGTCGTCTTGCCATGCGTGCCGCCGATGGCGATGGCCTGCTTGAAGCGCATCAGTTCGGCCAGCATCTCGGCCCGGCGCACGACGGGCAGCAGGCGCTCGCGCGCCGCGATCAGCTCCGGATTCGTCTTCTTGATCGCAGTCGAAACCACCACCACTTCGGCGTCGCCGATATTCTCGGCCTTGTGCCCGACGAAGCACTTTATCCCCTTGGCGGAAAGGCGCTGCACATTGGCGCTGTCCGCCTGATCCGACCCTTGCACGGCGTAGCCGAGACTGTGCAGCACCTCGGCGATGCCGCTCATGCCGATGCCGCCGATGCCGATGAAATGAACGCGGCCGATGGTCCGTGTCATTTTCATCGCGGCATTTCCTTCCTGAATTGCGAAAGCGTCTTTCCAGACGCAATAGCTTCTGCGAGATCGGCGAGCAACCGCGCCGCGTCCGGCTTGCCGGTCGAGCGCGCGGCGGCGGCCATGGCGGAAAGCTTTTGCGGATCGGCCATCAGATCGCCAAGCCGCCCGGCAAGTTTTTCCGGCGAAAGCGAGGATTGCGGATGCACTTCCGCGCCGCCGGCCGCAGCTAGTGCCGCCGCATTGGCCGCCTGGTCATGGTCGAGCGCATGCGGATAGGGCACGAGCAGCGCCGGGCGCCCGAGCGCGGAAAGCTCCGTCACCGTCGAGGCCCCGGCGCGGGAAATGACGAGGTGCGCGGCCGCCAGCTTCTGCGCCATGTCGGTGAAGAACGGCGCAAGTTCCGCGTCGATGCCCAGTTCGGCATAGGCGGCTTTCACCTTCTCCATGTCCTCGGCGCGCACCTGCTGCACCAGCCTGATGCGTCTCCTCTCGCTCTCCGGCAACAGCCTGATCGCCGCCGGTATGGCGTCGGAAAAGAACTGCGCGCCCTGACTGCCGCCGAAGACGAGCAGTCGGAACGGCTCGCCGGCAGACGGCGCGGCGTAGGCGACGCTCAGCGCATCGAGGATCGGCTGGCGCACCGGATTGCCGGTGAAGACATATTTTTCCGGGTGGCCGCTGGCCTGCTCCGTCAGGAAACCGCCGGCGATCACGTCGACGCGGCCGGCCAGCGCCTTGTTGGCCCGCCCCATGACGATGTTCGCCTCATGCACCATGGTCGGCACACCACGCCGCGTCGCGGCAAACAGCGGCGGCAGCGTGGGGTAGCCGCCGAAGCCGATCACCGCCTTCGCACCGATGCGCTGGATGACGCCGGATGCCTCACGCACGCCGCGCCAGATCGTCCACAGAGCGGAAAGCAACGCGACAGGATTGCGTCCGCCGAGCGTCGCGGCCGAAATGCGATGCACCGCGGTGGCTGGAAAATTGCCGGAGATCCTCTCGACTCGGCCGTCCGTCGCCAGATGCACCTGCCAGCCGCGCGCGACCAGTTCATGGGCCAGCGCCTCAGCCGGAAACAGATGTCCGCCCGTACCGCCGGCCGCGAGAAGAATCGACCCCTTCGCCATTCAGCCGTACCCGTTCACTCGGCCGGCACATGGCGCGGATAGGCGTGGAAGCCGATCGTCTGGCGCGTTTCGGGACGTTTGCGCGTCAGAGCCAGCACCATGCCCATCGAAATGGCGATGGCGATGAGCGACGAGCCGCCATAGGAAATGAAGGGCAGCGTCATGCCCTTCGCCGGCATGAGTTGCAGGTTCACGCCCATATTGATGATCGACTGCAGGCCGAAGACGACGACGAGGCCGGCGACCGCATAGCGCGTGAAGTCGTCGCGCTCCTTCAGCGCGGTGTTGAGGCCGCGCAGCACGATGAACGCGAAGATCGCCATGATCGCCAAGCATAGCACGATGCCGAACTCCTCGCCCGCAACGGCGAAGACGAAGTCGGCATGGCTGTCGGGAATGACCCGCTTGATCGTGCCCTCGCCCGGCCCGACGCCGAACCAGCCGCCATTGATGACAGCGTCGCGGCCCATATCGACCTGGAACGTATCGCCCTCCCCTGTCAGGAACCGGTCGATGCGGCCGGCGACGTGCGGGAAGATCAGATAGGCCCCGAAGCCGCCGGCCACGCCTATCGCGCCGAGCAGGATGATCCAGAACCACGACATGCCGGCCATGAAGAACATGATGCCCCAGGTGGCGAGCGTCAGGATGGTCTGGCCGAGGTCCGGCTGCGCGACGAGAAGCGCGATCACCACACCGAGAAGGATCATGGCGAAGAAATTGCCGGGAATATCGGGATGCTTCGAGTGTTCGGCGAAGAGCCACGCCGTGATGATGACGAAGGCCGGCTTCAGGAACTCGGACGGCTGGATGGAGATGCCGAAGAAGGACACCCAGCGCCGCGCGCCCTTCACCTCGACGCCGATATAGAGCACGGCGATCATCAGCACGAGCATCACGCAGAGCATGATCAGCGCCAGACGCCGCACCTGCCGCGCATCGAGGAACGAAACGGAGATCATGGCGATCAGCGCCGGGATCATGAACACGATCTGGCGGATGGCGAAATGGAAGCTGTCGAGCCCGATGCGCTCGGCCACCGCCGGGCTGGCGGCGAAGGACAGCACGATGCCGAGCACCATGAGCGACAGGAAGGCGGCGAGAAACCATCGGTCGATCGTCCACCACCAGGTGGCGACTGCGCTCTTGTCGGTACGACGCATCATGAGGGCTTCCCTCCGATCACCTTGACGCCTTGGATGGCGGCAACCGCCGCGCGGAAGGCGTCTCCACGGACCTCGAAATTCTTGAACTGGTCGAAGCTGGCGCAGGCCGGCGAGAGGAGCACGACGAGCTCGCCGTCCGCTTCCTCGGCGGCGTCACGCGCCGCATTGGCGACGGCAGCGTCCAGCGTGCCGGAAATCTCGTACGGCACGGACTCGCCAAGCGTCGCCGAAAAGGCCGGTGCCGCCTCGCCGATCAGATAGGCTTTCGTGATGCGTGGGAAGAAGCCCCGCAACGGCTCGATGCCACCTTCCTTCGGCAGGCCGCCGGCGATCCAGTAGATGCGCTGGAACGAAGACAGCGCCGGCGCGGAGGCATCGGCGTTGGTCGCCTTGGAATCGTTGACGAAGAGCACCCTGCCCTTGCGGCCGACCTGCTCCATGCGATGTGCGAGCCCCGGAAAGCTCTCCAGTCCCGCCTGGATCTCGCCGAGATCGAGACCGACCTTCAGGCAGGCCGCGACCGCCGCAAGCGCATTCTGCGCATTGTGCTGGCCGCGCAGCGAGCCGATGCCTTCGAGAAAGGCGATGCGCTCGTAGCGGCCATGGCTGGCTTCCATGAGATCCGTGCCGTCGGCGAAGAAGCCATCCGGCAGCGGCAGGCGCTTGGAGATGCGCGAAACCGCCTTGCCCGCCCGTTCCAGACGGTCCGCGATCTGTACGCAATAGGCGTCGTCGACGCCCACGATAGCGGTGTCGCTGCCCGCGACCAGCCGCTCCTTGATGGAGGCGTAGTGCTGCATGGTTCCGTGCCGGTCGAGATGATCCGGCGTGAGGTTGAGCAGGATGCCGGCGGTCGGATTGATCGAGGGGGCGAGGTCGATCTGGTAGGACGAGCACTCGACCACGTAGAACCGGTCCGGCTTCGGAGGGTCGAGCGTCATGATCGCGCGGCCGATATTGCCGCCCATCTGCGTGTCGCGGCCGGCCGATCTCAGAATGTGCGCCGTCAGCGCCGTCGTGGTCGACTTGCCGTTGGTGCCGGTGATGGCGATGAACGGAGCATCGGGCGCCAGCGCGTTGCGCTCCCGCACGAAAAGCTCGATGTCGCCGATCACCTCGACGCCGGCGCCGCGTGCGAGTTCCACCGACCAGTGCGGCTTGGGATGCGTCAGCGGCACGCCGGGCGACAGCACGAAGGATGCGAAGACGCTCCAGTCCTCCTGCCGCAGATTGCCTGTCGGTATGCCTTCGGCCTCCGCGCGCGCCACGCTTTCGGGATTGTCGTCCCACGCCACAATGTCCGCGCCGCCTTCGACGAGCGCGCGCGCCGTCGCGATCCCCGAGCCGCCGAGGCCGAAGAGCGCTACCCGCTTGCCGCCGAGTGTGGTCGCAGGGATCATCCCGTCACCTGAGCTTCAGCGTCGAAAGGCCGATCAGGGCCAGGATGACGGCGACGATCCAGAAGCGGATCACCACCTGGCTCTCGGTCCAGCCGAGCTTTTCGAAGTGATGGTGGATCGGCGCCATCAGGAACACGCGCCTGCCGGTCATCTTGAAGTAGCCGACCTGGATGATGACCGACAGCGCCTCCATCACGAAGACGCCGCCGATGATCGCCATGACGATCTCGTGCTTGGTCGCGACCGCGACCGTGCCGATCAGGCCGCCCAGCGCCAGCGAGCCGGTATCGCCCATAAAGATCGCGGCGGGCGGCGCGTTGAACCAGAGGAAGCCGAGACCGGCGCCGATAACCGCCCCCAGGATGACGGCCAGTTCGCCGGTGCCGGGGACGAAGTGGATCTGCAGATATTCGGCGAAGACCGCGTTGCCCGACAGATAGGCGATGACGCCGAAGGACGCCGCCGCGATCATGATCGGCACGATGGCCAGACCGTCGAGACCGTCGGTGAAATTCACGGCATTGCCGGCGCCCACCACCACGAAGGCGCCGAAGGGAATGAAGAACCATCCGAGGTTGAGGATGAGGTCCTTGACGAAGGGGAAAGTCAGCGACGAGGAGAAAGGCGCCTGCCCCGCCCGCATGATGAAGAAGACGGCGATGCCGGCGACGACGAACTCGATGGCGAGACGCGCCTTGCCTGAAAGGCCGAGATGGGACTGCTTCGTCACCTTGAGATAGTCGTCATAGAATCCGATGGCGCCGAAGCCGATGGCGACAAGCAGCGTCACCCATACATAGACGCTCGACAGATTCGCCCACAGCAGCGTCGAGACGATGATGCCGGTCATGATCATCAGGCCGCCCATGGTGGGCGTGCCGGCCTTCTTGAAATGCGTCTGCGGGCCGTCGGCACGGATCGGCTGGCCCCTGCCCTGCCTCAGCCGCAACGAATCGATGATGCCCGGCCCGAACAGGAACACGAACAGCGCCGATGTGATCAGCGCGCCGCCGGTTCGAAAGGTGATGTAGCGAAATACGTTGAAGAGCTGCACTTCATTGGCGAAGCCGACCAGCAGAGTTAGCATTCCAGTCTCGTCCCCTCTGCCGCGCTCACGCGCGTTTCTGCTCCGCCTTCGGCGCCGAAAACTGCTGGATCAGCAGATCGACCAGTTTTGCGAAGCCTATGCCTTTCGACGACTTGACCATGACCGCATCCCCCGGTCTCACGGCGTCGAGAAGCACAGCTTTCAGTTCTTCCACATTCGCACGGTATTCTGTCGCGAGGCTGTCGCCGAGCTTGTCGTGCAGAGCCTTCATCTCCGGTCCGGCAAGAAGCGCGACGTCGATCTGCATTCCGGCGAGGATGTCCGCGATCGCCGCATGCAGGCGCGGTGCCTGCGTTCCGAGCTCCAGCATGTCGCCGAGCACGGCGATGCGCCGCCCGCCCTCGCCCACCGGCGCGGCGTTCAGCATTTCGAGCGCGGCGCGCATCGAGGCGGGATTGGCGTTGTAGCTCTCGTCGATCAGAAGGAACGACCCCTCCGGATGATGAAGCGTATGGCGCCTGCCGCGCCCGCCTTCCGCCAGAAGCGTTGCCAGCGCAAGCGCCACCTTGTTCAGGTCCGCGCCGACCAGATGCGCCGCGCCAAGCACGGCGAGCGCATTCTGCACGACATGCCGGCCGGGCATGCCGATATGAGCCGCGATCTCCTGATCGCCGATCCTGACCGTGATGGAGGAACTGTCGACGCCGAGCGCCGCATTGACCAGCCGATAGGTCGCCCCTTCCGACTCGCCGAAGGTCGCGATGTTCCTGACCAGCGCCTGTTCCGCCAGTTTGACGAGCAGCTTGTAATGCGCGTCGTCCCGGTTGAGCAGCGCCGTGCCGTCCTCCTCCAGCCCCTCGAAGATTTCGGCCTTGGCCTGCGCGATCTCCTCGAGATTCCTGAAGTGACCGAGATGAGCGGCCGCGATCAGCGTAATGAGCGCGACATGCGGCCTGACCATCTTCACCAGCGGACGGATCTCGCCCGGATGGTTCATGCCGATCTCGAACACCGCGAAGTCGCAATCGGCCGGCAGGCGCGAGAGCGTCAGCGGCACGCCCCAGTGATTGTTGAAGGACTTGTCCGACGCATGCACGGTGCCGACCGCCGAAAGCACATGGCGCAACGCCTCCTTGGTGCTCGTCTTGCCGACCGAGCCGGTGACCGCGATCACCTTGGCGCGGCTGCGCGCCCGCGCGGCGACACCGAGCTTTTCCAGCGCGACGAGCACGTCCGGCACCACGATCTTCGGGATCGCCAGCCGCCCGACCGCCGGCAGCTTGCCTTCGGCGATGACCAGAACGCTCGCCCCGGCCTTCATCGCGGCGGTGGCGAAGTCGTGGCCGTCCATCGTCTCGCCCTTGATGGCGAAGAACGCCTCGCCGGGCTTCAGCGTGCGGCTGTCGATGGAGATGCCGGTAACGCCTTCCGGGAGCGTGCCGTTGGGGCGGCCGTCAATGGCGGCGACGAGATCGTCGGATGTCCAGAGATAGCTCATGCTGCCAACCCCTTCAGGGCATTGCGCACCTCGTCATGGTCGGAGAACGGAAAAGTTTCGGCGCCGATGGTCTGACCCTCCTCGTGCCCCTTGCCCGCGACGACCAGCGTGTCGCCGGCCCTGAGCATGTCGACCGCCGCACGGATGGCCTGCCGGCGGTCGCCGATCTCGATCGCACCCGGCGCGGCGGCCATGATCGCCGCGCGGATGCTGGCGGGCTCCTCGCTGCGCGGATTGTCGTCCGTGACGATGGCGACATCGGCCAGCCTTGTCGCGATCTCGCCCATGATCGGCCGCTTGCCGCGATCGCGGTCGCCGCCGCAGCCGAACACAACCACGACGCGGCCGGTGGTGAAGGGCCGCACCGCCGAAAGCACGTTTTCCAGCGCGTCCGGCTTGTGGGCATAGTCGACATAGACGGGGGCGCCGGCGGCCGTTGTGCCGACCAGTTCGAGACGCCCCGACGCACCCTTGAGTTTTTCGAGCGCGCGCAGCGCGACGTCCGCTTTTGTACCGGTCGAAATGGCGAGGCCCGCCGCGACCAGCGCGTTGAAGATCTGGAAGTCCCCGGCCAGCGGCAGGTCGATCTCGTGGATCGTTCCACCTGCCTGGATCTCCGCGCGCTGGCGGTAGCGCTCGTGCTCGACGCGTTTCAGGGTCAGGAAATCGCCCTTGCGTCCCACCGTCAGCACATCCAGACCCGCCGCGCGCGCTGCCTCGATGGTCGCGTCCGACCATGGATCGTCGGCGAAGATGACCGCCGGAGCGCCCTTCGGCAGCAGCGTGTCGAAAAGCCTGAGCTTGGCGTGATGATAGTGCTCGACCGTCGGATGATAGTCCATGTGGTCGCGGCCGAGATTGGTGAAGGCGCCGGCCGCGAGTTTCACGCCGTCGAGCCGACGCTGGTCGAGGCCGTGGCTCGACGCCTCCATGGCGGCATGGGTGACGCCGGCCGCACCCAGTTCGGAAAGCAGCACGTGCAGCGCCACGGGATCGGGCGTCGTCAGCGAACCGTAGTCGTTCCGCCCCGGCGCGATGACGCCTGTGGTTCCGATGCTGGCGGCGGCGAAGCCGGCATGTTCCCATATCTGGCGCGTGAAGGAGACGACGGACGTCTTGCCGCTGGTGCCGGTGACGGCCGCCATCGTGGCAGGCTGCCCCACGTGGAATTTCGCCGCAAGCAGCGCCAGCACCCGGCGCGGATCATCGACGACGAGCGCCGGCGCCGCCAGCCCGCCGATGGACCGACCGGAGACGACCAGCGCCGCGCCCTTGGCTGCTGCATCAGCGGCATAGGCGGAGCCGTCTGCCTTCGAGCCCGGCACCGCAACGAAGATCGTCCCGGCTTTCACCTGCCGGGAATCGGATGTGACGCCGGCAACCTCGACACCTTCCGACGAGAGCCCGTCGAGTGGCAGGAGGCCGGCAAGTTCCTTGAGTTTCATCTATCCCCAATCGATGCAACAGGCAGGCGCGCCTTCATACGCAGCGCGAAAAGAATCACTCGTAAGAGGCCACAGTTGCTTCTTTTTCATGGCCGAATTCTGGCTTCACGCCAAGCATGGAGGCGGAGCGGCGGATGATGTTGGCGACGATCGGCGCCGCGTTGAGTCCCGCCGTCGCGCCCATGCCGGGCTTCTCGGGCTTCGGCTCGTCGACGATCGACAGCACGATGTATTGCGGATCGTCCATCGGGAAGGCGGCGAGGAAGGCATTGAAGCGCTTGTCGGTGGAGTAGCGGCCGTTGACCACCTTCTCCGCCGTGCCCGTCTTGCCGCCGACGCGGTAGCCCGGCACTTCCGCTCGCTTGCCGGAGCCCTTCTCGGCGTTGAGCCGATAGAGATAGCGCATGTCGTTCGACGTCTGCTCATTGATCACACGTGTCGCGCCGGACAGCGCTTCGTCCCGCGAACGCGGCAGGAACGTCGGGTTCATCAGGTAGCCGCCGTTCATCAGCGCCGCCGCCGCGACCGCCGTCTGCAACGGCGTCGTCGACACGCCATGGCCGAAGGCGATGGTGATGGAATGCACTTTCTTCCACACCTTCGGCTCGGTCGGCTTGGCGACCTCGGGCAGTTCCGTCGTCATGCGGTCGAGCAGGCCGATGCGATGCAGGAACTCGCGATGGCCCTCGATGCCGACGACGTCGGCCTCGCGCGCCGAACCGATGTTCGAGGAATAGATGAACACTTCCGGCACCGTCAGCACGCGATGCTTGCCGTGGAAGTCGCGGATGGTCTGGCGTCCGATGGTGATCGGGCGCGTCGCGTCGAACCGGCTGTTCAGATTGACCTTGCCGGAGTCGAGCGCCATCGCCGTCGTGAAGCTCTTGAAGGTCGACCCCATCTCGAACAGGCCCGCCGACATGCGGTTGAGATGGTCCTTGTCCTGCGCCGTGACCGGATTGTTGGGATCGAAGTCCGGCACCGACGCCATCGCCACCACTTCGCCCGTCTTCACGTTGAGCACCACCGCGCCCGCCGCGATCGCATGGTAGCGGTCCAGCGCCGAGACGATCTCGTCGCGCACGATGTGCTGCACCCTCAGGTCGATGGACAGCTTGACCGGCTGGAGGTCCCGTTCCATCGCGAGGCCGGAGGCCTGAAGGTCCGCGAGGCCCTGGCTGTCTATGTATTTCTCGATTCCCGCAATGCCCTGGTTGTCGATGTTGACAAGCCCCAGTATGTGCGACGCGGTCTCGCCGCCGGGATAGAAACGGCGCTTTTCGGTGCGGAAGCCGACGCCCGGAATGCCGAGCGCCATGATGTCGGCCTGCTGGCGCGGCGAGATCTGCCGCCTCAGCCAGACGAAGCCCGTACCGCTCTTCAGCTTGTTGTAGGTCTGCTCGACATTCAGGTCCGGCAGGACAGTCGTCAGTTTCTCGATCGCCTCGTCGGCATCGACGATGCGCCGCGGCTCGGCAAACAGCGACGCCGTGTTGATGTCCGTCGCCAGAACCTCGCCGTTGCGGTCCACGATGTCGGGACGCGCTGCGGTGACGCGTGAAGCCGGACCGCTGCCCTCATCCGGCTCCAGTATGCCGAAATAGACCAGACGCCCGGCGATGGTCGCGTAGATGGCGAAGAAGACCGCCATCGTCATCAGGACGCGGTTGCGCGGGCGTCCGCCCGTCTTGCGCGCGCCGTCCACGACAATGCTGTCGGCTGGCGCGGTATCTTTCGATCGCTTCCAGAATGCTTTCATTGCGCGACAGCTCCCGTGGTGACAGGGTCGGCGCCGGCGGCCGCGAGATCGGTGGAGTCGGACACAAGGTCTTCGATCGTCAGCGGCCGTTCGGGCAATTCGCTCAGGCGCACGATCTGCTTGGCCTCGGTTGTCTTGAGGCCAAGTTCGCCCTCATAGATCTTGGACAGCTTGTCCAGCCGCGCCGGCTGCGTCAGCAGGCTCCAGTCCGCCTTGAGCACGTCGATCGTGTCTTCCTCGAAGCGGATCTGCGCCTCGATCTTGCGGATCTCGGACAGCCTGTCCTCCGCCTCGTGCTTGACCTTGTAGGTGAAGGCCGCCGAGGCGACGATGACGGTCAGCATGATGATGTCGCTGGTGCGGAACACGCTGCTACCTTTCTTCCGGACGCAGGATTTCGGGCAGCCTTGGCAGGCCGAAAATGGAGAGATCGGCCGCGCGGGCGGGCGCCGACGTGCGGACCGCCCCGCGCAGCTTGGCCGAGCGGGAGCGCGGATTGGCGGCGATTTCCGCCTCGGACGGCCCGACCGCGCCGCCGCGCTTCTCGAAGGTCGGCGCGATCGCCTTGACCTCGGGCAGGTAGCGCGAGCCGGCGGGGTTGGTCGCGCGATCGGCGATGAAGCGCTTGACGATGCGATCCTCGAGCGAATGAAAGGTGACGACGACAAGCCGGCCGCCGGGTTTCAGCACCCGCTCGGCGGCGAAGAGCGCCTTCGCCAGCTCGCCGAGTTCGTCGTTGACGAAGATGCGCAACGCCTGGAACACGCGCGTCGCGGGGTGGATCTTGTCCTTCGGATTGCGCCCGATATGCGTCTCGATGGCGTCCGCCAGTTCCAGCGTGCGGGTGAACGGTTTCGTCGCCCGGCGCTTCTCGATCATGCGCGCGATGCGCCCGGCATGGCGCTCTTCGCCCAGCAGGCCGAAAATGCGTGTCAGGTCTTCCGGCTTGAAGCGGTTCACGACATCGGCCGCGGAGAGGCCCGCCTGCGCCATGCGCATGTCGAGCGGGCCGTCGGTGCGGAAGGAAAAGCCGCGCTCCGCCTCGTCGAGCTGCATCGAGGAAACACCGATGTCGAGCACGACGCCGTCGACCCGTTCGGCAACCTCGTCCAGATGCGAAAAGGCGTTCTGCACGAGCCGCAGGCGACCGCCAGACTCTTTCACCAGCGCCGCCCCGGCCGCGATGGCGTCCGGATCGCGGTCGATCGCGATGACCGAAGCGCCCTTGGCGAGAATGGCTCTCGTGTAGCCGCCTGCGCCGAACGTTCCGTCGATGAAGAGTTCACCCGGCACAGGCGCCAGCGCCTCCAGCACTTCCTGCAGAAGAACCGGAATGTGGCGGGCCGGTCCGCCAGCGGCGAGATGGTCGTCGCCGTGGCCCGCCATCATTCCGTTCTTCCCGAAGCGGCTGAAGCGGCCTGTCGCCGCGCCAGCAGCCTCGCCCTCACCTCTGCGCCATAGGCGCGAAACCGCTCGGGCTCCCAGATCTGGAACACCTTGCCCTTGCCGACGAAGGCCACGTCCGTGGTGATGCCCGTATGCTCGCGGATGAAGTCCGTGACCGTGATCCGGCCGTCCTGGTCGAGCTTCAGGAAGGCTCCGTCGCCATAGTAGAAATAGGCCAGGTCGTCCGCTGTCTGCAGCAGCGGGTCCTCCTGCGCGATGCGCTGCTCGAAACCGTCGAGCAGGTCCGGACCGCCGACATCCAGCGCCGGGACGTCCAGCTGGCGTATCGCGTAGAGGTCCGAATAGCCACGTTTCTGCACGATCGCGCGAAAGGAAGCCGGCACCGATACCCGTCCCTTCGAGTCTATCCTGTTCACCGCACTCGACAGAAAACGATCCATGCGTCACAGCGGCGGCTCGCACCGCCCGACCCCGTTTCATACGCCCCGCCGCGCCGATCGGGCGCGACCCCCGAAAACACCCCTCGCCACAGCAAAAGCACCCCCGCTCGATGACCCGCTGGACCATCGATCTGGCGAACGCTTCACCCGCTACTGCAACAAGGGATTGATTGTGGTTATGGGGTAACATGGGACTGTATGGGCGTCAACGGGACATGCGGACACAAATCGCTTACAAATGGGTCTTGGGCACGGATTTCGCGCCTTGCCGGCATTTGTGATCCATTAAGACTAACGAAGCGTTAGGATTGACCCGCAGAGGCGCATTGCGCTCGCGCCGGCCGGGCCTTAGACGGGCGGAAACCGCAGAAAAGAGCCGGACATGAACGATCAGTCTAAACGCGCCGCCGAACTCGCGCATCTTCGCCGCAGGACGCTCGCCAAGGGCGATCCCGTGCCGCTGCCGCTGATTATGGCGGCGATGTACCATCTGCCGGGAGACCCGGCCGGCGCGCGGCAATATGGGCGCTTCAACAACGCCACATGGGAAGCGGTCGAGGAGATGCTCGGGCATCTCGAAAGCGCCGAGGCGGTCGCTTTCCCGTCGGGCATGGCGGCGATCTCGGCTGCCTTCTTCAGCCTGCTGAAGACCGGCGACCGCATCCTGCTGCCTGCCGACGGCTATTACACCACGCGCGTGCTCTCCGACCGTTTTCTCAAGTCGTTCGGCGTCGCCGCCGATCTGCGGCCGACCGCCAGCTTTGTGGACGGAGGGTTCGACGGCTATCGCCTCGTCTTCCTCGAAAGTCCGGCCAATCCGGGACTGGATCTCTGCGACATCGCGGCGGTCTCCGCCGCCGCCCATGCCGCCGGCGCGATCGTCGTCGCCGACAACACCACCATGACGCCCTATGGGCAGCGGCCGCTGGAGCTTGGCGCCGATATCGTCGTGTCGGCCGACACCAAGGCGCCGAACGGTCACTCCGACGTCCTGTTCGGCCATGTCGCAAGCCGCGATGGCTCCCTGCTTTCGGCCGTTCGCGACTGGCGCAAGCTTTCCGGCGCGATTCCCGGACCGTTCGAGGCCTGGCTGGTCCATCGCGGACTGGAAACCCTCGAAGTTCGCTTCGACCGCATGTGCCGGTCGGCCGAAACGATCGCCCCCCGCCTGCAGGCTCATCCGGCCACAAAAGCGTTGCGCTTCCCCGGGTTGCCGGACGACCCATCCCACAATCTTGCCCGCATGCAGATGGACCGTTTCGGCTTCCTCATCGGCCTGACGCTGGGCACGCAGTCGGCCGCCGAGCGCTTCATCGATGCCTGCGCGCTGATCCAGCCGGCGACCTCCTTCGGCGGGGTGCATACGTCGGCCGAGCGCCGGGCCCGGTGGGGCGATGCCGTCACGCCCGGCTTCGTCCGGCTTTCCATCGGATGCGAGCCGACGGAGGAGCTTTGGACGGCATTGAAGGACGCGCTGGATCAGGCGGGCTGATCGCAGCACACGTCGTCAGCCACTTCGCCCGACATCCGGATTCGGCGCGTCAGCGCATTGAATCGATCTGCGAGCGACCGGAATCGAAAACTGCGCATCTGCTCGCAAACGGCTCAAATCGCTCGGTTTCCGGGAGATTTGAGAGCCAGCTGGCCTGTAAGCCGGGTTCTGTATGGCCCCGCCCTCTCGCGACGGCGGAACGTGGCGGCCATTCATCTTGGGCGGCCGTTGCCGGACGCCTCACGCAACCTACCCGGACGGTGGGCTGAAAACCGCCCCCGAAGGTTTCCCTTCGCACCGTCCCTATTCGGTCTTGCTCCCGGTGGGGTTTACCGTGCCGCTCCCGTTGCCGGTCGCGCGGTGGGCTCTTACCCCACCCTTTCACCCTTACCCCGCCCGCCCTTTCGGGCAGGAATGGGGCGGTCTGCTTTCTGTGGCACTTTCCCTGGGGTCGCCCCCGCCGGCCATTAGCCGGCACCGTGTCTTCATGGAGCCCGGACTTTCCTCACGCGCCACCTTTCGGCATTGACGCGTGCGGCCGCCCGGCCAGCTGGCACCCGGCAGTTAGTCGCTGGATGAGCGCAATGCAACAGCAAAGCGCGCCGCCTATCCTTCCGCCGCCCGCGTTTTCTCGCTCCCGCGACCCCGCAGCGGCTTCTCCGGCATCAGGAAAAGAGCGCCGACACAGGCCGCCAGAATGGCGGCGCTTGCGAAGAAGATCGCGGCAAAGGCCGCGCCCGCCATCGCCGGCGCGACGACCACCTGAGCCGTCTCGCGGGCAAGCGGCAGGCCGTAGCCCAGAGCCACCGCGCCCAGCGCCGCGACCCCGAGCGCGCTGCCCAGCGAGCGGAGAAAGGCCAGCACGCCGGTCGCCACGCCGAGATGGGCATGGTCCACCGCATTCTGGACGGACACCGTGCCGACCGGGAACATGGTCCCCATGCCGATGCCGATGAGCGTCAGCAGCACGTTGACGACCAGCAGCGAGGCTTCGGAGGCGACAAGACCGAGCACGATCACGCAGAGCGTGCTGAGCACGAGGCCGAACGCGGCGATCCGCTTGTAATGGACGATGCGCGCCACCAGCCGCCCGCTCGTGGAAGCGCCGACGACCGTGCCGAGCAGGAATGGCAGCATCGCCGTGCCCGATTGCGCCGCCGTCAGCCCGAGCACGGATTGCAGGTAGATCGGCAGGTAGACGGTCAGGCCGACATTGGCGGCTGCAAGAAGGGCGATCGAGATCGTTCCCCACAGCACGATCGGATTGGCCAGCACCTCGAGCGACACCAGCGGCTCCGCCGCTCGCCGCAGACGCAGCGCGAAAAGGCCCCAAAGCAACGCAGAGCCGCCCACGAGACCGGCAATCGGGGCGGACAGCCAGGGATATTCGCTGCCGCCCCAGCTCAGCGCCAGAAGCAGCGTGGCGGTCGCCGCAAGCAGCAGCACCGCGCCCGGTATGTCGATGCTGTGGCGGCGGCCGACGATCGGCAGCTTCTTCAACGGTCCGTTCATGATGGCCGCGGCGGCGATGCCGAGCGGAATGTTGATCCAGAAGACGAGCGACCAGTGCAGATGCTCGGCGAAGACGCCGCCCAGCAGCGGACCGGCGATGCTGGCGACCGCCCATGTGCCGGAAATCCAGGCGGCGTAGCGGGCGCGCTCCTTCGGCGGCACGAGATCCCCGATCACCGTCTGCGCCAGCGTGAACAGCCCGCCGCCGCCAAGCCCCTGTATGGCGCGGCCGAGCACCAGCACGAGCATGCTCGGCGCCACCGCGCTCACCACCGAGCCGACGAGGAAGGCGAACATCGCCGCGTGGATGGTGACGCGACGTCCGTGAACGTCCGAAATCTTGCCGTAGAGGGGTGCAGCCGCAGTGGCGGTGAGCAGGTACGCGGTCACGATCCACGGCAGGTAATCGGCGTGGCCGAGCGCCGCGCCGATGGTTGGCAGGGCCGGCGCGACGATCGTCTGGTCGAGCGCGGCCAGCAGGATCGCCAGCAGAACGCCACCGATGATGACGTTCTTCTCGCGTTCCGTGAGTGCCGGCGCAGCGGCGTCCATATTTCGGGGAGGAGTGTCCATTCGCGCATCCCGTCCGCTGCCTGATGCAGGCCGCAGCGGAACTGGCATCTAATGGCAAATGGCCGCCGGTTGGGAAAGGCGTGTTTTCGTCATATCCACTTCCCATCGCCTCGCGAGCCGCGACGGAAGCGGCTCGCGAGGGACTTGCACGGCTGGCTGACCGCAGGATCGCTCAGGCGCCGGCCATCAGCCGCTTCACCTTGGCGCAATAGGCCGAGGACCGCTTGTTCATGCGCTTGGCGGCATGGCCGGCATTGTATTTCAGGACCGTGCCGCATGTGGTGCCGCCGCCAAGCTGATGCGCCATGGAAAGATACTTGATGCCGAACTTGATGTTCGTCTCGGGATTGAAGAGGCCCTTCACCGAACCCGTGTAGCCCATCATCCGTGCGGTCGCCGGCTTGATCTGCATCAGGCCCACCTCGCCCGCGCTGCCGCGTGCGTTGGGCCG
The DNA here is from genome assembly GCA_023953845.1 of Rhizobiaceae bacterium. Classification (NCBI taxonomy): domain Bacteria; kingdom Pseudomonadati; phylum Pseudomonadota; class Alphaproteobacteria; order Hyphomicrobiales; family Rhizobiaceae; species Rhizobiaceae bacterium. The sequence continues at coordinate 388,983 of JAMLJC010000002.1, read as the reverse complement.
GAAATTGCTCTCGACATGGATGACCGCATGGGCAAGCGACGCCGGCACGCCATAGGCCGTGGCATATTTCGCGATGATGTCGCCATATTGGCTGCCTGTGCTGGCGGCCGGGTTGCGTGGCTTCGCGATGGAAGCTGTCGTCGTCTTGTCCGTTTCCTGTTTGTCGCCGCAGCCGAAAAGGTAGGGACATTCTTCGCGCGTCACGCCGGCCGGCTTGCCGGGCTTGTTGGGGGCGAGCGCAGCGAGCTTCGCCTGGGAGACGCTTTTAGCGGGATTGGCGGGACGTTCGGCGGAATGCGCGGCAAAAGTCATCGCGGCGGCGGCAAGTGCCGCCGTCAAAACGGTCGGGATTTTCATTTGGCTCCGATTGTCTGCGGGGGCGGTCCGGGCTTGGGTTCCCGTCCGCCGGGCTTGAAATCAGGACCCGTGGGAGGTCGGGTCCGGCGCGAGGATCGGCGGATTGGCCCGCAAATGAGCGCCAAACGTGACTCTCCAAGTCACGTTACGTTTCACCGAGAGATATTTCGTCAGGACCAACGCCGGAGTTTATCAGGCCAGCGCGGGCAGCGCCTTGAGCAGGTGGTGCAGCGTCTCGACCGTCGAGCGGTCGGCCACGCCATCGACACGTTCAGGCCGAAAATGCCTTTGAAATGCGGCGACTACGGTTGCCGTCGCCGCGTCGAACACACCGCCGATCTCGACCCCGTAACCATAAAGCGCGAGCATGGATTGCAGCGCCTCGACCGGTTCGCCGCGATCCCCGCCCGTGAGAAAACGGCCGCCGCCGATGGGGCTAGGCGCGACGAAATGACCGATCCCGGCGGCAAAAAGCTTCCCCCACGGAAACAGCTCGCCGGGGTCGACCTTGCGCCCCGGAGCGACGTCGGAATGCGCCAGGACACGTTCCGGCGCCACATTGTGACGGCTGGCAATGCCCGCGCAGAGTTCAATGACCGCCTCGATCTGCGCATCGGGAAATTCGACATAGCCGAACGCGTGGCCCGGATTGACGATTTCGATGCCGACAGAACAGGAATTGATGTCCGCGACGCCCTTCCATGAGCTTTTGCCGGCATGCCACGCCCGGTCGCTCTCGCGCACCATCTGCACGATGCGACCGTCCTCATGGACGAGATAGTGGCAGGAAACTTCCGCAACCGGATTGCACAGCCACGCCTCGGCGGCCTCCCCGGTTTCCATGCCGGTGTAGTGCAGGATGATCATGTCGGGCCGGAAACCTTGCGCGCGCGGCCCGAAATTGGGCGACACCCTGACGTCGGCCCCCGTATGATCGGGCAGGAAGCCGCTCACAGCCTCAGCCCCCTCTCGATCAGCTCATAGGCCGCGTTGATGGCGGCGATGCGTGTCGTCGCGAGCGCAATGAATTCTTCCGGCACCCCACGCGCGATCAGACGGTCGGGATGGTTCTCGGACACCAGCTTCCGGTACTGCTTCTTGACCTCGTCCAGCGGCTGCCCCCGCTCGATGCCGAGCACGACATAGGGATCTGCGGCCCCGATGTTCACGTGTCGCGCCAGAATGCTCTGATAGTGATCTTCCTCGATCTCGAAGATTTCCGCGATGCGGTGCAGGAAGCGCCCTTCCCGCTCATGCAGCACGCCGTCGGCCTTGGCGATGTGGAAAAGGCCGTCGAGTATGTCCTCCAGCATCATGCAGTTGCGCGTGCCCGAGCCGCATAGCGCAGCCATTTGCGCCGCATAACTCTCGAAACCGGCAATGTCGGCCTGGGCCAGCGTATAGAGACGGGAAACATTCCGCGCCTCCTTCGGCGGCACGGCGAAAATCTGCTGGAAGGCTCGCACCTCGTCCTGCGTCACGACGCCGTCGGCCTTCGCCATCTTGGCGGAAAGCGCGATCATGGCGACGGAGAACGCCACTTTCCGGCGAAGTTCGGGATCGCCGGCAAACGCATTGCGCAACGCGGCGGCAACGTCGACGGCGCCGGCGGAAGCCGACGCCGACACGCGACGCGCAAATTCGCCAATTCGGGACCAAATGGACATGAATGCTGTCTTATGTGGTTTCGGGACGGGATTGAAGCCGCGCCGCGCGGTGCGCATGAGTTCGCTGGTCCAATGGATTGGCCGCGACGTGCTGCCGGTTCCGACGCTAACCCTTGCCGATGGACACTTCACCCGCTCCGCGCTTCTCGAGGGAGACGATCGGCCTGCTGCTCGGGCTGGTCGGCGTCGCCATCTTCGGCGGCACGCTTCCGGCAACGCGCGTCGCGGTCGAGGTGTTCAGCCCTTCATTCGTCGCCTGCGGCCGGGCCGCGCTTGCCTCGGTCGCGGCCGGATTCCTGTTGCTGCTCCTGCGCAAGCCGTTCCCACGGAAGGATGTCGTGGCCCTGTTCGCCGCGGGAGTGCTGCTCGTCTTCGGCTTTCCGATCTTTTCCTCGATCGCCATGCAAACCGTACCCGCGTCCCATGGCGGCGTGGTGCTGGGCATCCTGCCGCTTGCCACCAGCGTCTTCGCCGCGCTTTTCATGGGCGAACGGCCATCGCCTCTGTTCTGGATGTTCGGCGTTCTCGGCGCATTCCTGGTTGTGGCCTTCGCAATCGGGGACAACGGCATGGTCCTCACCGCGGGTGATCTGTGGCTGTTCGCCGCCGCCATCTCCGCCAGCCTCGGCTATGTCATATCCGGCAAGCTCTCGCAGCGAATGCCCGGATGGGAAGTGATATGCTGGTCGCTCGTGACGACGGCGCCGATTTCAGTTCCCGTCAGCATATTCATATTCGACCCGGTCTACTGGCACGCCTCCCCTGCCGAGACGGTCGCTTTCTTCTACCTCAGCTTCTTTTCCATGCTGCTCGGCTTTTTCGCCTGGAACATCGGACTTGGCATGGGCGGTATCGCGCGCGTCAGCCAGGTGCAATTGCTGCAATCCTTCTTCACGCTCGCCTTCTCTGCTTTGCTGCTCGGAGAAACGATCGGACCGCGCACTGCGATCTTCGCACTGCTTGTGGTAGGCGTGGTTGTGCTCGGACGCCGCGCACGCGTTTCGCGCTGATTCCGCAATAAAAACGGCCGGGCAAGCCCGGCCGCTGAATGGAGATCTTATATCCCCGTTACTGAGCCGGAGCTGCCGGAGCGGGTTCGAGCGGCTTCTCCGCAGGAGCAGGCTCGGTCGGCTGCACGGTCGGAGCTGCCGGATCGGTGACCGGCGGATTGGTGCTCTGCGTCGTGGTCGTGTCGGTGCCGGTCCCGCTGTCGCTGCACGCGGCGACACCGAAAAGGGCAGCGGCGGAAACAGCGGCCAGAATAAGCTTCTTCATGTCAGCTCTCCTTCTCAAAATGCGCCCGGCCGTTCCTTTACGGTCCGGACGGTCGGAGGAGAAATGCGCACGAATTCGTGAAGTCATTCACATCGGCTTACAGGGCGTAATGAAACGTCAGAAGAGCCCTGTCTCAGGCAGCCTCATCGTTCGAAACAGCATGCGCGATCCGGAGTCATTGACGATGCTCCGATCATTTGCTCTGCACGGATATGTAGAGTGCTTGCGCGAGAGGGAAACGCCATGAGTGGACGCTGGGATTTCTGGATCGATCGTGGCGGCACCTTCACCGATATTGTCGGCCGCGCGCCCGACGGCGGCCTGCATCCGCGCAAGCTGCTCTCGGAAAACCCGGAAGCCTACCGCGACGCCGCCATCCAGGGCATCCGCGACCTTCTCGGCCTCAAGACAGGCGATCCCATCCCCACCGGCCGCATCGGCGACATCAAGATGGGCACCACGGTCGCCACCAACGCGCTGCTGGAGCGCAAGGGTGACCGTGTCCTCCTCCTCATCACCAGGGGCTTCCGCGATGCTCTGCGCATCGCCTATCAGGCCCGGCCCGACATCTTCGCCAAGGAGATCATCCTCCCTGAGCAGCTCTACGAACGCGTCGTCGAGGTCGAGGAGCGCGTGCGCGCCGACGGTTGCGTGGAAAAGCTGCTCGACATCGCTTCGGTCAAGCCGGCGATCGAACAGGCCCGCGCCGACGGCATCGACGCCGTCGCCATCGTCTTCATGCACGCCTGGAAGTTTCCCGAACACGAGCAGGCGGTGGCGAAGGTCTGCCGCCGGATCGGCTTCGGCCAGGTCTCGGTCAGCCACGAGGTCTCACCGCTGGTGAAGCTGGTCGGCCGTGGCGACACCACCGTGGTCGACGCCTATCTCTCCCCGATCCTGAGCAGGTATGTGAGCCACGTGGCGGGTGAACTGGGAATCGAAACGGAACGGGCGAAGCCCGCAAGCGCGACCGCGCGGCGGCCGTCGTCGGCCGCCCCGGCGGAGGCCAGCGAGCGAAGCGAGCACGCGGCCGTGAGCCCAAGATTGATGTTCATGATGTCGTCGGGCGGCCTCACCGCCGCCGACATGTTCCAGGGCAAGGACGCATTGCTCTCCGGCCCGGCCGGCGGCGTGGTCGGCATGGTGGAGACGGCGAGGCTCGCCGGCTTCGACAAGGTGATCGGCTTTGACATGGGCGGCACCTCGACCGACGTCGCCCATTACGACGGCGAATATGAGCGCGCCTTCGACACGGAAGTGGCCGGCGTGCGCGTGCGCGCCCCGATGATGCGCATCCACACCGTCGCGGCGGGCGGCGGCTCGATCCTGCATTTCGAGGCCGGCCGTTTCCGCGCCGGACCGGATTCCGCCGGCGCCAATCCCGGTCCGGCCTGCTACCGGCGCGGCGGACCGCTGGCCGTCACCGACGCCAACGTCATGCTGGGCAAGCTGCAGCCGGACTTCTTTCCGAAAATCTTCGGGCCTGCCCAGGATCAGCCGCTCGACACTGAAATCGTGCGCGAGAAATTCGAGGCGCTTGCCGCCGAGATCGGCGACGGCCGGACGCCGGAAGCGGTGGCCGAGGGTTTCGTCACCATCGCCGTCGAGAACATGGCGAACGCCATCAAGAAGATTTCCGTCCAGCGCGGCTACGACGTCACCGAATATCTGCTCAACTGTTTTGGCGGCGCGGGCGGCCAGCATGCCTGCCTCGTCGCCGACGCGCTCGGCATGGAGGCGGTGCTCATCCACCCCTTCTCCGGCCTGCTCTCGGCCTACGGCATCGGCCTCGCATCCGTCTTCGCCTCCCGCCAGCAGGCACTGCTCCTGCCCCTCGCGGAGGATTCGCTGACGGCCATCGGCGAATTGATCGAAAGCCTTCGCGCCGCCGTGCTGTCCGAACTGGCCGCGCAGGGCGTGGAGGAAGCGACGGCCTCGACCAGACCCGTGCTGCACATCCGCTATGACGGCACGGACACCGCGCTGCCGGTCGACTTCACGGAGGGCTCCATCGGGCAGGCGCGGCAGGCTTTCGAAGCAGCCCACAAGGCCCAGTTCGGCTTCATCTACGACAACAAGCCGATGATCGTGGAAACGGTTGGCGTCGAAGGCGTCGACGTCAGCGAAAAAGGCCGCAGCGAAGTTGATTCGGAAACCGAGGACCGGGCGGCAAAGCCTTCCGAAACCAGACGAATCTTCACCGAAGGCGCACGGCATGAAAGCGGCATTTTCCGCCGGGAAACGCTGAAGCCGGGCCATCGCGTGGCCGGCCCCGCTCTCATCATCGAGAGCCACCAGACGATCGTCGTGGAGCCGGGCTGGCAGGCGACGATCACCGCCAAGGATCATGTTCTTCTGCGCCGCATCGAAAGAAAGACGCGCCGCGCCGCGCTTGGAACGGCAGCCGACCCGGTCATGCTGGAGGTGTTCAACAACCTCTTCATGTCGATCGCCGAGCAGATGGGCGTGACGCTCCAGAACACCGCCTATTCGGTGAACATCAAGGAACGGCTCGATTTCTCCTGCGCGGTCTTCGACAGCGACGGCGCGCTGGTCGCCAACGCCCCCCACATGCCGGTGCATCTCGGCTCCATGGACCGCTCCGTCGAGACGATCATCCGGCTGAACGAAGGCGACATCCATCCGGGCGACGTTTTCGCACTGAACGCGCCGTACAATGGCGGCACGCACCTGCCGGACATCACCGTGGTGACGCCGGTCTTCAGCGACGACAGAGGCAACATCCTCTTCTGGGTGGCCTCGCGCGGCCATCACGCCGATGTCGGCGGCACGGCTCCCGGCTCCATGACGCCGCTGGCGACGACGGTGGACGAGGAAGGCGTGCTTTTCGACAATTTCCGCATCGTCGAGCGCGGCCGCTTCCGCGAGAAGGAACTGCACGAACTCCTGACCGACCATCCCTACCCCGCCCGCAACCCGCACCAGAACATCGCTGACCTCAAGGCGCAGATCGCCGCCAACGAGAAGGGCGTTGCCGAGTTGCGCAAGATGGTCGCCCATTTCGGCCTCGGCGTCGTCAACGCCTATATGGGCCACGTTCAGGACAATGCGGCCGAAAGCGTCCGGCGCGTGCTGGAGCGGCTGCCAGACGTCTCGGAATACGAATACCCGACGGACACCGGCCAGATCATCAAGGTGAAGATCACCGTCGACCGCAAGAAACGCGAAGCGACCGTCGACTTCACCGGAACCTCGCCGGTGATGAAGAACAATTTCAACGCGCCGGAACCGGTGGCGCGCGCCGCCGTGCTCTACGCCTTCCGCGTCATGGTCGAGGATAACATCCCGATGAATGCCGCCTGCCTCAGGCCGGTCAACATCGTCATACCGGATGGCTGCATGCTGCGCCCCGCCTACCCGGCAGCGGTCGTCGCCGGCAATGTCGAGACGTCGCAGCACGTCACCAACGCCCTGTTCGGCGCCATGGGCGCGCTCGCCAACAGCCAGGGCACGATGAACAACCTGACCTACGGCAACGAAACCTACCAGTACTACGAGACGATCTGCTCCGGCTCGCCTGCCGGCCGGGTGAACTCTGGCCGCGGCTTCAATGGCACGTCGGGCGTGCACGTCCACATGACCAATTCCCGCCTCACAGATCCCGAAATCCTCGAACTGCGCTTTCCGGTCCTGCTGGAGGATTTCCATATCCGCGAGGGTTCGGGCGGCAAGGGCAGATGGCGTGCCGGCGACGGCACGAAACGCACCGTCCGTTTTCTGGAACGCATGGAATGCGCCATCCTGTCGTCGCACCGTAATCGCCCGCCGCAAGGCCTTGACGGCGGCGGTGACGGCGAGGCCGGTTCGACGAAAGTGCGCCGCAGCGACGGCGCCGTCGAAACCCTGAGAGCCTGCGACCAGACCGTGCTGGAGGCCGGCGAGGCCGTCATCGTCACGACGCCGACGGCGGGCGGTTTCGGCAGCGAATAGACGGGAGCGTCTTCACTCCAGATCGGTCTGAATCCAGCGCGGCGAAAGGTGAATATCGAGAGTCTGGAACCGTCCCGGGCCGAGATTGATGAATTTGTGCGGCAGACCGGCGGGGCCGAGCACGGTCTCGCCCGCCGTTGCCTCGATCACCTGATCGCCGACGAAGAACCTCGCATTGCCCTCCTGGAGCACGAAGATCTCGTCATAGGGATGCACATGCAGCTTTGGTCCGGTGCCAGGCTCGTCATTGCCGTAGGTGAGCACGGTGACCTGCGTGCCCAGCGCCTCGCCATTCACCGATCCGCGATACGGGCCGGCGAGTGAACCGTCGAAAAGCCGTGCCTTGGCTGGCGGGCGGCCATCGGGAGTAATAGTCGCCGGATCGAAATCGTGTCGTGGCATACACTTCTCCGGGTGTCGACGGAATGCCGTCGTCGCCCCGAGCATGGTCGCTGCGGCTCAACATCGCAAGCGTTGCGGTTGTCCTCACGCCACCACTCCTGCCATGGCCATGTTCTCAAGCCGTGCGTAGCTCGCCTCCATGCCGTCTTCCATGCCGGTCGCAAGCATTGCCCTGCGCGTTTCGGCATCTGGCAGCGTCATGCGCAGCGTGAGAAGCGTACCGCCACCATCGGCATCGAACGTTGTCTCGACGTGGTTGTCGGGCGTGGGATCAGGCAGATGCATTCGCTCGACATGCACGAGGCGGCTGTAGGGCTCGACCTCCAGATACTCCCCGGTGAGATGGAAACCGTTGCCGTTCCCGTCGGCCCATTCGAAACGGATCTTGCCGCCCGGCTTCGCATCGCTGATGCATTTCGGCATCGTCCATCCATCGGGGCCGAGCAGCCATTTCTGAAGCAGCTTGGGCTCGGTATGCGCACGAAACACCAGCTTCGGCGGGGCGGCGAAGCGCCGCGTGACGACGACATGCGTGTCGCCCTCGGTCTTCAGCGTCAGTTTGCTCATGGGATTTCCTCCGCTTCTTCGTCCTGCATCGCGGCCAACACCGTATCGAGCCGCTCATAGTTGCGGGTCAGTGCGGCCCTGAGCGTGTCGAGCCACGCATCGATTTCCCCAAGCCCGCCCGGTGTGAGCCTGCATGGCCTCTTGGTGCCCTCGACGCGGCGCGTGATCAGGCCGCCTTCCTCCAGCACCTTGAGATGACGCGAAATCGCCGGCTGGCTCATCTCGAAAGGCTTCGCCAGTTCCATCACCGTGGCCTCTCCCAGAGACAGACGCGCGAGGATCGCGCGGCGCGTGGGATCAGCGAGTGCGGCAAAAGCGTGATCGAGGCGGCTCATACCTGTTTCCATTTAATGTCAATCATGTTATATAACTAAATTGTTATGATCAAGCGCAAACTTGCTTGTCTGACTATCCCGGAGATTGAGCGACTATTCGATGGCAGAAACAATTGCGGCGAGAAGCCGTTGCGGCCTGTACCCCTGCCGGGACGGCGTCAGGCCGAGCCTGAGCACGATGAGCTGCTTCGACGGCGCCAACGCCATGGACTGGCCGTCATGGCCGATCAGCCAGAACGTGTCTGGCGGCAGGCCGGCCACGTCGTTCGGCCCGCCCGGCTTCAGCCATAGCTGGCCGTTGCCGTAGACCCCGTCCGATGCCGGAGCCGGCTCCCGCATCCACTGGACGAAGCCGGGCGGCAGAAGCTCGCGGCCGTTCCAGACGCCTTCCTGCAGCAGAAACTGCCCGAACCGCACCCAGTCGCGCGCCGTGGCATAGAGATAGGACGAGCCCACGAAAGTCCCCGCTTCGTCCGTCTCCAGCACGGCGCTGGTCATGCCGAGCGGCTCGAACAGCGCCCGCCGGGGCCATTCGAGCGCTTCTGCGCCGGCCGCCTGCTGCCAAAGGCGGGACAGGATAAGAGCCGTGCCGCTCGAATAGCTCCAGGTCTTTCCGACAGGGCTTGCCAATCGCTGCGCGGCGGCAAAGGCGGCCATGTCCGGTTCGAGGAAAAGCATGCGCGTGACATCCGTCACGTCGCCGTAATCCTCGTTGAACGACAGCCCGCTTGACATCGCCATCAGATTGGCGAGCGTGATGTCCGTGCGTTCGTCGCTCTTCCACGTTTCGACCAGACCGGACGCGCCAGGATCCATCTTGCCTGCCTCGACCAGCGTGCCGACGATCGCGGCATTGACCGTCTTCGTCATCGACCAGCCGAGCAACGGCGTTTCCGCTGAAAAATCCTCGCCGTAGCGCTCGCCGATGATACGGCCGTTATGGACAACGACGACGGCGCGCATGCCCGGACCCGTCAGATCCGCATCGTCTAGAACCGTCGCCAGCGCCGGCTCTTGGGAAGCATCGACGCGATTGCCCTCAGGCCACAACGCATCCTCGTCCGCCACGACCCTTGCTGCAACAGGCAGGCCGATGGCCTTTGCCGCCTCGGCGTTGCCATCGGGAACGGACGCGCAGCCCAACCCGTCGCGCGCCACCGCAACCCCTGCCCCGAACCGGCCGAGCAGCGCGGCCGTCACGGTTTGCGCCTCCCCGTCCACTTCGACCCGCATCAGACGCAGCAACGGATGGCCGGGCGCCTGCACGTCGTCGCCGAGAACATCGTCGGCGTTCCGCCCGGCGATGAAGACGTTCGAGCAGACGATCTTGGCCGAGTATGCGCTGCCGACGCGGATAAGTTCCGGCGGCGCGAAATAGAGCCATCCCGCAACAGCCGCGAGAAGGACGACGACCAGAACGCCGGTCCACTTCAGCATCTTCGCGACCACACCCATCGATGCTCTCTCCAATCGAACGGCCACGGAATTGCCGATTTTCGCCCACAATCTCGAATGACCGTGTGGGGGTCGATCAACCAAAAATCAACTATGTTCGGCGAACACGTGGGACAGTTGTGCGGAACCTCCCTTCGGCCGGGGATCGTGACGCGATTGGTTCCCGGCACGCGTCGGGAATGGAGTGGGGAAACGAAACATGATGCGACGGATGGCGTTGCTGTGCATGCTGGCGCTGCTGGCGGGCTGCACGACTTCGGACGTCATCGAGCCGATGGGCGCTGCGAGTTCGGCCTCCATTTCCACCAGGGTCGCGCTCGCCTATCCGCGCTTTGATGACAACAAGCCGCATGAATGGCAGGCGAAGAAGCCGATCCATTATGCCGTCCATGGCACCGACGTGTCGAAATACCAGCGCTCCATCGACTGGCACACGGCGAAGAGGAACGGCATCTCCTTCGCCTTCGTGAAGGCGACCGAGGGCGGCGACCGTGTCGACGATTATTTCGACGAGCACTGGTCCAGCACGCGCGCTGCCGGCGTGCCGCGCGGCGCCTATCATTTCTTCTATTTCTGCCGCCCGGCCCATGAGCAGGCCGCCTGGTACATCCGCAACGTGCCGCGCGAGAAAGGCTCGCTGCCGCCGATCCTCGACATGGAATGGAACCCGGATTCCCCGACCTGCAAGCTGAGACCGCCGGCCGCGACCGTGCGCAGCGAGATGAAGACGTTCCTCGAAATCGTCGAGCGGCATTACGGCAAGAAGCCGATCATCTACACCTCGATCGACTTCTTCGACGACAACAACCTCTCGACCTTCCGGGGCTATCCGTACTGGCTGCGGTCGGTCGCCGGCCACCCGACCGAGAAATACGGCGAGCATCCCTTCACCTTCTGGCAGTATACCGGAACGGGCGTCGTGCCGGGTATCCGGGGTAATGCCGACATCAACGTCTTCAACGGCTCCACGACCGCCTGGAACAAGTGGCTGCGAGCGAACACGCACTGAATCTCGCCGGAATGTGACGGGCCGGGCGCAATGACTGCCGCGCATGGCTTTCGCGGCGGGCGCATTTTTGCCAAAAGGTCCTGACAAGCACCGCCTCTCGCGAGGAAAAGGACCGATCTTGAACAAATTGCTCTGCGCCACGTCGATTGCCGCCGCGCTGACCCTCTCCGGCCCCGCGCTGGCGCAGGCCTGCGGCGGCGACTTCGCGCAATGGAAAGAGGGGGTGCGGGCCGAGGCGGTCGCGGCGGGCGTCGGCCCTGCCGGCCTCGCTGCGCTGGACGGCGCGCATATCGATGAAAAGGTCCTCCAGCGCGACCGCGCGCAGGGCGTCTTCGCCCAGACCTTCATCGAATTCTCCGACCGCATGATTTCCGCCTACCGTCTCAAGCAGGGCGTGGCCAATCTCAAGAAATACGCCGACGTGTTCGCCCGCGCCGACCGGGAATTCGGCGTGCAGCCGGCCGTCATCACCGCCTTCTGGGCGCTGGAAACGGATTTCGGCGCCGTGCAGGGCGACTTCCTCACGCTCAACGCGCTTGTGACGCTCTCGCATGATTGCCGCCGGCCTGACCTGTTCCGTCCGCAGATCGTGCCGCTGCTCACCCTTATCGATCGCGGAGACCTGCCCGCCGACGTGAAGGGCGCATGGGCAGGCGAGATCGGCCAGACCCAGATGCTTCCCTCCGACATCATGAAGCTCGGACAGGACGGCGACGGCGACGGCCATGTCGACGTGCGCAACGATCCCGCCGACGTGATCCTGACCGCAGCCGCAAAAATCCAGAACCGCGGCTGGAAGCGCGACCAGCCCTGGATCGAGGAGGTACGCGTGCCCGAGGAGATGCCGTGGGAGGAGACCGGCCGCACCAACAAGCTGCCGCTCCCCCAATGGGCGTCGTGGGGCGTCACCCGGCGCGATGGCAGCGCGCTGACGGACAACGGGCTCAGGGCCGGACTCGTCCTGCCGATGGGCCGCAAGGGCCCCGCCTTCCTTTCCTACGACAATTACGACGTCTTTCTCGAATGGAACCAGTCGGCGACCTACACGCTGACGGCAGCGAACCTCGCCGCGCGCTTCGCCGGCGCGCCGGCCTACGACAAGCGTAATCCCGAGCCGGGCCTCGGCCTGGAAGACATGAAACTGCTCCAGCAGAAGTTGCAGGCGATGGGCTACGACGTTGGCAAGGTGGACGGCATTCTGGGCGTCAACACGCGCGAGGCGGTCCGTTCCGAGCAGAAACGCCTCGGCCTGCCCATCGATGGCTGGCCGACGCCGGCGCTGCTGGCAGCCATTTAGGGATCGGCGAGCAGTGACCCGTGGACAGTAAAATCCCACTGTTCACGGGTCACTGCTCACCGCTCACGGCCCACTCATCGTTTCCAGGCTGGCAAAGCCCTCCACCGCGCCGCCTTCCTCGAAGGGCGTCGTGACCTCGACGAAGGTATCCGGATAAAAGCCGTTGAAGCGCGTCCTGAGCGACAGCGAATAGGCGCCGATATGGCCGATCTCGATCCAGTCGCCCGTGTCGATCGTCTCGGGCAGCCAGAACGGACGCGACAATATATCGACGGAATCGCAGGTCGCGCCGCAGACCTTGAACGGCACGATCTTGTGCTCGTCGCCGTTGCGCGCGCGGATGGCGGGGTCGGGAATGAACCGCGCCGGCAGCGTGATCTTGCCGGTCCAGGAATCCGACAGCGACGCCCAGATCCCGTCATTGATGTAGAGCCGCCGGCCCTTGCGCAGCATCACGCGCACGATCAGCGAGAACGCGCGCGCCACGATCACGCGGCCGGGTTCGGCGACCAGCGGCATCCCGTCAAAACCGTATTCCGAAAGGTCACCGCGCAGCCGCGACATGATCTGCCCCAGCGACGGCATGTCGGGCTTGCGGCTTCTCGGATCGTGCCCGTATTCCGCCGGAAAGCCGCCGCCCACATCGAGCCCGGCAAGGTCGAAGCTCACGCGGTTGCGCACCCAGTCCGCCGAGGCCAGCGCGCGTTCATAGGTGTCCGGGTCCTCGATCTGGCTGCCGACATGGAAGCACAATCCCACCTTGAAGCCCGTCCGGTGGAGCCGGTCGGCAAGCTCGACCGCATAGGCGGGGCCCGCGCCGAACTTCTTGGACAATTCATAGGCCGCCGATCCCTTGGTCTGGATGCGCACGAAAACGGTGATCTGCCCGGGATCGATGTCGAGCGCCCGCACCACGCGCGTCAGCTTGGCGATCTCGTCCTCATGGTCGAGCGCGATGACCCTCACGCCGTATTTCTCCAGCGCCAGCCTGATATGCGACTGCGCTTTGACCGGATGCATGTAGAGCATCTCGGCATCGGCCGAGACCTCCCTCACCGCCTCGAACTCGCCGGGGGAAGCCACGTCGAAGGCGTTCACGCCGGCTTCCACCAGCGTCTTCAGCACCAGCCGTTCGCCATTGGTCTTCACCGCATAGGCGGTCTTGCCCGGAAACATCTCCATGAACCGCCGGCAGTCCTGCTTCAGCACGTCCGGACGGAAGCAATAGACGGGGTCGTCCGGCCGGAGCTGATGGGCCGCTGCCCGCGCATTCTCGAATCGCTGCATCGTCGTCCCTCGCTTCCGACCGCTGCATAACCCAAGGATCGCAACGGGAAAACTGGCCGGCGGCGCGAGGGTTCCGGCACGGATCTGAACGGCTCGCCTTGAAAAGCCGGGACCTGTCAGGCAACGAACGGCCAATGCGGCCGGAAATCGTCTGACCAGTTGATCAAAAAAATTTTTGCCTGATGGAATCGGCCGCGATTTCTGCAATCAAATCCGTCCCATAGCCGCCGCAATTCCGTCGCAATCTCCACAATCATGACGCAATGCAGCATATTTTGCGCTTGCGTGTGACCTGAAGTCCCCTAGACTCCCGAAATAGTCACCACAACGAGGAGGCTATTCATGGGACTTGCGCGACCGATCAATGCCATCATGATTTGTGCTGCGTTCGCCTTCATAGGCGCCCTGATCATCGGAGTACTTCCTTGACCGTGAAGCGGTCCTGACAGCAAACTCAGGCGACGACAATTTCTGAAGGGCCGGCATTGCCGGCCCTTTGTCGTGAAGGGAGAAGCACTGTTCAGGCGGCGGTTTGGGCTGCGACCGACTCCGTGGACGGCATGGCGCGTATGCCGATCATGTGGCAGATGGCGAAGGCCAGATCGGCGCGGTTCATCGTGTAGAAATGGAAATCGCCGACGCCGCGCTCCACCAGATCGAGAACCTGTTCCGCCGCCACGGCGGACGCGACCAGCGCATGCGTCTGCGGATCTTTCGCCAGCCCCTCGAAGCGCTCGGCAAGCCAGGCTGGCACATGCGCGCCGCAGCGGGAGCAGAAATTCGCCACCTGTGCAAAATTGTGGACCGGCAGGATGCCCGGAACGACCGGAATGTAGATACCGGCGCGGCGAACCCGTTCGACGTAGCGCTCGAAAACATCGTTGTCGAAGAAGAACTGGGTGACGGCGCGCGTCGCGCCATTGTCGACCTTGCGCTTCAGCATGTCGATATCCGTCGCGAAATCCGGGCTCTCCGGGTGTTTCTCGGGATAGGCCGACACCGAAATGTCGAAGTCGCCGATCTCGCGCATCGCGGCCACCAGCTCGGCGCCGTTGGCGTAGCCTCCCGGATGCGGGCGATAGGCGGCGCCGACGCCTTCGGCAGGGTCGCCGCGCAGCGCCACGAAACGCTTCACGCCCATATCCGCGAACTCGCCGATCACCGCATCGACCTCGTCTTTCGACGCGTCGACACAGGTCATGTGCGCAGCCGGGGTCAGGGACGTCTCGGTGAGGATGCGTTTCACGGTGCGCGCGGTGCGTTCGCGGGTCGAGCCGCCGGCTCCGTAGGTGACGGACACGAAGCGCGGCGCCAGCGGCTCCAGCCGCTTCACCGTTTCCCAGAGCTTTTGCTCCATCTCGTCGGTCTTCGGCGGGAAGAACTCGAACGAAACGCGGATCTTGTCGCCGATATCCGGCCGGCGTGACAGACGGAACTGGCTCATCAGGCGACCTCCTGCTGCAAATCGCGTCCCGTCGGATCGGCGACCAGCAGCCTGCGGTCGCATCCCATCCAGACCTTCACCGTCAAGCCGCCCTTCCCGGCGGTGGAAGCGATGTCGCGCGCCGCTTCGAGATCGATGCCGGCTTCCGCGAACCAGTCGCCGATCTGTCGATCGGAAAAACCGAGCCGCTGATGCGCATGTTCGTCGCGAAGCACGTCCAGCGTGTGCGGCGCGAAATCGACGATCAGCAGCCGGCCGGCCGGCCTCAGCAGCCGGGCCGCCTCGCGGATCGCCAGCGCGGGGTCGTCCAGATAGTGCAGCACCTGATGGATGGTGACGAGATCGTAGGCGTCGCGTTCCACCGGCGGCGCGTAGATGTCGCCGAGCCGCACCTGCGCATGCGGCACGCCGGCCCGGTCGAGATTGGCGCGCGCCACCGAAAGCATCTCGCGCGACATGTCGATGCCGACGCCACGGCGATAGAGCGGCGCGAAGAGCTCCAGCAGCCGGCCCGTGCCGGTGCCCAGGTCGAGCATCGACTGGAACGGCCTGTCGCCGACCAGCTTCAGCATGGCGGCCTCGACCGCGCCGTCGGGAGCGTGCAGGGAGCGGATGTGATCCCAGCTCGCGGCGTTCTCACGGAAATACTCCGTTGCTCTTTCCTGCCTGCGGCGCTTCACCGAGCCGAGACGTTCCAGATCGCGTTCGATCTGCGGATCGGCGGCGCGAACCCTCGCAACGAGGCCCTGCACGAAGCTGCGCATATCCTCCGCGTCGGTCAGCCGGAAGAAAGCCCATGATCCTTCCTGATAGCGATCGATCAGTCCCGCTTCGAGCAACAGCTTGAGGTGGCGCGAGACGCGCGGCTGCGACTGGTTGAGGATTTCGGTCAGGTCGGAAACCGTCAGGTCGCCCCGCGCCAGCAGCGTCAGGATTCGCAGGCGGCTGGATTCCGCCGCCGCCTTCAATGTATCAACGAGCGTATCCAGATCGGCATCGGGTCGAGAGCGCATCGGCAATTCCGGAAAACATATAAAGATATCTTTATGCGAGAAACAACCAAAGTGCAACGTGATATGTCGCCTTGCAAACAGAAAATGTTGCCGGACTGTCATCGCCCATGCATCTGACCGAACGCCGCGAGGGCGAAATCGCCCTTCCCTTCAACCCCGGCGATCAGGCCGACGCCACGATCCGGTTCATCGGACGCGTGACGTCGCCATGGACGGATCGGGGCGAGTGTCCGAAGAACATGACCGCGGCGCGCGAAACCGGTCAGCCCGCCTCCATCGAGATCGATGGACCGTTCCGCCAGGGGCTTTTGGGCCTGGAGGCCTTCACCCACGCGATCCTCCTGTCGTGGTTCGATCGGGCGCAACGGAATCTGATTGTGCAGAAACCGCGCCATGCATCTGACGCCAAAGGCGTTTTCGCCCTGCGCTCACCGGTGAGGCCGAATCCGGTCGGCCTGCACGTGGTGCGCCTCACCTCCGTCGATCTCGCGACTGGATTGATAGGGATCGACGCGATCGATCTATTCGATGGCACGCCCGTGGTCGACGTCAAGCCGTACTTTTCTTCGGTTGACGCATTTCCCGACGCGCTGCGGCCGTAGCGATGGCGGCACCGACCGAGCGCCGCCGCGCCATCGACAAGGCGCTTACCCTGCTGATTCCCATGGCGCCCTATTCTGATGCCGAACAGATCCGGCAGGATGCCGGCGCCCGGCACATGAAGACATTGCCGCCGAGCATCGCGGTGTGGCTCGCCACCGTCGCGCATATCCGTCACCAGCACACTGACTACGAAAAGCTGCTGGCGGAAGGCTACGACCGGGATTCAGCGCGCTTCTTCGTGCTCGACGCGGTCAATGCGGTGCTGACAGGCTGGCGCGCCACGCGGCTGCTCGATCCGGACGACGATGACGGCTAAGGTGCGTCCCAAAAATGCCGCCGACGATGGGGAAGCTGGTCGACGGGCAATGGCGGATCGCAGGGGGTACAGGGGCGAATGGCGCGGGCGAAGGCATCCGGACCGAACGCATGGCAGCGGCTCAGGGAATGGCTTTCCCTGCCGAACATGGAGGCGTGGTCGAACACGTTGCGGACCCTGTTCCTCAACGCCCTGTTCCTCATCGCAGTCATCGTCATCCTGCCGATCCTCGTCGGGCAATTCCGCCGCGATCAGGTCGTCATCGAGCCCATCGCCGTTCCCGACGCGCTTTCCGAGCAAGGCTTCACGCCCGAAGTCGTTTCCAGTCGTCTGTGGGACGGGCTGAACGACGTCGCGCGGGCCGCGAAAACGTCGAAGGACACCATCGTCGCCATACCGAATGCGCGGCAGGTGGAATTTTCGTTTCCGGACTCCGGCTTTTCGATCGAGTCGCTGGTCTTCCACCTGCGAAAGCTCTTCAATGCCTATGAGACCCGGATTGCCGGCGAGTTCGTGTGCGGCGACGCGGATTGCGCTCGCGCAGGCGTGCGGCTGAGGTTGCGCGTCATCCGTGACCGGGTCGACATCATCGACCTTCCGCCATTGGGCGACATGGAGGAGCGGACCTACTTCCGGCAGGGCGCAGCGTCGGTGCTGTCCTATCTGGACCCCTTCACGGCACTGGCCGCTCTTGCGGACACCGAACCTCTGAAGGCGACCACGCTCGCACGGCGTCTCATCCGCTCCCACCACGCGGATGCGAAGTGGGCCCACAATCTGATCGGCACGATCCGCGTGAACCAGGGGGATTTTCCGGCCGCGATCACGGAGTTCGAGGCTGCGCTAAAACTCGATCCGCGCTTCAAGCCGGCGCTCGCCAATCTTGGTCAGGCGCTTGGCGCATCGGGCGACAGCGCGCGGGCAAGAACGGAACTTGAGAGGCTGAAGGCGCTCGATCCGCGCAGCGTTTTCGCCGCGGAGGGTCTGGCCGACCTCGCCAGAGCGGCGGGCGACAACGCGACCGCCGTCGCGCTGCTTGTCGAGGCCGCAGAGTGGGATACCGCATCGCCGCGCTATTTCGCCAAGGCCGGCAAGATCGAACTGGATGCGGGCCGGCAGAAGGAAGGCGAAGAATTGCTTCGGCGCGCTCTGGAGATCGATCCCGGATACCTGCCGGCCTTCGCCTTTCTTGCCGGCCGTCATCTCGCCGCCAACGACTACGAGGCGGCGGAGAAAATCTACCGGGACGCGGCCGACTACGCGCCGGATGACGCCGACGCGCAGATGTCACACGGCCGCATCCTCACCATTCTGCGGCGCTGCGGCGATGCCGTTCCCCGTTTCGAGCGCGCCATCCAGCTCGCGCCCGGAACCGCGGATTACATAAGGCAGCTTGCCGAATGCCAGTTGATCCTCGGCAAACCCGATCTCGCTCTCGCCACCATCAGCCGCGCGCTGGAAATCGCCCCGACCGAGGCCGCGTTCCACATCGTGCAGGCGAACGCCCTGCGCGACCTCGGCAGGAAGGAGGAGGCCGTCGCCGCCTACAGAAAATATCTGGAGTTCGAAAAGGAAGACGCGCCGATGCGGCCGGTCGCCGAACAGTTCATCAAGCTGCTGACGGCGACGAACCAGTGAACGGCATCGTTTGAACAGTGTTCAATGTGCATTGAACACTGTTCAAACCCGGTAGATCCACTGCTCCGGGACGCGGATGGAGACGTCTTCGCCCCTGCGTATCGTGCCCGGCCTCTCAACCCACGCGACCAGCCCCCGAAGGCGCTTCGCGACCTTCGGGAACAGCAGGGCGCCGGCGTCCGCCATGCCGGCGTTTTCCGCTATGGCGCGTCCGGCGATACGACACGGCCCGTTCTGCGCGTCGACCTTCAGCGTGACGCCTCCCTTGAAGAACATCAGCGAGCCGGCTGGAAGCATGGAAAGGCGCGGAACGCCGTCGATCAGCAGATTTGCGCCGATCCATTCAGGCTTCACCTCGGCAATGCCCATGCGCCCGGCGACGATCACCAGTTCGTCGGGCGCTACCAGCGAAAGCTGCCGCTCGTTGCGCATTTCGGTGCCGCGCGGATACCAGGGCTCGCGTCCGCCCGAGCGACGTGTCGGCCCCGCATGCACGTCGCCGGCGATCCCGTCGAAACCGAGCGACAGAGCCTCGACCGCCTCCGTCTGGAAATCACCCGCAGGCGCGATATAGGTGCCAGCGACACGCGCGGAAATCTTGCGGCCCGGGACGATCTCTACGTCGCTTTCCAGCAGATTCAGTTGTTCGGCCATGGCTCATCCTTCGTCGGGCGAACGCTATCGCCCGAAGAGCGCACCCTCCAGCAAAAAACATTGATCGGGCGATAAAAGCCGCCGATCGATAGCGCTACATCTTGCGGAGCAGCGCCGCGCCCATGGAATAACCCGCGCCGAACGCACAGAAGAGGCCATTGTCGCCGGCGGCCAGATCCTCATGGTTCTCCTTCAGCGCGATCACGGCCCCCGCTGCGGCCGTGTTGCCGAGCCTCTCGAGCACCATCGGCGCACGGTCGTGGCCGACCTCCTGGCCAAGCGCCAGCTTCAGGATCATCGCATTCATGCGCGCATTTGCCTGATGCAGCCAGAAACGGCGCATGTCGACGGGTCTCAGCCCCTTGCCGGCGAGGAACTCGACCGCAAACCGATAGGCGGCCTGCGTCACTTCCTTGAACACCTTGTTTCCGACCTGCTTGATCAGCATGCCTTCCATCTCGACGACGGAGGTGTCGTTCTGGCCCGTGCGCGCCAGAAAACCGAAATTGGTGCGGATGTTGTTGGAGAATTCAGTCCACAGCGCCGTGCCAAGGATTTCCAGCTTGCCCGGTAGGGTCTCGCCCTCGCCGATCGCCTCCACCACCATCGAGGCGGAGGCATCGCCGAAGATGAAGTGCGTCTGCCGGTCGCGGAAATTGAGATGACCGGTGATGATCTCGGGCGTCACGATGAGAACGCGCCGGTGCCCGCCGGACCGGACCAGGTTATAGGCGACATGCAGCGCGGCTGCGGCAGACGAGCAGCCAAGGCTCATGTCGAACGCGGCGCCTCCAAGGCCCAGCGCCCTCTGGATCTCGACGGCGATCGCCGGATACGGCCGCTGCTGATGAGACGCCGCGCAGATCACCAAATCTATGTCGGCGGGCGCAATATTCGCGTCGGCAAGCGCCTTGCGCGCCGAAACGGCTCCGAACTCCGCCATCACCGAAAGCTCATCGTCACCGCGAAAAGGAATGCGCGGCGCCATCCGCTCCGGATCGAGGATGCCCTCGCGCTCCAGCACATGGCGGCTCCGCACGCCGGATGCAGCAATGATGAAGTCGCTGTCCGACCTGGCGAGCAGTTCCTCGCCGGCAGTCTCGCGCCTCGCATTCTCCGCGTCGACCCACCGGTTGAAGCTCTCGACAAGCTCTTCATTGCTGATCGAGGCTTCGGGTATCTCGATCCCGATGCCGCTGACGATGACGCGATTCATATTTGCCGTATTCTGCACGAGGCTTCCCGTTGCGGAAAACCGCGCCCTCAACGCTGTCTCTGGCGAGCCCCTTTAGTCTGCACGCGCCGGCTTGGGAAGGGACCTGATCATCACGTGATGTGTCGCGGCGATGCGAATGTCTTCACCAGGCGCAGATCTGCGTGCCCGTCACGGTGTTGTCCCAGCAGGCGCGATCCTGCCGGCTGCGGATATACTCGCCCGGCAGCGGCTTGCTGCCGGTGCCGAAATCCGCATAACCGTAGGCCCGGCCGCTCTGGTAGACCTCGATCACATAGGTGGGGTAGCCGCGCGCCGAAGTGCGGAAGCTGCCAGCCTTGTCCAGCCCGCGAAAATCGCAGGAATAATAGCCGTCGTCCGTGGTGAAGCACTGCGCGGGCTTGGCGGATGCGGGAGCCGCGAATGCCGCCGTCACCACGAATGTCGACAGCATCAGCCTGCACGAAAGACGCATGAGAAATTCCCCAAAACCCACCAGACAAGGCTGCGCCCTTTTCTTTGCAGTATCAAGGCAGCTTTGGAAAGGGTTGCGACAGAAACCTGACTGACGGTCTATGCCAGCATGTCATTTCTACGCCGGGTTCAGGAATCGTATCATCGATACACTTCCCGTCGATTGCCGATCCGCACGACCAGAATGGTGACCTGCCGATCTTCGATCCTGGCAATTACGCGATAGTCGCCGACACGATATTTCCAGTATCCCGAAAGCGGGCCGGCCAGCGCCTCGCCGAGTTCACGCGGACTGCCGAGCGGAGCCACGCGTTCGCGCAGGAAGCGGAGAATGCTCTGCCTGTCCTTTGGCGCGAGCCGCGCCAACTCCTTGTCGACCTTGGCGTCAAACTCGATGCGCCACAAGATCAGGCCATGTCGGCATCATCGATGCGGTACTTCTCGATCATGTCTTCGAGCGAAATCCGCGGGCCGTTTTCCTTCAACCGCTGTTCGGCAAGGTAAAGGTCCTCAAGGTCATCGATATGCTCGAGAATGGCTTCGCGTGCGTAGAAACTCTTCGTCCGGCCCGTTTTCCGGGCCAGATCGTCCAGGCGCTTCTCGATGTCAGGCGGCAAGCGAAGAGCAAGCATACGAAAACTCCTCTGCTATACATGTATAGCAGAGGCACTCTGCACACAACGGGATACTATCTCGTCAGCCGCTTGTAGGTCATGCGGTGGGGGTTGAGCGCCTCGGGGCCGAGGCGGCGCACCTTGTCCTTCTCGTAATCCTCGAAATTGCCCTCGAACCACTCGACGTGGCTGTCGCCCTCGAAGGCGAGGATGTGCGTGGCGAGGCGGTCGAGGAACATGCGGTCGTGGCTGATGATGACGGCGCAGCCGGCATAGCTTTCCAGTGCGTCCTCAAGCGCCGCCAGGGTCTCCGTGTCGAGGTCGTTGGTCGGCTCGTCGAGCAGCAGCACGTTGCCGCCGGTGCGCAGCATCTTGGCGAGGTGGACACGGTTGCGCTGCCCCCCCGACAGGCTGCCGACCTTCTGCTGCTGGTCGCCGCCGCGGAAATTGAAGGACGAGCAGTAGGCGCGGGTGTTCGCCTCGAACTTGCCGAGCTTCACCACTTCGGCGCCGCCGGAGATTTCCTCCCAGACGGTCTTATTCGGATCGAGCGCGTCGCGGCTCTGGTCGACATAGCCGAGCTTCACCGTCTCGCCGATACGGATCGATCCGGCATCCGGCTTTTCCTGACCGGTGATCATCCTGAACAGCGTCGTCTTGCCCGCGCCGTTCGGGCCGATGATGCCGACGATGCCGCCGGGAGGCAGCTTGAAGGTCAGGTCCTCGATCAGCAACTGATCGCCAAAACCCTTGTTGAGCTTTTCCACCTCGATGACGACATTGCCCAGCCGCTCGCCATGCGGGATGACGATCTGCGTGTCGGTCGGCCGGCGCTTGTCCGCCTGCTCCAGCAGTTCCTCGAAAGCCTTGATGCGCGCCTTCGACTTGGTCTGGCGGGCTTTCGGCGAGGACGCGATCCACTCGCGCTCGCGCGAGATGGCGCGCTGGCGGGCGTCGTCCTCGCGGCCTTCCTGCTTGAGACGCTTGGCCTTGGCTTCCAGATAGGCGGTGTAGTTGCCCTCATAGGGAATGCCGCGGCCGCGGTCGAGCTCGAGAATCCAGCCCGTCACATTGTCGAGGAAGTAGCGGTCGTGGGTGATGAGCAGCACCGAGCCCTTGTAGGCGCGCAGGTGCTTTTCAAGCCACGCCGTGGTCTCGGCGTCGAGATGGTTGGTCGGCTCGTCGAGGAGCAGCAGGTCGGGCTCCGACAGCAAGAGCTTGCAGAGCGCGACGCGGCGGCGCTCGCCACCCGAAAGGTTGGTCACGTCGGCGTCCTTGGGCGGACAGGCCAGCGCCTCCATCGCCATCTCGACCTGCTGTTCGAGATCCCAGAGGTTGAGGCGATCCATCTCATCCTGCAACTGCGCCGCCTCGTCGGCGGTCTCGTCCGAGTAGTTGGCCATCAGCTCGTTATAGCGGTCGATGATGGCCGTCTTCCTG
This sequence comes from Rhizobiaceae bacterium, assembly GCA_023953845.1. Taxonomy (NCBI): domain Bacteria; kingdom Pseudomonadati; phylum Pseudomonadota; class Alphaproteobacteria; order Hyphomicrobiales; family Rhizobiaceae; species Rhizobiaceae bacterium. The sequence continues at coordinate 365,972 of JAMLJC010000002.1, read as the reverse complement.
ACGACGCCCTCCATGACATTGCCGAAAACGTTGAGGGCCGGATCGAGAACCGGCTCCTGCGCGAGGTATCCGACGGTCGCGCCCTCGGCGAGCCACGCCTCGCCGGTGTACTCCTTGTCGAGACCGGCCATGATCTTGAGGATGGTCGACTTGCCAGCGCCGTTCGGGCCCAGAATGCCGATCTTGGCGTCGGGGTAGAAGGAGAGATGGATGTTTTCGAGCACCTTCTTGGTGCCGTAGGCCTTGCTCAGACCCGACATGTGATAGATGAACTGGCGTGCCACGCGCGCTGACCCTGTCTTCGATGAACGGAGGATTGCGCGCTATGTAGGCGATTGCAGAGGGAACGGCAATCGCTTTTGCCTCTGCCCGGCCACATGAAGATCGGCACGGGGAAACAACCGCTTAACCCTTATACGTCACAACCGTGATGTTTGGCGGGCCAGCACCACAGGCCCGCCGGAGACACGGACGAGACGTTGCACAACAGTCTTCTGCTGATCGCCGAAGCGCTCCTCTACTTCAGCGTCATGACGACGCTGTTCCGCTGGCGCGCGCGCATCGGCATCGGCGTCTTCATGTGCGCCCTCGGCGTGATGCATTTTCTCGAAACCTATCTTGCCAGCGTCTTCTACGTCCAGTTGCCATTCGGCATCGTCTCGCCGGGCTCGGCGGTATTGTTCTCCGGGAAGCTGGCGATGCTGCTTCTCCTCTATATCAAGGAAGATGCCGCCGCCGTCCGGCAGCCGATCTACGGCCTGCTTCTCGGCAATGCGGTGATGGTGCTGATGGTGCTCGTCCTGCGTCAGCACGAGCTTGCGCTGCTCCCCAACAACAAGACGCCGGATATCGCCTTCATCGACGAGATGGGGTGGCTGATGGTCTGGGGCACAACACTGCTCTTCGTCGACGCCATACTGATCATCCTTGCCTACGAGAAGCTCGGCCGGATGTTCAGGCGCTCGCTTTTCGCGCGCATCCTCGTCTCCATCGCCTGCGTGCTGACGCTCGACCAGGCAGGTTTCTACCTCGCCCTCCGCTTCTTCAGCGACGCCCCGGCAGAGGTCTTCTTCGGGGGATGGGCGGCCAAGATGGCCGCCGCGCTGGTCTTCAGCGCGATGATGGTCGCCTATTTGAGATGGGTGGAGACGGAGCGCCTGCCGGCCCCGCGCGGCCTGAGCGACATCTTCGAGGTGCTGACCTATCGCGAACGCTACGAGGCGCTGGTGGAGACCGTCGGACGCGACAGCCTGACGGGTCTGCTGCATCGCGGACGCTTCCAGTCCGACGCCGAACAGGCGATCTCCGAGAGTCTTCGAACCGGCCAGCCGCTCAGCCTGCTGGTGCTCGATGTCGATCATTTCAAATCGATCAACGACCGGTTCGGCCACGCGGAGGGCGACCGCGTCCTGAAGTCTATCGCCACGCTGCTCGTCGAAGCCGCCGGCGAAAACGCCCAGGTCTACCGGATCGGCGGCGAGGAGTTCGCGATCCTGTGCCCGCACCCGCATGGCATGGCCCGCCTTCTCGGCGAGAACATCCGCCACGCGGTCCACGTCTCCAGTCGCAACGACAAGCTCGAACTGTCGGTCAGCGCCGGCGTCGCCACGGTCGGCGACGGCGCGTCCAGCGTCGCCGCCCTGTTCGCGCAGGCCGACGAACGCCTGTACGAGGCCAAGGCGAACGGGCGCGACCGCGTCGTCGGCGAGGCCGCGCAGGATGCCGACGGGAAGCGCAGCCACGCCTGAAGCCGGGTGACCCATTGCGCGGCTTGACGGCATCTCCCGGCATGCCGACACTTGGCACGGACCCGGGGGCGACATGCCGTTCGACAGCCGTAGCATACTGGAATCGCCGACGGGCGCGGCGTTGAACCTGCAATCGCGGCATCCCGCAGGCGCGCCGCGTGCGGTCGTGCAGATCAATCATGGGCTGGCCGAGCACTCGGCCCGCTACGAACGCTTCGCCGATTTCCTCGCCGGGCGAGGTTTCGCCGTCTATGCGCATGACCATCGCGGGCATGGCCACACAAAGGCCGCCGACGCTCCTCAGGGTCGTTTCGCCGCGCGCGACGGGGTCTCGAAAGTCCTGAAGGACGTGCTTGCCGTGCATCGGCTGATCACTGAGGAGCACCCGGCACTGCCGGTCGTCCTTTTCGGCCATTCGATGGGAGGCCTGATCGCGACAAACTTCCTCCTGCGCCACTCCGGCCGCATCGATGCCGCCGCCATCTGGAACGCCAATTTCTCGGCCGGTTTCATGGGGCGCGTCGCGCAGGCAATCCTCGCATGGGAAAAATTCCGGCTGGGATCGGACGTGCCGTCCCGCCTGCTGCCGCGACTCACATTTCAGGAATGGGGCAGAAGAGTGCCGAACCGCCGGATGCCCTTCGACTGGTTGTCGCGCGATCCCGTCGAGGTGGACAAATACATCGCCGACCCGCTCTGCGGCTGGGACGCGTCCGTCTCCATGTGGCGGGACGTGTTCGCCTTCGTTTTCGCCGGGGCGGACGACGGCAACTTCTCCGCCGTCCGCCGCGACCTGCCGATCAATCTGGTCGGCGGCGACAGCGACCCGGCGACCGATGGCGGCAAGGCGGTGTCGGACTTCGCGGCGAGGCTGCGGCGGATGGGGTTTTCGAATCTCGTTTCAACGGTTTATCCCGAAACCCGGCACGAATCCCTCAACGAGTTGAATCGAAACATCATCATGCGGGATTTCGGCGACTGGCTGGACCGGATGATTCCCGTGCGCTGACCATTGGTCGCAGGCTGCTTTCGGATGACAGCGCGGGCCGGCATTGCTACAGCCGGCGAAACAGCAAGGAGCGCCATGTCCACCCCTCCCCTCAAAGGCATACGCGTCGTCGAGCTGGCCCGCATCCTGGCCGGACCCTGGGCGGGCCAATTGCTGGCAGACCTCGGCGCCGACGTCATCAAGGTGGAGAACCCGGATGGCGGCGACGACACGCGAAAATGGGGACCGCCATTCGTCACCGGGCGCGACGGAGAGAACCTCTCGGCTGCCTATTACCATTCCTGCAATCGCGGAAAGCGTTCGATCGCGGTCGATTTCTCGACGCCCGAGGGCGTCGAGACCGTGCGCAGGCTCGTCGCGACGGCCGATGTCCTGATCGAGAACTTCAAGCTGGGCGGCCTGAAGAAATACGGTCTCGACTATGAGAGCCTGCGCGCCGTCAATCCGAAGCTCGTCTACTGCTCCATCACCGGCTTCGGCCAGACCGGACCCTATGCGCCGCGTGCCGGCTACGACTTCATCATCCAGGGCATGTCCGGCTTGATGTCGATCACCGGCGAGCCGGGGCGCGAGCCGCAGAAGGCCGGCGTTGCGGTCAGCGATATCTTCACCGGCCTCTATTCGGTCATCGCGATACAGGCCGCACTTCGCCACGCCGAAGCGACCGGCGAAGGACAGCACATCGACATGGCGCTGTTCGACAGCCAGATCTCGGTGCTTGCCAACCAGAATTTGAACTATCTCGTTTCCGGCAAGGTCCCCGTCCAGATGGGCAATGCCCATATGAACATCGCGCCCTACGAAGTGCTGCCGGTGGAGGACGGACATTTCATCCTCGCCACCGGCAACGACGCGCAGTTTCGCAAATTCTGTTCGGTGGTCGGTCTGGACCACCTGCCGGGCGACAGCCGTTACGTCGACAACGCCTCGCGTGTCGCCAACCGCGTCTCGTTGCATGATGCCATCGTCGAGGCAGTGGCAAAGTGGAAACGCGCGCCCTTGCTCGCGGAGTTGGAACGCCTTGGCGTGCCGGCGAGCCCCATCAACAATATCGGCGAGATGTTCGCCGACCCGCAGGTCGAGGCGCGCGGCATGCGCATGGATCTGGACGACGGTCACGGCAACATGCTGCCCTCAGTGCGCGCGCCGATGGTGATGTCCGCGACGCCTCTCACCTATGAACGGCCTTCGCCGCGCCTCGGCGAACATACGGCCGAAATCCTCGCCGAACTGGAGAACAAGGCATGACGCGCACCGGTGGCCAGCTGATCGTCGACGCGCTGGAGGCGAACGGCGTCGAGCGCCTTTTCTGCGTGCCGGGCGAGAGCTATCTCGCCGTGCTCGACGCGCTGCACGACTCGCCGATCAAGACCATCGTCTGCCGGCAGGAAGGCGGCGCGGCGATGATGGCCGACTGCGAGGGTCGCCTGACCGGAAAACCCGGCATCTGCTTCGTGACGCGCGGCCCCGGCGCCACCAACGCTTCGGCCGGCGTGCACATCTCGCGTCAGGATTCGGTGCCGATGATCCTGTTCATCGGCCAGATCGCGCGCGGCATCAAGGAGCGCGAGGCCTTTCAGGAGGTCGACTACAAGGCGTTTTACGGCTCGATCGCCAAATGGGTGGTCGAGATCGACGATGCGCGCCGCATCCCCGAACTCGTCACCCGCGCCTTCGCCGTCGCCACGTCCGGGCGGCCGGGTCCGGTCGTCATCTCGCTGCCGGAGGACATGCTGACCGACGAGGTCGAGACGCCAAAACCCCTGCCCTGGACGCCTGTCGAGACGCGGCCCGGCGAGCCGGAGATGGCCGCGCTTCAAGAGCTGCTTGAAAAGGCCGAGCGGCCGTTCGTCATCCTCGGCGGCACCCGCTGGACGGAGGAGTCCGTCGGACAGATGTGCGCGGCGCTGGAACGATGGTCGCTGCCGGTCGGCTGCTCGTTCCGCCGGCAGGCGCTCTGCGACCAGCTGCATCCGAACTATGCGGGCGATGTCGGCATCGGCGTCAATCCAAAACTCGGCAGCTACATCAAGCAGGCCGACCTCGTGCTGCTGGTGGGCTGCCGCTTCGGCGAGATGCCGTCCGCGGACTACACGCTGCTGAAAAGCCCCTATCCCGACCAGAAGCTTGTGCACATCTATCCGGACCCGGAGGAGCTTGGCCGCGTCTTCCGGCCGACCGTGGCGATCAACGCCACGCCCGCCGCCTTCGCAGACGCATTTTCGCACATCACGCCGTCCAGAACGCCTGTCTGGGCGAACCGCACGGAAGAGCTTCACCAGAGCTATCTCGAATGGTCGACACCGCCAGCCACCGGGCCGGGCAAGGTGCTGATGGGGCCGATCATGGCGCATCTGGAGACGGTGCTGCCGGAGGACGCGATCATCTGCAACGGCGCCGGCAATTTCGCGACATGGATGCATCGCTTCCACCGGCATCGCCGCTTCAACACGCAGGCCGCGCCGACTTCGGGCAGCATGGGCTACGGCATGCCCGCAGGCGTGGGCGCCAAGGCCGTATTCCCGGACCGCGAGGTGATCGTCTGGGCCGGCGACGGCGATTTCCTCATGCACGGACAGGAGTTCGCCACCGCCGTGCAATACGATCTGCCGGTGATCGTGGTGATCCTGAACAACGGCATCTACGGCACGATCCGCATGCATCAGGAGCGCGAATATCCTGGCCGGGTGTCCGGCACGACGCTGCGCAATCCGGATTTCGCCGCCTACGCCATCGCCTTCGGCGGACATGGTGAGACGGTTAGCGAAACGTCCGAATTCGCGCCCGCCTTCGAACGCGCGCGAAAAAGCGGCAAGCCCGCGATCATCGAGGTCAAGCTCGACCCCGAAGCGATCACACCCGCACGCACGCTGACGGACATAAGAGAGAAGCGTTGAAATCAGCGATAGACGTCGCCTCGATGACCGATATCGATCACGAGAACGACCAGACGCCGATCCTCAATCCGGCATATGATGCGATAGTCGCCAACGCGATAGCGCCACTGGCCGCGCAGAGCACCCGATAGCGCCTGCCCTTGAGACCGAGGATCGTCGATCCTGGCGATTCGCTCGTCAAGGAAAGTGACTATTCTGCGCGCGACCTTCCGATCGAGCTTGGACAATGTTCTTTCAGCAGGCTCGGTGTACTCAATCGTCCAAGCCAAGCCGACGCTTCACTTCCGCTGAGGTGTATGTCCGGATTTCGCCACGCTCAAGCCGATCCAAAATTTCATCAGAGCGGCGGACGTCTTCCTCGTCTTCAAGATCTTCCAGCCCCCGCAGGATGGCTTCGCGAAGCACGGTCTCGCGTGAACGCCCCGTATTCTTCGCGAAACGCTGTACGATCGCGTCGATATCGGCATCGATGGATATATTGGCCATAACAAATCTCCAGAACCTCAATATAGCATCCCGGGGCAGCGGCCGCGACCCCGCTACAATATCAAAGACGACGCTGGCTCTTCACCATTTCTGGACAAGGGCATGACGGCATAAAAAAGGGGCGGTCGCCCGCCCCTTTCAGATGCTTTCGCCGAGATGCGTCCTATTTGATCGCCTTGTCGGTGATCGCGGTGGTGAAGCCGCCTTCCGCCGGCTTGGAGATGATTTTCTGGTCGAGCAACGCCTGCGCCGTGCGCTCGTAGGCCGCCGGGATCAGCTTGCCGTCGGCATTGTCGATCAGCTTCGCCACCTCGCCCATCATGCGCTTCTGGTGGTTTTCGTCCTGACCGCCGTTCTCGACCACAATGTCGGCCGCTTCGTCAGGATTCTCCGTGGCGTATTTCCAGCCCTTCATCGAGGCGCGCACGAAGCGGACCATCTTGTCCTCGAAGGCCGGGTCCTTCAGCTTGTCTTCCACCGTGTAGAGGCCGTCCTCAAGCAGGTCGTTGCCCATCTCCGAATAGTTGAAGACGATCAAATCCTCCGGCTTGTAGCCGGCGTCGATCAACTGCCAGTATTCGTTGTAGGTCATCACCGAGATGCAGTCGGCCTGCTTCTGGATCAGCGGCTGCACGTCGAAGGACTGCTTCAGCACCGTCACGCCATCCGGACCGCCTTCGGTCGAGAGGCCGAGCTTGTTCATCCAGGCGTAGAACGGATACTCGTTGCCGAAGAACCAGACGCCGAGCGTCCTGCCCTTGAAGTCGGCCTCGGTTTTCACCGGCCCATCCTTCGGGCAGACCATTTCCATGCCCGCCTTCTTGTAAGGCTGTGCGATGTTGATCAGGTTGACGCCCTTGTCGCGCGCCGCCAGAGCAGCCGCCATCCAGGTGACGATTACGTCGGCGCCGCCGCCCGCGATCACCTGCTCGGGCGCGATGTCCGGGCCGCCGGGCTTGATGGTGACGTCGAGGTTCTCCTCCTCATAAAAACCCTTGTCCTTGGCGACGTAGTAGCCGGCGAACTGCGCCTGCGTCACCCATTTGAGCTGCAGCGTCACGGCGTCGGCGGCCATCGCCTGCGCCGCGGCGAACGACATCGCGCCCGCCAGCATGGATACGATAAGTTTCTTCATGCTCGTTACCCTCTGAAGTTGGTCTATCCCCCGCGGACAGACGGATGCCAGAACGTCACCACCCGCTCGACGAGGGCGACGATGCCATAAAACACCGAGCCGGCGACCGCTGCGACAGCGATTTCGGCCCAGACCATGTCGATGTTCATGCGGCCGACCTCGGTGGAGATCCGGAAGCCCATGCCCACCACGGGCGTCCCGAAGAATTCCGCGACGATAGCGCCGATCAAAGCCAAAGTGGAGTTTATTTTCAAGGCGTTGAAGATGAACGGCGCGGCCGCCGGCAGACGCAGCTTGAACAGCGTCTGCCAATAGGAGGAAGCGTAGGTGCGCATCAGGTCGCGCTCCATTGCGCCGCTGGCGGCCAGCCCGGTCACCGTGTTCACCAGCATCGGGAAGAACGTCATGATGACCACGACGGCGGCTTTCGAGGGCCAGTCGAAGCCGAACCACATCACCATGATCGGCGCGACGCCGATGATCGGCAGCGCCGACACCATGTTGCCGATGGGCAGAAGCCCGCGCCGCAGGAAACCGATGCGGTCCGCAAGGATCGCCACCACGAAACCGGATACGCAGCCGAGCACATAGCCGGCCAGCACCGCCTTGAAGATGGTCTGCCGCACATCCGCAAACAGGATGGGCAAGGAATTCGCGATGCGCGCGCCAATGGCGCTGGGCGGCGGCAGCAGCACGAACGGAATGCCGAAGCCGCGCGTCAGCGCTTCCCAGATGATCAACAGCCACACGCCGAAGATCGCCGGGATGACGAGGCGCAGCACCCCGTCGAGCGCACGATTGCCGGTCTTGATGGAGGACAGCACCGTGACGAGACGCCAGGCAAGAAGCCAGCCGGCCGCAACGAGCAGGAAGAACGGCGCGAGCGCGGTTCCCTCGTAGCCGGCAATGCCCGTCAACAGCAGCCACGCTGCGGCATGCGCCGCGAAAAACAGGATCGTGGCCTCTCCCAGAGCCGACAGCCGCGCCATCGAGGCGGCCGCACCGACGATCAGCAGGATGCGGATCAGGCCTGCGGTGCCGAGGAACGGATAGTCGATGGTCGCCGTCGGATTGGCGCGCGCGTCGAGTTCCAGCGAACTCATGGCCGGCAGCGCCATCGCGGCGAAGCAGAGCACGATGGCGAGAACGGCCTGCCAGGACGGGCGGACAAAACTCATGCCAGCCGCGCTCCCATGGCGCGTTCGACCAGCCGGCCGACGATGCCGACCAAAGTCACCAGAAGCGCTGCGACGACAGATCCGGCCACGAGTGCAGCCCATATGTCGATCGTCTGGCTGTAGTAGGAACCGGCGAGCAGCTTCGAGCCGATGCCGGCCACCGCGCCGGTCGGCAGTTCGCCGACGATGGCGCCGACGAGGCTGGCGGCGATCGCGACCTTCATCGAGGCGAACAGAAACGGCACCGACGCCGGCACGCGCAGCTTCCAGAAAGTCTGCGCCCTGGTCGCGCTGTAGGTGTGCATCAGGTCGAGATGCATGAGGTCCGGCGAACGCAATCCCTTCACCATCCCGACCGCCACGGGAAAGAACGAGAGATACGTGGAGATCATCGCCTTGGGGATGATGCCGGTGACGTTCACGGCCGCCAGCACGACGATGATCATCGGCGCGATGGCGAGGATCGGGATCGTCTGCGAGGCGATGATCCACGGCATCAGGCTGCGTTCCAGCGCCTTGGTGTGGATGATGCCCACGGCGATCAGGATGCCCAGCACGGTGCCGAAGGCGAAGCCGAGCACGGTCGAGGAAAGCGTCACCCAGGAATGGTAGACGAGGCTGCGGTTGCTGGTCACCTTGCGCAGGAAGGTGTTCTCGAAGACGTTCTGCGCCACCTGATGCGGCGCCGGCAGGGTGGGTTTGGGCTGCGAGAGCGTCTGGCCGATGAACTCCATCGTTCCGGGCGTCACGCCGCCGCGCTGGTTCATGTCCCGCTGGAACGGCGCGTTCATGAACACCGCCGCGACATACCAGACCGCGACCAGCACCAGCAGGATCGACAGGACCGGCCAGATCTTTTCGCGGAAGATGGTCATGCGCGCTGCGCCCAACTGGTGAGCACCGGTGAGGGGTATACTTGCGGACCTCCAGCCTCAATCCTCATAGCTGTGCCCTGCTCTGAGGCCCTCGCGGACGCGGGCGGCGATCTCCAGGAATTCCGGCGTCTCGCGTATGTCGAGCGGACGCTCCTTCGGCAATGTCGATTCGATGACGTCGGTGACCCGGCCGGGTCGCGGCGACATCACCACGATGCGGGTGGAAAGATACACCGCCTCGGGGATCGAATGGGTGACGAAGCAGATCGTCTTGTCGGTCGCCGCCCAGAGCTTGAGCAACTGTTCGTTGAGGTGATCGCGCACGATCTCGTCCAGCGCGCCGAAGGGTTCGTCCATGAGCAGCAGGTCCGCGTCGAAGGCGAGAGCGCGGGCGATCGAGGCGCGCTGCTGCATGCCCCCCGAAAGCTGCCATGGAAATTTCTTCTCGAAGCCGGCGAGATTGACCAGTTCGAGCATGCGCTTCACGCGCGCCTTCTGCTCGCTTCCGGAAACGCCCATCACCTCCAGCGGCAGCGCGACATTCTTCTCGATGGTGCGCCACGGCAGCAGGGCCGCCGCCTGGAAGACATAGCCGTAGGCGCGGCGTTTGCGCGCCTCCTCCGGCGTCATGCCGTTGACGGTGATGGCGCCTGCCGTCGGCTGTTCGAGGTCCGCGATGGTGCGGAGGAAGGTCGTCTTGCCGCATCCGGAAGGGCCGATGAAGGACACGAACTCGCCCTTGCCGATCGACAGATCGACGTTGGAAAGGGCCTGCACCGGCCCGTCATTGGTGGCAAAGGTGAGCCCGAGCCTGCTCGCGGAAACGACGGAAGGCTGGCCGGTCATGTCGGCACGCCGCCCTCTTTCGGGAGCTTGCTCAGGCACCCTACGATTGCTTTTTTCATCGTGCTGAATTCCACTCGCCGTCCCACTACCTTGCGGAGTACCTTGCGTGTCCGAGCCAGCAAACGCAACCTGCCACGTCATCCGTCCCGGCGAAGCCTATGCCGGCAAGCAGGGACTGAACTATTTCGCGGGCATCGCGGCGGAGACCGTCGGCTCCACCGGCATCTGCATGCACCTTTTGACGCTGCCGCCCGGCGCCCGCGCCAAGGCGCATCTGCACGAAAGCCACGAAACGGCGATCTATGTGCTGTCGGGCGAGGCGCACACCTGGTTCGGCGAGCGGTTGCAGCATCATGCCGTCACCCGGGCCGGCGAGATGATGTACATACCGGCCGGCGTGCCGCACCTGCCCGCCAATCTCAGCGACGCGCCGGTCTCGGCCGTCATAGCCCGCACGGACCCGAACGAACAGGAAAGCGTGGTGCTGCTGCCGCATCTCGACGCGCTGGTGCCCGAAACGCCGAAGATGGCTGGATGACCGCCTTGGTCTAGTCGCATGGGCCGACCGCGCCCCACTGGCTGCCGTCCTCGTCGACGATCGAGTAGGCGTCCGCGCCCGCGACCTTCTCGATCCGCATCGTGCCGGTCGTCTTGTACTCCTCGCCCTCATGGGAACAGAGCACGTCGATCAGGAACGCGCCCTCGCCTTGGGGGCGGATGGTCGTGAAGATGCAGCCCGTCACGAAGGTGGAAACCTCCTCCGACGTCAGGAGAAGCAGGCTGTCGTCGCCATAGTCGCCATTCGCGGCGAAACGGCATCCCGCCTCGTTGCCATAGGGACCAGCGATGTCGAGGGTGGCGGCGGATGCGGAAACGATGGCGACCGCGAACGCCACCGCCATAGGAAAGAGCGTCGGGACAAGGGACCGTGTGACGCTTCGCAGGAGAGCCTCCACGGTCGCTGTCCGATCAGTCGGTGACGATCTCGGCCGTTTCGAGCACGGCGTGCAGAAGCACGTCGCATCCGCCTGCCGCCCAGTCCCTGGAGATCTCTTCCGCCTCATTGTGCGAAAGACCGCCCACGCAGGGGCAGAAGATCATCGTCGCCGGCGCGACCTTGGCTGCCCAGCAGGCGTCGTGTCCGGCGCCGGAGATAATGTCCATATGCGTGTAGCCGAGCTTTTCCGCGGCGGAGCGCACACGGCCGACGAGCGTCGGGTCGAAGGTGACGGGATCGAAATGGCCCACGGCCTCGACCGAGCAGCCGACGCCCAGTTCGTTGCAGATCGCCTTCGCCTTCGTCTCGATGGTGGCACGCATGCGGTCGAGCTTCGCCTGATCCGGCGTGCGGATGTCGACGGTGAAGACCACCTTGCCCGGCAGCACGTTGCGGGAGTTCGGCGTGAACTTCACCTGTCCGACACCGCCAACGGCGCCCGGCTGATTTTCCATAGCCACCGCCTGCACCATCTCGAAGATGCGGGCCATGGCAAGCCCGGCATTGACGCGCATCGCCATAGGCGTCGAGCCGGTGTGCGCCTCGCGGCCGGTCAGCGTGAACTCCAGCCACCACAGGCCCTGACAGTGTGTGACGACGCCGATCTGCTTCGTCTCGGCCTCGAGGATAGGTCCCTGCTCGATATGATATTCGAAATAGGCGTGCATCTTGCGCGCGCCGACTTCCTCGTCGCCGAGCCAGCCGATGCGCTTCAGCTCGTCGCTGAAAATCTTGCCGTCGAGGTCCTGCCGGCTATAGGCATAGTCAAGCGTGATCGCTCCGGCGAACACGCCGGACGCAACCATCGCCGGAGCGAAACGGGCGCCTTCCTCGTTGGTCCAGTTGGTGACCACGATGGGATGCTTTGTCCTGATGCCGAGATCGTTCATGGAGCGAACGACCTCCAGCCCGGCCAGCACGCCCAGCACGCCGTCATACTTGCCGCCGGTAGGCTGCGTGTCGAGATGGCTGCCGACATAGACGGGAAGCGCGTCCGGGTCGGTGCCGGGCCGGGTCGCGAACATGGTGCCCATCTTGTCGACGCCCAGCGTCAGCCCGGCGTCCTCGCACCATTTCTGGAAAAGGCGACGGCCTTCCGCGTCTTCATCGGTCAATGTCTGGCGATTGTTGCCGCCGGCGACGCCAGGACCGATTTTCGCCATTTCCATCAACGAATCCCAGAGACGATCCGGATTGATCCGCAAATTCTCGCCTGGCGCCGCCATGCGCATGCCCTCTCATTCTGTTGAGGCAGGGCCGCGGTTCCCGACGCGGCCTCGCCTGCACAAGTCCTGTCAGTCGATCATGCGCAGCACTTCGCGCACATGGTCGACCAGTTCGTCGATCTGTCCCTTCGTGATGATCAGCGGCGGCGACAGCGCGATGATGTCGCCTGTGGTGCGGATCAGCGCGCCGCGCTCGAACGCCTTCACGAAGGCCGAGAACGCACGCTTCGTAGGCTGTCCGGCGATCGGCTGCAACTCGATAGCGCCGACGAGGCCGATATTGCGGATGTCGATGACATGCGGCTCACCCTTGAGCGAATGCAGCGCTTCCTCGAAATGCGGAGCAAGCTCGGCCGCGCGGGTGAGCAGCCCCTCTTCCTTGTAGGTGTCGAGCGTGCCGAGGCCGGCCGCGCAGGCGATCGGATTGCCCGAATAGGTATAGCCGTGGAAGAATTCGATCAGGTGCTCCGGCCCGTTCATGAAGGCGTCGTGGATTTCCTTCTTCACGAACACCGCCCCCATCGGAATGACGCCGTTGGTGACGCCCTTGGCCGTGGTGATGATGTCCGGCGTCACGCCGAAGTAGTCTGCGGCGAAAGGCGTGCCGAGACGGCCGAATCCGGTGATGACCTCGTCGAAGATCAGCAGGATGCCGTGCTTGGTGCAGATGTCGCGCAGGCGCTGGAGGTAGCCCTTCGGCGGGATGAGCACGCCGGTCGAGCCGGCCATCGGCTCGACGATGACGGCGGCGATGGTCGATGCGTCATGCAGCGTGACGATGCGTTCCAGCTCGTCTGCCAGATCGGCGCCATGCTCGGGCTCGCCCTTCGAGAAGGCGTTCTTGGCCGGAAGGTGCGTGTGCGGCAGATGATCGACGCCGGTCAGCAGCGTGCCGAACATCTTGCGATTGGTGACGATGCCGCCGACCGAGATGCCGCCGAAGTTCACGCCGTGATAGCCGCGCTCGCGCCCGATCAGCCGGAAGCGCGAGCCGTCGCCTTTCACGCGATGATAGGCGAGCGCTATCTTCAGCGCCGTTTCCACCGATTCGGAGCCCGAATTGGTGAAGAAGACGTGGTCCATGCCGGCCGGCGCGATATCGACCAGGCGGTTGGCGAACTCGAACACGATCGGATGCCCCATCTGGAAGGCCGGGGCATAGTCGAGTTCGGCTGCCTGCTGCTGGATCGCTTCCGTGATCTTCGGCCGGCAGTGGCCGGCATTCACGCACCAGAGCCCGGCCGTGCCGTCGAGCACCTTGCGGCCGTCGGTCGTGGTGTAATGCATGTCCTTGGCGGACACGAACATGCGCGGCGCCTGCTTGAACTGCCGATTGGCAGTGAAGGGCATCCAGAAGGCGCTCAGATCGTTGGGCGTGACTTTCAGGCGGTTCGACATGACCAAGCTTCCTCTAATTGCGGTTTCGGAACGGCCAACGCTTGGTTCTGCCTGCGCTTTCGTGTACGCAAATTTGACCGAATGGACAAACGTTAGCATCGCCATGCAGGCGGTCAAGGGGACTGATAGCTGAAATGCTCACAGCCTCACGCGCTCCACGCGCCGGAAATCTCTGGTCCAGTCGATTAGGCCAAATCGTCGCCTTTGCTCCTGTCCCGGGAGGTGCCTGAAACTTGGCCGCCAAAAGCGCACATCCCCGCACGCGCATCCAGAACGAAAGGCGCGACGCCATTCTGGAAGCGGCGCTGGAAGTCTTTTCGGCGCATGGCTTCCGCGGCTCCACAATAGACCAGATCGCCGATGCGGCGGGCATGTCGAAGCCCAACCTGCTCTATTATTTCCGCAGCAAGGAGGACATCCATTCGACGCTGCTCGCCCGGCTGCTCGACACCTGCCTGGCGCCCCTGCGCGAGCTCGACGATATTGGCGATCCGCTGACAGCTCGTGGACGAGAAGGTCGAAGTCATCAGAGGCTGGATGCGCTCCGGCAGGATCGCGCGGACCGATCCCTATCACCTGATCTTCTCGATCTGGGCGACGACCCAGCACTACGCAGACTTCGACGTCCAGGTGCGTGCCGTGCTCGGTCCCGACCGGGGCGGCGACGGGCGCTTCGAGGATGCGGCGCGTTTCCTCGAACAGCTCTTTCTGGAGGGCCTGAAGCCCAAGGCCTGACGCGTCTCACGCTTCGCCGGCGCTTCCCTGCAGATTGAGCGCCTTGCGGCGGTCGGCCATCTCGTTCACAGCTTCCCGCAGCTCCGGATGACGCGACATGAACTGGTTGAAGTCGCGCCGCTCCAGCACCAGCAACTGGCAGAAATCGACGGCGGTCACGTCGGCGGTCCGCCGCTCGCCGCTGAGCAGCGCCATCTCACCGAAGAAGCTGCCGGCATCGAGGCGGAAGACTTTTCCGTGCACGGTCACGTCGATCTTGCCGGAAGTGATGAAGTACATGGTTGTACCGCGATCTCCGGCCCGGATGATGCGGTCTCCCGGCGCGGCCGTCTGCGGCCTGAACAGCAGCAGAAGTTCCTCCTGTCCCGATTTGTCGATCCTGGAAAACAACGGAAAGGTGCCGAGGAGTTCGGTAATCTGGCGCTCCTGTTCGTGCTCGCGCGCCTCGGCCGCCGCGCGCGCAACCTCCAGGTCATGGACGAGCGCCCGGAGCTTCGCCCTGCCGAAGCCGGACCAGCCCGACGGCCCGCTCGTCTGCATCCATTTTTGAGCGATACCGGCCGCAAGAAGAGCCAACGGGTTCAGGGTGACCGACAGCAGCGCACCCGCCAGGATGAGGTCCTGCCCCTCCTCCGACAGCAGCCCGTGCGCGATGCCCAGACCGGCGAGGATGAACGAAAACTCGCCGACCTGCGCGAGACTGGCTCCGATGCCGAGCGCCATGCCGACCGGATACCTCAGCAGCAATACGATCGCGACCGCGACGATCGACTTGCCGATCATGATAATGGCCAGAACCCCTAGCACCTTGCCCGGCGCCTCGACGATGACCATCGGGTTGAAGAGCATGCCGATCGATACGAAGAACAGGACCGAGAACGCGTCCTGCAACGGCAGCGAATTCGCCGCCGCGCGATGGCTGAGATGCGACTCGCTCATGACCACGCCGGCGAAGAACGCGCCGAGCGCGAAGGAAACGCCGAACGCCGCGGCGGCGCCGAAGGCGATTCCCAAGGCGATCGCAAGCACGGTCAGCGTAAAAAGCTCCCGCGACCCGGTTCGTGCCGCGCGCGTCAGGATGCCCGGCACGATCTTCGGGCCAAGCGCGACGGCAAGCGCCGTGAAGGCGGCAACCTTGATCAGCGTGACGCCCAGAACCAGCAACACCGATTGTCCGCCGGCTCCTGCATCGTGCCCACCATCGGCGGAGATCGGATGACCACCGAGCATTTCCGCGAAGGCCGGCAGCAGCACCAGCGCAAGCACCATGGCAAGGTCTTCCACGATGAGCCAGCCGATCGCGGCGCGGCCCATGGGCGTCGAAACGAGATTGCCTTGTTCAAGCGCCTTGAGCAGCACCACCGTGCTCGCCACGGAAAGGCTCAGACCGAAGACGATGGCCTCGCCCGTCGTCCAGCCCCAAAGGGAGGAAAGTCCCATGCCGAGAAGCGTCGCCACGACGATCTGGCCGATGGCGCCGGGCACGGCCAGACCTCGAACGGCAAGAAGGTCGGAGACGGAAAAGTGAAGGCCCACGCCGAACATGAGCAGGATGACACCGAGTTCGGCCAACTGGCCGGCCAGTGCGGGATCAGCGACGAAGCCCGGCGTGAACGGACCGACACAAACGCCGGCCACGAGATAGCCGACCAGCGTCGGGAGCCTGAGCCTGTCAGCGATGTAGCCGAAGATGGCGGCCAGCACGAAGCCGATCGCGACAATCGCTATCAAGCTGGTGTCGTGGTGCACGCGTCGCCCCCGGTTGCACCAGACTTTCTGGACACTCCCCCCCCGTGCGTCAAGGTCGCGCGGACAGGCTCAACGCAGCCCGCCGCACACCGCTCATCCGCGCAAGCGCTTCATGTCCGCGTCGAACAGCGGAATGGGCTGCAGGCGCGCGGCGTGACGCTTGCCGAGCAGTTCGATCTCGAAGCCGTCCGTTTCGTCGGCGATCTCCTTCGGCACATAGCCGAGCGCCACCGATTGCCGCGCATTGTGGGCGTAGCCGCCGGACGTCACCCAGCCCTGCACCTTGCCGCCGAACCAGATAGCCTCGTCGCCGATCACGTCGGCGTCCGCCGCATCCATGACGAAGGCCCTGAGCCGCAGCCTGCCGCCGCTTGCCTTTTCGGCCGACGCGCCGGCCTTGCCGATGAAATCCGCCGGCTTGTTGTAAGCGACGAAGCGATCGAGACCGGCTTCCAACGGGCCATAGATCGGCCGGTATTCGCGCGCCCACGAGCCGTAGTTCTTTTCGAGCCGCAGGGAATTGAGAGCCCGGCCGCCGAACAGGCCGATGCCGAATTCCGCGCCTGCCTCCATCACCATGTGAAAGACATGACGCTGGTATTCCGGCTCCATCCAGATCTCGTAGCCGAGATCGCCCGTGTAGCTGACGCGGCCGACGATGGCGGGCGCCATGCCCGCATCCATCCGCCGGATCGCCATAAAGGGGAACGCGGCGTTGGAAACGTCGTCGCGGGTAAGCTTCGCCAGAACATCCCGCGCCTTCGGGCCTGCGATTGACAGGCCGACGAGTTTCTGGCCCAGCGCCTCGACGGCGACGGAGCCGTCAGCCGGCAGATGCTGCTCGAACCAGCGCGTATGGTACTGCTCGGCGATGCCGGAGCCGAAGATCATCCATTCGGGGGATTCCGAGAGGACGCCCGTCACCGGATATTTTGCCGGCCCCAGATTGGCCAGCGTGAAATCGCCGACCAGCTTGCCGTCTTCCTTGAGCATCGGCGCAAGCGTCATGCGCCCCGGCGCGGGCAGCTTGCAGGCGAGCATCCGGTCGAGCCATTCGGCTGCGCCCGGGCCGGTGACCCGATACTTCGCAAAGCTGGAGATTTCCGACAAGCCGACGCCTTCGCGCACGGTGCGCACTTCCCTGCCGACATGCTCGAAGTCGGTCGAGCGGCGCCACGAGAACTCGTCCTTCACGCCCTCCGGCGCGTACCAGAGCGGCACCTCCAGCCCGTAGGCGACGCCGAACTGCGCGCCGCGTGCCGAGAGAAGGTCGTAGACCGGCGTGGTCCTGAGCATGCGGCCGGCCGGCAACTCCTCGTTCGGAAAACGGATGGAGAAGCGCCGCGAATAGTTCTCGCGCACCTTGGCGTTGGTGTAGCGCATCGACGCCCAGTCGCCGTAGCGCGCGACATCCATAGCCCAGATGTCGAATCCCGGATCGCCGTCGATCATCCAGTTGGAGAGCGCCAGACCGACGCCGCCGCCCTGCGAAAAACCCGCCATGACGCCGCAGGCGACCCAGAAGCCCGGCAGGCCGCGCACCGGGCCGACCAGCGGATTGCCGTCCGGCGCGAAGGTGAAGGGGCCGTTGATGATCTGCTTGATGCCCGCCTTCTGGAACGCCGGAAAGTGTCGAAAGCCGACTTCCAGCGAGGGCGCGATGCGGTCGATGTCGGGCTCCAGCAGTTCATGGCCGAAATTCCATGGAGTCTCATGCTCCGACCACGGCTTGTTCGCCCTTTCATAGGTGCCCATGAGCATGCCACCGCGCTCCTGGCGCAGGTAAAGCTCGCCGTCGAAATCGACGGCATGGATCACTTCCTTGCCGGTCGAGGCGTTGATCTCGGCGACCTCCGGCATGTCCTCGGTGATGAGATACATGTGCTCCATGGCGAGAACCGGCAGTTCCAGCCCGACCATGCGGCCGACCTCGCGCGCCCACAGGCCGCCCGCATTCACCACATGCTGCGCGACCACATTGCCCTTGTTCGTCACCACCTGCCATGATCCGTCCGGCAGGCGCTTGATGTCCTCCACCTTGGTGAAGCGCTCGACCTCCGCGCCCAGCTTGCGCGCAGCCTTGGCATAGGCGTGGGTGACGCCGGCCGGGTCGAGATGGCCGTCTTCGGAATTGCGCACCGCCCCGACGAACTGCTTTGGATCGATCAGCGGCATCAGCCGATGCGCTTCTTCCGCGGAGATCTCTTCGAGATCGAGGCCGAGATAGCGGCCCTTGGCGACGACTCCGCGCAGCCAGTCCATCCGCGCCTCGGTGGCGGCGAGCAGCACGCCGCCGGTAATGTGCACGCCGGTCGCCTGTCCCGAAAGCTCCTCGATCTCCTTGTAAAGGTCGATCGTGTATTTCTGCAGCTTGGCGACGTTGGGATCGCCGTTGATCGTATGCATGCCGCCGGCGGCGTGCCACGTGGAGCCGGACGTCAGTTCGTCGCGCTCCAGCAGCACGACGTCCGTCCAGCCGGCGCGCGCCAGATGGTAGAGCACCGAGCAGCCGACAACGCCTCCGCCGATGACCACGACCTGTGCATGCAATTTCATGGTTTTCGATTCTCGTTCAACGGGTTGGATGAAGGACTGGATTCCGGGTGTGAGGGCGGTGAATCGACACTTTAGGATTACGCCCCATCCGGCAACCGTCATCCGTCGCCTGACGGCGAACGGAGCGCTCTGCGATCACGGTTCGCCCGCTCCAATCTCTTCGCGGCGCTTTGCCATATAGGCTTCGAGTTCCTCGCGGCGGGCCGGGTCCATTGTCGGCTCCCGGTATTCCTCCAGCGCCTTCTTCCAGAGCCGGGTGGCGCGCTGGGTCGCGTCCAGCCCCCCCGCTTCCTGCCATGCCTCGAAATTCTGCCAGTTGGACAGCAGCGGCTGGTAGAAGGCCGTCGAATAGCGCTCCAGCGTGTGCGGCTCGCCGAAGAAATGGCCGCCGGTCGGTACGCGGCCGAGCGCATCGAGCGCCAGTTCGCCCTCGTTCACCTCGATCGGGCGCAAAAACTCCATCATGTGCTGGATCATCTCGACGTCGATGATGAGCTTTTCGAACGACGCGGTGAGCCCGCCCTCCTGCCAGCCGGCGGCGTGGTAGACGAGGTTGCCGTGGCCGAGCACCGCCCCCCACAGCGCCATCATCGTCTCATAGGCGCCCTGCGCGTCCGCCGCATTCGAAGCCGAACCCGGCGTCGTACGGTAGGGAAGATCGTAGCGCCGCGCGAGTTGTCCCGAGGCGACATTGGCCTTGGTGTTCTCCGGCGTGCCAAAAGCCGGCGCGCCGGATCGCATGTCGACATTGGAGGTGAAGGCGCCATAGATTACGGGCGCGCCGGGCCGCACGAGCTGCGTCAGCACCACGCCGAACAGCGCCTCGGCATTTTGCTGGGCGAGCGCGCCGGCCAGCGTCACCGGGCTCATCGCGCCCATTAGCGTGAACGGCGTTACGCAGACCGACTGGCCGAATTCCGACATGGTCATCAGCCCGTCCGCCATGGCGTCGTCGAAACGGCGCGGCGAGTTGACGGAGATGATCGTGGTGACGGCCGGATCGCCGCGCATCTCGTCCAGCGTCAGGCCGCGCGCGATCGCGGCCATGGAAATGCCGTCGAGCGCCCTGCCCCGGCCGATGGCCGAGACGTGAAACGCCTTGTCGGTCAGCGCCAGATTGGCGAAGTAGGTGTCGAGGTGGCGCGAAGTCGCCGGCAGCTCGACCGGCGCGCAGACCTGATTGCCCAGCATGTGGATGCAGTTGAAATGCTGCGCCAGCCGCACAAGATCGCAATAGTCGCGATGGTTGCCGGCCCGCCGGCCACGCTCGAAATCGTGCACGTTGGGCGGCCCGGCGACGAGTGTGAAGTTGATGGCGTTGCCGCCGATATGGACCGCGCGTTCCGGATTTCGCGGCGTCAGCGTGACGGATGACGGGGCGGTAGCCAGAGCCTGCTCCACGAGGCCGCGATCGACGCGGACGTTCGAGGTCGCATGGTCGACCGTGGCGCCGGCCTTCCCGAACAGTGCCAGCGCGCGCGAGCTCATCAGCTCGATGCCGAAATTTTCGAGGATATGGAGGGAGGCCTCGTGAATCGCCTCGATCTGGTCGTCCGACAGGATCGCCATCGGCGGATAGGGATTGACGACCTGCCTGAGCGGCAGTTGCGGAATGGCGGCACCGGTCCTTGCATGGGTACGGTCGGCGCTGCGTCGGCTGCGAAGTGCGGTCATGCGCGCATCAAAACCGGCACGGGGTACCCAGTCTGTCAGAAATGCGCCCTGCATGGACGCGATTTTAGCTGAGGCGGCATCGATCGATCGCAACCATCAACAATGCGACACCAAATGCCGTGATCGCAGTATTTCCTTGTAAGGCGCGCACGCCGCCTCATTCGTTAACAATTGGCGAAAGACTCCCTTTATGATTTCCGCCTAAGACTTTTCGCGTGTGTGCGTACAGTTTTAGTCGAGTTTTAGCCGTCTCCGCGATGCTCGCGCTTTCCGCGTGCGCGTCGGCGCCGAACCGTATCAACGACATCTGCGCGGTCTTCGATCAGAACGACGGCTGGTTCAACAACTGGCAGTCCACCGCGCGGCGCACGGAGCAGAAATACGGCGTGCCGGTGCATGTGCTGATGGCGACCGTACGCAAGGAATCCGGCTTCAAGAGCAATGCGCGTCCGCCGCGCAAATATTATCTTGGCTTCATTCCGGGCAAGCGCGCCTCAAGCGCCTATGGCTATTCGCAGGCGCTCGACGGCACCTGGACGCAATACAAGACCGAGTCGGGCAATTGGGGCGCGCGGCGCAACAAGTTCAGCGACGCGGTCGATTTCGTCGGCTGGTACCACTCCCAGACGGCGGAAAAGTTCGGAGTCGCCAAGAACGACGCCTTCAACCTCTACCTCGCCTATTACTCCGGCTGGGGAGGCTATGGGCGCGGCAGTTGGCGCAGCAACGCCAGCCTACAGAAATATGCGCGCGACACCGAAGCCATGGCGCAGCGCTATCAGGCGCAGCTACAGGGCTGCCGCGGCTGAAGGTCGGGACTCCGCAGCGCGCCGCACACTCCCCGTCAGCAATTCGACCAGCGGCGCGATGCTCGGCTGGCGCTCCAGCGACATGACGAGCTCCTCGATGCGCCCCGCCCGCCCGGCAAAGCCGGATTCCGCCATGAGTTCGTGGAACTTTTCGCTCACCTCGACATCGCTGAGCGGGTTCTCGGCGCTGCCTCGCGCGACCGAGGGCTCCGACCGGAGCGATCGACCGTCCTTCAGCAGAATCTCGACATCCGCCCAGCGCTCCGCTGGAAAACGCGCCGAATAACGCGCATCGTCCACCAGCCGCACCGCCCGCGACAGGCTCAGCAGTTCGGGCGAGTTCAGCGCTTCGCCTTCGATCTCGGAAGGTCCGACCCTTCCCCGCGCCAGCAATGCGGCGACGGGGAACGGCAGGCTGTATTGGGCCTCGTCCGTCGAGCCGGGTTCGGCGACCGCGAGGCGGCTTGCCTCGTGGAAGGTGCGCACCGTGATAACCTCGATGTCCGCCGCCTCGAAACGATGCGCGCGCTTCAGGGCTGCCGCCGCTTCCATGGCCGGCTGCGCCCAGCGGCAGACGGGATAAGGCTTGAAATACTGCTCGCGGATGCGCCACCGGCTGCCGAGGTCGTCCCAGAACTGGCGGACGTTTCCGGCCTCCACGGTGACCGCTGGCGCGCCCGTAAAACCTTCGCGGGCAAGACAGGCGGCCACCACGCCGGCCATCGCGCCCCAGCCCGATCCGTCCTTGACCATGGTCGGCTGGTCGACGCAGCGCATCATCTGGCTGCGCGGACCGTGATACTCGGCAATGCCGAGCGCCTCGCGGGTCTGTGCGGGACCGAGCCCCATCACCCGGCTGCCGATCGCCGCCGTCGCCAGGGCCACCCAGGCGCCGCTGGTGTGGTAATCCGAAGCCGTCGCATGAAGCGCAATGCCGACGCGGATCGCGATCTCGTAGGAGAGGATGAGATGACCGAGCGCGTCGCGTCCCGACATCGCCGCTCCGTCGCCGGCAAAGGCCAGCAGCGCCGCCAGCGAGCCGCAACCCGCATGACCCTTGGTCAGCGGATGGCCGTCATGCGCATCGAAACTGTCGATCGTGACGGCATTGACGAAGGCCGCACCTGCCGCGCTGGCAGCGCCGTCCGAGAACAGGAATCCCGCCGCCTCGCCGCCGAATTGCGCCGCCGCCACGGATCGCGCGATGCCGCTGACCTGCATGTGCGATCCCGCCGCCGCCACGCCGATCAGATCGAGCAGGCACCGCCGGGCATGATGGACCACGTCCTCCGGCGCATCCTCAAGGCGAAACCGGCCGATGAAATCGATCACCGATCCGGTCATGCGACCCTCTTCTCCCGACGGGCGGCAACCGAGCGGCCGCAACGCGATGTCCGATCACATTGAAGCATCGGGCTGGATACCATTCTAGTGGCGTGTCGGGCGAGGCTTTCCGCTCTTGCCGGCATCTTCCTCGAAAGCCGAGGAGACGTCGGGATCTTCCGCCTGCCTGCCATCGCCGACCTGCAGAGGCGAGATCGGGCCGACATCAGAATTCGGGTCGGGCGAGGCGCCGAAATCCTCCGAATCGTCGTCGTGACGTTCATGCGCCCGACGCCTGGCACGTGCTTCGGCCTGTTGCGCGGAAGCCGCTTCGGCGCCGGCGGCGGGGCTGGCTGTCTTGCCGTGCGGACGCTTCGGAGCCGGACCGGCATAACCGGGACCTGCGCCATGGGCAGGATCTTCCGGCACCACGTCGTGTGCTATCGCGTCTCCGGAATCACCGAAACTGATCACCGGCTCCATCGTCTTCAGCACATCGTCGGATAGCCAGCAGAGGCTTCTGTGGCCGCCGCCCAAATCCCTCAGCGGCGGCAGTTCGGTCTCGCATTTGTTGCCGGGCACAAACTTCTTCCAGCGGCAGCGCGTCTGAAAGGGACAGCCGGGCGGCGGGTTCATCGCGGAGGGTATGTCGCCCTCCAGCACGATGTGCTTCTTCACGACGCTGGTGTCGGCAATCGGAATCGCAGACAGCAGCGCCTCGGTGTAGGGGTGGTAGGGTGGCGAGAAAATCTGGTCGGTCGTCCCCTGCTCCACGATATGGCCGAGATACATGACCACGACGCGGTCGGCGATGTAGCGCACGACCGACAGGTCGTGGCTGATGAACAGCATGGTTGTCTTGTTCTTGCGCTGGATGTCCATCAGAAGTTCGGTCACCGCCGCCTGCACGGACACGTCGAGCGCCGAGACCGGCTCGTCGGCCACCACCACCTTGGCCTGACCGGCGAAGGCGCGCGCCACGCCGATGCGCTGCTTCTGGCCGCCGGAAAGCTGTCGCGGACGCCGCTCCGCGAAGGCGCGCGGGAGTTTCACCAGATCGAGCAGTTCGAACATGCGCTTCTTGCGATCCGCGGCTGTCTTGCCGACGCCGAACTTTTCCAGCGTGCGGATGATCTGAGAGCCGACCGAATGGCTCGGATTGAGCGTGTCGAACGGATTCTGGAAGACCATCTGGATCGACGACACCGTCTGCACGTCGCGCTGTTCGATGCCGGTCGACTGGATCTCGCCATTGCCGAGCGCGACCGTGCCGGAACTTGCGGTCTCCAGTCCGAGCAGCACCTTGGCCAGCGTGGACTTGCCGCAGCCGGATTCACCGACGATCGCCACCGTTTCGGACTCGCGCGCCTCGAACGAAATCGATTCGTTGGCCTTGACGACGCGGGTCTCGCCGCCGCCGAAGATCTCGTTAGCGGCGACCTTGTAGTATTTCTTCAGATTGTCGATCTTCAGCACCGGCGCGCCCGGCTTCACCGGCTCGTGCTTCTTGTCGGCGCCGGCGGGCACTTCTGACCAGTCGATCTCGTTGAAGCGGACGCAGCGCGAGAAATGGCCCTCATGCCCCTCGACCGGGATCATCGGGATTTCGGCCGCGTTGCAGACGCCCTCCACGAAATGATGGCAGCGCGGTCCGAAATTGCAGCCCTTCGGCCGCTCCTGCGGCAGCGGCAACTGGCCGGGGATGGCGATCAGCGGCCGCGAGTTCTTGTCGGCGCCCGGCAGCGGGATCGAGCGGAAGAGCCCTTGCGTATAAGGGTGGCGCATCCGGTCGAAGACATCCTCGATCTTGCCCGTCTCCACTGCCTCGCCGGAATACATGACGGTGATGCGGTCGCAGGTTTCGAGGATCAGGCCGAGATTGTGCGACACGAAAATCATCGACGTGCCGAACTTCTCGCCGAGCCCCTTCACCAGTTCGACAATGCCGGCCTCGACAGTCACGTCGAGCGCGGTCGTCGGCTCGTCGAGCAGCAGCAGCGCGGGTTTCGACAACAGCGCCATGGCGATGACGATGCGCTGCTGCTGGCCGCCCGATAGCTGGTGCGGATAGGAGCGCATCATGCGCTCCGGGTCCGGCAGGCGCACGGCGCGCACCATTTCCAGCGCGCGATTGTAGGCCTCTTCCTTCGACGCCTTGTCGTGCAGGATCGGCACTTCCATCAGTTGCCGGCCGATCTTCATGGCCGGGTTCAGCGACGCCATCGGCTCCTGGTAGATCATGGCGATCTCGTTGCCGCGGATGGAGCGCAGCTCCTCCTCGGACATCTCGCCCATGTCCTTGCCCTTGAAGCGTATCCGGCCGCCGATGATCTTCCCGATGTTGGAGAGGTCGCGCATGATGCCGAGCGACACGGTGGACTTGCCGCAGCCGGACTCGCCGACGATGCCCATCGCTTCGCCGGGCATGACGTTGCAGGAGAAATCCATCACGGCGGGGATTTCGCCCTTGCGGGTGAAGAAGGAGATCGAGAGGTTCTCGATCTCGATGATCGGTTTCGCGTCCTGGATGTTCGTGGCTTTGACGGCTTCGTTCATCGCAGGTCTCCCGTCAGTCTTTCATCGATTGCTCGCGCAGGGCGTCCGCAAGCAGGTTGAGGCCGAGCACGAAACTCATCAGCGCGATCGTCGGCGGCAGCGCCGGGTGGATGAAGGAGCGCAGCAACCGGCTGGCGTCCTTGATCGCGGTGCCCCAGTCGGGGCTTTCCGGCGCAAGGCCGAGACCGAAATAGCCGAGCGTGCCGAGCAGGATGGTCGTGTAGCCGATGCGCAGGCATGCATCGACGATCAACGGCCCGCGCGCATTGGGCAGGATTTCCCAGAGCATGATGTACCACGGCGTCTCGCCGCGGGTCTGCGCCGCCGCCACATAGTCGCGCGTCTTGATGTCCATGACGAGGCCGCGCACGATGCGGAACACGCCGGGGCTGGAGGCGAAGACCACCGCCACGAAGATGTTGAGCTGGTTCGGGTCGATCGAGACGATGCCGAGAGGATCGGCGTCGAAGACGAGGCCGATATAGATCCAGCCGCCGAGGATGACGGTCAGCGCCATCAGCGGATAGAGCCGTTCCGGCCGGTTCTTGAAGCGGGTGTAGAACAGCGTCAGGAAGAAGATGATCGGGAACAGGAAGAAGAGCCCCGCCAGCCCGTAGGGAATCGGCGTGTCCATGATGCCCGGCGTCACCAGCAGGTAGAACAGCAGGATCACCGGAAACGCTAGCACCAGATTCGCCAGGAAGGACAGCAGCGTATCGATCCGCCCGCCATAATAGCCGGCAGGCAGGCCGAGCGTCGTGCCAACCATGAGCGCGAAGGCGGTTGCGGCGGGCGCGATGATGAGCACGATGCGACTTCCGTAGACCATGCGGGAGAACACGTCGCGCGCCAGCTTGTCGCCGCCGAGGAGATAGATCCTGGCGGAGGCCGGCTCGACCGCGCCGGGCAGCGCGTCCTTCATCACCGGCACCTGCGCCAGCGGGTCGAACGGCGCGACGGTGCCGGAGAAGATCGCCGTGAACAGCCAGAACAGGACGATCAAAACGCCGGCGATGCCGACGCCGCTGTCGAAAAGCTGGCCGTAGAGACCGAGGCGCTTCTTGTAGGCAAAGCTGGCGACGAGCACGATGGCGAGCGCCGCCCAGACCGGCCAGAAGCGCGCGATGATGCCCAGAAAGATCTGAAATCCGCCGATATATTCGAGCTGCATGCGTGGCTCCTACTGCACTCGAATACGGGGATTGAGATAGGCATAGCCCACGTCCGAGATGAGCTGCGTGAACAGCACCACGAACACCGACACCAGCGAGCAGCCGAGCAGAAGGTCGATGTCGTTGTTGCCCGCCGCCTCCACAAGCGTGTAGCCAAAACCCTGGTAGCGGAACATGGTCTCGACGATGACGACGCCGGTGAGCAGCCACGGGAACTGCAGCATGATGACCGTGAACGGCGCGATCAGCGCATTGCGCAGCGCATGCTTGATGACGACCTGGCTGAACGACAGGCCCTTGAGCCGCGCCGTTCGGATATATTGCTGCGTCATCACCTCGACCATGGAGGCGCGCGTCATGCGGGCGATGTAGCCGATGCCGTAGATTGCCATGGTCATCACCGGCAGGGTGAAATTGTAGAAGGTGAGGCCCTGCCCGGTCGCGCTCGCCGCCGAGCCGTTCAGCCAGCCGAGCCATGAAGCGAAGATGACGGTGAAAATGACGCCCGAGACGTATTCAGGCGTGGCCGTCGTCGTGATCGAGGCAACCGAAAGGGAGCGATCCATGCGCGACCCTTCCCGCATGCCAGCCAGAATGCCGATCAGCAGCGAGATGGGCACCATGGTGACCATCACCCAGAACATCAGCTTGCCGGTGGCTGCGAGCGCCGGCCAGAGCTTCGCCGAAACCGTCGTCTTGAACTTGGTCGAGCAGCCGAAATCGCCCTGCAATATGCCGCCGAAATACGGCTCGGACGGTTCGTTGCAGTAGCTGAAGCGCGGCACCGTCTTGCCACTGTCGGGATCGGTGAAGGGCTGCTTCTGAACGACGCCCAGCCAGCGGCCGTAACGCACGAAGAAGTTGTCGCGATAGCCGTTCTTGACCAGCCAGCTTTCGATCTGCTCCGCCGGCGACCGCATGTCGAGCTGACTGATCGCCAGTTTCTTCAGATTCGGCTCGAGATTGACCATGAAGAACACGACGAGCGTCAGGAAGAACATGGTCAGCACCATGGTTCCGAGCCGTCGAAAAATAAACGTAAGCATAGCCGCCCCCTGCCTGGCCGGGTTGGGGTCACATCAGATCAAGCGTCTGAAACGACGAAGGGGCTTTCGCCCCCTCGCCAAAGTGTCCTTGTCAGGCGCTCTCGTCGAGCCAGACCTTGCCGAAATCATGCTCGAAGGTCGGATGCATGCCGTGGTTCTTCACCGCCGGAACCGAGCTGTTGTAAAGCTTGCGCCAGTACGGCTGGATGATGATGCCGCTGTCCTGCAGGATCTTCTCGATATCGGCCATGACCACCTTGCGCTTCTCCGCATCCGCGATCGACAACGCCTCGTTGATCTTGGCGTCGAGATCGGGATTGGAATAGGCGGCTTCGTTCCAGGCCTCCCCGGTGCGATAGGCGATGGCCACCACCTGGATGCCGAGCGGGCGCATGTTCCAGTTGGTCATCGAATAGGGATACTTCGTCCAGTCGTTCCAGAAGGTCGAGCCCGGCAACACGGTGCGCTTGACCTTTATGCCGGCCTCGCGGAGCTGCGCGGCGATCGCGTCGCCCGTATTCTTGTGCCAGTCCTCGTCCACGGTGATCAGCTCGTGCTCGTAGTCGATCTGACCGGCTTCCTCCATCAGCGCCTTCGCCTTGGCTATGTCGCGCGCCACCTTCGGCAGTTCGACATATTCCGGATGGATCTGGCAGACGTGATGGTTCTCCGCCGGAGCGCCGGCATTGCCGTAGCCAAGCTGCAGCACGACGGCATTGTCGACGGCGAGTTGCAGCGCGTTGCGGACCTTCTGATCGTCATAAGGCTTGTTGGCGACGTTGGTGCGCGCCACGATCGTGGAGGCCGTGACCACCTCGGACGTCACGCAGCCGACACCTTCCAGAATGGAGACGTAGTCGGCCGTGGTCTCGTGATTGGTGTGGACTTCGCCCGCCTCGAAGGCAGAAACCATCGCCGACGGATCGGTGCCGTAGTCGATGAATTCGACGCCGTCGAGCAGAGCCTCGCCGCCCCACCACTTGCCGTCCTCGCGACGCTTGTAGACGACCTTCTGGCCGACTTCATAGGAAACCAGCTCGAAAGGCCCGGTGCCGATCGGGTTCTTGACGAAATCACGGCCTGTCTCGTCGAAGCTGCGGTGGACGACGAGCCCGGGATAGTCGCAAAGCTGCGGGATCAGCGCGATGTCGGGCTTGGTGAGCTTGAGCTTGACCGTCGCGTCGTCGACCCTTTCGACCGAGCCTTCGCGCAGCTTACCGGAGGCTTCGTCGACCAGCGAGCCGAGGCGGCCGGGCATCGAATTGCCCTCGGCGCTCTTGTCGGCCCAGCGGGTGAAATTGGCGATCACGTCATCGGCGTTGAAGGTGTCGCCGTTCGTCCAGGTCACGCCGGGGCGAATTTTCAACGTGTATTCGGTGGCGTCGTCATTCACTTCCCACGACTCGAGCAGATACGGCTCGAACGTGAAATCCCGCGTGTATTTGACCAGCGGCTCAAGGGTCTGCCGCTCGGCATTGGCGATCTCCGACCAGTCGGCCGTACGAGGGTCCTTGGGGTCCTTGACGGACATGGCGACCTTGAGCACGCCCCCCTTCTTCGGTTCCTGCGCCGCGGCCGGCGTCGGCGCGGCGAGGCCGATCATGCCGTAGGCCATGGCCGTGGACGCGCCGAACACGCTCGCCAGCGCCAGAAACTCGCGGCGGTCGCAGTGTCCCGCCTTCACATCCTCGGCCATCTTCAGGATGTGGTCAGGGACGCGATCCCCGTTGCTTTTGAAGAAACCCATTGCCAGCTCCCATTTTCTGTTCTGCCCATACCATTTCGCATCGCGCCGGCTATGTCAAAGGCGGAGAAATGCGAAACCCGCAGGGGAATGTGCAACTTTGGTTGGGACGCGGGTGGCGCGATTGCGACAAAGTTGGCGCAATTTCGGCAACGCACCGGCAAATCTTACGATTCTTCGTCGCCCATATAAACGACGGTCCACGGATGTATTCAAGCGCCAGAAGCGCATGCTCCTTCGGTCCAGCGGCAAATGCGGAAATGCCGGACGGGCCGCAATTTCCCGCCATGCGGACAGACTGCGAAAATATTCCACCGGCTGCCACGAAACCTTCTCAAAGGAGCCACATTCGCCCGCTCACAAATGTGTGTTGCGGATGGTGTGACCGTCCGCGTTCGTGTTGACGGGATGCCGGGCGGGCGTGTCCAATACGAACCGAAAGGCTTGCAACGTTTCTCGGGAGGGCAACAGGATGCGTGCGGCACACGGAATTTTGGCGCTTGTCTTTTTGGCCATGGCGTCCCTGGTGACGGGACAGGCCTTCGCGCAGGCGCGCACCGTCGTCACGACGGAGAACAGCGACTATTTCGGCTTCGATCTGAGGACCGAACCGAACGTCTCGCTCGACCGCTGCAAGACCATATGCCTTGCCGATGAAGGCTGCCGGGCCTTCACCTACAACACCAAGGCGAAATGGTGCTTCCTGAAGTCCGACTTCAACACCATCAAGCCGTTCACCGGGGCGGTGGCAGGCAAGGTCGTCAACCTGAACGGCGATCCGGATATCGGCGCGCCCACCACTCTTTCCTTCTTCCCCGAATGGATGGCGACCGAGGCGCAGAACTACCGCCGCCTGATCGTCAATCCGGCGCAGCCCGTCACGGAAGGCCTCAACACGCTGGTCGATTCCGGCGATTCGGCCATGCTGACCGGGGATCCGCGCACCGCCATGCAGAAATATAAGGCGGCGCTCGCCATCTCCCCCGACGATGCGGCGGTCTGGATCGATCTCGCCAACGCCGTGCTCGCCGTTCAGGCGATCAACGGCCAGGAGAGCTATTCCCTGCGCAACGACGCGACGTCATCGGCCTACAACGCCTATCTCGTAACGCGCACCGCCGCGCAGCGCGCCGATGCGCTGGCCAAGATCGCCGTCGGCCTCGACAAGCGCGATCTCTTCCGCCCGGCGCTTCAGGCCTATGAGGCCAGCCTGCTGCTCGTCAATTCGCCGGCCATCCGCGCCGAATATGAGGACCTGAAGGTGCGAAAAGGCTTCCGCGTCGTCAACCACAGTGTCGATTCCGATACGGCGACCCCGCGCGTCTGCGCGCAGTTCTCCGAGGCGCTGGTGAAGACCGGCGTCGATTATTCGACCTTCGTCACCATCGACAATCAGGCGCCGAAGGCCGTCGAAGCCAAGGACCAGCAGATCTGCGTCGAGGGGCTGGAGCACGGCAGGCAATACAGCGTCGCCTTCCGCCCCGGTCTGCCGGCTGCGATCGGCGAGGTCATCGAGAGCCCCATCGTGCTCTCCGTCTACATCCAGGACCGCTCGCCGACCGTGCGCTTCACCGGCGACGGCTTCGTGCTGCCCTCGACGGCCCGGCGCGGCATTCCGCTGGTCACCGTCAACATGAATTCGGCCGACCTGAAGCTCTACCGGATCAACGACCGCTCGCTGCCGCAGCTCGTCTCGGGCTACCAGTTCCTGCGGCAGCTCGACGGCTACGATCTCTCCAACATTTCCGACCAGATGGGCGAGCCGGTCTGGGAGGGCAAGATCGATGTCGCCAGCGAGCTGAACAAGGAAGTCACCACCAGCTTCCCGGTGGACGAGGCGCTGCCCCAGCGCAAGCCGGGCATCTATGTGCTGACCGCGACGCCGGAGAACGACACCCGCAACACCTGGGAGTCGCGCGCCACCCAGTGGTTCGTCGTCTCCGACATCGGCCTTTCGACCTATACCGGGCAGGACGGGCTGACCGTCTTCGCGCGCTCGCTCGGCACGGCCAAGCCGATGGCCGACGCCGAACTGTCGCTCCTGTCGCGCAACAACGAAGTGCTCGGCACCGCGAAGACCGACGCCGGGGGCAAGGCCGTGTTCCAGCCGGGCCTGACGCGCGGCGAAGGCGGCATGGTTCCGGCCGTGCTGATGGCGAGCCTTGCCGGCAGCGACTTCGTCTTCCTCGACATGACCAAGGCGGGCTTCGACCTGTCGGATCGCGGCGTCCAGGGCCGCGCCGCGCCCGGCGCGTTGGACGTCTATGCGTGGACGGAGCGCGGCATATACCGCGTCGGCGAGGAGGTGCATGTCGCCGCCCTTGCCCGCAACGCGGACGCGACGGCGGTCGAAAAACTGCCGCTCACCTTCATCTTCACGCGCCCCGACGGCGTCGAGGAAAGGCGCACCGTCAGCGACGGCGAGATGGCGGGCGGCCATGCCGTCCCCCTGCCGCTCTCGCCCAACGCCATGCGCGGCACCTGGACGGTCGCCATCCATACCGATCCCAAGGAGCCGGCGGTCGCCACGCAGATGTTCCTCGTCGAGGACTTCGTGCCGGATCGCATCGAGTTCGACCTGACCGCCGACAAGACGGAGATCGCGGCCGACGAGACGGCGACCATGACCGTCGACGGCCGCTTCCTCTACGGCGCGCCCGCCGCCGGCCTCGCGCTGGAGGGCGACGTCACGCTCACCACGACGCGCCAATGGGATGTCTTCAAGGGCTACTGGTTCGGCCTTGCGGACGAGCAGGAGGGCGAAGCGACCCGGACGCCGCTGGCGAACCTGCCGCTGGTCGGCGACGACGGCAAGGCGACCTTCCCGGTCACCATAGACGCCCTGCCCTCCACCACGCGTCTGGTCGACGCCAAGGTGACGGTGCGCATGCGCGAGACGGGCGGCCGCGCGGTCGAGCGCTCCACCGACATCAACATCCGCCCGCAGGGCGACATGATCGGCATACGGCCGGATTTTGCCGACTCCGTTCCGCAGGGCGGGACCGCGAAGTTCAGCGTCATCGCCACGGACAATGAGGGCCAGCGCAAGGCCGAGAATGGCCTCGTCTGGTCGCTGGTCAAGGTGGAGCGCGAGTACCAGTGGTATCGCAACGGCAATTCATGGAACTACGAGCCGGTGACGCTGACCACGGCCGTCGCCGACGGCACGATCGATGCGACCACGGACAAGGAAGCGTCGATCTCCGTGCCCGTGGATTGGGGCCGCTATCGGCTGGAAGTGGAGAGCGCCGATCCGGAAGGTCCGGCGACGAGCTACGAATTCGACGCCGGCTGGTACGTCTCCGCCACCTCGACGGAGACGCCGGACGGGCTCGAGATCGCGCTCGACAAGGACGCCTATCAGCCGGGCGACGTGGCGAAGCTCAAGGTCTCGCCGCGCTTTGCCGGCGAGATGCTGGTGACCATCGGCGCCGAGCGCCTGTTGAAGACCGTCACGGCCACGGTGCCGGCTGACGGCGCGACCATCGACATTCCGGTGGACGCGGAATGGGGCGCGGGCGCCTATGTCACCGCCACGCTTTTCCGTCCGGGAGACGCGCAGGAATCGCGCATGCCGGCGCGCGCCATCGGCCTGAAATGGCTGCAGATCGCGCCGGGTGCAAAGCAGCTTTCCGTCGCGCTGACGCCGCCGGCAAAGACCGAGCCCCGCCAGACGCTCTCGATCCCGGTCGAAGTGAAGGGCGCGGCCGAGAACGACAACGCCTACGTCATGGTCGCGGCCGTCGATGTCGGCATCCTCAACCTCACGAGCTACAAGGCGCCTGACCCGAGCGATTGGTTCTTCGGCCAGCGCATGCTCGGGCTGGAAATCCGCGACATCTATGGTCGTCTGATCGACGGCTCGCTCGGCGTCATGGGCAAGCTCAGGACCGGCGGTGACGGCGGCAATCTCAGCCCGCAGGGCAGCCCGCCGAAGGAAAAGCTGGTCGCCTTCTTCGAAGGTCCGGTCCAGCTCGACCGCGACGGCAAGGCGACCGTCAACTTCGACATTCCGCAGTTCAACGGCACCGTGCGCGTAATGGCCGTCGCGTGGACGAAGAATGCGGTCGGAGAGGCTTCGACCGATGTGGTGGTGCGCGATCCGATCGTGCTCACCGCCGGCATGCCGCGCTTCATGGCCCCCGGCGATTCGGCCACGATGCGGCTCGACATCTCGAACACGGACGCGCCAGACGGCGAATATGCGCTGTCGGTCGAGCCGGCCGGCAACCTCACCGTCGGCACCGGCGAGTTCCCCGACACGGTGAACCTCGCGGGCGGCAAGCGACAGACCATGAGCATCCCGCTGACGGCGGTCGCGCCCGGCGATTCCGGTGTGACCGTCCGGCTCGCCAATGCGTCCGGCCTGACGGTTGAGCAGCAGCTCTATCTGCCGATCCGCCCGTCCGCCCTGCCCGTCACCACGCGCATGGTGGTCGATCTCGGGCCGAACAAGAGCCTGCGCGTCGACGAGCAGCTGCTCGCGGCCAGCGTGCTGGAAGGCGCGTCGGTCAGCCTCAACGTCTCGCCGGCGGCCGCCTTCGACGTGGCCTCGCTGCTGATGTCGCTCGACCGATATCCCTATGGCTGCGCCGAACAGACGACGAGCCGCGCTTTGCCGCTGCTCTATGTGAGCGAACTGTCGAAGCCGTTCGGCCTGCCGGACGACCCGCAATTGCGCGAGCGCATCCAGGACGCCGTCTACCGCGTGCTGAACTATCAGGCCTCGGCCGGCAGCTTCGGTCTCTGGTCACCGGGTTCGGGCGACCTGTGGCTCGACGCCTACGTTACCGACTTCCTGAGCCGCGCCCGCGAACAGAACTACGACGTGCCATCCAAGGCGCTCGTCCAGGCGCTGAACAATCTGCAGAACTCGATCTCCTACGACGTCGACGTGCAGGATCGCGGCAGCGAGATCGCCTACGCGCTCTACGTTCTGGCCCGCAACAAGAAAGCGTCGGTCGGCGACCTGCGCTACTATGCAGACACGAAGCTCGAAGGCTTCACCAGCCCGCTGGCGATCGCCCATCTTGCCGCGAGCCTTGCACTCTATGGCGACATGCAGCGGTCCGAGCAGACCTTCCAGGCCGCGCTCCAGCTCGCCAGGTCGAAGCCGGAGAACGACTGGTATCGTTCGGACTACGGCTCGCGGCTGCGCGACGGCGCCGCGATGCTGGCGCTTGCCGCGGAGACGAAGCCGATGCCGTCTGTCACGCCGGAACTCATCAAGCTCGTCTCGGCGGAGCGCCAGCGCTACACATGGCTGAGCACGCAGGATCAGGCGTGGCTGGTGCTGGCCGCCCGCGCCTTCGCCTCCAACACCGGCGGCGTCACGCTCAACGTCGACGGCCAGCCGCACACCGGCGCGCTCTCGCGCACCGTCACCGGCGACGATCTCGTCGCCAATCCGATCGTCGTGAGGAACGACGGCAAGGATGCCTTGCAGGCCGTGGTGACCACCGTCGCAGCGCCGAAGCAGCCGCTGCCGGCCGGCGGTGACGGCTTCACCATCAAGCGCACCTACTACACGCTCGACGGAAAGCAGGCGAACATCACCGAGGCGAAGCAGAACGAACGCTACGTCGTGGTGGTCGAGGCGACGAACTCGAACAGATGGCAATCGCGCGTGCTGATCCAGGACCTGCTGCCGGCCGGCTTCGAGATCGACAATCCGGGGCTGGTCTCCAGCGCCGACCTGTCGAACTTCTCGTGGCTTCCCGAGACCAGCGCCGCGCATCTGGAGTTCCGCGACGACCGCTTCGTCGCGGCCTTCGATCCCGATCAGGCCAGCGGCAGCATGACGCTCGCCTATGTCGTGCGCGCAGTCACGCCGGGCGTCTACGTGCATCCAGCCGCCTATGTCGAGGACATGTATCGCCCGCAGTTCTCCGCCCGCACCGCGACCGGTATGATGGAGGTGAAGGCGGAGTAGCGGACGGCGTTGGACACACCATGAACAGCACCCCCTCACCGGTTCGCTGCGCGAACCACCTCTCCCCCTGCCAGGGGGAGAGGAACCGCTGCCGCATCGCGCGCGCCGACATCTGCAAGTTTGGGTTCCTCTCCCCTCACGAAGTGGGGGAGAGGTGGTCGCGAAGCGACCGGTGAGGGGGCGATATGGCCAACGCCCCCATCACTGAAAGAGATGTCGGCGCAACCCCACGGTTGAGAAAACTTCTCCGCCGCACCGCGATCGCCAGCGCGTCGCTGGCCCTTCTCGTCGGCGGCGGCTACGTCGCGCTCGACCGGCTGGACGCGGCCTATCCGCCGCCGCTCCCTGCCGAACTGACCGTCTCGACGGAAGTGCTCGACCGCGACGGCCAATTGCTCCGCGCCTTCGCCACGGTCGACGGCCGCTGGCGGCTGAAGACGGCGGCCGACAAGGTCGATCCCGAATTCCTCAAAATGCTGGTCGCCTATGAGGACAAGCGTTTTTACGATCATCCCGGCATCGATGTCTGGGCGCTCGGCCGCGCCGCCTTGCAGCTCGGCACCAATGGGCGCATCGTCTCCGGCGGGTCGACGCTTTCCATGCAGGTCGCGCGGCTGATCGAGCCCCGCCAGAGCCGCAGCTTCGGCTCGAAAATCCGGCAGATGCTGCGCGCGGTGCAGATCGAGCGCCGCCTGTCGAAGCGCGAAATCCTCGACCGCTACCTGACGCTTGCCCCCTATGGCGGCAATCTGGAAGGCGTGCGCGCCGCCTCGCTGGCCTATTTCGGCAAGGAGCCGAGACGCCTGACGGTCGCCGAGGCCGCCATGCTGGTGGCGCTGCCGCAGCTTCCCGAACGCCGCCGCCCGGATCGCAACCCGATGCTGGCGCAGGCGGCGCGCGAGCGCGTGCTCAACCGCATGATCGGCGCCGGCGTGCTGGCCGAAGGCGAAGCCGAGCGCGCCGGGCTCGACCCGATTCCGCTGAAACGCATGGCGCTGCCGGCGCTCGCCGCCCATCTGTCGGACGACGCGCTGCGCGCCAACCCCTCCGCCTTCGACCACAGGCTCACGATAAAAAAGAGTGTGCAGCAGGGTCTCGAGGACGTGGCGCGCGAGGCGGCGAAGAAGCTCGGCCCGAAACTCTCGGTCGCCATGGTGATGGCCGACGCGCGCACCGGCGAGATTCTCGGCGAGGTTGGCTCGGCCGATTTCTTCGATTCCGCCCGCTCGGGCTGGATCGACATGACGAAGATCTCACGCTCGCCGGGCTCGACCCTAAAACCTTTCATATACGGCCTCGCCTTCGAGCAGGGCATGGTCGCGCAGGAGACGATGATCGAGGACCGGCCGGCCGATTTCGCCGGCTATCGGCCGCGCAATTTCGACATGTCGTATCAGGGCGACGTGACGGTGCGGCAGGCCCTCCAGCTTTCGCTCAACGTGCCGGCGATCCGCCTGCTCGATGCGGTCGGCCCGTCGCGGCTCATCGCGCGTTTCCGGCAGGTCGGCATAAAACTCGACCTTCCCGACAAGCAGCCGCCCGGCCTCGCCATCGGTCTCGGCGGCGCTGGCATCACGCTGCGCGGCCTCGTGCAGCTATACACGGGACTGGCGAATGGCGGCAAGGTGAACGTCCTGCGCGACGGCACGGAAGCCGTTCAGCCGACAGGCGCGGGCACGATCCTCGACACTACCGCCACATGGCAGGTCGGCGACATGCTGGTCGGCGTGAAACCGCCGCAAGGAGCGGCACCGCGCGGCATCGCCTACAAGACCGGCACCAGCTACGGCTACCGCGACGCATGGTCGGTCGGCTATGACGGCCGCTACGTCCTGGGCGTCTGGGTCGGCCGCGCCGACGGCGGCTCGGTGCCGGGCCTTTCCGGCTATGTCTCGGCGGCACCCATCCTGTTCGAGGGATTTGCCCGCTCGGGCGTCGCCGCCGTGCCGCTGCCCTCCCCGCCTCCCGGCGTGATCCGCCAGAAGCAGGACGAGCTGCCGGTGACGTTGGCGCGCTTCTCCACCGACGAGTCCGGTCTGGTCGTGGCCAAGGCGACCGAGCCCGCGCCGCGCATCGTCTTCCCGCCGGACGGCGTGCGCGTGGCGCTGAACGATGCCGTCAGCGGCGCGCAACCGCTGGTTTTGAAGCTGCAGGGCGGTCGCGCGCCGTTCCGCTGGCTCGCCAACGGCAAGCCGCTCGCCGAACTCGCCCGCCGCCGACAGATGACATGGCAGCCCGACACGACGGGCTTTTCCACGCTCACCGTCATCGACGCCGCCGGCCGCGCCGCGAGTGTCAAGGTGTTCGTCGAGTGAAGCCTGGCGCGTCGCTGCTTTTCGGGACTGGCGCTCGACGCCGCCCCCCTCTGTCCTGCCGGACATCTCCCCCACACGGGGGGAGATCAGAAAGTTGCTTGGCTTTCGCCAATCGCCAACGTCGCGGATTGGCGAAACCGTTTATGAAAGCCGATCTCCCCCCGTGTGGGGGAGATGTCCGGCAGGACAGAGGGGGGCGGCGTAGAGCGCAATCCATCCTACGCTTGCTCATAGCAACAAGTGCAATTGTTGCTGCGCCCATTTCGCTTGTTCACTCCGTATCCGCCGCCGACCTTCCTCCCGGCTTCGTGCATCTGTCCGAGGTCGATCCGTCGATCCGCCAGGACATCCGCTATGCCGGCGCGGAAAATTTCCTCGGGCGTCCGGTCAAGGGCTATGCGGTGCCGGCCTGCATCCTCACCCGTCAAGCCGCCGAGGCGCTGACGAAGGTACAGGCCGCGTTCAGGGCCGACGGTGAGACGCTGGTCGTCATCGACTGCTACCGCCCGAAGCGCGCGGTGGCCGACATGGTCGAATGGACCAAAGGCGGCAGGGAGACCAACGCCGAATGGTATCCCGCAGTGCGGCGCAACCGGCTGGTGGCGGAAGGCTATCTGGCGCGCCGCTCGGCCCATTCGCGCGGCTCGACCGTCGACCTGACCATCGCGCCTCTGGACGACGCGAGTGCGGCGCCAGACCCCGCCTGCGGCGTGCGCGGCGCGAAAACGCTGGAGTTCGGCACGGGCGTCGATTGCATGGACCCGGTCAGCGCCACCGCGTCAAAGGACGTCTCGGAGACGGCGCGGAAAAGCCGCGAAAAGCTCGTCCGGCTGATGAGAGAGGCGGGTTTTCGGAACTATGCCCGCGAATGGTGGCACTTCACGCTTCGCGACGAGCCGTTCAGGCAGCCCTTCGACTTCGACGTGACAGGCAAATAGGCGTCACCGCGAAAGCAGCGACTTCAGTTTCACGTCGGGCGACGCGAGTTCAGCCGGATCGGGCCGGACGCCCTTTCCGATCAGCATCTCCGCCAGCCTTATATCGCGCGCCACCGCATTGCCGGGGCCGATGCCGCTGGCGGCCAGCAGGCGGCCGTCCTCGCCGAGATGGAAGAGGATGAAGGCGCCCTCCCCGACATCGCGCCGCACGACCGTCGCCGCGCCATCGGCCAGCCCGGCGATCTGCAGGCTGAGATCGTACTGATCCGACCAGAACCAGGGCACCACGCCGAACGGCTCGTCCGCGCCCAGCATGTTGCGGGCGGCATGCGCGCCCTGATCCTGCGCGTTGCGCCAGGATTCCAGCCGCACGCGCCGGCCGCCGTAAATCTCCAGCGGAAAAGAGCAGCAGTCTCCCGCCCCAAAAATGTTCTCGTCGCTGGTGCGCAGGCGGCTGTCGACCGCGATGCCGTTGTCGATGACGAGGCCAGCTTCGGCGGCCAGCGTCGTGACCGGCGACGCGCCGATGCCGACGACGAGGAAATCGGCCTCGATCCTGCGGCCCGAGCCAAGCTCGACGACAACGGAGTCATCATCCGTCGATATCGCGGAAATCCCCTGCCCCGTGACGATCTCCGCGCCCGCCTCCTGGTGCCGCGCGGCGACGGCTCGCGCGACCTCCTCCGGCACCCCGCGAATCAGGATGCGCGGCTGCGCCTCGATCACCACCGCTTCTGCGCCGCGCCTGCGGGCGCTGGCGGCAAGCTCCAGCCCGATGAAGCCGCCGCCGATGATCGCGACGCGCACGTCGGGCTTCAACAGGCCGCGAATGCGCAACGCGTCGTCATAGGTGCGCAGCGTCAGGCAGCGCTCGCCGGCGGCGGCCGCCATCGGCAGCGTGCGCGCCGTCGCGCCTGTCGCCAGCAGCAGCTTGTCGTAGGCGATCGCCGAGCCATCGGCGAGACGCACCTGCCGGGCGTTCCGGTCGATGGCGACCGCCTCGCGCCCCGTCAGCAGATCGATGCCCTGCCCGGCGAAGCGCTCCGCCAGCGCCACATGCTTCGGCGCGGGATGGGCCTCGTCGGTGATGGCGTCCTTGGAGAGCGGCGGCCGCTCGTAAGGTGCGTGGACTTCCGCGCCGATCAGCGTCACCGGCCCTTCATAGCCGTTCTCGCGAAGGGCGAACGCCGCCCGCGCGCCGCACTCGCCCGCCCCGATGATGACCATGCCGGCTGTCATTGCTGCACCTGCTTCATGAAGGATCAGTCGGCGAACACCGGATAAAGCTCGCTGATGGCCGTGTCCTTGTATTTGGACCCCGGATAGACGTCCTTGATCCGGAGTTCCAGCCATTCGGTGCGGATCGCCGGCTTGAAATCCACCCGGCTCGCGCCGCGCACGTCCTGAAGGCCGACCGTCAGCGTCTGGCCGTCGCCGGTCGTGGCCTCCAGCGTCTTCACCCGCGAATTCGCCTGCCAGATGCTTTCCGTCTTGTCGTAGCCGTTGATGATCTCGAAGCCGGAAAGCAGGCGCGCCTTGCCGAAATGCAGCGTCAGCGTCTCGTTCAGCCCGTCATCCTTCTCGCCTTCCACCCACGCCGTCTCGCGATTGCCGTCGAACATCATGGACGGCTCGTAGCGGATGGCTTTGCTCGGCTTCAGCACCGAGCTTGCGCAGTAGTCGACATCGAAAGGACCGCGCTCGCAGGTGCCGTCGCGCGCCACCGAACGCGTCGCGGTCGCCACGGAAGGAGCGCTCGCGACCTGCTCGGCAGTCGGCGCGGCGCAGGCCGAAGCCGCCCGCTCCTTCGCGAGCTCGGCATAGAAACTGTCGGGATAACGCCGCATGAAGGCTTCCAGCGCGCCGCAGCTGCCGACGGCGACCGCCTGCTCATAGGCTTCCTTCTCGGACGCGCCGCTTTCCTGCGGCTGCGATTGCTGCGCGGCGGCGATCTGCTGGCGCGCGGCGAACTCGAAACGGCCGGTGAGCGAGGAGGAATCCCATGGTACCTGCTTGCCGCCGGTCGCCGCCATCACGTCGTTGCGCACCTCGATCATCAGGTCGGAGATCGACTGGCCGGGAGCCGAAATGTGCTTGAGCAGCGCGCCGGTGAAAGGCGAATTGCGCCCGGCGCCATCAGACGCAACCGCGTCCGGCTGCGTCGCGAAGGCGATGAAGGTGCCGGAGCCGGACTGCACGCGGCCGAGGCCCTTGCTGATCGACTGCGCCGAGCGGTTTTCCGAGCGCGCCAGCTGGTCGGCGAAAGGGTTGTTGCGGCAGGCGTCGAGGAAGATGAGGTTGGTTTCCGAGCCGCGCTCCATCTGCTGAAGCACGCCGGACAGCGACACGAGCGAAATGTCGGCCTCCGCCTCGTATTCCACCATCGCGTCGACCGGCACGAGATAGTTCTGGCCGTTCACCTGGATGCCGTGCCCGGCGTAGAAGAACAGCGCGACGTCGGCAGTGCCCGCCGCGCGGCCGAATTTTATGAGCTGTTCCACCAACGAGCGCCGGTCGAGATCCGTGCCGCCCATCACCTCGAAGCCGAGACCCGCGAGTTGCTTCGACAGGTCTTCGGCGTCATTCCTCGGATTGGCGAGCTTGGCGATATGCTGGTAGTCGGAATTGCCGACGACGAGCGCGATGCGCCTGTCGGCCAGCGCCGGCAGCGACAGGACGGCGAGCAGGGTCGCGACCGCAGCGAATGTCCTGAGCAGACCCGACAAGCATCCCCCTTAGCAGCGCCGACAACAGGAACGAAGGCTTAGGCAGGGCTCAATGCCTTGTCAAATCACGGCGCGGAAATCGCTCAGCGCGCCGTTCCGCCGCGGTTCCAGCCGCGGCCGCGGTCACCGACCAGTTCCGCCCTGCCCTCATGGATCGCGACCGTGTCCTCGATCTTGATGAAGCCGCGCGAGGGATGGAGCATCGTCGTCTCGACGGAGATCACCATACCTGCCTCCAGCGGCCGGGACGCGTCCACGCCTTCATAGGCGACCGGGTGATTGGTCATCAGGAACGGAGCCTCGTGCGAGATCAGGCCCATGCCGTGCGTGAAGAAATCCGTGAAGGGTGCGATATGCGTCTTCTTCGCCAGAGTCTGTTCGCCGGCCATGACCACGGCAGAGCCGGGATTCCCCGCTTTCGCCTGCGCGATCGCCTTTTCCTGCACCTCGAGAATATCGCCGAGCAGGTCCTCCAGTTCCGCGTCGGGCTCGCCCAAAACGCCCATGCGGCAGAGATCGCCGATATAGCCGCGATAATTGCCGCCGGAATCGAGCGACATCACCTCGCCTTTCTTCCATGCTGCGTCGGAAACGGCGCGGTTGTGGCTGGAGCCGAGGGTAATGAGGCAATATTCGAACTGAAGGCCCCGCCGCGTCTCCTCGGTGCGAAGCGCCTGCACGATCTCCTCCTTGGTCGAGCCCTCGCCGGAGCCGGCGAACACCGCAAGCATGGAGTCGGTGATGTGCTCGGACGCCTGTCTGAGCAGGTCGAGCTCCTCTGGTGACTTGACCGCGCGGATGCGCTCAAAAGCCCCCGTGCCGTCGACAAGCTGCTTGTTGCCCACCGCTGCCGCGATCACCGCATAGGCGTCCGAAGGCATGAAGCCCGGCTCGTATCCGATCCGCGCATTGCCGAGGTCGAGGCTCTTCAGATGCGCCGCAGCCTTCTCGGCCGCATCGACGCTGCCCCAGAAGCTGGTATGCAGGTTCGGCACCCAGAACGGATGCACCTGATGCTCATGACCCTCCATCTTGTTGGCCATGTAGGCGGCGTGCTCGGGTCTGCCCTTCTCATAGATGACGATCGGCAGGTATCGGCTGTGACCGATCGCATCCATGGCGGAGAAGAAGATGAACCTGTAGCCGCCGAGAAGGTACTGGACGTTGTGCTTCGACGTGGCGACGAGCACGTCTATGCCCTGTTCCTCCATGATGCGATCAACGCGGGCCTGGTCGAACGGAATGCCGGGCTTCTGGCCGGCAGCGGCCTGGATGTTCACATGCTCCTCCATGAATTCTCTCCGATCTGGTCCTACCAGATTGCGGCGCAGACGTACAGCGGAGACGCCTGTGCCAAGACCTGTCAATCAGTCGCAGGCAGGGAGGCAGGACAGACGTCCTGGCACTCAACATTTTTCTTGCCATGCCGGTTTTCACCCCGATGATCGCCGGCAAATCTGGAGCTTTGCATGGAACTGGTATTCGACGGTCACAACGACGTGCTTTTGCGTCTCTGGCGAAACGCCGCCGCTGGCGGCGATCCCATCGCCGAGATGGTCAATGGCACGACCGCCGGCCATATCGACCTGCCCCGCGCCAAGGCAGGCGGCCTCGCCGGCGGGCTGTGCGCGATCTATATCCCGAATTCCGCGCCGCTGACGCTCAGCCCGCCGAACAACAGGGGCGAATACGCAACGCGGCTTTCGCCGCCGCTCGACCGTCAGCCGTCGCTCGACATCGCCGTCGCCAAGGCGGCGATCGCGCTAAAACTCGACCGCGCCGGCGTCTGGAAGCTCTGCCGCTCCACGGCCGACATCCGGGACGCCATGGAGGACGGGGTCTTTGCCGCCGTGCTGCATATGGAGGGGTGCGAGCCGATCGGCGCGGACCTCGACGCGCTCGAACTCTTTTATGGCGCCGGGCTGCGCAGCCTCGGCCCGGTCTGGAGCCGCAACAACATTTTCGGCTATGGCGTTCCCTTCGCCTACCCCGCGAGTCCCGATGCCGGACCGGGCCTGACCGACGCGGGCAAGGCGCTTGTCAGGGAGTGCAACCGGCTCGGCATTCTGATCGATCTCTCGCACATCACCGAAAAGGGCTTCTGGGACGTGGTGGAACTGAGCGACCAGCCGCCGGTCGCCAGCCACTCCAACGCCCATGCGCTGACGCCGGTGGCGCGCAACCTGACCGACCGGCAGCTTGACGCCATCAGGGAGCGCAAAGGGCTGGCCGGGCTGAATTTCGCCGTGACCATGCTGCGCTCCGATGGACAGGAGCTTGGCGAGACGCCGTTGGACAATATGGTTCGCCACGTCGACCACATGGTCGAGCGCGCCGGCATCGACTGCGTCGCCATCGGCTCCGATTTCGACGGGGCGATGGTGCCAAGGGAGATTCGGGACGCCGCCGGATTGCAGAACCTCATCGAGGCGCTGCGCAAGGCCGGCTATGGCGACGAGGAAATGGAAAAGCTCTGCCGTGAGAACTGGCTGCGCGTGCTTGGACAGGCCTGGCGCGAAGCATAGTCCGCGCCGTCCCGGTCTCACTTCGATCTGTTGACGAGAATGACGCCGCCGAGCGCCAGCGCGCCGCCGATGAGGCCGAGCGTTCCCGGCGCCTCGCCGAGCCAGAGGAAACCGATCACGGTGGCGACCGGCGGGATGCAGTAGAGATAGTTGCTGGCC
This sequence comes from Rhizobiaceae bacterium, assembly GCA_023953845.1. Taxonomy (NCBI): domain Bacteria; kingdom Pseudomonadati; phylum Pseudomonadota; class Alphaproteobacteria; order Hyphomicrobiales; family Rhizobiaceae; species Rhizobiaceae bacterium. The sequence continues at coordinate 322,218 of JAMLJC010000002.1, read as the reverse complement.
CGCGCCGCAGGCAGGCGCGACAGCGCGACGGCCCACGCCCCGTAGGCGACAAGGCTGGAGACGATGCCCAGAAACAGCAGCGACAGAAGACTCACCAGGTCGGCTACGGCAGCTTCGGCGAATGCGCCCGGCAGGACGGGCGACAGGAACACAGCGCCGATGATCAGGTTCCAGGCGGCGACGACGAGCGGCTTGTGATCGGCGAAGAGCGGCTTCTGCACGATGGTGTTGAGCGTCGTGCACAAAGCCGCCCCGAGGATGAGCAGGGTTCCCTGATTGAGCGTCAGGCCGCCGCCTTCGCCGAGAGCGATCAGCCCGACGCCGCCGAAGGAGATCGCCGTGCCGAGCCATGCCAGCGCGCGAAACCGCTCACCGAGTATGAAGATGGCAAGGATGGCTGTGAGCACCGGACTGACGTTGATGATGAAGCTTGCGGCACCGGCGGATACGGTGAGTTCGCCGAAATTGAGCAGCGTCGTATAGAGCGCGACGAACACGGCGCCCCCGAACAGGAAGCGCCACGCCTCGGCGAGCTTCGGCAATCCGGGGCGGACGATGACAAGGAAGAGCGCGGCAGGCAGCGCCGCAATCAGAAACCGCAACGCCCCAAGCTCCGCTGGACCAAAGGCGACGAGACCAGCGCGGATTGCGGGAAAGGCGGAAGCCCAGCCGATCACGGTCGTGCCGACGGCAGCCACCGTGATCCAGTCGATGGAATGTCCCGCCCTGGAAAGCGTCGCCTCGGCGTTCATGATTTCATCTCCGTTCACACCTCTCTTGCCTCTTCGGAAGATGATTGACAAACGACGAATTCAAGCATCAGCTGTGACTATGGATCACAGCTTGCGCCAGTTGCCGCCGCTCGACACCCTCCGGGCTTTCGAGGCTGCCGCGCGCGGCGGCAGCTTCTCGGCGGCCGCGGAGACGCTGAACGTCACCCACGGCGCCGTCAGCCGGCAGATTGCAAAACTGGAGGATTGGCTGGGCTTCAAGGTGTTCGAGCGCGGCGCCCGCGGCGTATCGCTGACCATCGAGGGCAACCGGCTGTTCATCCGCACGGCTGAAGCCTTCGCGCTGATCGCCGACAACACCGACCGCTGGACCGAGCCGCGCGGCGGCTCGGTCGTCCGGCTGGCGACCATACCCTCGCTCTGCGGTCTCTGGCTCATGCCGCGTCTGAAGAAGCTGGAGACCACAGGGACTCCGCTTCGCATCGTCCTCGATGTCGACATCAGGCAGATCGACCTGGATGAAGAAGGCATCGACCTTTCCATGCGCTGCGGACGCGGCGGCGTCGCGGGTCGCGTGTCGATAAAACTGTTCGAGGAGCAGTGCTTCCCTATCGCCTCGCCCGCACTTGCCGCCGACATCGCCAAAGGCGGGCCGGATGCCATCCTGAAATATCCGCTGATCCATGATTCCGACGCAGCGCCCTGGCGCGCCTGGCTGGCGGCGCATGGGAGGGAGTATTTCCCGCGTGCGCAGGACAGGCGTTTCGAGGACTACAATCTGGTGCTCGCGGCGGCGGCCAACGGGCTCGGCGTGGCCCTCGCGCGCCCGCCTCTCGCGACGTCGCAGATCGAAGCCGGTCTGATTGTGCCGGTCGACGATCGCACGGTGCTCAATCCGGTGTCCTACTGGATGGATCGGCCGTCCGGCAGACCCCGCGCCGCTGCAGCGGAACTCGCCCGGCGCATTGCCGCCGAGGCGGGGCTGGACGCAGAAAGCATCGAAACCTTCCTGAAGGAGCAGCGCTAGGGTCAGGATCTGACCCTAAGCTCCTGAACCGACTCCTTCTTCCGTCGCCGGACGCCTTGAATCTCTAGAAGAAGATGAAGCCGGCGATGATGAAGGCGGGAATCAGGATCGCGCCGGACCACAGCATGTAGCCGAAGAAGCTCGGCATGCGGACGCCGCGCTCCCGGGCGATGGCGTAGACCATGAAGTTCGGCGCATTGCCGATATAAGTGTTGGCGCCCATGAACACCGCGCCGGCCGAGATGGCGGCCAACGTCGTCGCGTGGGTCGTCATCAACTCCACCGGATCGCCGCCGGCAAGCTCGAAGAAGACGAGATAGGTCGGCGCATTGTCGAGGAAGGACGACAGCACGCCGGTCATCCAGAAATAGGCCAGATCGTTGTGCGAACCGTCCGGCCGCGTCACCAGTTCGACCAGCGGCGCCATCGCGCCGTTCATGCCGGCCTTCAGGATCGCGATGACCGGTATGATGCAGATGAAGATGGCCGCGAAGAGCTTCGCCACCTCCGCGATAGGCCCCCACGTAAAGCCGTTCGCCGCGCGGTATTCTTTTCTTGTGATCTTCAGCGAGATGCCGGCGAGCGCGAGAATGAGGACGTCGCGCACGACGTTCTGCAGTTCGACATGAACGCCGTGAATGGTGAACTCGACGCCCGGCTTCCATGCCGCCGACATCAGGATCGCCGCGATCACGCCGACCAGCAGCGGGATGTTGGCAAGCCCCTTGATGCGGATCTTCGAATCCGGCGTCGGGTCCTTGATCTTCGGCGCGCCGACCTCGCGGCGGTGGAGGGCAATGTCGATCACCAGAAACACCGCCAGCACGATCCCCGCGACAAGGAGAGTATCCAGCCAGAGATGCGTCGTCGTCCAGAAGAAATCGACGCCGCGCAGGAAGCCGACGAAGAGCGGCGGGTCGCCGAGCGGCGTCAGCGAGCCGCCGATGTTGGAGACGAGGAAGATGAAGAAGACGATGACATGGGCGTTGAAACGCCGGTTGTCGTTGGCGCGGATGATCGGGCGGATGAGAATCATCGACGCGCCTGTCGTTCCGACCACCGAAGCGAGGATGGCGCCGATGACCAGTATCAGCGCGTTCGTCCATGGGGTGCCGTGGATGTTGCCGGCGACGAGAATGCCGCCCGAAATCGTGAACAGCCCGAACAACAGGATAATGAAGGACAGGTATTCCAGCAGCACCGTATGCAGCACGGCCGTCAGCATCGCCGGAAAGCCGAAAGCGGCGGCCAACGGGACGATGACCAGCAAGGCCCATGCAAGGGCGATCTTGCCGTAATGATGCTCCCAGAAACGGTGATAGAGCAGCGGGCCGGTCGCGATGCAGACGAGAATGCCCGCGAACGGAATGGCCCACAGGAGCGACATCGCCTCCCCCGGCAGTTCGGCGGCAAAGGCCGGAGCGGGCATCGCCAGAGCCACGCCGGCCAGGAAAGGAAGGCGTCGTACAGTCATCCGGAAACGCAAATCACGCCCCCTTGTTGCGCCGGAGCAAAGTAGCCGGCACCGCACACAGGGTCAAAGCGGAACGTCGAAACTCAACAGGTTTGCGTGACCCGCTTCAGCATCGCCGCGATCGCCTGCTCGCGCTCCTCGTGGGTCAACACATCGCTGTCGAACAGCTTCATGCTGCGCATGCCTTCAAGCGCCAGATAAACCAGCAGCAGCGTTTCGACATCCGGCGTGTCGTCCTTCAGCCTGTCGAGCAGCCTGCGCTTGAACGCGGCGATGGGCTTGAGGAAATCAGGGTCTTCCGCGATCGCCGCGAGCACACCCGCCGCGCCTGGCCGGGTTTCGTCGCATTCGATCGCCGAGAGCTTGATATAGGCTTCGAGCAGGCCGTCTCGCGCGCCGGGGCCTTGCGTGGCCGCGTCGAGCTCGGTTTCAAACCTGGTCAGGAACGATTCCACCAAAGCGCGCATCAGCGCAGCCTTCGTGGGAAAATTATAGAGCAGGCCGCCTTTGGAGACCCCCGCCCGCGCCGCCACGGCTTCCAGCGAAAGGTTGCCGGCGCCCGCCTCGCGCGCCACATCTGCCGCCGCGGAGAGGATTCTGTCTTTTGAGCTTGTTCTTATCTGTGTCACATGAGCGACTCCGTCCTGCGAAAATTGTAGGCCAGATTGACAATACCGTCCAGACGGTACAGTAACGTTGGTCCGAGTGCCCTTGACGGGCACGCATTCGTTTGGGGATCGCCTTGATCAAGCGCTTCATCATCGCGTTCGTTCTGCTCGCCGTCGTGGTCGGCGGCATCGTCGGCTTCAACATGTTCCGCGACAAGGCGATACAGGATTTCTTCGCCTCCATGCCGGTGCCGCAGGTGACGGTGTCCACGGTCAAGATCGAGCCCGCCGCCTGGACGCCCGGCATCGAGACGATCGGCACCGTCGGCGCCGCCCGCGGCGTCGATCTCACGGTCGAGACGACGGGCATCGTCAAGGACATTTTCTTCGACGCCAACCAGCGGGTTCAGGACAACGAGGTCCTCGTCCAGCTCGACGATGCGGTGCAGCGCGCCGATCTCGAGGCCGGGCAGACGCAGGCCCGGCTGGACAAGCAGGCTCTGGACCGCGCCGTCGAACTGCAGAAGCGCGGTGTCGGTTCCGAGGTCACGACCGATTCGGCGCGCGCCGCATCCGAAACCTCCGCCGCGCAGGTGTCCAAGCTGCAGGCGGTGCTGGACCAGAAGCAGCTGCGCGCACCCTACGCCGGCACCATGGGCATACCGCGCATCGAGCTCGGCCAGTTCGTCCAGCCCGGCACGGTCGTGGCGACCCTCCAGGATCTCGACACGATGCGCGCCGATTTCGCCGTGCCCGAACAGCAGCTTGCGCTGCTCAAGATCGGGCAGCCGGTTTCCTTCGGCGTTTCCGCCGACGACCGGCCGTTCAAGGGAACGATCAGGGGCATCGAGCCCAAGGTGGACCCGTCGAGCCGACTCGTTTCGGTTCGCGCCGAGATCACCAATCCCGACGGCAAGCTGAGCCCCGGCCAGTTCGTTCAGGTGCGTGTCGAATTGCCGAAGGAAGACGACGTGATCGCCATTCCGGACACGGCGCTGGTCAACAGTCTCTACGGCGACTTCGTCTTCGTGGTGAAACCGGCGGCGGCACCGGCCGCAACCGGAAACACCCCGTCGGCCGAGCAGGCCCCCGCACTTTCCGTGTCGCAGGTCTTCGTCACGACCGGCCGCCGCAACGACGGCACCGTCGAGATCACCAGGGGCGTCGCCGCCGGCGACGAAGTGGTCACCGCCGGCCAGAACCGCCTCTCGAACAACACGCCGGTTCGCGTCGACAACACCGTGACCCCGCAGACACCGACGAAGACGGCGAGCGACCAATGAGCTTTTCGGATCTCTTCATCCGGCGGCCCGTGCTCACCACGGTGACCGCCCTCATGATCCTGCTGCTGGGCTTCCAGGGCCTGTTCAACCTCTCGGTCCGCCAATATCCGGAGGTCGAGGAAACGGTCGTGACCATCACCACGACCTATGCCGGCGCCAGCCCGGACCTCATTCAGGGGTTCATCACGGCGCCGATCGCGCGCGCCGTCGCGACGACGGAAAACATCGACTACGTAACATCGCAGAGCCGCCCGTCCGTCTCCATCGTCACCGTCCAGATGAAGCTGGGCTCAGATCCGGACGTTGCGCTGACCGAGGTCATGTCGAAGGTGCAGGGCGTGCGCAGCCAGTTGCCGAACGACGCGGAGGACCCCGTCATCGTCAAGGGCACCGGCCAGCAGTTCGCGCTGATGTACCTTGCGATCCAGAATCCCAACATGACGCCGGAGCAGATCACCGAATATATCGAGCGCGTCCTGCGTCCGCGCATGTCGACCATCGAGGGCGTCGCGGAGGTGCAGGTGCTCGGCGCCGCCGAATATTCGATGCGCGTCTGGATCGATCCGATCAAGCTCGCCTCACGCAAGATGACGGCGGCCGAGGTGCTGGCGGCGATCAACAGCTCGAACTTCCTGTCCGCTCCCGGAAAGACGAAGGACGCCAACACCGCCTATTCGATCACGCTGAAGTCCACGCTGCAGTCTCCCGAGGCGTTCGCCGCGATCCCGCTGAAGTCGGACGGAAACGGCGTCGTGCGCCTGCGCGACGTGGCGAGCGTGGAACTCGCCGCTGAAAGCACCGACACGATCGTCAACTTCGACGGCCAGCAGGGCACCTTCATCGGTGTGTTTCCGACACCGGCGGCAAATCCGCTCAACACCGCGTCGGCCGTCATCGACGAACTGCCCGCCATCCAGAACAGCCTGCCGGACGGCATGAAGATCACGCTTGTCTACGACTCGACGGAAACGATCAGCGCCTCGATCGAGGAGGTCTTCAAGACCATCGGCGAAGCCGTCGCCATCGTCATCGTGGTCATCCTGCTCTTCCTCGGCTCGTTCCGATCGGTGCTCATGCCGGTCGTCACGATCCCGCTGTCGCTGATCGGCGTCTGCTTCATGCTTTTCGCCATGGGATATTCGATCAACCTCCTGTCGCTGCTCGCCATGGTGCTCGCCATCGGCCTGGTCGTCGACGATGCCATCGTCGTGGTGGAGAACATCCACCGCCACATCGAGGAAGGCATGTCGCCCATGCAGGCGGCGTTCAAGGGCATGTCGGAGATCGTCGGCCCGGTGGTGGCGATGACGATCACGCTTGCGGCGGTGTTCGCGCCGCTGGCCTTCACCGGCGGCCTCACCGGGTCGCTCTTCCGCGAATTCGCGCTGACGCTCGCCGGCGCGGTGGTCATTTCGGGATTCGTGGCATTGACGGTGACGCCGATGATGTCCGCCCGCATCCTGAAGGCCGGCAATCACAGCCGCTTCCAGCGTTTCGTCGACAGCACCTTCGACCGCATTGCCAATCGCTATGAGCGGCTGGTTTCCGGTTCGCTGAAATACCGTCCGGTGACGCTGATGATCGTGATTGCGCTGGTGTCCGTGACCGCGTTCATGTTCACCAAGACATCGGGCGAACTGGCCCCCGAGGAAGATCAGGGTGCGCTTTTCGCCCTCGTGACGGGGCCGCGCTACGCGACGAGCGAATACACCTCCCGCTACACGGATCAGATGCGGGAACTGACGAAGGACCTCGAGGAGCTGAAGGTCAATTTCTCGATCGTCGGCTTCGGCGGCGAGACCAATTCCGGCTTCGCCATCTGGTCGTTCAAGGACTGGTCGGAGCGCAAGCGCAGCCAGAAGGAGTTGCAGGCCGACATTCAGGCCCGCATTTCGAAGGTCGCCGGCGTCGAGGCGCTGGTCTTCGCGCCGCCGACCCTGCCCGGCAGCGGCGGCGGGCTTCCGATCTCCATGATCGTGCAGTCGACGGGCGATCCGAGCCAGGTCTTCGAGATCGCCGAGCAGATCAAGGAGAAGGCGCAGGCGAGCGGGCGCTTCATCATCGTCCAGAACTCGCTGTCCTTCGACGCGCCACAGGTGACGATCACCATCGACCGCGACCGCGCCGCGGCTTTGGGCCTCCCGATCAGCGACATCGGCCGGACGCTCGGCCTGCTGGTCGGCGGCGGAGCGGTCGCCCAGTTCGACCGCGACTCGAACAGCTACGACATCATCCTCCAGGTGCCGGACGAATACCGCCGGACGCCGGAGAAGCTCGGCGACTTCTTCGTGCGCAGCACGAACGGAGAAATGGTGCCGCTGTCCGCCGTCATCAATATCGGCACCAACTCCTCGCCGGCCTCCATCGAGCAGTTCAACCAGCTGAACTCGGCGACGATCGCCGCATTGCCGCTGCCCGGCGTCACCACCGGCGACGGCCTGCAGGTCATCGAGGATATTGCGCGCCCGTTGCTGCCGTCCGGCTTCTTCATCGATTATTCGGGCCAGTCGCGTCTCGAAAAGGAACAGGGGTCGACGATCGCCATCGCCTTCGGTCTTGCGATCGTCGTGATCTACCTCGTGCTCGCCGCGCAGTTCGAGAGCTTCCGCGATCCGCTCATCATCATGATGTCTGTGCCGCTGTCGATATTCGGCGCCATCCTGCCGCTCAATCTCGGCCTTGGCACGCTGAACATCTACACGCAGGTGGGCCTCATCACGCTGATCGGACTCATAACCAAGCACGGCATCCTTCTTGTGGAATTCGCCAACCAGCAGCGCGAGGACCACGGCCTCTCGATCAGGGACGCCATCGTCGCCTCTGCCAAGGTGCGCCTGCGTCCGATCCTGATGACGACCGCGGCCATGGCGCTCGGCGTCGTGCCGCTGATCACCGCGCAGGGCGCTGGCGCGGCCGCGCGGTACTCCATGGGTCTGGTGATCTTCGCCGGCATTCTGGTCGGCACCATGTTCACGCTCTTCGTGGTGCCGATGTTCTACACTTTCCTGGCGCATCGCGGCGAAGCGAAGCACGAGACGCCCTCCCCTGCTCCGGCCGCCGAGACGCCCTCGGCGCTGCCCGTATCTGGGCATTGAACGAGCAGCCCCGACGGAATGTTGCCGGACGCGGACGCCCGGCATTTTCGTTCGGTCAGCCTTTCCACGCCTCGGGCTTCACGGCGCGATGTTCTTCGGCAGCGCGATAGGCTGCATCGACAAGCGCATAGCTCCTGAGATTGTTGGCGCCGCTCGTCTCGGCCTCGATGCCGGCGCGGCTCGTGCGCAGGAAATGCTGGCAGGCGTTGAAGGCGCCCTCCTGCACGACGTGCCAGCGGTCGCTCGTCCATGACCGCAGCGGAGAGCCGATGTCAGTCTCCTCGATCCTGTCGCCGACAATGACCTTCATCCTGAAATCGAGGCCGACGATGATCGACCCGCGCTCGCCCTCGATCTCGAGAAAAGTCTGCGGAAACGGTTCCGGCGCGCGGCGGGCCTCATAGGTGCATTCGACGATGCTGACCGAACCGCTGGCATGGCGCAGCATCATGGTCGCCGTATCCTCGGCCCGCACTTTCGGATTGCGTTTTTGCGTCTCGCAGGAAATCCGCTCCACCTCGCCCATGAAATAGCGCGCCAGATCCAGCACGTGGATGCCGACATCGTCGATGGCGAAGCGTTCCTCGTCGTAGAAATAGGGTTGCGTCTTGTAGACGTCGAAGCCGGTGCGGAAGCTGATGCGCGCCCAGCTCGGCGTTCCGATGGCGCCGCTGTCGATCACCGCCTTGACCTTGCGCATCGGCGTCTGGAAACGGAAATTCTCATGCACCGCAAGCCAGACATCGGCTTTCTTCGCAGCCTCGACGATAGCGACGCAATCCTCCCAACTCGGGGCGAACGGCTTCTGGACGACGGTGGCGATGCCGCGCGCGATCGTCAGCTCCGCGAGCGGACGATGCGTGTCGCGGCGCGTCACGATGTCGACCAGCTCCAGTTCATGCGCGTCGAGCATTTTCGCCGCTTCGGTATAGCAAGGCACGCCGAATTCCTCGCCGGCTGCCTTTGCCTTGGCCGGATCGACATCGCACACCGCCGTCAGCGACGCGCCTTCCGCCGCCAGCTCCCGCCACGAATTGAGATGGTTCGCGGCATAGAAGCCGCAGCCGATCAGGCCAACACGAACCTTGTCCGCCATCCAGTCTCTCCCGGTGATGATCGCCGCAGCCGGCTGCCGCGAAATCTCTTCCCAGCCAGTCGCGTAGCCGATGACGCGCCCGACCTCAAGGAAGCCGCGAGGGGCATTCTCGGAAAATCGTCGCCGGGACAGCGGAGGCCGCCGCCTCATCCGCCCTCAGAATTCGGGAATGTTCTCGCGGAAAATCGCCTGCAGGCGCGGCGGATGAGGATCGAAGGGTAGCCCGCGCACCGACTGCGTCAGGATGTTGAGCGCCTCGCGCGCCTCCACCCGGGGATTCTGGTCGATCACGGCATCCAGCGTGCCGTCCAGCAGCAGCTCGCGCGTGCCCTCCGTGGCTTCGTGGCCGACGAACACCACGGAATGCTGCCTTCCGCGCTCCTTCAGCGCGCGCGCTATGCCGGGATTGCCGGCCCCGATATTGTAGATCGCCGCCAGATCGGGATGCCGGTCGAGCAGCGCACAAGCTTCCGAATAGGCTTTTGCGCGGTCGTCCAGCATCTCGCGCAGTTCCACCACCTGGAGGCGGGGGAACTCCTCTGTGAGGATATGGCGGAATCCCATCTCGCGCTCCTCGTGGCCCCGGTAGGATCGGGAGCCTGCGAACATGGCTGCCTTGCCGCTCGCTCCAGCGCCCATGAAACGGCCGACGATGTAGCCGGCGAGCCGCCCGGCGGCGCGGTTGTCGATGCCGACATAGGCGACGCGCGGCACATGCTGGATGTCCGAGGCGATGGTGACGATTTTCACGCCGGTCGCGGCAAGCGAACGGATCGCCTCGCGCACGGTCGGATGGTCGAGCGCGATCACGCCGACGCCCTGCGTCTTGCCGCGCAGGTCAAGCAGCGCCCGCGCCAGCGCCTCGGGATCGAAACCCTCGATCGCCTCGACATGGACGTCGAGATTGGGGCGCGACAACGCCTGCACCTCGATCTCGCGGCGCAGCATCCTGATGAAGGTATTGGTGCCGGCAGGCAGCGCGAAGTTCAGGCGGATGATATTGCCGGCAGCGCCTCCCCGACCCCTCTCGTCCTCGGGGAGCGGAGAGATGTAGCCCAGCCGCCGTGCGGTCTCGATCACGATCTCACGCGTTCGGGCCCTCACCCCCGTCCGGTTGTTGAGGACACGGTCGACGGTGGCGGCGGAGACCCCGGCCTCGCGGGCAACGTCATTCAATGTGGAGCGCACCGCCGATCACCTTCCAGCTTTTGCAGCCGCGCGTGGGTTCCGTTCAATACCTGCGTGAGCATCTGACATGAATTGATGTGAAATGATGAACCGCCGCGCAATGCCGCCAAACGTCGCGGCATTCACTGTATGGGACGGAAACCCTCCCATGCCGAAACATCAGGGTGAGTGCATAACTCTGGTCATGACTTATCCTCCCATGAAAGCTTATGGTGTGTTTTGATGAGAAATGATGTTGACAGCGTTTGCCACGACCGTCAATTATCCGCGCGAGCCATAAGTCTGGCTCACAGGGAGGAGTTCATGCCGGGCCGCAGGCCGCATCACCGCCGCACCGGCGGTGAGCGCAGCGTTGCCGACGGGCGTGCAGCGCGATGCGGCCGGGCCGCATCGCGGCGCGGGAGGTTTGCTTGGCTGGTCCGAAGCTTGAGCCGGACGTGAAAGTCCGGACCAGAAAGTACAGGATCGGCTGTGTCGGCGCCGGCATGATCATGGCCGAGTGCCACCTCGCCGCCTACAAGGAAGCCGGCTTCCCCGTGGTTGCTATCGCCTCGCGCACGAAGGCCAACGCCCGGAAGGTCGCGGACCGCTGGGGCATTCCCAAGGTCCACGAAACGCCCGAGGCGCTTATCGAGGACAAGAGCGTCGAGATCGTCGACCTCGCCTTCCCGCCGGACCAGCAGCCGGCCCTGATCCGTCATGCGCTGAAGCAGCCTCACATCAAGGCGATCCTCGCGCAGAAGCCTCTGGCGCTGTCGCTGAAGGAGGCGATCAAGCTGCGCGATCAGGCGGCGAAGGCCGGCAAGATCCTCTCCGTCAACCAGAACATGCGCTACGACCAGTCGATGCGTGCGCTGAAACAGCTGATCGACGCCGGCACGCTCGGGGAGATCGTCTTTGCGCAGATCGACATGCACGCCATTCCGCACTGGCAGCCGTTTCTGGCCGAATACGACCGGCTGACGCTCTCCAACATGGCCGTGCATCATCTCGACGTACTGCGCTTCCTGTTCGGCGATCCGGACGAGATCACCACGCTGACGCGCAAGGACCCGCGCACGACGTTCGAACACTCCGACGGGATCACCGTTTCGACGCTGCGCTTCCCTTCCGGGTTGATGGCCGTGTCGCTGGAGGATGTGTGGTCCGGGCCGCGCGAGAAGGGCTACGAGGACGACCAGCACATCAACTGGCGGGTCGACGGCACACATGGCGTCGCCAAGGGCACGATCGGCTGGCCGACCGGCGTCCCGTCCACTCTCGCCTATGCCTCGACGAAAGCCACCAAAGGCAAGTGGGTGACGCCGAAATGGGGCACGATGTGGTTCCCGCACGCTTTCATCGGCGTGATGGAGCAACTGCAACACGCCGTCAAGACCGGAGAGCCGCCGGCGCTGAGCGTGGCCGACAATGTCAGGACCATGCAGCTTGTGGAGGCCGGGTACCGGTCCATCGCCAAGGGCCGCACCGTCAGGCTTTCCGAAATTCCGATCGGCGATCGTTGAGGAGGATCGTTCATCATGATGCAGACCGGCATTTTCACGGGTTACTTCCCTTACGGGCTGGAAGAGACGGCGAAGAAGATCCGCGCGCTCGACTTCAACACGGTGCAGCTCGACCTTCACTTCCGTGACGTCGATCTTTCCGCCGGCCAGATCACGAAGGACAAGGCGAAGCGCGTCCGCGATGTGTTCCGCGACCATAACCTGCCGATCTGCTGCGTTTCCGGATACACCAACATCATCCACCCCGACCTAGGGGAGCGGAAGAGGCGCGTCGACTACCTCAAGGAGATCATCCGCCATGCGCGCGACCTCGGCTCGCCCTACGTGATCTCGGAAACCGGCACCTACAACACCGAGTCAGACTGGGTTCACCATCCGAAGAACAAGACCGAGGAAGGGTTCGAGGAGTGCCGAAAGGTCATCGCCGACCTCGCCCAGACCGCCTACGACCATGGCGCCGTCTTCTGCCTCGAAACCTATGTGAACAACGTCGTCGGCTCGGTCGAGGAGACAGTGAGGATGTTCGCGCAGGTCGACCATCCGGGTCTCGGCCTGCTGATGGACCCGACCAACTACTTCGAGAGCCACAACATCGACCGGATGGATCAGGTCCTCAATCAGGTCTTCGACACGCTGTCGGACAAAATCAGGATCGCGCATGCCAAGGACGTCAAGCGCTCCGGCGACGACAAGGGAGAGAAGCATGACGACATCGGCGACGACAACGCCATGGAAAGCCATACCTTCCGCGGCGTCGGCGAGATCGAACTGCCGGCCCCCGGCCTCGGCTCGCTGAACTACGATCTCTACCTGCAGCGGCTGGCCGAGAAGCACTCCAACATCCCGATCATCATCGAGCATCTGGCCGAGGACGACGTGCCGCGCGCCAAGAAATTCCTCGACGGCAAGCTGCGCGCCAACGGCCTCTGAGAACCGGATCATGGTCGACCTCTACGGACAGAAGCGTAGCCGCCGCGACCTCGCGGCCAGCGCCGGCTCGTTCTCGCAATTCGCCGGCGTCAGGCTGATGACGCTGGGCGACGGCGGCGAGCGCGGGGTGCGCATTCTGGAGTTCCGCACCGGCACCGGGCTGCGCTTCACGGTGATGGTCGATCGCGGCTTCGACATAGCGGAATGCGAGTACCGTGGCATGGCGATCGGCTGGCATTCGCCGACCGGCTTCAAGCATCCGGCCTACGCGGAATATGACGGCGAAGGCGGTCTCGGCTGGCTGCGCACCTTCTCCGGGCTGCTCGCCACCTGCGGCCTCGACCATATCCTGTTCATGTATGAGGAGCCGGCGGATCACTACAATTATCGCGGCCGCGACACCGTCAAGCATTCCATCCATGGCCGCATCGCCAACCTGCCGGCGCGGCTCGCCGGCTATGGCGAGCGCTGGGACGGCGACGAATGCACGCTGTGGTGCGAGGGCGTGGTCTCGCAGGCCACCGTGTTCGGCGAGAATCTGGAACTGACGCGCCGCATCGAGGTGAAGGCCGGGACCAACGAGATCCGCCTGCACGATGTCGTGGTCAACCGCGGATTCTACCGCACGCCGCACATGTATCTGTACCACGTCAATGTCGGTCACCCGGTCGTTGCGGAGGGCTCGCGCTATCTGGCACCGATCGCCGATGTCGTCTGGGCGGCGCATGCCGGCGAGAACTATCGCAGGCAGGATGTCCCCTACAACGTGATGCCGGCTCCGCGGGACATTTTCGCGGAGCAGGTCTGGCAGCACGAACTGGGCACCGACGGCGGCGGATGGTCGCCGATGGCGATCGTCAACGATCGGCTCGGCATAGGTTTCGAGGTCGTCAGCCGGAAGGACCAGTTTCCCTGCACGCTGGAATGGCAGAACATGCAGGCGGGGCTCTACGTGCTCGGCATGGAGCCCTCGACGCATCACGTGCTCGGCCACGAGGCGGCGCGCGAGCGCGGCGAAATGATCTGGCTGGAGCATGGCGACGAACGCCGCTACGATGTGGTCTTCCGCGTGCTTGCCGGTGCTGACGAGATCGCCGCCGCGGAGAAGCGCATCACGGGTATCGCGAAGCAGCCGGAGGACGGCTTCCCGGAACTCTCCAACAATCATCCGCCGCTTCACGGCGCCATGCCGCGCGGAACACGGTGAGATGACGATGGCGCTTTCATCGAACGAATTCGCCGCGAACGGAGCCTCCGGAACGCGGCGTGAGAATGCGTCCGGCGCAAGCCGGGCCATGCGGTTCCGGTTCCCCGGGGCCTGCGGAGGAGCAACTGAAACATGTGTTTCGAACGGGAGGTAATCGATGCTGAGTAAATTGCGATTATTCGTCTATGGCCTGATGCTGGCCCTCGTCCTGCCTGCCGCCGCGCAGGCCAAGACGCTCTACTGGATCTCGCATGGCAGCCCGGCCGATCCGGTCTGGACCTACTTCCTGCAAGGCGCGGAAATGTGGGCGAAGGCGACAGGCCAGGACGTGAAGACGTCCTTCCACAATGGCGACGTGCCGGCCCAGCAGGAAGCGCTCCGCTCCGCCATCGCCGCCAAAGCGGACGCCATCGTGACGACGAGCCCGGACCCGGGCAGCCTCGTCGAGATCGTCAAGGAGGCCAAGGCCGCCAACATCCCGCTGATCAACTTCAACACGCCTGATCCGTCGGCGAATTTCCAGGCCTATGTCGGCACCGACCTCAAGGTCGTCGGCCGCGGCTGGGCGCAGTATCTGGTCGACAAGGGCCTCGTGAAGCAGGGCGACTTCGTCTGGCTGCCCGTCGAGGTTCCCGGCGCCAGCTACGGCGTCGAGGAGGAGAAGGGCATCAAGGAGGTCTTCGAGCCGCTCGGCATCACCTGGGAAGTGACGGAGACGACGCTCGACCAGGCCGAGGTCATCACCCGCATGAGCGACTACCTCAACGCCAACCGCGCCAAGATCAAGGCCATCATCGGCCTCGGCGACATGGCGACGGGCTCGATCAAGCGCGTCTTCGACCAGGTCGGCGTCAAGCCGGGCGAAGTTCCGGTCGTCGGCTGGGGCAACTCGCTCGACACCACGGCCGAAGTCCTCGAAGGCTACGTGAACGCCGCACAGTGGCAGGACCCGCAGGCGACCAGCTTCATGGCGCTTTCGCTGGCGCTGATGGCCACCGAGGGCGTTCCGCCGGCCTTCAACATCATCACCGGCGCGCTCTATGAGAAGGACACCGCGCAGACTTATGCCGACGTGATGTCCGGCAAGTAAAACCCTGAAACGGGCGTCCGCAGCGATTTCGCCGCGGACGCCGCCATTCCACGCAACCCGATGCGACGAAACGCCGAAGCCGCCTGACCGCGCCAGCCACGAAAGCCAGAGATGCTCCAGCGACTGTTCTCAAAACCCGAATTCGGCCCGTTCGTGCTGCTGATCGGATTGCTTGTCGTCTTCACGGCGATCAACCCCCAGTTCCTTTCCGTACTGAACATCAGCAACACCCTGGCCTTCTCGGTCGAACTGGGACTCGTGGCGCTCGCCATGACGCTGCTGATGACGTCGGGGGAGTTCGACCTGTCGGTCGGTTCGCTTTTCGGCCTGTCGCCCGTCATCATGTGGACGCTGTTCAACGCCGGATCGCTGCCGCTGGAAGTGTCCTTCCTCGTCGCGCTCGGGGTGGCCGCCTTCATCGGCTACGTCAACGGCTGGTTCGTGACGCGGCTCAAGATCCCTTCCTTCCTCGTCACGCTGGGCATGCTGCTCGTCGCGCGCGGCACCGCGCTGTTCATCACCGACGGCTTCCCGCAGCGCACATGGAACTCCGGCGAACACTGGCTGGCGCAGCTTCTGGTCGGCGACTTCTATATCGGGCCGTTCCGCATCTACATGTCGCTCTTCTGGTTCATCGTCGCCGCGGTGATCCTCAGCTACATCCTGACCCGGACCAAGTTCGGCAACTGGATCCAGGCTTCCGGCGGCAACGCCAACGCGGCCCGCGCGCGCGGCGTCAACGTCGACCGGACGAAGGTCGCGCTGTTCATGATATCGGCCATGCTGTCGGCCTTCGCCGGCATCATCAGCTCGATCCGCACCTCCGCCGCGAACCCGAACAGCGGCACCGGCTACGAACTGGAAGTCATCGCCATGGTGGTGATCGGCGGCACCGCGCTGACCGGCGGGCGCGGCACCATCATCGGCACCGTGATCGGCATCTTCATCCTGCGTATCATGCGCAACGGCATCGTCATGATCGGCGTGCCGGGCCTCGCCTACAACATCTTCATCGGCGCGATCATCCTCGGCATGATGGCGCTCCATTCCGGCCTCGAGCGCCGGCACCAGGCGGGGAACTGAGACCATGTCCAAAGAACTGGTCCGCATGGAGAACGTCAGCAAGTTCTACGGCCGCGTGCGCGCGCTGGACGGCGTCACCTTCCGCGTGTTCGAGAACGAGATCGTCGGCCTGCTCGGCGACAACGGCGCCGGCAAGTCCACGCTCATCAAGGTGCTGTCCGGCGCGGTACGGCCGACGTCGGGCGACATCTTCATCAAGGGCCGGAAGGTCGAGATCAGGAATACGACGGACGCTATCGCCAACGGCATCGAGACGATCTACCAGGACTCGGCGCTGGTCCCGCAACTGTCGATCACGCGAAATCTGTTCCTTGGCCGCGAGCCGATCAAGGGTCCGGGCTTCCTCAACAGGATGGATCAGACGGCGATGGATCAGGTCGCGCGCGACCTCCTGAAACGGGTCGGCATCAGCAAGAACATCCCGCCGGACACGCCGATCGGCTCCCTTTCCGGCGGCGAGCGTCAGGCCGTGGCGATCGCGCGCGCCATGTATTTCCACAGCGATCTGATCATTCTGGACGAGCCGACCAACAATCTGGGCGTGGCGGAAACGCAGGGCGTGCTGCGCTTCGTGCGCAATGCCCGGGACACGGGGCATTCCTGCATTTTCATCGCGCACAACATCCACCATGTCTTCCAGGTGGTCGACCGCATCGTCGTGATGCGGCAAGGCAAGGTCGTCGCGGACGACATCGATCCGAGGCAGACGACCGTCGAGAAGGTCGAGGAAGTGATTACCGGCATGACGGAAGAAGAGTTGCGCAGCGCTGTCGGGCACTGACGGCGGGCGCATCCTATATGTATTGGCCAAAGATGGGGGAATGCGGCCACCTGAACCGGAGCGGAAAGCATCGGAGGTCATGATGACTGAGACGAACAAGATGAAACGCGACTATAGCCTCGTAGGCGAAAGCACCAAGCGGGCGATCGAGACCGGCCTCGCCTCCGCCGAATGGTATCACACCGACGTGCCGCGCAAGACGATGAAGGAATTGATGCAGCGCTCCGACGGGCCGGCGATCCGCGATACCATCATCTGGATCGCGGCGCTGCTGATTTCGGCGGGAGGCGGCATCTGGTTCTGGGGCACCTGGTGGTGCGTGCCGTTCTTCTTTGTCTACGGCGTGCTCTACGGCTCGTCCTGCGATTCCCGCTGGCACGAATGCGGCCACGGCACGGCCTTCCGCACGCGCTGGATGAACGACGTCATCTACGAGATCGCCTCCTTCATGGTGATGCGCAACCCCGTCGTCTGGCGGTGGAGCCACGCGCGTCACCACACCGACACCTATATCGTCGGCCGCGACGCGGAGATCGCCGTCATGCGTCCGCCGGACCTCATCCGCGCCGCGCTGATGTTCATCGGCGTGGTCGATGTCTGGTATTCGCTGATCGGCATCGGCAAGAACGCCCTCGGCATCATCAGCCCGGACGAGAAGAGCTACATGCCGGAGTCCGAATGGCCGAAAGCCATCCGCGCCGCCCGCTGGCACATGGCGATCTACATCGCGACGGTGGCGCTGGCGCTCTACATGCGCTCCTGGCTGCCGCTGATGATCATCGGGCTGCCGCGCATCTACGGCTGCTGGCACATGGTGCTGACCGGCCTTCTGCAGCATATCGGCCTCGCGGATAACGTGACCGACCATCGGCTGAACAGCCGCACGGTGTACATGAACCCGATCAGCCGCTTCATCTACTGGAACATGAACTATCACGTCGAACACCACATGTTCCCGATGATACCGTACCACGCGCTGCCGAGGCTGCATGAGCTCATAAAGCACGACCTGCCGAAGCCCAATCCCTCGATGTGGCACGCCTACAAGGAGGTCTGGCCGGTCGTGCTGCGCCAGTTGAAATACGAGGATTACTTCCTGAAGCGTGAGCTTCCCCCGACGGCCAAGCCGTATCGGGAGGAATTCCACGACGTGAAGCTGGCGCCGGCGGCGGAATAGCCGAGGTTTTCGCTTCTAGCCGCGCCGGGCGCCCTCGCCCGGCGCTCTACTGATTGAAATGGACCAGACGAAATGGCTGAATGGATTGAAGCGTGCGAAGCGGATGAGGTCGATGAGGAGGATGTGATCCGCTTCGATCATGCCGGAAGGACGTATGCTATCTATCGCTCCCCGGACGACGAGTATTTTGCGACCGAGGGTCTCTGCACGCACGAGAAGGTGCATCTCGCCGACGGTCTCGTCATGGACGACATCATCGAATGCCCGAAGCACAATGGCCGCTTCAACTACAAGACCGGCGAGGCCAAAGGCGCCCCCGTCTGCATCAATCTGAAGACCTATCCGGTGAAGGTCGAGGCCGGAAAGGTGATGATCGACATCGGCTGATTGCCAGTCGCGGGTGATTGTGGCAGACGCAAAGACAGCGCTGTCACGATCGATCTAATCGATTATGGACTATCTCTGGGAGGGATCAGATGAGCCGCAAGCGGCCGACAGTTGCCGACATACGCGCCTTGAAAGGCAAACGCCAGCTCACCATGCTGCGCGTCATGACGATCGAGGAAGCGGAGGCCGCGGAAAGGGCCGGCATCGACATCGTCTCGATCCCGCCGGAACTGCTGCTTCATCCCGAATACCGGGACGCCGCTCCCTCACTGTTCTCCATGACGGGTGACAATTTCTTCGAGTTCGGCACGCAGGACGATTTCGTCCGCTGGGCCTTTGGGATGTACAAGAACAGCGCCGACGCAGTCTACTGCTCGACCGGCTTTCCGACCGTCAAGCGGCTTGCGGAGGACAATATCCCCGTCATCGGCCATGTCGGTCTGGTGCCTTCCCGCGCGACCTGGACGGGCGGCTTCAAGGCCGTCGGCAAGACCGCCGACACCGCCATGGCAATCTACCAGCAGGTCAGGAAGTACGAGGAATGCGGCGCCATCGGCGTCGAAATCGAGGTGGTGCCGGTGGAAGTGGCGGAGGCCATATCGAAGCGCACCTCGCTCGTGCTCTGGTCGATGGGCGCCGGCACCGGCTGCGATGCCCAATACCTCTTTGCCTGCGACATACTCGGGACCAACCGAGGCCACATGCCACGCCACTCGAAGGTCTATCGCAATTTCGCAGCGGAGTACGACCGCCTGCAACAGGAACGCATCGCTGCCTTCAAGGAGTATGTTGCCGACGTCGAGAGCGGCGCCTACCCCGAGGAGAAACACATCGTCCGCATGGACCCGGCCGAACTCGACGCCTTCATGAAGCGCATCGACGCGGCCTGACATCCACATAAGGGAGGGGATTTTCATGAGCACGGGATTCTTCGGCGACATCAAGCCGGTGAAATACGAGGGTCCGGACAGCACCAACCCGCTGGCCTACCGCTTCTACAATCCGGACGAGATCGTCGCGGGCAAGCGCATGGAGGACCAGCTCCGCTTCGCCATCGCCTACTGGCACAGCTTCGCTTGGGAGGGCGGCGACCCGTTCGGCGGCCGCACCTTCGACCGGCCGTGGTTTGGCGACACGATGGAACTGGCCAAGCTCAAGGCCGATGTGGCCTTCGAGCTCTTCACCCTGCTCGGCACGCCCTATTACTGCTTCCACGACGCCGACGTGCGGCCCGAGGGCAAGAATTTTTCCGAAAGCCTCTCCCGGCTCGACGAAATCGCCGCGATCTTCGCCGCCAAGCAGAAGGAGACAGGCGTCAAGCTGCTATGGGGCACGGCCAACATGTTTTCCAACCGCCGCTGGATGGCCGGCGCGGCGACAAATCCCGACCCGGACGTTTTCGCCTACGCCGCGGCGACCGTAAAGGCCTGCATGGACGTCACCAGGCGGCTGAAGGGCGAGAACTACGTGCTCTGGGGCGGCCGCGAAGGCTACGAGACCCTGCTCAATACAGACCTGAAACGCGAGCGCGAACAGGCCGGCCGTTTCCTGTCGCTGGTCGTCGACTACAAGAAGAAGATCGGCTTCAAGGGCACGATCCTGATCGAGCCGAAGCCGCAGGAACCGACGAAGCACCAGTACGACTACGATGTCGCCACGGTCTACGGCTTCCTCAAGGATTTCGGGCTGGAGAACGAGGTCAAGGTCAATATCGAGCAGGGCCACGCGATCCTCGCCGGCCACTCCTTCGAGCACGAGCTGGCGCTTGCCAACGCGCTCGGCGTTTTCGGCTCGATCGACATGAACCGAAACGACTACCAGTCGGGCTGGGATACGGACCAGTTCCCCAACAACGTGCCGGAGATGGCGCTGGCCTATTACTACATCCTGCAGGGCGGCGGTTTCAGGACAGGCGGCACCAATTTCGACGCCAAGCTGCGCCGCCAGTCGATCGATCCGCAGGACCTGCTCATCGGCCATATCGGCGCGATCGACTGCTGCGCACGCGGCCTCAAGGCCGCCGCGCGCATGCTGGAGGACAGGGCGCTCTCCGGCCCGCTGGAGGAGCGCTATGCGGGTTGGAAGAGCGCCGAGGGCAAGGCGATGCTGGCCGGCAAGCGCTCGCTGGAGGAGATCGCGGAGCGCGTCGTCAGGAAGAGGATCGAGCCGGAGCCGAAGTCCGGCCGTCAGGAATTCTTGGAGAATATCGTCAACCGGTACGTGTGACGCACGCGTATCCGCCATTCTGCGCCCTGCCCTGCTCTGCCCCGGCCATTGGCCGGGGTTTCTTGTGCCTCGCCTCCCCGGCGGATGGCTCCCGACGGGTTGCAGCGCCCTGCCAGCCCCCTACATGCGGCGGTATGAACACTCCGCTCAACATAGGTCTGGGTGTCGCGATCGGCGTCGTCATCGGCCTGCTGCTCGACAGCATTGGCGCAGGCATCGGCATAGGCATTGCGCTGGCAATCGCATTCGGGCTGATCGGCAGGACGGGTCCGCGGCGTTGATCTGTGGTTCGACCGATGGCCAGCCAAACGCGCGTTAACCTCCGGCTAGCCATCGTGATCGCGTTCCGGACGCGTCAGGCGGCGATTCATTCGGCCTAAACACCCTCAAAGTAACGTCGCTGCCGTTGCAACGTCCCGTGAGCCGCCCGTGGTTGCCCCCGTTCCCGCCCATGCCGTTCCTGCGCTTGCCATAAGCGACCTTCACAAGCGCTTCGACCGACCGGCGGTGGACGGCCTGAACCTCGAAGTCCGCGCCGGCGAATTCTATGCCCTGCTCGGCCCGAACGGCGCCGGCAAGACGACGACATTGCGCATGGTCGCCGGCCTGCTTCAGCCGGATCGTGGCGAGATTTCCATTTTCGGCATCGACGCCCGCCGCAACGCCGTCGAGGCAAAATCCGTGCTTGCCTGGGTTTCCGACGAGCCGATGATCTACGACAAGCTGACGCCTCTCGAATATCTGGAGTTTGTCGCCGGCCTCTGGGGTATCGATTCGCGCGACGCCGAGACGCGCGCGCGTGAACTGATCGACTGGCTGGGGCTCGGCCCGCACGCGAACACGCGCTGCGAAGGCTTTTCCAAGGGCATGCGCCAGAAGGTGGCGCTGGCCGGCGCGCTGGTTCACGACCCCAGGCTCATCATCCTCGATGAGCCGCTGACCGGGCTCGACGCCGGCTCGGCGCGGCAGGTGAAGAAGGTGCTCGCCGAGCGCGTCGCGCAGGGCTGCACCATCATCATGACCACGCACATACTGGAAGTCGCCGAGCGCATGGCGGAGCGGATCGGCGTGATCGCCGCCGGCAGGCTGATCGCCGAGGGCACGCTGGACGATCTCCGGATGCGCGCGGGCAAGAGCGACTCGACGCTGGAAGAGATCTTCCTCGATCTCGTCACGCCGTCGGATGCGGCCGCATGAGCAAGGCAGTCTGGTTCGCACGGCATGAATTGCGGCTCATGTGGCGCGACTTTGCGTGGATGGTCACCGCCGGCCGGCCCGGGCGCGTGCGCATCGCCGTCGCAATCATCCTCGTCTTCGCCGCGTGCCTGCATTTCGTCGCGTGGCAGATCGTCAGCCCCTATGCCGGGGTTACCTTCCCGCCGGATCGCGAAACGCTCATCGTCGTCACCGGAAGCGCGTTCCTCGGCTGGACCGTGATGGTCTCGCAGGCCATGGAGTCGGTCACGCGCGCCTTCTACGCCCGCGCCGATCTCGACCTTCTGCTGTCGTCGCCCGCGCCGACACGCATGATCTTCGCGCTGCGCATGGCCGCGATCGGCGTCGCCACCTCGCTTCTGTCGCTTGTTCTCATCGGCCCTTTCATCAACGTATTGATCGTCGCCGGCGGACCGCACTGGCTGGCGGCCTATGGCGTTCTTTTCGCGATGTCGGCAGGCGCGACGGCGCTTGCGGTCGGCATGACGGTTCTGCTGTTCAGGACGCTGGGGCCGGCGCGCACCCGCTTCGTCGCGCAGGTGGTGGCTGCGATCGTCGGCGCGGCATTCGTCATCGGCATTCAGGCGGTTTCGATCTTCGCCTACGGCAATCTCTCCCGGATCGATGCGTTCCACTCGGCGTCGATCGTGGATCACGCCCCGGCGCTCGACAGCCTGCTCTGGCTGCCCGCGCGCGCGGCCATGGGAGACTCCTCGGCGTTTGCGATCACACTCTGCGCCGGCTTCGGCCTGTTCGCGCTGGCGGTCTCCGTAGCCTCCCGGCGGTTCGGCGAGTTCGCTGTCGCCGCCGCCGGCGTCGGCATGGGCAGCGTGCGCCAGAGGACGAAAAAAATGTTCCGCCGCTCGTCCGCCGCATCGGCGCTGCGCCGCAAGGAATGGACGCTCCTGCTCAGGGACCCTTGGCTGATCTCGCAGTCAATGATGCAGATCCTCTACCTCATCCCGCCCGCATTGCTGCTGTGGAAGAACTACGGCGCCGAAAGCGGCACGCTGGTCGTGCTTGTTCCCGTTCTCGTGATGTCGGCAGGACAGATCGCCGGCGGCCTCGCCTGGCTGGCGATTTCCGGCGAGGACGCCCCCGACCTCGTGGCCACGGCGCCGATCAACGGCCGCGCGGTGCTGCGCGCCAAGATCGAGGCCGTCATCGGCTCGGTCGCCTTCGTGCTGGCGCCGATCGTCGCGGCGCTCGCCACGGCTTCGCTGTGGGCCGCTTTCGTCACGGCTGTCGGCGTTCTGGTCGCCGCCGCGTCGTCCACGGCGATCCAGCTCTTCTTCCGCGCGCAGGCGAAGCGCAGCCATTTCCGGCGACGGCAGACATCTTCGCGCGTCGCCACCTTCGCCGAGGCATTTTCGTCCATCGGCTGGGCCGCGACGGCGGGATTGGCGGCGGCCGGCAGCATGCTTGCGCCGTTCGCGGCCATCGGCGCGCTGCTCGTGCTGGTCGTCGCCGGAATGGCACGGCCGAGACCGACCTAAAAACGCTTCAGTATGGACGCGGCTCACACCGCCGCGGAATATTTCGCGCCGCCCTGCGTCAGAAAGCGGTCGAGCTTCGCAGCCACCGTGCGAACGAAAGGCCGTCCCTGTGGCGTGAGCGCGATCGCTCGGCCGTCGAACCTGACCAGACCATCCGGGTCGTCGGCGGCGATGTCCCTGATCCGTTCGGCCACGCTTTCCGCGTCGGATGGAAACTCGGCGTCGAGCTGCGGCAGCGCGATTTCGAAATTGCACATCAGCTGCTCGATCGCCCAGCCGGTGGCGCGGTCGATCGGCGTGAACGCATAGCCCTTCGCCGCGGGCAATTCGCCCTTGCGCACGCAGGCCATGTATTGTCCGGTCGCGACGATGTTCTGGACGTAGCCCTGCGGCAAGCGGCTGATCGAGGAAGCGCCGAGCCCGACAAGGACGGAAGCCGCATCGGTGGTGTAGCCCTGGAAATTGCGGTGAAGCCGGCCTTCCGCAGCCGCGACGGCCAGCTTGTCGCCCGGCCGCGCGAAATGGTCGAGGCCGATGCGGACATAACCTGCGCGCTCGAGGAAGTCGGCGCCGCGCTCCGCCTGCTCGAAGCGCTGATGACGGCCGGGCAGCACCGCCTCGTCGATCATCTGCTGGTGCTTCTTCATCCACGGCACATGGGCGTAGCCGAACAGCGCCAGACGGTCCGGCGCCAGCGACACCGCCTGCTCCAGCGTGTGCCGCAACGCGTCCACCGTCTGGTGCGGCAGGCCGTAGAGCACGTCGAGATTGATCGAGCCTACGCCCCGCGCGCGAAAACCCTCCACCGCGTCGCGCGTCTGTTCGAACGTCTGGATGCGGTTGATCGCGCGCTGGACGACGGGATCGAAATCCTGCACGCCGAAACTGGCCCGCGTCACGCCGAAGTCGCGCCAGGCGTCGAGGCGCGGCTCGTCCATGTCGTTCGGATCGCATTCGACGCTGATCTCGCAATCCGGCTGGAACTCGAAGGTTTCGCGCAGCAACGCACCTAGTCCGCGCACGTCGTCCGGCTGCATCAGGGTGGGCGAGCCGCCGCCGAAATGCACGGCGCTGATCCGCTTCCGGCCGAGCCGCCCGCCGACCAGCCCGATCTCCAGGCGCAGCGCCTCAAGGTATTCGGCGATCGGATCGTAGCGCCGCACCTGCTTTGTGTGGCAGCCGCAGAACCAGCACAGCCGGTCGCAGAACGGCACGTGCAGATAAAGCGACACGCTTTCGGATGGAGCGATCTCGCCCAGCCAGCCGCCATATACGGCGGCATCGACGCCGTCGTGGAAATGCGGCGCCGTCGGATAGCTCGTATATCGCGGCACCGGGGCCGAATAGCGGTCGATCAGCGCGGGGTCCATGGCTTGCTCCTGTCCGGCTGAGACAGCTACCAGCCATGCCGGCGCGCGCCTTGACTTCGATCAACGGCCTGCGGCAATCGGCAATATGGCAATCCCGCCGGCGTTCGACCATATTTGCGGCGACCATGACGATGACGATCGAACGCCGCGACATCCACAACTCGCAGGTGCCTGCGATATGCGCGAGCTGTGAAGCGCGGCACAGGGGCATGTGCGGCGTGCTGCAGCCCTCCGAATTGCTGGCCCTTTCGAGAAGCACGCACATCGCGCATCATGAGCCGGGCACGGAACTCGCCGCCGAGGCGATGCCGATTCAAAGCTACGCCAACGTGATGCGCGGCGTGGTCAAGCTCTCCAAGGTGCTGGAGGACGGCCGCCAGCAGATCGTCGGTCTGCAGTTCGCGCCGGATTTCCTCGGCCGCCTTTACGGCAAGGAAAGCGCGGTGACCGCCGAAGCCGCGTCCGAGGTCGATCTCTGCCGTGTGCCCCGGGCGGCGCTGGAGAAGCTGGTCGCCGACAACCCGGCGCTCGAGCGCCGATTGATGCAGCAGACGCTGCGCGAGCTCGACGAGGCGCGCGACTGGATGGTGACGCTCGGCCGCAAGACGGCTTCCGAGAAGGTGGCGAGTTTCCTTTACCTCATCGCCACCCATCTCGATCCGGCCAGCGGATCGAGGCGCGCCTTCGACCTGCCGCTCACCCGCGCCGACATCGCGGATTTCCTCGGCCTGACCATCGAGACCGTATCGCGGCAGCTGTCCAAGCTCCGGGCCGAGCGCATCATCGAGATCACCAACAACCGTCACGTCGAGGTGACGAACCTCGCCACGCTCAAATCGCGTTGCGGCTAGTCAGCAACGGCAGAAGCATCTCGCGCTCGAAGGCGACGTGGCGCCGCAGGCTTTCGAAGAAGCCTCGCAGCATGTAGCCGGTGGCTTCCGCATCGAGCGTCGGCTCGCCGCATCCCATGGCGAGCAAGGCATCGTGAAGCTCTTCAGCGAAGCACATGTCCTCGAAGTGTTCCCAGCGCAGGCGCTCCAGCGTCTGCTGCAATTCCGGCATTGCGGGAAGCAGGGCGCGCATCGCCGGAAACACCAGCTCTTCCTCGATTGACTGGGCCGCGGCGATGGTCGGGCATACCGCGCGGGCCAGATGCAGGCAGCGCTGCCTGTCGACCTGAGACGGCAGATCGTCGGCGATCGCCTCGAGATCGGCGCACAGTGCGAGCTGACGCACATGCGCCTCCGCCACCAGAGCGATGTCCTTGCGGAGCCTCATCATAGCACAGCTTCCTCCGCCCCGCGCCGCCGCTGCCCCTTCAGGGCATGTTTGTTTTTGACAGTCTGTGTTCTGCACGGTCGCGTGGCTCATGCGCTTTATCGCTACGTCCGGCGTTGCCGTGCTACCTTGATCTGTATCAACACCCATCCGTCCGGGGGCGACGCGGGACGTTGCTTCTGAAATCCATGCAAAACAAAAGCCGCCGGCGAGCCCGCGAAGGCTCAGCCGACGGCTGCAGCGATGGAAGGTTGCCGGGCGCCGAACTCAGTTCGGCTTGGCGGCGCCGGCCTCCAGCTTCTCGATCTGCTTGAGCAGGTTTTCTGCCAATTGACGGAGCTGGCTCAAAGCGACGCCGTAATGTGCGGTCTCGCCCGTGACCTGGATCTCCATGACGACGAGCTCGGGGTGCTCGGGCGTCTGATGAAGGCTCAATTTGTGGATCGTCTTGGCGGTGACGGTCTTGTTCATCGGATTTCTCCCTGTTTCATAAAAGAGAAAGGGCGCCGAAGCGCCCTTCCCGGATTTGAAATCGTTGCCCGATTTAGGCGACGAAGTCGAAGTTTTCGTTGGAGATGTCAGCAGCGCTGACACCAACCAGAAGCACCGAACCATCGAACAGCGACGACGTAATGACAACGCCGCTCCCCGCCACGTCCGTGAAGGTCAGGTCGGTCAGTTCGTCCACACCCAGAGCGGTAAAGTCGAGCACGTCCTGCTGACCGAGCAGCGTACCCACCACGTTCCAGGCGTCGAAGCCGGTGATCGCAACATTCCCGAACGACGCATCGGAGAAGATTCCGAAGTCCTGGAAGTTGTCGCCAGCCGGACCGGCGCCACCGAAGGCGATGAGCGAGCTATCGTCAGCGACGGCGTCGCCATCGAAGTCATAAGACGTGGTAAGGTCACCAGCATCGATATTGCCTAGAGCACCGATTAGGTAGGTCTGCGGGCCGTTCAGAAGCACACCGGCGAGGTTGCCGCCATCGAAGCCGCCGGTCAGAGCCGACAGATCGAAGGTCAGGCCGTCAGCGTCATCACCCGCATTGGTCTCGGTGATGGCATAGATGAACAGGTTACCCGTGCCCAATCCTGCAATAGTATCGACAGAACCGGTGAGCGTGATGTTGTCGACATACAACTCCGTGTTGAAGCCGGCCAGAAGACCGCCGCCAACCTCGAAGTTGATCTGCTCGAGATCGGTCGTGTTGACCTCCATGAGCTCCACGCCAAAGGTGCCGGTCGGCGTCGTCAGCAGCGGGATCAGGGCGTCGAGACCAAGCTCGTCCAGGAAGTCCAGGCCGAGGTTGACATAGGTCATCAGCTCGATCGGCAGGCCGAGCGAGATGTTGCCGACATCCGTGTCGTCGAACTGGATCGCCGAAGCCGCATTGTCCTGGTTTTCCAGAACATAGAGCGTGTGACCGTCGAAGTCCTCAAGCGTCAGCCTGGCATTCCAGTCGGCGATCAGGGCGATATCGACGTTAAAGCCGGCGTTCTCGAACTTGAAGTCGTTGCCCGAAGCATCGTTGAACAGGGCAAACAGCTCGAAGCGCGTGACAGTTGCCGGATCGAGGTCAACGAGGTCGTCGCCGCCGAAACCGAGGATGTCGTAACCGTCACCGCCGTCGAAATCGTCGTCATTGGTGAGGAAGCCGCCGCCAGAGGTGGAACCCAGCAGAGCAATGTCATTGCCAGAGCCGCCGGTGAAGGTGAGGTCCGCCATGTTGAACAGCAGTTCGACAGCCGTGCCGCCGGTGTTGGCCGACAGGTCAACAGTGGTCAGACCGGCGAACTCGTCGGTCGTGCCAGCGAGCGGTCCGACCAGGATCGGGCTGGTCAGGCCGGAGAGCAGCACGTTGGTGCCGGCGCCGGTGACCGTCAGGCTGGTAAGCGGCAGGCTGCCGTCCCAGTTGTCGCTGACCACGAGGACATTGAAGTCGTTCGTGTTGAGCACAAGGCTGTCGAACACGTCGCCCGGACCGTTGGCCTCGATGTCGAGGATCGCATAGGCGTGATCGACATCCAGCGTGAAGGTCGAGGCAGCGCCGCCGAGAGCGCCGTCATCGAAGATGAACTGGAGCCAGGCCACCGAGTCGGTAACGCTGACATTGACGTTGTTCTGGATGCTCGAGAAGCGGAGGATGCCCGAGGAACGCTCGATGTTCAGATCGGTGATCTCCGAGGAGCGCGACAGATCGATTTCCGCACCGCCGAAGACGACCTCGAACGGGTTCAGCGGAGGGCTGAGCAGGATGTCAAGGATGTCGTTGCCGCCAGCGAGCTGGACGTCGATGTTCTCAAGACCCGTGGAGCGGACCTCGAAGACCGGCAGGTTGACGGTAAGACCGATGCCCGGAACGAAACCGGTGCCGAGGTCGACCCAACGGATACCCTGGTCGATGAAGCGGAGCTGAAGCGTGTCGTTGCCACCGCCTGCGGCGATCTCATCGCCAGCGCCGAGGGTTGCACCCGTGGCGATGTAGAGATCGTTGAAGCCGGTGCCGGTGGTGTCACGGCCCGAACCAGCCTGCGACTCGTCGATGCCGGGGGCGTCGACACGGTCGGTCAGGGTGATGATGGCGCCAGCGGCATTGTCGTCACCGTCGAAGTCGGTGCCGTCGGCATCCTCGATCGGGGTGAAGGTGTCGCCGGAAGCCGGAAGCACAGCCGAACCGTTGGCGATCGCGGCGAGCAGGTCGTTGACCGAGTCACCGATACCCGAGACGTCGTCCTCGTAGGCGATGTTCAGGATCGACGCCATGGCGACGATAGCGGCACCGTCAGGACCGGCAACGCCACGCTCGGCGGCAACCTGGGCGTAGAACGCCAGCGCTTCCGCACGAGTCACGTACTCGAGACCGCCTTCGCTCTGCGCGCCGGGCGGGATGAGCGCGTTGTAGATCGCGGCGACCTTATCCGCCAGCGAAGCGGCGCCAGCCGTGATGTCAGCGAACGCGGCAGCGGCATCGGGGTTGCCCTGAACCAGCGCGTTGACGATGTTGATGAAGATGTTTTCCTGGTTGAAAACGATGCTGGGATCGTTCGAGCCGAAGTTCGTCTCGTTCGCATTGTTGATCAGCACCGTAAAGCCGGCAATGTTCGGCACGCCGCCGAGCAGGATTTCATAGGCCGCAGCAATTGCAGCTGCCGCATCCTCATTCGCCGCTACGAGCGCAGCTAGGTCTGTCATGGTTATCTCCTCGATGACTCGGGTAGCCGGACACGGCTGTCCCCGTCCGGTTGTCGCTTTTTAAGCTATCAAATTGGCTAGTGTCAATTCTACTTTACAAAAAAACGGGCGGCCCGTACTTATGGCCGAGACACGCGGTTTGCGCGGAAGGAACCCGGAACATGTTGGCTGGCAGGGATCAGAGGCTGGACGACCCCACGACGCAGCAATTGCGTCGCGAAGGCGGTCTTTGGCTCAAGGAACTCAGGGAGAAGGCCGGTCACACGCAGCGTTCGTTCGCTGCCATCGTGGCCGCCGACTATTACACGTTCATCTCGCAGATCGAGAATGGTCGCGGGCGGGTGCCGCCCGAGAAATACGTGCTATGGGCGACCACGCTCGGCATGGAGCCGCGCGCTTTCCTGCGCGGACTGATGCGCTACTACGATCCCATCTCCTACGAGATTCTCTTCGGCGAATCGCGGGACGATGCGCCGAAGACGGAATTGACCGTCGTTCACGGCTGATTCGGCCTGAGGGGCAGCAGGCCGGCGCGGCGCGTGTTTTCATCCGCCGTCGCGTTCCGGCCCTGATCTCATTATATATAGGGCTGCGCCGATGTCGTGGCGCTGTCTGAAGGGAGCGCCAAATGGCCGAGGTCCGTCCGCTTGTCCTGAAATGTCCGAGTTGCGCCACGATGACCGTCGAAACCCCTATCGACGTGGCGAATCTCGATTTCATCGTGAAATGCACCAGTTGCGGCAAGGAGTTCGGCCGCTGGGAGCAGGTGCAGGCGGCTTTCGCAGCCAAGGCCAAGCGCTGAACCACCGGCCGTAGCGGTCCCGCACGGCTGCTCCTACGGTCCTTGCGGGCGGCGAAGCGCCTTGTTTCCGCCCCATCGCTGATCGAAGATTCCTTGCGGGGGCATAAGGTGCTGTCCTGGCCGACCGCGTTTCGGCAGACAGCCTTCCAGATTCGCTTGCACAAGGAGCGGACGATGCCGATGGCTCTACCCACCAGACTCATGATCGCAGCCCTCGCAGCGGTCTCGCTGCCTTCGCTGGCTCTCGCGCAGGAGGCGAAGGTGGTGGAGAAGACCGTGAACGTGTCCGCCGGCAAGCCGGCGCAGATCGGCATCTTCGGCAGGGTCACCCCGGAATGCGATAACGGCAAGGTGCAGGTGCGCCTCGCCAAGCCCGCCGTAAATGGAACCTTGACCGCACGGCCCGGCAAACTAAAGCAGGGCGTGGTGAAGAAGTGCCCTGCCCTGACCCCCGACGTCGCCGCGGTCTTTTATCAGGCGAATGCCGGCTTCACGGGAGAGGACAACGCCGTCATCGAGGTCGAGACCGACGACGGCAGGATCGAACGTCACCAGTATACGATCAAGGTCCAGTAGCGCGGACCGGGCGAATCGCCGCCGAATGGGCGATTCGCACTCGACAACTCTTTCCAGCCCACGCGTTCCTGACCGCTTCGCAATAAATATTTCGCAGTGCATGCGGAAATTTGTTGCAGCGCAAAGAACGCATGCGCGCCGGGGTCTAGGTTTTCCCTGTCAAATCGATGGACCACAAGGAGAACCGAGATGTTCACGCGTCGCCAAACCCTTCTGGGAGTTGCGGCCGCCGGAATGCTGGCGAGCATGCCGCCCGCCCGTGCCTCTATTGCCGCCTCGCTGAGCGAGGCCGAGATCGCCGCATTGCCGCGCGAAAAGGTCACGCTGGTGAACCCGCCTTTCGTCCATCCCCACGAGCAGGTCGCCAAGGGCGGTCCCAAGGTCGTCGAATTCACGATGGCGATCGAGGAAAAGCCGGTGGTCATCGACGATGATGGCACCACTCTTCAGGGCATGACCTTCAATGGTTCGATTCCCGGCCCGATGATGGTCGTGCATGAGGGCGACTATGTCGAACTGACGCTCATCAACCCCGATACCAACATGATGCCGCACAACATCGACTTCCATGCGGCGACCGGCGCGCTCGGCGGCGGCGCGCTGACGCTGATCAACCCCGGCGAGCAGGTGAAGCTGCGCTTCAAGGCGACACGCACGGGCACTTTCGTCTATCACTGCGCACCCGAGGGCGCGATGATCCCGTGGCACGTCGTGTCGGGCATGAGCGGCACGATCATGATCCTGCCCCGCGACGGTTTGAAGAACGAGAAGGGCGAGGCGCTTCGCTACGACCGCATCTACTACATCGGCGAGAATGACTTCTACATCCCGCGCGATGCCGAAGGGAACTTCAAGACCTACGAATCGCACGGCGAAAGCTACGAAGACACGCTGGTCGTGATGAAGGGCCTCGTTCCCACCCATGTCGTCTTCAACGGCGCCAAGGGCTCGCTGACCGGCGACAACGCCATGAAGGCAAAGGTCGGAGAGACGGTGCTGATCGTCCACTCGCAGGCCAACCGGGACACCCGGCCTCACATCATCGGCGGCCACGGCGACTATGTGTGGGAAGAAGGCAAGTTCGCCAACCCGCCCGCCAAGGACCTCGAAACGTGGTTCATCCGGGGCGGTTCTGCCGGCGCGGCGCTCTACACCTTCCTGCAGCCGGGCATCTACGCCTATGTGAACCACAACCTCATCGAGGCCGTGGAACTCGGTGCGACCGCCCACTTCGTGGTCGACGGCGAGTGGAATGACGACCTGATGAAGCAGGTCGCGGCGCCGGGTCCGATCGTCACCAACTGAGCGGGACCGGCATGGGTCCGGGCTGTCGTCCGGACCCATTCTTCGAAGGATTTTCGCTATGCCCGTCAATATGTTGGATGCAGTTCTTGGCGCGGTTGCGGCGTTCGCAGTGCCTGTCGCCGCGCTCGGGGTTCATAGTCTCCCGGCGCGAGAGGCCGGTTTCCCCGCAGCCGAGACCGTCGAGATCTCCGCCACCGTCATCGACTTTCCGGAGCCCGGCGAATTCCTTCGCGACGGCCATCCCGTCGCCGCTCCCGTGCAGTCCATGGCGGTGCCGTCCTTCCGGATCATGAAGCGGCAGGTCGGTCTGGCGGACTACGAACGCTGCGTGGCGGCCGGCGCCTGTGACCCGGCGGCGGCGACTGCTTCGGCCGCCGACGTTCCGGTGACCGGCGTCAGCTGGCTCGACGCGCAGGCCTATTCGCGCTGGTATTCGGAAACGACCGGAGAAGACTGGCGTCTGCCGACGGCGCTGGAGGCAGCCGTCGCGGCGGGAGAACGGTTCGTCGGAGAAAGTGTATCGCCCGTTGCCGACGACCCTGCCAATCCGGCAGTCCGCTGGATCAGGCGCTATCGCGAGGAGGCGGCTGCCAAACGTCCTCCGGACCCCGAGCCCAAGCCGCGCGGCCACTACGGCGCGAACACAAAGGGCATCGAGGATTTCGGCGGCAATGTCTGGGAGTGGACCTCAACCTGCTACGAACGCGTAAGCGTCGATTCCGAAGGTGCCGTCGTCGGTTCGATCGAGAATTGCGGCGTGCATGTGCTGGAGGGTCGGCATCGGGCTTACATGTCCAACTTCGTCCGCGACGGAAAGAGCGGCGGCTGCGCCGTGGGCACGCCTCCGGAAAACCTCGGTTTCCGCCTGATCAAGGACGAAACGCCCCTCCTCTCGTTCCGCCGCGTGCAAAAGTTGCTCGCTGCAATTCCTTTCCTTCAGGATGACGCTGGTTGATCGACCTGCGATCTCCGGACACCCCTATAGGAAACCTCATCACCATCAGGCGGCAAGAGCGAGCGTTGTTCAGCACCTGCCATCACAACGAAAAACCGCCGGCTTCCTTTTTCGGAAGCCGGCGGTTTTTTTGACTGGTCGATGGGATGGCCGGATGCGGAAAATCCGCCCGGCCGCGTTTGTTATTTTGTGGCCAGTTGCTCGAAAAGCTCGGTAAATACGGCCTTGGCCTTGCCCGGCTGTTTCACCGCCTTCGCCGCCTCGATATTCGTGGCCTCGCTGGCCTCGCCGACGCGGATCAGCGCGACCATGCCCATGCCGTAATGCGGCAGGCACTTCACGCCGTAGACACCCGGCTTGTCCAGCGTCACGCTGAAAGGCTGGCTGATCTTGCTCTTGAACGGCTCTGCGCCGTCCGGGATCATGCCCTTGATGGTCTCGACATCGTGGCCCTTGTCGACGGGCACGAAATTGATGGTGTCGCCCGGGGCTGCGAGAATAAGGTCGGGCTCGAATACCATGGCCCCCTTCGCGCCCTTGTTGAGCATTTTCACTTCGTGATCGGCAGCCCCTGCGCCGCTTGCGAACAGCACAGCCGCACCGAGCGCCATTGCTGCGATAATTCTGTTCATTGTCTTTCCTTTCAGCATCCACGGCCACGACGGCCGTTTACGCTCCAATAATCCGCGGAACGTCGGGGCGATTTGCGCTAGGACAAATCATCGCTGGAAATCGCAAGAAACACGGCGCTGCGAAGGGTTGGGGCTATGATGTGCCGCCGAGCTTCAGCATGTCCCACATCGCGTCGTTGTGGCTCCGGTAGAGCCGGTTGACCTTCTCCTGCTCGGCGATCGTATCGGCGGGCCAACTCGACTTTATGTAGGAGAGGATATCGAGGATTTCGCGATCCGTCAGCGCATCGGCGAACTTCGGCATCGCGTTCTCGTCCAGCGGAAGGCATGCGACCGACGCGACGCCCGACTTGGTGAGCTGAACCAGCGCGAAATCGGGATGCTGCCAGGTATGTCCCGTCGAATCATGCGGCGGCGCGAGCGGCCCATCGGTCGCCGCCAATCCGGCGGCCGTCTGTCCCTCGCCCTTGGCGCCGTGGCACCCCGCGCAATGGTCGGCATAGAGAACGCGGCCTCGCGCGACGACGGCTGCATCCTTCCATGCCAGCAATGGCTTGTGCGGCTGCCTCGCAAGATACATGTAGACGACGCCGGCAGCCAATGCGAGCAGCACGCAGCCGATCGCCGCGATCACTATCCTGCCACCCGGTGTCATATCCGCCTCGCATTCCGTTCGCTCAATTTTAGCGCGACAGTGCGTGCCTCATCAATCCGAGGGATGCCGACACACGAGGACCGGCGCTCTGCCTGAATGCCGGCGGGTCCCGACGGTCGGTGGCTGACATCGATGCTGCCCGTGTATAAGAGCAGGCTTGGTCGGGATGATGACTTCGATGGAAGACGCGGGACAATACAACTACATCATCGCTGGCGCGGGTTCGGCTGGCTGCGTGCTGGCGAACCGCCTTTCCGCCGATCCGTCGAAGCGCGTGCTGCTGCTGGAAGGCGGCGGCAAGGACAACTGGATCTGGTTTCACATCCCCGTCGGCTACCTCTTCGCCATCGGCAACCCCCGCGCCGACTGGATGTTCAAAACGGCGGTCGAACCGGGGTTGAACGGCCGGCAGCTCGCCTATCCACGCGGCAAGGTGCTGGGCGGCTCGTCCGCCATCAACGCCATGATCTACATGCGCGGGCAAGCTCGCGACTACGACGGCTGGCGGCAGATGGGTCTGACCGGCTGGGGCTGGGGCGATGTTCTGCCCTACTTCCTGAGGCATGAGGATCACGAAAACCCGCAGAACGCATTCCATAAATCCGGCGGCGAGTGGCGCGTCGAGAATCCGCGCATCCGCTGGGACATACTGGACCGCCTTCGCGACGCCGCCGAGCAGGCCGGCGTGCCGAAGATCGCCGACTTCAACACCGGCGACAACACCGGCTCGTCCTATTTCCAGGTGAACCAGAAGCGTGGGCGGCGCTGGAGCGCGGCGCGCGGTTTTTTGAAGCCCGCGCTCGGCCGCCCCAACCTGCGCGTCGAAACGGGCGCACATGTCGACCGCGTCGAGCTTGTGGAAGGCCGTGCCGCGGCGCTGATCTATCACAAGGATGGCAAGGCGTTCCGCGCGCGCGCCGGTGAGATCGTGCTCTCCTCGGGCACCGTCGCCTCGCCGCTCATCCTCGAAAGGTCGGGCATCGGCGATCCGGCGATCCTGAAGGCGCACGGCATCGAACCGGTGGTCGAATCGCGTGGCGTCGGCAAGAACCTTCAGGATCATCTGCAAATCCGCCCCGTCTACAAGGTCAGCGGCATCCGCACGCTCAACGGCGATTACGGAAATCTCTTCCGCCGCGCGATGATGGGTGTCGACTATGCTCTGCGGCGGCGCGGCCCGCTGACCATGGCCCCGTCGCAGATGGGCGCCTTCGTGAAGTCCTCGCCGGAATACGAGACGGCGAATCTCGAGTTCCATTTCCAGCCGCTTTCGCTCGACAATTGGGGCGACGGATTGCATCCCTTCCAGGCCTTCACGGCCAGCGTCTGCAATCTCCGCCCCTCGAGTCGCGGCTCGATCCATGTTTCCGGACCGGAAGCCACGGATACCCCGGACATACGGCCAAACTACCTCTCAACGGAGGAAGATCGTCGCGTCGCCGTCGAATCGCTGAAATGGGCGCGAAAGATAGTCTCGCAGCCGGCCCTCGCCGCCTACAGGCCGGAGGAACACAAGCCGGGCGCCCACATCGTTTCCGACGAGGATTTGACGGTGGCCGCCGGCAATCTCGGCACGACGATATTCCATCCGGTCGGCACGGCGCGCATGGGCGCCGATCACGATCGCGAGGCCGTGCTCGACGGCCGCCTGCGGGTTCGCGGGGTCGATGGATTGCGCGTCGTCGATGCCTCGATCATGCCGACCATCACGTCGGGCAACACCAATTCGCCCACGATCATGATCGCCGAGAAAGGCGCGGCAATGATCCTTGAGGACGCGAAGCGGTAACACAGCGCTGGCGCAACGGCATTCGCCGCGCGGGATATGACAAGCCGTCGCACATGGGCTATTGCATGGCCCCTCTATCCGCCGGACCGGGCTTGCGCCGAAGGTCCGGGCCGAAGCCATTCCACGGTGTCCGAACCTTGAATCCTGACGGTCTCAGCCTCGTCGCCTTACCCGGCCTGCCGCTCGTTTCGCCGGGCGAGGACCTGCCTGCCCTGCTCGTCGAGGCTATGGCGGGCAACGGGCTGGAGCCATGCGCGCACGACGTGCTGGTCGTCGCCCAGAAGATCGTCTCCAAATCGCAGGGACGCTATGTGCGTCTTGCCGATGTCGTGCCGTCGCCGCGCGCCGTCGAACTGGCGGCGCTGGTGCAGAAAGACCCCCGTCACGTCGAAGTGATCCTGTCCGAGTCGACCGAGATCATAGCGGCCCGTCCGGGCGTGCTGATCGTCGTCCACCGGCTGGGGTTCATCATGGCCAATGCCGGCGTCGATCAGTCGAATGTCGAGCAGGAACCGGATGACGAACAGGTGTTGCTTCTCCCGGAAGCGCCGGATGCATGGTGCGAGACGATGCGCGCACATATATATCGGCACTTCGGTGTCGAGGTGGGCGTGGTGATGAGCGACAGTTTCGGAAGGCCGTGGCGCATCGGCGTGACCGGCGTCGCGCTCGGCGCGGCCGGCCTGCCCGCCGTGGTCGATTGCGTCGGAGAGCCGGACCTCTTCGGTCGTGCGCTCAGGGTAACCCAGATCGCGTTCGCCGACGAGATCGCCGCCGCCGCCGGCCTGCTCATGGGGCAGGCTTCGCAGGGACGCCCCGCCGTGCTGCTGCGCGGCCTGTCTTGGCGGCAGGCTCCCGCTCCGGCCAGCGCCCTGCTGCGGCCGAAGCATCAGGACATTTTCCGGAGTTAGGACGTGATCGACCGCAGCAACGCACCAGCCTCCGAGAGGACGGACGCGAGAGTTCTGGCGCTTTGCGGCGGCGTCGGCGGCGCCAAACTCGCGCTCGGCCTCTACCGGGTCCTCGCACCCGGCAGGCTGACGGTCGCGATCAACACGGGCGACGATTTCGAGCATCTCGGCCTGCATGTCTCGCCCGACATCGACACCGTCACTTACACGCTGGCCGGCCTGAACGACACGGAACGCGGCTGGGGCCTTGCGGGAGAAAGCTGGAACTTCATGGCCGCCCTCGGCAGGCTGGGCGGCGAGAAGTGGTTCAATCTCGGCGACCGCGATCTCGCTACCCATGTGCTGCGCACAATGCAGTTGAAGGAAGGCCGGAGCCTTTCCAAAATCACCGCCGGTTTCGCGGCACGCCTCGGCATCGAGGCGCATCTGCTGCCGATGAGCGACGATCCCGTTCGCACGAAGGTCAGCACCCCGGAAGGCGATCTCGACTTCCAGCGCTATTTCGTCGAACGCCAGTGCGCGCCTGAAGTGCGCGGCATCGCCTTTGAGGGCGTGGCGGACGCGCGTCCGCATCCGGTGCTGATGCAAGCCCTCGCCGATTCGTCATTGGCGGCGATCGTGATCTGCCCTTCGAATCCGTATCTCAGCGTCGATCCCCTGTTGGCGCTGCCCGGCCTGCGCGAGGCGCTGGCCTCGGCTCCCGCGCCGGTCATCGCGGTCTCTCCGATCGTCGGCGGCGCGGCCGTCAAGGGTCCGACGGCCAAGATCATGCGCGAGCTGAATTTGCCGGTCACCACGGCGTCCGTTGCCGAACATTATCGCGGGCTTGTCGATGGCCTCGTCATCGATGCATCCGACGCCGCTGAGGCAGCCACACTCGATCTGCCGGTGCTGGCAACCGGAACCGTCATGCACACGGTTGAGGACAAGGAGCGGCTCGCCCGCGCCGTGCTCGATTTCGCGCATTCGCTCAAGGCCGGAGACGCCCCTTGAGCGATG
Source organism: Rhizobiaceae bacterium (assembly GCA_023953845.1). NCBI lineage: Bacteria > Pseudomonadati > Pseudomonadota > Alphaproteobacteria > Hyphomicrobiales > Rhizobiaceae > Rhizobiaceae bacterium. The sequence goes on along the minus strand of JAMLJC010000002.1, from coordinate 284,154 downwards.
CCGGCATCTGGTGCCTTATCCCGGTAAAGCGGCTGAAGGATGCCAAGCGGCGGCTTTCGGCCGCACTCTCCGAAGGCCAGCGGGAGATGCTGGTCCGCATCATGGCAACCGATGTCATCCGCGCTGCGCTGGCGACACCGCGCCTCTCCGGCGTCGCTGTGGTGACGGCGGATGAGGAGATTGCCGCGCTTGCGAGACGGGAAGGTGCGACTGTGCTGGCTGAGAAAATGGAAAGCGGCCTGAACGCAGCACTCGCCGGTGCGATGGCAACTGCCTCGCGGCTCGGCGCAACCGGCGTCCTCATCCTTCCCGGCGATGTGCCTCTCGTCACGCCGGCCGACATCGAAGCCATGCTCGAAGGTCACAACGGCAACCCCGCCGTCACCATTGCGCGGGCGGATTCTGACGGCGGCTCGAACGCCCTCGCCTGCTCGCCGCCCGATCTGCTGTCCTTCTCCTTCGGGCCAGACAGCTTTGCCCGTCATTGCGCACTGGCGCGCAAGGCGGGAATTGAGCCCATGCTGCCGTTGCTCCCCCGACTCGCTTTGGATATCGACAGACCCGCCGATCTCGGTGCAATGCTGTCGAGGAACTCGCAGACGTTGACGCACGGCTATCTCTCCGGACTGAACCTGAAAGAGACCGCAGCGTCGGCCGCAGGAATGACGACGCATGAAGCCTGACATCCTCGCCCGCGCGGCATCCGGCCATACGCTTACCCATGACGAGGCGCTTTCGCTCGCTTCGGTGGACCTCGACGCGCGGCTTCTCGAAACCGCCGCCGAAATCCGCGATCAGGGTTTCGGCTCCGCAGTGTCCTATTCGCGAAAAGTCTTCATTCCGCTCACCCATCTGTGCCGCGACGTCTGCCACTACTGCACCTTCGCCCATCCGCCGAAGCGTGGCGAGGCTGCCTATCTCTCCATGGAACAGGTGCTGGAGATCGCGCGGCGTGGCGCAGCGGCGGGCTGCACGGAAGCGCTCTTCACCCTCGGCGACAAGCCGGAGATGCGCTATCGCGCCGCGCGCGAGGCGCTGGCGGAACTCAGCCATGCCTCCACGCTCGACTATCTTCTGGAAGCGGCGGGGAGAACCTTTACCGAAACCGGCCTGATGCCGCATCTCAATCCCGGCCTGATGGGACTGGACGATCTGAAACGGCTGAAAACCGTTTCCGCTTCGATGGGCATCATGCTCGAAACCATCAGCGAGCGGCTGAGCGAGCGCGGCGGGCCGCATTTCGGCTCGCCGGACAAAGTGCCCGCCGCCCGCCTTGAAACGATCCGTCTCGCCGGCGAGGCCGCCGTGCCCTTCACTTCCGGGCTGCTGATCGGCATCGGCGAAACGCGGCTGGAGCGCATCGAGGCCATGCTGGCGCTGCGCGACATCAACGACGAATACGGCCACATCCAGGAAATCATCGTCCAGAATTTCAGCGCCAAGGACGGCACGCGCATGAGCGCGGCCCCCGAGCCCGATCTCGACGACCACCTCTGGACGATCGCAGTGGCGCGTCTGGTGTTCGGCCCGACGATGAGCATCCAGGCGCCGCCGAACCTTGCGCGCGGCACGCTCAGCCGCTTCATCGGAGCCGGCATCAACGACTGGGGCGGCGTATCCCCGGTCACCCCCGACTACGTCAACCCGGAAGCGCCATGGCCGCATCTCGACATTCTTGAACGCGCGACCGAGACGGCCGGCAAGCATCTGGTGCAGCGCCTGCCGATCTATCCGTCGCATCTCAAGGACGCGAAAAAATGGCTGGAGCCGGCGTTCCGCACGCCCGTGCTGGAAGCCGTCGACTCCGATGGTTTCGTGCGTTCAGATGACTGGTCGCCGGGTCGTGCGGAAAGCCTGCCGCAATGGACGAAGGTTTTCGACACGCCCGCCACGCCGGCGATTACCGGGCCGTTGTCGCGGCTCCTCGATCGTGCGCAGTCCGGCGCTTCACTTGGCGAAAGGGAAATTGTCGGTCTGTTCGAGGCGCGTGGTGGCGACCTCCTCGCCGTCTGCCGCGCGGCGGACGAACTGCGCGCCGCCGTCAACGCCGACACGGTGAGCTATGTCGTCACGCGCAACATCAACTACACCAATGTCTGCTCCTACAAGTGCAGGTTCTGCGCCTTCTCCAAGGGCAAGCTGTCCGAAAATCTGCGCGGCACGCCATACGATCTCAGCCTCGACGAGATCGAGCGCCGCACCCGCGAAGCTTGGGCGCGCGGCGCGACCGAGGTCTGCATGCAGGGCGGCATCCATCCGGACTATACGGGCGAAACCTATCTCGACATCTGCCGCGCGGTGAAAACGGCCGCGCCGGACATGCACGTTCACGCCTTCTCGCCGCTGGAAGTCTGGCACGGCACGCAGACTCTCGGCGTCTCGCTGGAGGAGTTCCTGACCGAACTGCGCAAGGCCGGCCTCAGCAGCCTGCCGGGTACGGCGGCGGAAATCCTCGACGATGAAGTGCGCGACATCTTATGCGCCGACAAGGTGCGCACCGGCGAGTGGCTTGAGGTCATGCGCGCGGCGCACCGCGTGGGCCTGAGAAGCACGGCAACCATCATGTTCGGCCATATCGAGCGGCCGGTCCACTGGGCGCGACATATCATGCGCATCCGCGATTTGCAGAAGGAGACGGGCGGCTTCACCGAGTTCGTCCCCCTGCCCTTCGTTCATATGGAAGCCCCGATCTATCTCAAGGGCGAAGCGCGGCGCGGCCCGACCTTCCGCGAGGCGCTGCTGATGCATGCGGTGGCGCGGCTGGCTCTCCATCCGCACATCACCAACATCCAGGCGTCCTGGGTAAAACTCGGCGCGGAAGGCGTGGCGCGGGCGCTGCGCGCCGGCGTCAACGATCTCGGCGGCACGCTGATGAACGAGACCATCTCGCGCGCCGCCGGCGCTTCCCACGGCCAGGAAATGTCGCCGACGCTGATGGAGGAGCTTATCCGTTCCAACGGCCGCTTGCCACGCCTACGCACGACGCTCTACGCCGACGCGCCGCCGGAGCGCCGCCGCATGGCTTTCGCAGCCGGCGAACTGAGCGATGTCGTCAACACGCCGCTGCTACGCAGGAACGAAGCGGCGGCGGAGCGTTACGCCGCGCGCCGCTCGCGGCATGGGTGACGGGCGTCGACGCGCCCGTCCAGCGTTTCACCCCTTCGCAAATGCCGGGATCACGTCGCGGCCGTAACCGGCGATGATCTCTTCTTCCTGGCCGCTGTCCAGATAGATGTTGAACTGCGTCACGCCGGCCTTCTGCAGCGCCTTGATCTTGGCGACGTGCTCCTCCGGCTCGCCCAGCACGCAGAAGCTTTCGACCACGTCCGGCGTGATGAAATCGAGATACGGATTGTCGCTCTGCCCGTGCTTCGAATAGTCATAGCCGCGCCGCTTCTCCACATAGGAGGTGAGGCTCTTCGGCACGAGATCGGAATCCTTGCCGTATTTCTCGACAATGTCCGCGACGTGGTTGCCGACCATGGCCGGAAACCACTTCGTCGCCTCGATCGCCTTGTCCCTCGGGCCGAAGTAGGCCGGCGCGGCCGCCATCGAGCGGAAGCCGGACATGTCCTTGCCGGCCGCCTTGCCCGTCTCGATGCACTGGTCGGTGAACCATTTGCACAAGCCCGGCTCGGCGATCTGCAACACGACGCCGTCGGCATGCTCTCCCGCTGTCTTCAGCGCCAGCGGCCCGTAGGCCGCGATCCAGGCCGGCATCTCGTGCCCCACTGCCCATGGAAACTTCACCGGCTCCGGCGATTCGCCGTAGACGACCTCGTCGCCGCGCACCATCGCCTTGGTCTTGTGTATGAACTCGGCCACGCGCGCCAGCGTCGCCGGCTTGAAGCCCATGACGCGCCGCGAGGAATCTCCCCGGCCGACGCCGAGGTCGAAACGGCCGCCGCTCTGCTTCGACAGCGAGCCGAAGATGGAAGCCGCGACGGACCAGTCGCGCACATCGGGGTTGGTGACCAGCGGCCCGAAACGCATGGCCGTGGTGTGCTCCATGCACATGGCGATGGCCGCGTAGCAGTCGCGCCACAGGATATGGGAATCGTAGAACCAGCAATATTTGAAGCCGGCATATTCGGCCATGCGGACGAGGTAGCGCGCCCGCTCAGCCTCGACAAAACCCTTGAATGTAATAGCGAATTCCAATGTCCTCACTCCGTTCTGGCCGGTTCCTCCGGCCTTCCCCTCAGCCGAATGTCTTGCGCAGCTTCGGCATCACCTGTTCCGAGAAAAGCCTGATGAAGCGTTTCTGGTCCGAACCCGGAGCATGGAACACAAGATGCCGGAAGCCAAGATCGACATAGGGCCGGATGCGCTCGACCATCTCGTCCGGATCGTTGGTGACGATCCAGCGCTTGGCGGCGCGCTCGATCGGCAGATTATCGGCCAACTTCTCCATTTCCAGCGGGTCTTCGACCGACATCTTCTCCTCCGGCGACAGCGACAGAGCCGCCCAGAACCGCGTGTCCTCCAGCGCGCGCTGCCGGTCGGTGTCGAAGGAGACTTTCATCTCGATCATGCGATCGATCGAATCCGGCGTCCTGCCCGCCGCATCGAGCCCGGCGGCGACGTTCGGCAGCAGCGTCTCGCTGTAAAGCTCAGGCGCCTTGCCGCTGGTGCAGATGAAACCGTCGGCGACGCGGCCGGCGAATTTCGCGATCATCGGCCCCGCACCCGCGACGTAGATCGGCACCGGAACGTCCGGACGGTCGTAGATCGTGGCGTTCTCGGTCTTGTAATAGGTGCCGTCGAAGGTCAGCCGCTCCTCCCGGAACAGGCGGTTCATCAGGTCGACCGACTCCCGCAGGCGGGCAAAGCGCTCCTTGAGTTCGGGCCACTCGGTGCGCGTGGCGGGCACCTCGTTCAGCGATTCGCCCGTGCCGATGCCGAGGATAATGCGCCCCGGAAACAGCGAACCCAGCGTCCCGAAAGCCTGCGCCACGATCGAGGGATGGTAGCGGAACGTCGGCGTCAGCACGCTGGTGCCGATCTGCACCCGGGACGTCCGCGCGCCGAGCGCGCCCATCCAGGACATGGCGAAAGGCGCATGTCCGCCCGTATGCCGCCACGGCTGGAAATGATCGCTGATGAAGACGGAGTCGAAGCCTGCCGCTTCCGTCTCGACGGCGAAATCCAGCAGATCGCGCGGCGCGAACTGCTCGGCGGAAGCCTTGTACCCGATCCTCAACGACACGCTTTACCCCTTGACGATGTTTGCAACGATAGGCGACGGTGCGCCTCCCGGCCGCTTGACCGGAAAGCCGCGATCATCAGGCTAGAGCATTTTTCCGCGCGGCGAAATGACTCCCGCCCGGCATACTGTTCAGGCCAGAATCTTCGCGGCGATCATCCTTGCGATGGGGATGGCGGACGTGGCCGCCGGTGACGGCGCGTTGCAGACATGCAGGGTGCGCCGCGTCGCGGCGAACAGAAAATCATGGATCGCCTCGCCTCGGGGCGTCACCGCCTGCGCGCGTATGCCGGCGGGATAGGGCCGCAGATCCTCCAGCGTCAGACCGGGGCAGTATTTCCGGCACTCCCGCAGATAGCCGCGCGTCCAGATGGAGTTGCGCAATTCTCCCGCCGCATGCCGCCAGTTCTTCGCGACGAGCTTCCAGAAACCGCCATAGGTGGCGAGATCGAGCGTGTCGCGCACGTCGAAAGCAAGGCGGGGATAGCCCTCCCGCGCCAGTCCGAGCACCGCGTTCGGACCGACCGTCACGCTGCCGTCGATCATCCGCGTCAGGTGGATGCCGAGAAAGGGCAGCGACGGGTCGGGCGCGGGGTAGATCAGATGCCTGACAATGTCGTTCCTTGACGGCGGCAGCACGAAATATTCGCCCCGGAACGGCACGATGCGGAAATCCGCCTTCGCGCCGGCCAGCCGCGCAAGCCGATCTGACTGCAATCCACCGCAGCAGACGAGACGGCGGGCCTGCCACGATTCGTCGCCCGCCACCACCGTGACGCTTTCCTGCTCGTCCCTGATTCCCGTCACCGCTGCGCCTAGCCGTATCTCCGCGCTGGCCTTGCGCAGCAGGTCGGCCATCTTCTCGCAGATCCGGAGATAGCTCACGATACCCGTTTCCGGGCTTAGAAGAGCGCCGACGCCTGCAATGTTCGGCTCCAGTTCCCGCAGCTCCTCGGGTCCGACGCGACTGAGCTTCAGCCCGTTCGCCGTCGCCCGCTCGAACAGCGCATCGTTGCGGCGCAGTTCGACCTCGTTGGTGGCGACGATCAGCTTGCCGCAGGTGTCGTAGGGAATGCCGTGCTCGTCGCAGAAATCCTTCGTGGCATGCAGGCCCTCGAAGCAGAGTTTCGCCTTCAGGCTGCCCGGCGCGTAGTAGATGCCGGCATGGATCACGCCGCTATTGTGACCGGTCTGGTGGAAACCGACGCGCTCCTCCTTCTCCAGCAGGAGAAGGCTTGCGCCGGGCCGCTGCCGCAGGAGTTCCAGCGCCGTCGCCAGCCCCACTATGCCGCCGCCGACGACGCAGAAATCATGGATCACGACACGGCCTCCGGCGGCACACCTCTCAGGCGTTGCGCCTCTTGCCTTCGATGAGATCGAGAACGGCACGCGCCGAATCGAGCACGTTGGTGCCCGGACCGAAAACGGCCGCGACGCCGTGGTCGAAGAGAAACTGATAGTCCTGCCGCGGCACCACGCCGCCGACCACGACAATGATGTTCTCCGCGCCTCCGGCCTTGAGCGCCTCGACCAGTTGCGGCGCCAGCGTCTTGTGGCCCGCAGCCAGCGAGGACATGCCGACGACGTGCACCTTCGCGGCGACCGCGGTCTCGGCCGCTTCCTCCGGAGTCTGGAACAGCGGGCCGGCGACGACGTCGAAACCGATGTCGCCGAAGGCGGACGCGATGACCTTGGCGCCCCGGTCGTGGCCGTCCTGCCCGAGCTTGGCGACCAGCACGCGCGGCTTGCTCCCCAGCCGCTCCGCGCACGCCTCCAGCCGCTCGACCAGCGTGGCGTATTCCGGCTCGTCCTTGTATGCGGGGCCGTAGACGTGTCGCACCACCTTCGGCACGGCGGCGTGATCGCCGAAAGCCTTGCGCAATGCATCGGAGATTTCGCCTACGCTTGCCCGTGCGCGGGCCGCTTCCACCGCAGCCTCCAGAATGTTCCCCTTGCCGCCGCGCGCGACGTCCGTCAGCGCCGCCAGCGTCTGCTCGACGCGCCCCGGGTCGCGCTGCCGGCGGATCTGCTCCAGCCGCCTGACCTGCGACTCGCGCACGGCCTTGTTATCGATGTCCAGAATGTCGATCTGGTCTTCTTCTTCCAGACGATACTTGTTGACGCCGACGATGACCTCGTCGCCCCGGTCGACCGCCGCCTGCCGTCGCGTCGCGGCTTCCTCGATGAGCCGCTTCGGCAGGCCCTCGACCACGGCTTTCGTCATGCCGCCCATCGCCTCGATTTCCTCGATGAGCTTCCACGCGGCGTCTGCCAGCTCCTTTGTCAGGCTCTCGACGAAATAGGAGCCGGCGAGCGGATCGACGACCTTCGTGACGCCGGTCTCGTGCTGCAGGATAAGCTGCGTGTTGCGCGCGATGCGGGCGGAAAATTCCGTCGGCAGCGCGATCGCCTCATCGAACGAATTGGTATGCAAGGACTGCGTGCCGCCAAGCACCGCGCTCATCGCCTCAAAGGCGGTGCGCACGATGTTGTTGTACGGGTCCTGCTCCTGCAACGATACGCCCGACGTCTGGCAATGGGTCCGCAGCATGAAGGATTCGGCCTTCTTCGGCTGGAATTCCTCCATGATGCGCGACCAGAGCAGCCTTGCGGCCCTGAGTTTTGCCGCCTCCATGAAGAAGTTCATGCCAATTGCGAAGAAGAAGGAGAGCCGCCCGGCGAAATCGTCGACGTTGAGCCCTTTCCTGAGCGCGGCCCGCACATATTCCCGCCCGTCCGCCAGCGTAAAGGCGAGTTCCTGCACCAGCGTCGCGCCCGCCTCCTGCATGTGGTAGCCGGAGATGGAGATCGAGTTGAACTTCGGCATCTCCTTCGCTGTGTACTCGATGATGTCGGCGATGATCCGCATCGAGGGCTCGGGCGGGTAGATGTAGGTGTTGCGGACCATGAACTCCTTCAGGATGTCGTTCTGGATGGTCCCCGAAAGTTTTTCGCGCGCGACCCCTTGCTCCTCACCCGCGACGATGAAACTGGCGAGGATCGGGATCACCGCGCCGTTCATGGTCATCGACACGGAAACCTTCTCCAAAGGGATGCCGTCGAACAGGATCTTCATGTCCTCGACGGAATCGATGGCAACGCCCGCCTTGCCGACGTCGCCTTCCACGCGCGGGTGATCGCTGTCGTAGCCGCGATGGGTCGCGAGATCGAAAGCCACCGACACGCCCTGCTGCCCCGCTGCGAGCGCCTTGCGGTAGAAGGCGTTGGACGCCTCGGCGGTCGAGAAGCCGGCATATTGCCGGATCGTCCAGGGCCGCCCGGCATACATCGTCGCGCGCGGCCCGCGCAGGAACGGCTTTTGGCCCGGCAGGCTGTCGAGATAGGCGTTACCCTCCATATCCGCGGCCGTATAGAGCGGCTTGACTGCAATGCCTTCCGGCGTCTGCCAGACCAGCGTGTCCGGGTCGCGCTTGATCTCCTTCTCAGCAGCAGCACGCCAGTTGGCGAGATCGGCGGTTTCTGCCGGCTCTTCTCTTCTCAGCGATTGAGCACCCATCGCAACTGCCATCTAGTCGAACTCCATGATCAGCTCGTCGACCGCCAGGCTGGCGCCAACCTTGGCTCCGATCTTCTTGACCACGCCCTGCCGCTCGGCCCTGAGCACGTTCTCCATCTTCATGGCCTCGACCGTGGCGAGCGTCTGGCCGGCCTCGACAGTCTGCCCCTCGCTGACGGCAATGGCGGTCAGCACGCCCGGCATCGGGCACAAAAGAAGCTTCGACGTGTCCGGGGGCAGCTTCTTCGGCATCAGGCGCGCCAGCGCCGCCGCACGCGGGCTGCGCACGCGCGCGACCACGTCCATGCCGCGCCATCTGAGCCGCCAGCCGCTGCCTGACTGCGAGACCTTCACGCCAAGGCTTTGGCCGTCGACCGAGAAGTGCGCGTGGCTCATGCCGGGCCGCCAGTCGCTCTCGACGCACGCCGTCTCCCCGCCGTCGAATGCCACGTTCGCACGCCCGTCGCCGGATTCGATACGTGCCGCGAATTCGCGGTCGGCCAGCGTTACCACCCAGTCCTGCCCGACCACCCGGCGGTGATTGTCGAGCGCCCCCGATATGGCGACATTGCGGCGCTCGCTGCGCAGGTGCACGAACGCGGCGACGGCGGCGAGCGCGCTCGCCTCCCTCCCGCCCGGCGCGACGCCCGCAAAACCTTCGGGAAATTCCTCCGCAATGTAGGCGGTGGTCAGCCGGCCGTCGCGAAAACGCTCCTGCTGCATGACCGCCGAAAGGAACGGCAGGTTGTGGCCGATGCCCTCCACCTCGAAGTCGTCGAGCGCCCGGCCCATGGCCTCGATGGCGGCGAGGCGGGCCGCCGCCCCCTCTCCCGGAGCATAAGTGCAGAGCTTGGCGATCATCGGATCGTAATGCATCGAGATCTCGCCGCCCTCGAAGACGCCGGTGTCGTTGCGCACGACGGTGCCGTCTTCGCGCTGCCCCTCGACGGGAGGCCGGTAGCGCGTCAGGCGGCCGATGGAGGGCAGGAAGTTGCGATAAGGGTCTTCGGCATAGAGGCGGCTTTCGATCGCCCAGCCGTCCAGCTTCACATCCTCCTGGCGGAACCGCAGCGTCTCGCCCGCCGCCACGCGGATCATCTCCTCGACCAGATCGAGCCCGGTGATCAGCTCCGTCACAGGATGCTCGACCTGAAGCCGCGTGTTCATTTCGAGGAAATAGAAATTGCGGTCGCCGTCCACGATGAACTCGACCGTGCCGGCGGAATAATAGCCGACAGCCTTGGCCAGAGCGACGGCCTGCTCGCCCATCGCCTTGCGCGTCGCGGCGTCGAGGAACGGCGACGGCGCCTCCTCGATCACCTTCTGGTTGCGGCGCTGGATCGAGCATTCGCGTTCGCCGAGATAGACGGTGTTGCCGTGCTGGTCGCCCAGAACCTGTATCTCGATATGTCGCGGCTGGGTGACGAATTTCTCGATGAAGATGCGGTCGTCGCCGAAAGAGGATTTGGCCTCGTTTCGGGAAAGCTGAAAGCCCTCGCGCGCCTCGGCGTCGTTCCAGGCGATGCGCATGCCCTTGCCGCCGCCGCCGGCGGACGCCTTGATCATCACCGGATAGCCGATCTCGCTGGCGATCTTCGCCGCTTCCTCGGCGTCCTCGATCAGCCCCATATGGCCGGGCACCGTGCTGACGCCGGCGGAGGCCGCTATCTTCTTCGAGGTGATCTTGTCGCCCATGGCCTCGATGGCGACCGGCGGCGGACCGATGAAGGCGACGCCCTCGGCCTTCAGCGCCTCGGCGAAGTTGGCGTTCTCCGAGAGGAAGCCGTAGCCCGGATGAACCGCATCCGCGCCGGCCGCCCGGATGGCGTCGACGATCTTGCTTATGACGATATAGGACTGGCTCGAAGGCGGCGGGCCGATATGAACCGCCTCATCCGCCATCTTGACGTGCAGCGCGTCGCGGTCGGCGTCGGAATAGACGGCGACCGTGGCGATGCCGAGCTTCTTCGCCGTCTTGATGACCCGGCAGGCGATCTCGCCGCGATTGGCTATCAGGATTTTCTTGAACATCAAGCGTTTTCCAGTCCCGGCGTTTTCAGTCTCTGTATCGCTTTTCATAGGGCATCAGCATGATGGCGGACGCCGTCATCGCGCCGCCGAAAATCGAGGCGAACGGGACGGCGATCAGCAGGACGGGTATGACCGGGTTCGCGGCGTTCGCTATGCGGGCGCCGATGCCGCCAACGTCGAGCAGGATCAGCGCCACGGCCGCCAACGCGCCGATCAGGCTGCCGAGCGCCGCGTTCAGCGCCATGAAGCGCAACATCCGCCAATGATCCTTCCTCGCCTCCTCCGGCGTCAGTTCCGGCTTCTGCGCGTCGCGCATCATGCAAACGCCTCACAACGGAATGGTGTCGTGCTTGCGCCAGCGCGTTTCCGCGCTCTTGCCGCGCAGCGCGGCGAAGGCGCGCGCGATGCGGCGGCGTGAGGAATGCGGCATGATCACCTCGTCGATGAAGCCGCGTTCGGCCGCCACGAAAGGATTGGCGAAACGGCTCTCATACTCGCTGGTGCGCGACGCGATCTTTTCCGGATCGCCGAGTTCGGACCGGTAGAGGATTTCCGTCGCGCCCTTGGCGCCCATCACCGCGATCTCGGCCGTCGGCCAGGCATAGTTCACATCCGCGCCGATATGCTTGGAGGCCATCACGTCATAGGCGCCGCCATAGGCCTTGCGCGTGATCAGCGTCACCATCGGCACTGTCGCCTGGCTATAGGCGAAGAGAAGCTTGGCGCCGTGCTTGATGACGCCGCCATATTCCTGCGCCGTGCCGGGCAGGAATCCGGGCACGTCCACCAGCGTCAGGATCGGTATCGAGAACGCATCGCAGAAGCGCACGAAGCGCGCAGCCTTGCGAGAGGAATCGATGTCGAGACAGCCGGCCAGCACCATCGGCTGGTTCGCCACCACGCCCACCGTCTGTCCCTCGATGCGCAGGAAGCCGGTGATGATGTTCTTCGCGAACGCTTCCTGGATCTCGAAAAAATCGCCCTCGTCGGCAATGGCGAGCACCAGCTCCTTCATGTCGTAGGGCTTGTTGGCGCTGTCCGGCACCAGCGTGTCGAGCCGCATCTCCAGCCGCGAAGGGTCGTCGTGGAACGGCCGCACCGGCGGCTTCTCGCGGTTGTTCAGCGGCAGGAAATCGAACAGCCGGCGCACCTGCTCCAGCGCCTCGACATCATTTTCGAACGCGCCATCGGCGACGGAGGATTTTTGCGTATGCGTGCGCGCGCCGCCGAGTTCCTCGGCCGTGACGATCTCGTTGGTGACGGTTTTCACCACGTCCGGGCCGGTGACAAACATGTAGGAGGAGTCGCGCACCATGAAGATGAAATCGGTCATCGCCGGAGAGTAGACCGCACCGCCCGCGCACGGTCCCATGATGACCGAGATCTGCGGAACGATGCCGGAAGCGTCGACATTGCGCTTGAACACCTCGGCATATCCGGCAAGGGACGCCACGCCTTCCTGGATGCGCGCGCCGCCGGAATCGTTGAGGCCGATGACGGGCGCCCCGTTCTTCACCGCCATGTCCATGATCTTGCAGATCTTCTGCGCATGCGTCTCCGACAGCGAACCGCCAAGCACGGTGAAATCCTGGCTGAACACATAGACGAGCCGGCCGTTGATCGTGCCCCAGCCGGTGACTACGCCGTCGCCGGGCACCTTCTGGCTGGCCATGCCGAAATCGGTGGCCCGATGGGTGACATACATGTCGAACTCTTCGAACGACCCTTCGTCGAGCAGCACCTCGATCCGCTCGCGCGCCGTCAGCTTGCCCTTGGCATGCTGGGCATCGATGCGTTTCTGCCCTCCGCCGAGGCGTGCCTCGGCGCGCCGCGCTTCCAGCTGGTCGAGCACCGCACGCATCAGCCTCCTCCGTCCTTTTGATCATTCGATTTGTCGTTCCGCTTATCGCCGGTCGAAGCGGGCCGGAACGCTTGAAAATGTGCGCATGTGCAGTGTATAAAATTGCAAAGTAGATTTTGCAAAAATGCGAAATGGCTCCTCCTAAACTCTACATCGGGCGGAAAGTCCGCGACCTGCGCCTCGCCGGCGGCCTGACGCAGGTACAGTTTGCCTCGCGGCTCGGCATTTCGACAAGCTATCTCAACCAGATCGAGAACAACCAGCGCCCGGTATCTGCCGCCGTGCTTCTGGAACTCGCGGAAAAATTCCAGATCGATCTGGCCGATATTTCGCAGACCGATGGCGACCGCATGCTGTCGGCCCTGACGGAAGCGCTTTCGGATTCCGTCTTCGACAGCCATCGGCCGACCCTTCAGGAACTGAAACTGATCACCCAGAACGCGCCGTCGCTGGCCCGCGCGCTCATCTCCTGCCATCAGGCCTACCGCAAGGCGACGGAGCAGCTTGTCAGCCTCGACGATGCGCTCGGCCGCAACGCGTCCGTCGCCGAACCGAGCCCATACGAGGAAGTCCGGGATTTCTTCCATTTCGTGGACAATTATGTCCACGAGCTCGACGTTGCGGCGGAGAAGCTGGCCCACGCGCTCTCCCTGCCCGAGCGCGAGGCCGGAACGGCCCTGACCGACTATCTGGAACGAAAGCACGGCGTGCGCACCACCCGCGCGCGCCCGGACGACGACATGATCAGGCGTTTCGACGCCTCTTCGCGCACGCTGTTCCTGAACCCCTATTTGCCTGCCGCGACCCGCACCTTCCAGACGGCGTTCCAGATCGCGGCGCTGGAGATGGAGCCGGCGATCGACGAGATCGCCAGACGGGCCGCCTTCCGTTCGACGGCGGCGACCGAGGTCTGCAAGATCGGTCTGAAGAACTATTTCGCCGGAGCGCTGGTCCTGCCCTACCAGATATTCATGGCCGCCGCGAAGGAACTGCGCCACGACCTTGAACTGCTCGCCGCGCGTTTCGGCGCCAGTATGGAGCAGGCGGCGCACCGCCTTTCCACCTTGCAGCGGCCGGGCATGAAAGGGATTCCCGTTTTCTTCGCGACGGTCGACCGCGCCGGCAACATCACCAAGCGTCACAGCGCGGTGAGGCTGCAATTCGCCCGCTTCGGCGCGGCGTGCCCGCTCTGGAACGTGCATCAGGCCTTTGAGGCGCCCGGCCGCATCATAAGACAGCTCGCCGAAACGCCGGACGGCGTGCGCTATCTTTCCGTCGCCGCCGAGGTCCGCAAACGGACGGCCGGCTACCACGCGCTCAACCGCTCCTACGCGATCGCGCTGGGCTGCGAAATCTCCTATGCAGGCGACTTCGTCTACGCCGATGGTCTTGATGTCGAGAATCGCGCGGCGTTTGACCCGATCGGCATCTCCTGCCGCATCTGCGAGCGCCGCGACTGCGTGCAGCGCGCCGTTCCGCCGTTGAACGCAGGCATCCTCATCGACCAGAACGCACGTGCGACCCTGCCTTTCGCGGTGTCCTAGCCGCCTCGCCCGAACGCGCGCATCTGCCGGATCAGTTCCGGCCATGCCGGCGGCGCATACTCCGTGGCTTCCCGAAACCGCTCCGCATTCAGCGATCGATCGATCTTCACCGCAGAGTCGGGAATGATCTCGATCGTCTTTCCATAGGCTTCCGCGATCAGCCTGAGCAGCGAGAACTTGTCGATCGGCTCCGACGCCACGTGCCAGAGGCCGCGCAGTTCCGGTCTTGGCGCGACGACGTCGCGGATGACGCGCGACAGTTCGAGCGTGGTGAGGCCGGAAAAGATCGCCTGCGTGTAGCCCTTCACGGAAGGTCCCCGCTGGCTCAGGAACCAGTCGAGAAGCGAGACGGACGAGCGGATTTCATGCCCGATGATCGATGTCCGGAGCGTGATGGCGTGATCGTAGTCGACTTCGCCGAGATACTTCGATTTCCCGTACATATCCTCGGCATCCGAAGGATCTGTCTCGCGGTACATGCTCCCCTTTCCATTGAAGACGCAATCGGTCGAGACATGCACCAGGCGTGCGCCCGCTTCGCCGCATATCTTCGCAAGGCGATGCGGAAACAGCGCGTTGATCTCGATAGAAACGATCGGGTCCTTGGCTTCGGAAAGCTGCTTGATGACGCCGATGCAGTTCAGGACGAGATCGGGCTTCTCGGCGGCGATCTCCTCGTTCAGCCGACCACCGTCGGATATGTCCAGCCCCCCCGCGATCGATGCTGTCGCCGTGCGCGGCAGGGCGTCCAGCCCGTCGAGACTGCGTGCCCTGCCGGCGACGGTCCATCCCTCGGAACCCGCAAACAGGCGGTAGGCGGCATTTCCAAGCATGCCGGAAACGCCGAGAATCAGGATTTTAGGCATGGTCGACACTGCTCATTCTGGTGTTCTTTGAGTTGGTTCGCAGACCG
Organism: Rhizobiaceae bacterium; assembly: GCA_023953845.1. Taxonomy (NCBI): domain Bacteria; kingdom Pseudomonadati; phylum Pseudomonadota; class Alphaproteobacteria; order Hyphomicrobiales; family Rhizobiaceae; species Rhizobiaceae bacterium. The sequence continues at coordinate 269,082 of JAMLJC010000002.1, read as the reverse complement.
GACGGATCATCTTGAGGTTCCGGCGGCGGAAAGACGGTCGACAAGATCATCGACGATTGCTGTCACGGCTTCGAAACGATCGTCTTTCAGATCCGCCAGCCGCCGTCGCGCCGCCTCGAGGCTCGCCGCCTCGGCGACGTCGCCCTTGATCCGCGCGACGACCTGAAACGCTTCGAACGCCTCGTCATAGAGCATTCGGAGAAATCCCCCGGTCAACGCGCCGTCTCGCTCCGCCGCCCGCCTGTACAGAAAATCGCGTCCCTTCACGCTTTCGACATAGGGAAAACGCTGGTCGTGCCGGGAATGCACCCCGGTCAGCGGCATGCGCACCGCGACCACCGGAGCCAGTCGCGACAGGCGGGTCCACAGATCGATATCCTCGCACACTCTCATGCTCTCATCGAAGCCGCCATTGGCGATCACGAGGTCGCGGCGCGCCATCACGGACGGACAGGTGATGAGATTGTGCCTAATTTCAAGGAGTTGCGGATAGATGCTGCCTTCCATTGCCGCCGGAATGATATGTCGCGGATGAAGGATATGGTAGGCGTCGTCGAACTCGAAGAAATCCGTGTAGCAGAAGCCTGCCTCCGGACTTGCGTGGAGCGCGTCGAGTTGCAGCCCCAGCTTCTCGGGAATCCAGACGTCGTCGCTGTCCAGAAACGCGATCCACTCGCCCCGCGCCGCCTCGATGCCAAGGTTGCGCGCTCCCGAGGCGCCTCGACGCTGCGAATCCAGATCGCGATAGCGCGCGCCGAGCACCGAGGCGAACTCGCGGCGAAGTTCGGACGTCCGATCCGTTGAGCCGTCATCGACAAGGATCAGCTCCCAGTCCTCGAACGTCTGCGCCAGCAGGCTGCCCACTGCCCGGTCTAGACAGTAGGCGCGGTTGTATGTCGGCAGGATCACCGAAATCGCCGGCATGATCTATTCCCCGATATGCCAGACAGCGAGCTCGGGACGGCAGAACGCCGCAAAGGCAGCCGAGCTTTCGAGCGGCGTGCCGCCACCCCTGACGCGATAACCTCCATCGATAAGGGAACGATGGATCACCAGATTTTCGAGCCGCAGCTCCTCCGTTCCCGGCACGCGCATGGCGATATCCATGCTGGTCAGCGGGCGCGAGAGCGGCGCGATCACCATCGCCGTCTCGCCCTGCTGCATCATGTGCGCCGCGAACTCCACGGGCGCACGTCGTGGCAGCCGCCTCCCCGGCCGCGCGAAGGTGACATATGCGCCCCGGCTGGCTTCCAACCCTGTGTTGAGAAGATCGGTCTCATGCGCATCGTCCGGCGCCAGCACGACGCGGAGATTCTTCCGGCCGCGCTCGCCCGATTGATCGAAGCCGGTTCCGCGACGGGTCACGACAAGCACTTCGAGGTCAGCATGCCTCGAAGCCTCGGCCCATTCGAGAATCCGGGCTGCGTCGGCCTGCTGTCCGTTCGCGACGGGCACGACCAGCGTGACGGGTGTGTGATCGCGGAAGAAATCGGCGCGCTCCCGGGCGAAGGTTTCGGCCTTGCGGTAGGGCGAGCCCGCCAGATGGCGCGTCATATGCTCGAAGAAGCGCAGCGAACTGCCCATCATCTGGACCCGCTCGGCTTCCGTACGGTCGCCCATCATGTCGATCCAGAGATCGTCGCCTTCGATCACCGCATTGGCATGGTTGGACCCCTGTTCGGGGTGAATGCGGTAGTGAACCAGCGATTCTGGCTGGTGGAAGAACTCGTAGTCCCGGAGCAGCCTGTTCCAGAACCGGTAGTCCTGTACGTAGCGATATTGCGGATCGAACTCGCCCACGGCGCGCATCACCTCCGCCGGAGCGAACAGCGTGCATCCGTTGATGGAACCACTGAGCAGCGCCAGCATGGGCGCGCGCATCAGCCGGGCGCGATCGGCGGATATCCGCTGATAGACCTTTCCCGCCGGGTCCATCAGTTCGTAATCCGAGAAGAGGACGGCATCCGGCTTGCCGAGGCGCTTGTGATAGGCGGCCTGCATCGCCGTTTTGTGCGGCACGAAGAGATCGTCGTGGCTCAGCCAGCAGAAGAACTCTCCACGCATCTCCCGAAGACCGCGATTGAGCGCGCCGGCGACGCCTTGATTCTCCTGACGAATGTACCGGACGCGCGCACCGCCTCTGGCCGCGATCATCTCCGCCGCGCCGCCATCCTGCGACCCGTCGTCGACCACGACGATCTCGAAATTGTCGTATGCCTGCCTCAGCGCGCTGTTGAGCGCCAGCCGGAAATAGTCGCCGCCATTGTAGACGGGCATGACGATGCTCACCATCGGCGAGACGGGCGCGACATTGAACATGGGTTTGCTTCCGCGCTTCACGCCTGCAGGTCACCCGATGCTCTGAGGCGCTCCCACAGTTCGAGATTGCGGTCGCGCTCGCGCGCCGCCTGCGCGACGGCACGGTTGAGATCGCTGCGCAGCCGATAGATTTCGAGCTCCATGAGTTCGACCCTGCCGTGCGTGGCCTCGTTCATCCTGCGCTCGCCTGCCAGACGCGCCGCGACAGCCGCGGCTCGGTCGCGCAGCCTTGAGACGGCCGCCCGCAGCAACGGGCTTCTGAGGATGAGGCCCTTGGCTCTTCTGATTAGGCCCATTTTCGCAACCTGCCTCTTCCTTCCAGATACCGGACACCTCCCGCAGCACGCCGACACACCGGCTGCAGCGAGCCGCAATCGTGTCAACCGCTATTGTTGATCCGGCAGCGGCGGAACGAACATCTCGAACACCAGTTCGATGCGCTCCGTGTGCTCGCCTGCCTCCTTCGCCAGCACGCTGTCGCCCAGCGCGGCATATCCCACGAGTTTCTGGCCGGCCGGATTGTGCAGCGCCATGAGCGCCGGATTGTCTTCCCCGACAGCCGCGAAAAGAGCGACCGACTGGACATCCGTAAGCGCCTGCGCGTCTAGGGGTGACCCGTCACGCGCGGGGCTGTGGACCGTCATCGCAACCCGCGCGGCTCTCGCATCTGGCACGTCGGCGCATTCCGGTATCGGCCGCAGATCGGTGAGGCATGGCAGGCTTCGCGCCAGCGCCTTGCTCAGCACCGTCACGGCTTGCGCACCCTTGGCCGAAAGCGACACACCGCCGTCGAAGAAGTCGGCGCCTTCCAGGCGCAGCCTGTCCGGTCCCTTTTCGACTGCCGACGAGATGCCGCTGGCGGCGAGGTCTTTCGAAATCCTTTCGAGCACGGCGCGCAGAGCTTCGTTGGCCTGGCGCCGGGGATGGAGATAGGTCGCCTCGGCCGCACGCGCGGCTTCCAGCTCCTTCTCGATCGCGGTGATTTCCTTCTGGGCGGTCTCGATCTTCGTATAGTCGTCACGCGCCAGCAGCGCGACGGACACGAGCATGATGATAAGGATGAAGATGACGCCGGCCAGCATGTCAACCATGGGCACGAAGAAACCGGACCCGCCGCCCTCGATATTCTGGTCGGAGCCCGCCATAAAGCTACTCCCCTGCTACGGAAAGCACCGCCGGAACGCCTGGAACCTCGGCGGATTCGGCAGACTGGCGCGCATTTTCGGAGGCCATGGTGCGTGGCGCACGGGGGAAATGATCCTCGATCCAGATATTCAGCTCGTCGAGTTCCTCCTCCGTGGACGACACGAAGATGCGGTTGGCCCATGTCAGCACCAGCGACATGCCGATGCCCATGATGGAGGTAAGGAACTTGAAGGTCGATGCATGTAGCAGCTGGATCAGCGCTTCCCGCGCGGCGCCGAGATCGGCGCTCAGCATGCTGCGCCCGGCGAAATAGAGTCCGGCGACCAGTCCGAGGAAGGTGAAGACCAGACCGATGCCGACGAAATCCCCGGCGAAAGCGCGCATGGCCGAGGCCGACCGGCCGGCAAGGCGTATGGTCGACAGGGAGAAACTGTCCGACGGATCGGCAAAGCGCATATAGGTTCCATCGGCGGACCGCGCGATCTGCGGCCGGAACGACCGCCAATGGCGCGCCAGCAAATCCGATGACGCAAAAATCTCGTTTGCGGCATCGAACGCTTGCTGTGAACCCGCCTCTCCCTTGGCGATCTTCAGCTTCCTGAGCACCCAGCGCAGCTCGGAATTCACCGGACGGAACCGCTTGACCCAGAAGAAGACGATGATCGCCATCCCCGCCAGTCCCATTGCCAAGGACAGGACGAGTGCGGTCGTCGGATTGTTGAACGTATCGAGGTAGAGCGTGGCGACCGGTATCAGCCACTGCTTCAATCCCGCCCCCGCATCGCCGGCACCGGAGAGAGATCGCAACAGCACGGCGAAAGCCACGAGGGCGGCAAAAAGGAAGAGGTACCTCTTGAACATCAAGCTTGATCCGCCAAATTGTGCCCGCGCCACGGTGCCCGGACGTTCCCTCCCTCATCTTCACGTGGGATGTGCAGGAAGTCCGAAAAAGACGCCCGCAACGCCTCGAAGCTGAACCGGGATTCGACAAGCGCGCGGCCATTGGCCGAGACTTCCGCATAGTCGTCGTGTCTGATCAGGCTTCGCTCCAGCGTATTCCTGATCGCGTCTTTTCCCGGTCTAAAGCAGAAGAATGCTGCCGCGTTTTCCCGGAGAAAGCGACCGGGCGATGAATCGGCTCTGCCGTGAAACACGACCGGCCGGCCCGAGGCGAAATATGTTATCAGCTTCGACGGAAAGCTGAGATTGGCGGTCTCCCGCATGCCTTCCGCGAACCAGTAGGGACAATAGAGCAGGTCCATTTTTGCAAGTTCCCGCACGAGATCCTTTTGGGATATCCATCCGCGGCTGCGAATCACGCTTGTGCTATCCGGCACATCCGTCGGGATGTGATTTGTGAAAGCGTGAAGCTCTACATCGCGGAATCGTCCGCTGTTCTTGATGTCCACCATAGCGCCGATGAGATCATTCATTTCCTCGGTGGCATAGGTTTGCCCCGAAAAGGCCACCCGCATGGTGCCATCTCCGGGCGACAAGGCGGCAGGAAGCGCCAGTTGAGCATCGAGCGCCGGTACGACGACAGCGCAGCGGGCCTTATATAAATGACGAAAATGCGACGCCATCGCCCATGACGCGGCGGCACAGCCGGCAGCGCCCCGTAAGACCTCGTCGAATTGCTTGAGGATTTCTTCGCTCGATCGCGTGTCTACATTGTGCGCTCGCAGCCACCATCCGGGCGGGTCCATGACCTGGACGTGAACGGGCAGCCCACCCTTCGTCATCAGCATATGAGCCAGACGTATCAACGTTTGGCCTTCCAGAACGATCCAGAAATCCGTTGCGTTGATTTCCGCCGCAAATCGCAAGGCCTTGGAAAAGAGCTCCGGTACGGTCTTCAGTCGGGCATGCCTTTCGTCCCGCCGAACCCTGACGGGCATATCTCCGGCATCATGCAATTCTTCCGGCTTGATACGTGTCCGGATCGAAAGCCGCGATGCGAGATCGGCGCTCAGGATGGGGGTCAGATGCCGATTCTGCACAACGAAAACCCCTGCCGGCGGCTGGGTGGCCCGGACGATTTGTTCGAGGAAGATACCTCCACTATAGTTGCTGCACGGCGGAACGCCGGCGATCAGCAGAACCCTGCGCTCACGGGTTATGGTCGCTTTCGCCATTCAAGATATCTCCCAGGATAAAACGCGACGGGCGATCCCTTGACGGGCGAAAGTCCTGTCGATGGCAGATCCAGTCCGCTTTCCCGCAGTGCTTCGAGTTGCTGGATTATTGCTTCGGCTCTCCCGCCCGATTTATCCGTACCGCGCCATGCGAAGTCCCGTCCGAAAAACCGGCTTGCTACCCTGCGGGATCCCGTCAGCAGCACCGGCAAGCCCATTTCGGCGACATGCTGGGCATAGGGCAGCATGGCGGTATCAGGGTCGGTAGCCAGCCACAGGAGGTGCGGAGAGGTTTCCCCTATCAGTTCGATCAGGTTCGGGAAGTTTGCCTGTCCAACCCAGATCACAGACTGGAGTGTACACGTTCGTTCGCGCTCGGCGGCAACCATCAGGGAAATCGGCAGATTGCGCTCAGCGATCATGCCAGCCACATCGAGCACACTTGATATCACCGGCTCGCTCGCTTCCGGCATTATTACCAATATCCTGAGTGAATCGGCTTCCTGAAGCCTGCGGCGTACCACCCTATAGTTGAAAGCCTCATGCTCGCAGGGCGGTACGACATGGAGGATTCGCCCCCTCTGTCGCAATTGCCGAAGGCTGAGTGCGATGTCCGCCTCCGGTGTCAGCACCCGCTCGGCACGTCGCAGCAAAGCGCGGTCCGCTTTGTGAATTGGTTCCGACAAAACGGTCACGTCCACAGGGATCGAAAGACCGTCCAGCAGCATCTGAATGCTCTCTTGATGCGCAAGGCCGACGAGGTCGAAGCGCGCTACACCAATGGCGCGAATGTGCTCGACTGCCGCGGGAAGCTGTTCCGGGAGGTTGAATGACACGTCCGGCCCCACACCCGAAAGGGAAATGGAACTGGTTCCGGACGCAAGCACGACAACGGACCGCGCCTGCGATCCCAGTGACTTCCGGACATATCGAATCCAGTCAGCCGACGATGGCGTCCCATCGGGCACAAAGGCGACGCATGCCGGCAAAACGGCAGATGCGAAAACGGCTTCTGGATGATGTGTATCGGTCTGGAGGCTGAAACGCTCCTGCTGGATGTTCGATCCAGAAGACCGCAGGGTGTCCTTTGAATCGACCGCCTCCCGGTCACCGCCAGTTTCGCCCTCCGCGAAATCGGATAGGACCTCCGCTGCCGAGACTGATGGGTCTTCGATCAATTCGATCTCGGTTCGGCCCAAAAATGTATCCCTGCTCAACGGATTGAGATGGGAGAGTGGGCCGCCGGACGTCGGAAAGGACGCGATACGATATCGCTCGGAGGGCTTGTTGCCGTAACGCCAGCCTGTCGCAAGATAGTGCAATGAAGGGTCTTCCCCGCTCCCGGAAGAGAGGAGGTAGGTTTGTCTGTACCAGTCGCGATCGATCTTGCCTCTTACACCGAACATCCATTCGATCTTCCCGATATGCTTTTCCGGCAGGAAGAAACGCCTGCGGGATTGCATGCGGGAAAGCGAGGCGAGAATTTTGTCCGATAGAAACTGCTTCGAGATCGGATAGCGCAACAGCTTTGTGACGAGAAAGCTCCCGAGGATCGGCCGATCCTTCTGTTTCTCGAGATAGAACGATGCATGCGTGATCGGGTTGAGTTTATCGCCGCCTGAGAAACGCCGTATATATTCGCTGGTCGAGAAGGAGGGTGACGGATCACGATTCTCCCGCCAACCCTGTTTCAGATAGTGGATAACCGGATCGATCGTTGCATCGACATCCTTGTAAGCGCTTCGATACCAGTCTCGGTCGATCTTACCGCGAGCACCGAGCAGCCGCTCCGTAGTCCAGACGGCCGGCCGGTACATTCGCCCTCCACCAATCGTCCGAAGGCGCTCCACGAGCGAAAGCAACCTCTCGACGTTTTTTTCTTTCAGGAACGGCTTTCGCGCCACGCGGAGGAATTCGAAACGTCCGAGATATGGCGGCGGAAACTGGTGAACATAGCGCTCGCGAGTTGTACTCGCCGTCGGAGCCTCAAGGCTCTCGATATCCGCCGCAGCTTCGTCCCGCGATTGCGTGTCCGTCGGAGCATCGTCAACAACGTGCCGTGCGGCGTCATCATCGGGGATTACGCTGCCGCCCGCGGCAGCCATATGAACCGGCGATTGCGCCGGTTTCTGCGGCATGACTGCAACGCGCGCGCAAAATTCCAACTCGCTTCGCAGTGCACGATCGCTACGAACAGCCGACCGACGTATCGCCTCCATCAAGGCGCCGGCTCTCAAAATGCCGCCGTCGAGCCACCGGCCTTCCGGCTCCGTCCGGAGCATGGCATCGAATTCCCTGGCGAACAGCCGGTCAAGACCGGTTTCGAGATCTAAAAGAACATTGGGGGAATCGCCCGAAAGAAATATCATCACGGCGTCGGGATCGGCACGAACTGCGACGGCTGCTGAGACCTCCGCCGCAGTCGTATCCGCACTGACGGTGACCAGTGAACCGACGCGTCGCATGACATGATCGAATTTGCCGACGACTGCGCCGTCGCCGGTTCCATGCTGGACGAAGACGACATCGATCGCGACATAACCCATCCCAGCCAGCCGACCGAGCGTTTCGAACGCGGCGCTGATATAGCGAACGTCGGCTACCAGGGTCAGCTTCGCCTTCGACCGCGCTTCCACCATGCGCCGGTGCGCGAAAGCAGGCAGTCCAGGATAGGACGCAAGGATATCGGCTCGACAGGCGCGGGCACAGAACTCGAGTTCGTCCATCGCCATCCCCGACTGAACGTCGGCCGGCAGGCGATCGAGGAAATCCATCCACAACAGGGATGCCTCCTCCAGATGACGCGTATTTCGCGAACCCTGATCGGCGTGCGCGCGAGATAGCGTTAGAAGGCCACTGGAATGCACGAAGCGATATTTCCGGGCCAGACGGTACCAGAGCTCATAGTCCTGGGTCGTCGGCAGGGACTCGTCGAACACGCCGCAGATCTCGAAACAGACGCGCGGCACGAGCAGAGAGCACCCGCTGAGCCGCGCCTCCAGCACGTGCCACAACGCATGGTCTCGGGCGCGCGTATTGGCGCCCAGAGCCAGTTCCCAGACCTTGCGGCTGGCCTCATCGATGACTGCGACGTCTCCGAATACCACGACCGGTTCAGGAAAACTGAGCGCGCGCGCCAGTTGCACCTCTATTTTCCGTGGATGATAGAGATCATCGTGGCTGAGCCAGGAGAAGAACGCGCCGCGCATTGCCTGAATGCCAGCATTGAGAGCCGAAGCGACGCCGCCGTTCGGCTTCGTGATCAGCCGTATCTGATCACCATAAGATTCCGCGACCGCCCGCGTCCGGCCATCGTCGTTCGACCCGTCGTCTACGACAATCACCTCTATGTTGAGATGCGTCTGCCCGATTGCGCTGTCGATCGCATCGCCCAACCATCTGGCCCCGTTGAAGACCGGAATGATGATAGAAACAAGCGTATCGGCGGCAGATGAAGGCGCGTGCATCATCTCAGACCTGCATTTCACGGGCAGACGTCCCGTGCGGGACGTCGCGGGTCTTGTCCATCATGATGCCATAGTTGCGCAGGACCTTCTGCGCGTTGCGGCTCGCGGACCAGCGCCGCGCGACCTCCTTGCGGTTGCGAAGGGCCGCGCTGTCCACGAGCTTGTTATCGGTCGCCGCGCGCACGAGCGCGGTCGCCAATGCCGCAGTGTCGTGCGGGTTGACGATGATCCCGTGCGTGCCGTTGTCGATCCATTCGCAGGCGCATGACGTGTCAGCCAGCACCGGAAATGTGCCCACCGTCATCGCCTCCAGAAGCGTGGTGCTGATACCGTCCGAGATGCCCAGGCCTACCACGATGCGCGACTCTCTAAGCCGTTGCAGCGCGTCCGAATGTTTTTCGACATAAGGCTCAACGTCGATGTCGAGCCCGGTACGCTCCCGGATGTCTTGCGTCATCCTGATCGCCACGCCATTGGAAAACGTGACGCGGATGCGCAGATGACGCAGTTCCGGGGCGGCGAGGTAAACGGCCGACAGGATATGCAGCCCGCGTCCGGCCCAGCCGTGATAGCCCTTTACAAGCAGGAGTTGCCGCGTCGAAGGAGCTGAAACATTCGCCTCCTTCATGAGCATCCCGCCAGATGCCGGCATCGGTTCGAACACCCTGCCGCGGTAGTCGAAGTCTCGGGCGATCCTCACATCGCGGCCGCATTCCGACCAATAGCCATCGATCTCCCGGAAAACCTGCTTGAGAATTGGGAGATGGTCGCGAAGCTTCTGGAAAAGGAGGACATCGCTGCCCCAGTTCGACAGAAGCCATGGCGGAAAGTTCGCCCTGCCGATCCGCCGCTTCGCCTCCAGCATGAGGTATCCCGCGAACTGGACCTCCATGCTATGCACGAGATCGGGGTCCAGATCGCGAATGCATTTTGTGAGCTTGTAGGCGGTCGTCGGACGAAAATCGTCGGGAAAGCCTGGATGCCCGGGCCATGTATATGCGTTGACGTTGTCCACCGTTTCCGCGACGTTGCGGGGAACGCTGTCGAGATCGAAGACACCGACTTCGCCCTTCGCCAGCGCCGCGATATCGTCCCGATTCCGCACCAGCCGGTAAGGCGCAAGTTCCCCGCACGGTGTCCCGCGCATTACGGGAAACACCACCACCTTGTATTGCGAGCCACGCACGAGCGCGACCCAGCGCGCCAGATGAATACTGGCCGCCATGCCGACGATGAGGACAAGGCGGAAATCCTCCTTCCTGCTCACAATCGGCTTTATCGGCGATTTTCGAGGCATTCGAGTACCCGTTCCGCCAGGAGGCGCGTATCGTGGGCGACGCGCACCGGCATGGTCAAAAACTGCCTGTCCACAGTCTCAGGAAATTGCGTCGCCACCACGGCCTGTATTCCGGCGCGTTGCGCCTGTTCGAACCAGCCACGATGAACGGAGTCCAGCGACACGCTCACATAGAGGTCCGCGCCCTCGAAAGCCGCTGCGGCATCCTCAATTCCGAATACTTGCACTTCGACGCCGGTATCCCACTCGAACGCCTCAAGCGCCACGCTGACGACGGCGCCGGTCGGACAAAGCGCACGGACGATCACGTCAGGCAGGCAGCGCGCGCACAGGTGAAGTGCAGAGATCGCGAGGAGTGCCCGGCCCTCGTCGTCCTCTCGTGCATCAAGGACAATTTGGACGGGGCGCTGGCCGGGTCGCCCCGAAAACGACGTCTTCTCACGAAGGCGACGTGTGCCCGGGCCTTCGTCGGCGGGGTCGCAGGAGCTACAAGGCGTCTTCTGCATCGCGGGTCATACGATTTATCGGCGCTGAAAGCTTTTGGAGCGCCATTCCGAACAATCGTCCTCCTTCCTCCCGGAGGTTGACACCGCGGGAGCGGACCTCGAAATGATCAACGACCACGGCACAATCGAGGTGGGTTGAGCCCTCTTCTACCGGAAGATTCACTTTCCCAAAAACGACAGCACGATCGACCATCATGGATTCTGCCTCACGAACGCGTCATACCCGTCAGATACGATCGCCTGGGCGACGCCGTAGTCTTCCGGCCGACCGATATCCAGCCACTTGCAATCCGTCACGAAGCATTCGACGCGGGACTTCGCCGCGATCATGGCGGCAAGCAGTTGAGGCATATCCAGCGGCTCTCCCGGCGTGAGAAACGGCCTTATCGCGTCGCGACGCAACGCGTAGACGCCCATGCTGATCACGAACTCCATCTCAGGCTTCTCGCGCAGCCCTGTGAGGCGTGCGTCCGGATCGACGTCGAGCACGCCGTACTCGACTCTGATCTTCCGTCTGATACCGGCGACGGTGGCGTCCAGATTGCGTTGCCTGTGACGATCGAGCAGCGCGCTGAAATCGAGATCGGTGAGCAGGTCGCCGTTCAGCAGCAGAAAGTCGTCGGCCATGTCGTCCAGCACCTGCGCCACCGGACCGCACGTCCCGAGCGGATGGTCTTCCGTGGCGTAGGCGATGTTCATGCCAAGGCTGGAGCCGCCCCCAAAGAATGCCTGGATGAGATGGCGCAGATGATTGACCGCGATCACGACGTCGCCGATTCCGAAATTCGAAAGCTGGCGCAGCAGCAGCTCAAGGACCGGTGCGTCTCCGAGCGGCATCAGGGGCTTGGGAAGCACGGCCGTATAAGGATGGAGCCTCGTGCCCTTCCCGCCCGCCATCACGATTGCCTGATGCCGCGTGCTCATACCACGTAGCCAACATGAGGCAGCAGATCGGGATTCGCCTTGAAATAGGCGATGGTGCGCCCGAGCCCCTCCTCCAGCGAAACCTTCGGCTCCCAGCCGGTCGCGTTGGTGAAGGCGTCATGCGAGGAAATCAGCCTGTCGACCTCGCTCGCTTCGGGACGCAGGCGCTGGGCATCGCATTCGATTCGCGCATCGGAGCCCATCAGCCGGATGATCAGCGACGCCAGGTCGCCGATCGCGATGCCGCTTCCGGTGCCGAGATTGAAGCAGCGCCCCTTGACGTTTTCGGCAAGCGCCGCGGTGATGAAACCGTCAACCGTGTCAGAGGCATAGGTCAGGTCCCGGACCGGCGCGACGGCGCCAAGCTTGACGAGCTCCGTGCCGCCGAGCACCTGTCCGATCACGGTCGGTATCACGGCGCGGGCCGATTGCCTCGGACCATAGGTGTTGAAAGGCCTCACGATGACCGCGTCGACGCCGAAGGCGTTCACGTAGGATTCCACCAGCTTGTCGGCCCCGATCTTGGTCGCGGCATAGGGCGACTGCGCCTGCAGTGGATGCGCCTCGTCCATGGGGACGTAGCGGGCGCTGCCATAGACCTCGGATGTGCTGGTGTGAACGAAGCGCACGTCGCCGCGGCTCCGCGCCGCCTCCAGGAGATTCAGCGTTCCACCGATGTTGGTGGCGACGTAGCTGCGAGGGGCGAGATAGGAATACGGGATGGCGATCAGCGCTCCAAGGTGAAGCACGATGTCGCAATCCTCGACCAGCCGGACGCAGAATTCCGCATCGTTGAGATCGCCATGAACGATCTTGACACCCGCGATCACATCTTTCGGCAGCAGGCGCAGATTGCCGATGCTGCCATCCGCATTGTAGTGAAGAAGCGCTTTCACGCGGGCGTCGGCGCGACTCAGCGCCTCGATCAGGTGGCTTCCGATGAAGCCACCGGCTCCCGTGACCAGGATTCGCTTGTTTGCGATCCCGCGCAAATCAATACGCATACTGCCCGGCAGCCTCCGCTTTTCAAAGGGGTGGTGAAAACGACTCTCGTCCGCGCTACGAGGCCAATCGAAGACTCGCTTAACACTCACCCAAAGAGCGCGTCCACCAACCAGCGGGCGCATCCTTGCGTGGACACCTAAGTCAGTTCCGACGATTTTCCAGACTGCAAACCGTAACGGATCGCGCCGCCGAAGAAACGTTGCGTCGTCCGCAGAGGGCGGTGCCTGAAAGCCTTGATCAAAGGCGGGATCGCACGCCAGAAACGGCGCTCGAAAGCATAGGTATTGGCGGCCTGCAGCCAAAGATTCATTAGCGCGTCGCGACGATCCGACACTGGCAGGCCGCGAAATACGGATTGATGCTTGCGCTGAAATAGCGCAGCGGAACGCTCGACTGTCTCACCCAATCTCGCGCGTCGGTTGTAGATCTCCGCAAGAGGATCGGGGATCGCGCCGATCGCATGGCGGCGAGTGTAGCGCAGCAGCCAGTCCCAGTCCTCGAAGCGAGGCAACGTTTCGTCCAGAAGGCCGATCTCGCCGAAGATCCGGCGGGTGGCTATCTGCGTGGAACCGGGACTGAGATCACAGTCCATGGCAAGACGCCGCGCCCAGTCGCTCGTCTGCTCCAGACGCTTGACCCGTTTCTCCCCATGGTCGAGCAAATGCAGGATCACACCCGTGCAACCGACCTCCGGAGCGCCCGGCAGCGACATCGCCGCGACTTGTCGCGCGAGCTTGTCGGGCAGCCAGCTATCATCGGAATCAAGAAACGCGATCAGGTCGGCTGTTGATTCCAATATGCCCGTGTTGCGCGCGGCCGCGGCGCCGCCATTGACATCGCGTCGCACGATCCGCAATCGGCTGTCCTCGAACGCGGCGCATGCAGCGACGGTGTCGTCCACGGATGCATCGTCGACCACCACGATCTCGAAGTCCGGAAATGTCTGCGCCCTGACGCTCGCCAACGCACGCCCGATCGTTGCACTTCGATTAAAGGCGGGAATGACGACGCTGACGACGGGCTTTCTCATTGCGCGCCGAATGTCTGGGACAGCACCCGCGCCCGCCGGAAGCGCTCTGGAAGGAACGAGTCAGACAGCCTGTGACACCAGCCTGAAAACGGCTGCGTCACGGCATAGAGAAGATGCGGCAACGACCTTCTCTGCGTGGGATGCACGTCCGCGGGCCATACGAGCTTGTGCCGGTAGGACGCGACGGCATAGCGCAGCGAGGGCACGCGGGATCGCCTGATGCCCAGCAGCGCCGCATGATAATAGGCGGCACTGAATGCCTGTGCCTCCAGCGCACGCACGCCGGACGGCAGATCGTCCCGCGCGAAGAAGCGCGTCATGAGTTCTATCTTTGCCCGGGCGAGTTTGGCGCCGTCCATCGTGGCCGTCGTGCCGGAGGGATGCGACCGCCATGTCGCCAGCACCTCCGGCACGCGCCGCATGCTCGATCCCGTGCGGCCGAGGCGCAGCCAGCAGTCGAAATCGGAAAGTCCCTCCGCCCTCGGGTCGCGGCAAGGCTCGCCTGCGAAGGCGCTTCGACGGAAAAACGTGCCGGGACCGGGAATGCAGAAATGTTCCGCCAGCATCGTCCGGTATGAATATGGAATCGTCCGGACGGTGCGAAGGATCACGCCTTTCTCATCTATCATCAGCCAGTCGGGGTATGCCGCAGCCAGTTCCGGCTCGTTCCGGAACGTCTCCTTCATATGCCTCAGCAGTCCGGGCAGGATCGGATCGTCGCCGTTGACCACGCAGACAAGATCGTTGCAAGCCGCGTCCACACCAAGGTTGACGGCCGCGACTTCCCCGCTATTTGCCTGCTTCAAAAGCCTGAATCCGTATGTTTTCTGGAGGCTTGCGAGTACTTCTTCAGTTCCGTCCGTAGAACCGTCATCGACGATTATATACTCATCTTCGTCCCCCAACTGCGACATCACGGAAGTGATCGTCTCCTCGATGAATCCCGCCGCGTTCCAGACGGGCGTGACGATCGAGACAGGTGGCGCATCGGAACGACGCTTCATCGCCGAGCGCTCCTACCGCAGGGATCTGTAGAACGAAGCGTGAGCCGCCCGATAGGCGCCGATCGAGAAACGCGTCCGGGTCCGCGCCGACGCGTTCCGCCACAAGGCGTCGTCCCGTCCCTGGTCGAGCCCGGCGCTGATGGCGCCGGCCAATGCGTGCGGTTCGGACGGCGGCACAATTGCCGATCTCGGCATGTCGAGCCGCGACACGTCGCCCACATCGGTGGCGGCGACAGGCACTCCACAACTCAGCGCTTCCAGCACGACCATCGGCATGGCCTCGCCATAAGCCGATCCCGAGACGATCAGACTGGCCGCATTGATGACTTCCTCCATGTCGTCCCTTATGCCGATGCAGGTCGCGCGTTGCGCGAGTCCGGCGCGCTCCAGCGACCTGTTGAGCTCGGGATTGTCGGGCGACATGCCCGCGCCCGCAAGCAGCACTTTCAGATTCGGTCGCGTCCTGACGCATTCCGCGATTGCGGCGAACGAATTGGTCAGGTCCTTCTGCGGATGGAAACGCGCGAAGATGCCGACGATCTCGTCATCGTCGGCAAAGCCAAGCCGCCGCCTCTTTGCCCGGACGGCTTCCGGTCCCGGGTAGCAGAAGCGCTCGACGTCGACGCCGTTGTCGAGAACGATGCCGGCATCGCGCCTGTAGCCCGCCGCATCATGAGCCGCACGCGCCGCTTCCGCGCAGTATATGATGCGATCCGGCACGCTATAGGAAAGACGCGCGCAACCGCGCTCGGCGAGATGAAGCGCCGTATATCGGCCCGTTGCAGGCATCAGGGTGTTGTGGATCGACCAGACCACCTTGTCGACATGCGGCCGTGCAAAAATGGTCGCCAGAATGCCGTAATAGAGCCAGCCATGCACGATGCCGACATTCTCGTCGCGGATGATCGACCGGATCGATCGCCAGGCCAGAGCGAAACGCATGGAGGAACGCAGGCGCTGGCGACGCGCCAATCCGAGCGTGCGGATGTCGACGCCGTCTCCGAACAGCACTTCATCGAACAGCGTCAGCACGATGTGCCGCTGCCCCTCGGCTGGCACCGACGCCAGTGCATGGAGCAGCCGTTCAGCGCCGCCCTGCCCCATCGTGGGGATGATGTGAAGAACGACGAGAGGCATCCGGGCCTCGTAACGCGTTTCAGTTCTTTCGCCAAACGACCCGGTTGACGAATCCCATATAGCTCAGGACGATGTTCAGCACCTTCCGGGAAACGGCGCCGGCTTCGTAATCTGCAACCGGCATGGCCGCAGGCATGTCCGCCGCAATCGCCACCTCGACCGCATTCAAGAGGCTCTGCCGATCGAGATCGCACATGATCAGGGTCCCGGCATCCATTCCCTCCGGCCGCTCATGCGCCTGCCGGATGGTGACGGCGCGCAGGCCGAGCAGCGACCCCTCCTCGGTGATCGTGCCGCTGTCCGAAATCACGCAGGCGGCTTCCGCCTGCAGCTTGATGTAGTCGAAGAACCCGAAAGGCGGCAGGAAGGTGATGCGAGGATCGGGTTCGTGCAGGTCCATCTCCTCCATGCGCTTGCGCGTACGCGGATGCGTCGACACGATGACGCGATGACCGTAGCGTTCGACGAGACCGTTGAGCGAATCGAGCAAGCTGGCCAGCCGCTCCGGCGAATCGACATTCTCCTCGCGATGGCTGGAAACGAGAAAATAGGAGCCCGCGTCGAGTTGCAGCCTGTCGAGGACGTCGGACCGGGCGATGGCCGGCCGGAAATGGTCGAGCACCTCCTGCATGTGCGACCCCACCTTGAAGATGCGGTCCTGCGGCAGGCCTTCCGCAATCAGATAGCGCCGCGCGTGCTCAGTCAGAACCATGTTCACATCGGAAAGATGGTCGATCACCTTGCGGTTCAATTCTTCCGGCACGCGTTGATCGAAGCAGCGGTTGCCAGCTTCCATGTGGAAAACCGGTATCTTCAGCCTCTTGGCGGCGATCACCGCCAGTCCTGAATTGGTGTCGCCATAGATGAGAACCGCATCCGGGCGCACCTTCAGCAGCGCCTCCTCCACCTTCAACAGTATGTCGGCTATGACGGCGACCGGACTGCCTCCCGCGGCTCCGAGGTAAAAGTCGGGCGCACGGATGCCCAGCTCCTCGAAGAAGACCTGATTGAGCTGGTGGTCGAAATTCTGCCCCGTATGCACCAGCACGTGATCGGTATGCTTTTCCATAAGCGCGATGACGCGGCACATCTTGATGAGTTCCGGCCGGGTCCCGACGATCGTCAGGATTTTGTATTTTCTCGTCATCGGAAGCTTCAGCTCGCCAGTTCGTTCTTGATGAACGGCAGTTCGTGCAGCAACGCGATCACGCCGTCCAGATCGAGAATACGGGTATTGTCGGAGGTGTAGTCCTCCATCTGCGACAACTCGGTCTGCCCCTTGCTGAAATAGTTGGCATAGTTGAGGTCGCGGTCGTCGGCCGGCACCCGGTAGTAGTCGCCGAGGTCCTCCGCCCGGGCGATTTCTTCGCGGGATATCAGGGATTCGTACCGTTTTTCGCCATGACGCGTGCCGATCACCTGCACGGGTACGTCACTCTTGAATATGCGCCGCACGGCTTCCGCCAGCACCCCGATTCTGGCTGCCGGCGCTTTCTGGACGAAGAGATCGCCCTGCCGCGCATTCTTGGCGGCGTAGAGCACCAGATCGACGGAATCCTCCAGCGACATCAGGAAGCGGGTCATGTTGGGGTCCGTCACCGTGATCGGCCTGCCCGCCTTGACCTGAGAGACGAAAAGCGGAATGACCGAGCCTCGCGACGCCATGACGTTGCCGTACCGCGTTGCGCAAAGCACCGTCCGGTCGCTCGAGATCGTGCGGGCTTTGGCGATGGTCAGCTTTTCCATGAGCGCCTTGGTCATGCCCATCGCGTTGATCGGGTAGACGGCCTTGTCCGTCGACAGCACGATCACCTTCGGCACGCCGAACCGCACCGCGGTCTCCAACACGTTCTCCGCGCCCAGCACATTGGTGCGGATCGCCTCCATCGGGTAGAATTCGCAGGACGGCACCTGCTTCAGCGCCGCTGCGTGGAAGATGAGATCGACATCCACCATCGCCGGCTGAAGCGACGAAGCCTCCCGCACGTCGCCGAGATAGAACTTCACCCGATCGTTCTTCAGCGCGATGCGCATGTCTTCCTGTTTCTTCTCGTCCCGGCTGAAGACGCGTATCTCCTTGAAATTCATACCGAGAAAACGATGCAGGACCGCAGTACCGAACGAGCCGGTACCGCCCGTTATAAGGGCAACCCTGCCTTCTGTGTCGGATGCCGCGAAGGGCGCAAGCGGAAAAGCGGTCATGAGAACTCCAACTGGAACTGGGATATTGAAAGCTGGCGTCGATCAGCCGGCCCGGCGTTCGCCAAAGCGGTACACCACCATCCGCAAGTGGCTTCCAACCGCACCCGTTCACCAGCACCGGATTATCAGGCTTCTTTCTTTGCCCCGACGATTGTCGGCAGGCGAATACATGAGTGCAGGGCTCGTGCGATCGCCTGAGCTCCATTCTCATTCGGATGAATCGCGTCATACATCAGGCCGCCGAAGTCTGGAACATATGAATCCAGATCAACCAGATTCACCTAGCGTCGCAGGCAGTATCTCCGGGTCGCATCGTTCAAAGCGTCTCGCAATGTGCGCTGATCTTCGTCCGGATCGTCAGCAGCCACAGGTGGCACCGCATGCGGCATCGTAGCGAGCCAGAAACCGATGCCATGCGCCTTCGTGGTTGCCGCCATTACATCCAGCAACGCATCGCGCTCTGCCCAAGAAGGCTCGGCCGCCATCTGTTCGTCGAAATGGCCCGGGCGCTTTGTCAGAGTGTCATTGCACCGTGCCCTATACTTGCCGTCGGGCTCCACGAACGTGTCGAGTTTGTGCTCCCACTCCTTAAGCCTCGCGTATCTCGCCGACATTCGCCCGATCGCCTCGATCAGGAAAAAAGACGGCGGGCGGCATCCAGCGCCTCGTTCCAGGGCTCGTTGTACCCTTGCCAATCGTTTGGATTCGTCGGCACGCGCCGAAAGACGACATTGCCTTCCTGCCGGTTCTCATAGCTGCCGCAGACGGCCAAGATGCCGAAGAGAAGATCCGGATACGCCCTGCCGATGACGCCGGCGAGACGCTTCACGGCCTCCGCCTCGTCCCCTACGGACTGGCGGACGAACAACACGCTCTTGCCACCGCGCAGCGCTTTCCGCCACATGTCGATCCGCTTGCCGAGCTTCTGTTCGACGATGTCGTAGTCGTCCAGATACGCCTCGGTCAGCGAGAAATAGTGGACGTGCTTTATGCCGTAGGCGACATCGAGGACATGTTGGAAAGGCTCCGTCCGGAACTCCAGGTTCTCACGTTTCAGAAAGCCCGCAAAGTCCTGTGAAATCGCCCTCGCGACTGCCTCTATCGGCGTGATCGACCAGTTGAACGGCGAGCCCGCGGCCTCGTCGGGATAGCTTTTGACCGGCTGGAACAGCCATTCGTAGTGATGGGGATCGTCGGTGGAGAAGTATCTTCTTATTTGATGGGCTGACTGGCACGCCTCGCCAAGGCTGATCGCAACGACGTTCTGAAAGCCGGTGCGCGCGTTCGGTTTGTTGGGATCGGGTTCTCCCGGCAGGAAGTGCGGCAGTTGTTCGAGTTGTTGCTGGAACGCCGCCCAGCTATGTCTTTGCCGAAGCAGCTTCTGCGCGGCGAGGACTTTCCGCCGCACAAGTTTGGGATCGTTTTCGATCTCGCGCATGGCGGCCAGATATTCATCGACGGCGTCCGGGTTGGACACCAGCCATCCCGTCTCCGACGTTATAAAATCCGAGATGCCGCCGACGTTTGGCGCTATGATAGGAAGGCCCTTTGCCGCGGCCTCCAGCAACGCCACCGGGAGGCCGTCATAGGCGGACGTGTAGACGAACAGGTCGCATTCGTCGAAGGGAACATCGTCCAGGTCGCGGAAATAACCGGCCAGTTCGACATTCGGAAGATCGCGCAGGAAAGTGATGTCTGCCGGCGGGACATTGGGATTCTGCGAACCGTATACGACGAAGCGCCTGTCGGGAGCGCCAGCTGCGATTCTTCCCAGCACGTCCATGCGCTTCTCCGGCGCGAAGCGGCTCATCCACAGAGCCTGCCGTGGCCGTGTTGCGGAAGGAGAAGAAGGTTCCGCGAACGTGGTGGTGATCGGAGTATAAACGACATGCACCTTCTCGGCCTGTGTCGACAATATCGGTGCCATTCTCGGCAGGATCGCAGGAAACCGGCTGTTGTCGGTAACGATGCCGGTCAAATGGTCGATGCAGGCTTCGATATGCTGATGAAAGCCGAAGGTTCCGTCGATTTCGTTGAAACCATACGCAAAAATGGCGGCATAGAGCGCGGTTTCCCCTTTCAGCATATGGGAGCGTGAATCCATCAGGACCCAGCACGCAAGCGAGTTCAGATTGTACGTGATCCGAGGCTTCCGCTCCATGATGAGGCGATCAAGGATCTCGACGCGATCTTCCACTGTGAGAGCTTCGTGGTAGTCGGACAACGAGAAAAGCTTCAAACCTTCGGGCAGATCGAAGCCCTTGCGGCTCGCCATGTCGGTGCCGATCGCGGCGACAGCCCCTGCCCCGAGCCTCTCGACAAGCATGCGCAGCGTGGAGGCGGCAACCTGCTCCGCTCCTCCCGGATGCGCGACCCACGGCAACAGCACGAGATGCGTGCAATGCTCGGGCAGATCGCGTGACAGCCGGCTGTAGACGGCGCCTCTTCGTTCGGCGGCAGTACGGCTGGAAGCATCGGGCGTCAGGGCTCCCAGCCGCCACGAACTAGGAAACAGTTTTGTGTCGTTGAACGACATCTGCTTCAGGCCATTGAACACGGATTCCGGCAGAAGGCCGAAAGGTCCCCGCGTGCGCTCCCCTCCGGAGAGGTAGTGGTTAAGAGGATTAGCGCTCGTGCCTGCGACATCCGCATGTTTGCGGAGATAGGCCTTGCTGTCGAAGAACGGGCCGGGATCGATCGCTCTCGGCGCGCCTTCGACCACGTAGTGAACGAGTGCGTCGAGGATGGTGTCGGGCTCGCGTGCGAAGTGGTGCAGATAAACGGCATGATTGAAGAAGGTGTTGGGCTCCACCCCCGGTCGACGGCTGCCATGCCGCACATAGTGTTCAAACGACGTCAGTCCGCTCTTGCCGAGATCCGGCGCGCTACGCGCATAATGCGCGGCGTCGAATAGGAACGGATTGGCTTCGAGCACCTTGCGCAGCAGCCGTTCCCGGAGGAATTCGGCGGTTGCCCTGGTCTCCTCCGCGAGCGCCTGCAATGCGGGATCGACAAAGACGGACTGCGGCAGCAGCTCAGGATCGCGCGCCGCGACAGGCGGCGGGGCGCTTTTTTCCCCTCGCAGCCGCGCGACCGGCTCCGCGACGTCGTAACCGAGATCACGCACCTCGCGGATATCTTCGAGCACGGCAAGTGCGTAGCGCGGCGAGCCACGACGGCTCAATCCAGCGACGAGGGCATCGACAAGACGGTTGCGCTCAGGTCCGGATGGTACTGCGTCGAGAATGGCATGTCCCATACGCAACGATGTATCCAGATCGCCGGTCAGTGCGCAGAGCGCACCGATCTCCCTTACCGCCGAAGGAGATGGGTCCGATGCCGAGAACATCGCGACAAGCGCCTTCAGAGCAGCGGCCGGTTCGTTGCGCCGCAATTCCAGTTCCGCCAGTGCCCTCAGATATTCTGGATCGGAAAGCGACGCGGTTTGCGGTGCCCGAAGTACGGCGAGCGCCTGGTCGAAATCGCCACGATCCTGATGGATGCGCGCAAGGTCGAGGCGCAGTTGCGGCAGGACGCGCTGCTCAGCCTCTCCCTCCGCGATCACCCGCTCGATCTGGCGGATGGCGACGTCGACATTTCCGACCAGAAGCTGAGCGCGGCTGTCGACCAGCAACCACAACGGCGTGCCGTAGAGCGGCTGCTCCGGCATACGCTCCAGCGGGCGTCGCGGGGCAGCACTGGCCGCGCCCGGGTCGGTATCGTAACCGAGAACGTCAAAGTCGCGGTGATAGAGTGAGAGAACGAGTTGCGCTGTCTCCGGCGAGATGACTTGCCTGAACGGTCGCTCGATCGACAGATCCCCGGCCTCGTCGGCAGTACCGCCGGGCGGCACCGCATGCGCCATCATCGCGCTCATGTCTTCGACGTAACGTTCGACAGCACCCAACGCATGGTAGGGAACGCTCTCGTACAAAAGCCAGTCCGACTGTGGTGAAAAGACCGGATGCCGGTCGTGCTCTGGCAGGTTGGCGAGCAGCGTGGCGAAGCGATCGAAGTCGAGAACCTCGCTTACCGGGAGCTTCGCCGTGCGCCGGAAGCGGCGTCCCGCGGGTGTGTCGCGCTGGATATGAGTGAGAAAGATCGAATGGAGTCGGGCGTAGGGGTTGCGGACGACGGCAAAGCGGAAGGCCGACTGAAAACGCTCGACGTAGCGGGAAAAATCCGGATGGTCGATCGTGAGCCAGGGGAACACGCTGTGATCGTGCAGCGTGGCGCGATCGGCAGGAGGTGGGGATGACAGCAGACCCTGCCGCTTCTCCAGCGCCCAAAGCGTGCGCAGCGTCTGCGCCGAAGCCGTATGAGGAACGGTAGCGTAGAGGTACGCCGCATCGCTGCCGGCGCGAAATACATTGTTCAGATGCCGGTAGCCGAAAAAGGAAGGCACACCCATGCTGTCATCCTGCCATCTGGATCGTATCGCGGGTCACACAGCCGCCGGCATCAGGCGCGCCGAAGGGGTGCGGGTCGCATGTTGCGGGGTGCTGGCCCCAGATTGATGCGAACCGGCGGATCGTCGGGCAGGATGCCCACGAATGTCTTCGGTACGGTCTTGTGCGGAATGCCTGCAGCGATAGTTTCGCAACCCCAGTACCAGTCGCCACCGAGATATCCTCGCCCCGTATCGTGCGGCAGCAGCGGAAAGCGCTGATAGAGGTCGCGCTGGGCGAGCGCCGCATAGGGATAGGGCGGCGTCCAGAAAAAAGAGGCGACTTCCCGCGGTGCATCCTCCTGATCGCGGCATACCACAAGTTGGAAACTGTCACCCAGCACGACGCAATGCTCTGGATGCCAAACCACCTCGCGACCGGCTTCGAAGGCTCGGCCGGCAGCCTCTCGAATCCAGTCGCGGCTGCAGACGTCTCCGGCGTCTATCCAGGTGATCAGCGGCGCTTCAGCCATGCGCGCAGCCGCGTTCCGGGCTTTGATTCGATCGGCTCCTCCCAAATCGACGACGCGAATAGACGATCCGGCGCGGTCGTAGGCCATGGTGGCCGTAGCCTCGTCGGCATCGTGTAACAAGACGACCGTTTCACACCTGAAGCCGCCAAGTGTGGCCTCCACCATTGCATCCGACAGCACAGCGAGCGTGCGATGGAGCAACTTTCCTTCCCGGCTGGCGCAGACCGCGATGAAGATATCGCCGTCGCCTGTCGATCTGTCGTTCATCGGCTTATTCCTCGACAAGGCTGGTCTCTATGAAACCGGGAAGAGAAGCGAGAGAAGAGGCAAAACGTTCCCATCCGTGCCGCTCCCGGACGAGCCGCTGGGCGGCATGCACCTTGCGGCAGGCCAGCTCGGGATTCTCCTCGATTTCGCAGAGCGCCGCTACATACTCGTCCACCGCTTCGGAGCCTGAGACCAGCCAGCCGGTTTCTTCGGTCACGAAATCGCCTATGCCGCCGACGTCCGGCGCGACGATCGGGAGACCCATCGCCGTCGCCTCCAGAAACACGATCGGAAGCCCGTCGAAGGTGGATGTATAGAGAAACGCGTCGCAACTGTCTGCCGGGATGTCCGAAAGACTGGCGTAGCGCCCGCGCACTTCAACATTGCCGAGTGCGTCAAGCAGATCGAGGCTCGCGGGACGTCGTGATTGCACCAGAGAGCCGTAGACCAGATGACGGCGATGCGGCATTCGCGCCGCGATCGCTGCAAGGACGTCCATCCGCTTTTCGTCAGCGAACCTGCTCATCCAGAGGCTTTGCCGAGGCTTGTTGCGTCGAGGCCGCTTCATCGTCATGCCTGGTGGCGCCGGTGTATAGACGACATGGATCTTTCCAACATCGCGCTTGAGCAGGGGAAGATGCCGGGCAAGATCGCGCCTTACGCTGCTATTGTCGGCGATCACCGCCCGCATCGCGCCGATGCAGCCGGGCAATTCATAGGAATAGCCATAGGGCTCACCCTCCGGTGATACAGCATTGCTGAAAACGATCCCGTAGAGACCGGTGTTGTGATGGAGCGTCGCGCCATGTCGCGCGAAAAGCTGCCAGCAGGATTCGGAATGAAGGTTGAAGACGACACGCGGCGCAAACTCGATGATCAGCCTGTCGAGCATTTCGACACGCTCTTCAAGTGTGGGAGAATCCAGCACGTCGCAGAGCGAGACCAGCCTCGTATCGCTGGGCAGATCCACATTATGAACCGTCGGCAGATCGGCGGCGTACATCACGACGTTCGCAGCCCCAACCATATCGCGGAGATACCGCATGAGAAGGAGCCCGATACGCTCTGCGCCGCCGGGGTGATAATGCCATGGCGCGACGACAAGATGCGTAAACGACGAACCGATCGCATCGCGCAGGGCTGAAAACGCCTTTCCAAGTCGCTCGGCGCGCACACTCATCGCGCCGGGATCAAGGGGCGGACGAAAGGCCTTGGGATTCAGTTCCGGAAAATGGCGCGACCACGCCCCAAGCTCACGATAAACCTCGTCGGGTACGTTATCTAGTCCGGGAAACATATTGGCGACCACGGTTCCGTCCAGCGTCGCTGGAGCCGTAAGCATATCCTCCACGATGCGCCCGACATCCATCGTTGGATGAGCGGGGCAATTCCGACGCGAGCCGATCTGGATATAGTGTTCCAGCGGGCTGAGCCCGGTCAGTGCCTCGCGTCCGCACTGGTCGGCGTAATAGCTTTCCTGAAAGAGTTCCTGCCGGTTAGCCAGAAGGCGGCGCAGAAGACGCTGCCGGGACATCTCCCAGACATCGGCAAGCATGCCGGCAACAGCCGTTACCTGCACAGGCGCGCGTGGCAGCGGCCCAATGCCGCAAGCGCCGGATCGTTCTCCAGTCCGAACCGTCGGAGCGGTCGCGCCGTGAGTGGATTTCATCCAAGTGCCTCCACGACCAGCCCCGGCTTTGCCGACTGCGGCTGAATGGCCGACAGTATCCAGTCAAGGCTGATTGCTGATGACGAGAACATGCGGCAGTCCTGCTCAGATCACACTGGGCACGACGCGGGTGAGTCCCTCGGAACCTGGACGAGCGCGGCATCCCGCGTCGACCAGCACCGCAGCCAGATCCTCGTCGCGTATCGGTCCCGGCAACCAACCGGTCAGGGAGGAGAAGAGCGTCGGATCGCCGACGACCCAGTCCGGAGGTTCCTCACCTGCCGATGCCTCTTCGATTGCGGGTGACTGCTCTGCCATCTTGAGCATCCGATGGAGCAGGTCGCGCATCCGGTATGATCTGCCGCTGCACACATTGACGACCCGACCGTAAGCGGCTGGCGCAAAGAGCAGATCAAGCAAGGCCGCGGCTGCGCTCTCCACCGAAATGTAGTCGCGCACAGCATCGAGATTGCCCGTTCGCAGTACCGACAGCGTTTCCGCCGTACCGAGAGCCGCGATCCGGCTGGCGAAGCTTGGCAGGCTCAGATGCTTCGGCATGCCGGCGCCGACGACATTGAACACACGCGCCACGACGATCGTCTGCCCCCGGGCGGACGCCGCAAGGCCGAACTGGGTCTGTGAGAGCTTGCTGAGGCCGTATACAGTCGAAGGGCGGGTTGGGTCGGTCTCCCGCAGCCGATCCGCGCCTTCCGCCCGGGGGCGGCCATATTCAGCCGCGCTGCCGATCAGAAGCACCGGACAGTTTTGCAGTCCGGCGAGATCGAGTGCCGCCATCAATGTCGCGGCAAAGCCCGTATTCAACGCAAAAGTTTCTGCCGGCCTCTCTCCATGCGTGGTTCCCGCGAGATGAACAATGCCGTCGAGGGCCTGTCGCTCCAGAAACGCGGCTAACTGCACAACATCATCCATGGAACCGATGCGACCATCGTAGATGTTGCCCGCCCTCCCGGTTCCGATGGCAAGGGTGCTGATCCTCAGGGAGCGACGTTCAGCCTCCTTACGCAGGGCCGAGCCAATAAATCCGTGCGCTCCTGTTATTAACACACGCATGCGTGAATGCGGTCTCCGATCTCGATGCGTGCCAATCTACAACCTTATGCACGTCGAGGTCGACCTGTCCGATACGTCAGGTGGACGGAACGAAAGAGATGACGGATGCCGTCCGGCGGAATTCTCACGGCGCGAACACCGCCTCCACCCTTCGAGGCGGATCTGGATGAGATTCGCACAGGCGACCTGAAAGCCGTACAGCGTTTCCGACCATGGCTTCACCGCCATCGGGCCGCGGGTCATGGAATGTGAGAGCGAGAACCCGCCGCTTTCGAAGCGAGGTCGCTCATGAATACCGTCGCCTCGACCCCGCGCTCCAGCGACTCTTCCAGGATGCCTCGATCGATGGCGGCAAGCGCAGTCGACCATCTCCAAGAGCATTACAAGCTGGACGGACCCGGTATCCGCGCGGTAGCCGAGGAATCCCTGCAGAGTTGACCTGCACGCGGATGGATCGAGGAGAATGCGATGAAGAAAGCAATCGTAACCGGAGGCGGTACGGGGATCGGCCTCGCAACCTGCCAGCGTCTGATCGCGGCGGGCTACCGTGTCGTTGCCGGCGGGCTGGACCGTGAGGACGGACTTCCCGAGAGCATCGAGTTCGTCACCACCGACGTGACGAAGGAAGAGGATATCAAGGCGCTCGTCGCGCGGGCCGACAGGATCGACGCGCTCGTCAACTGCGCCGGCATCCTGCGTCAGGAGAGGGAATGGGGTCTCGATGATTTCAAGCTGGTCCTCGACGTCAACCTGACTGCAAGCCTCGCCGCCGCCAGCGCCGCCCGTGAAAAGCTCCGCGCCGCGCGCGGCTCGATCGTGAACATCGCCTCTATGTGGAGCTATTTCGGCTCGCCGAAATCGCCTGCCTACGCCTCGTCCAAGGCCGGCATCATGGGCCTGACCCGCTCGATGGCGGTGGCGTGGGGACCGGAAGGCATCCGCGTGAACGCCGTTGCGCCCGGCTGGGTCATGACCCGCATGGCGATCGGCGCCAAGAACGATCCGGAACGCGGGCCGAAGATCACCGCGCGTATTCCGCTCGGCCGCTGGGCCGAACCGTCGGACATCGCTAACGTCATCGCCTTCCTGGTCTCGGAAGAAGCCGCCTACGTTCACGGCGTGGTGCTTCCGGTCGACGGCGGCTACTCGATCGCCTGAGATGCTTCGACAAAATCGCCGTCAGGATGGGTTCAGCGGCTGTCGGCTCCGCCGGGGCCGACCTTGAAGTAGGGCAGCAACGCCTCCTGCACCGTCGCGAGGATCAAGGCCCGCGGCCAGCTCGGCATATACTCTGCCAGCCCTTCGGCGCGCGCTATGACATCCGGCGGGAAATACTGTTCGAGCATCGGAACGAGCAGCTTGTGCGCCTCCAGCGAAGCGATGAGATCGCGAACCGCCGCCTCCGCTTCAGGCCGGTTCCAGTAGTAGCGGATGCGGTCGGCATAGCCGAAGTGGCGCAGCCTGCGGACATCCTCCGCAGTGCCGTGATAGTGCCTGTCCCAATTGGCGGGCGCCGCGAGCATCAGCGCTTCCATCGTGTCGGCAAGCGGCGCGCGTCCTTTTGGCGCCTCGTACCAATTCCTGACATGGTCGAGCGCATAGACTGCCTGCCGATAGGCGAATGTCAGAGCAGGTCCGACCTTCAGGATCGCGAAATGACGGCGGGCGAGTTCCGGAAAGACTTGCGGCTGCTGATAGTCGGTCGAATGCGCCTCGAAACACAGGCCGGGATAGTCGGCGAGGATCGGTGACAGCCGATCCGGCGACCCGGGATTGAAATGGTCTATGTGATCGCCGGAAAACTCCAGACCCGGCTGGACGACCAGACCGACCACCCTGCCCCACGCCTCGGAGGACGCCATAGATTCGATCGCGCGCTGCTGGGCATCGAGCGTCGCGCGGGCGCTTTCCGGCGAGGTCGGCACGATGCCGTGCGCGCCATCGCTGGCACGCGCCCCACCGGGGGGCGGCACTTCCGTGCCAACGATATAGGAAATATCCTCGCGCGCCGGCGCATATTGCTCGCAAACCGCCGCCAATCGCGCCGTACGCTCCGCGCTCAAAGCGTCGGAAACCTGTGCATCCTCGCCCCGGCAGCCCTCGGAGCAGTCGAGATGTATCTTCGTGAAGCCCGCCTCGACGAAGCTGCGCACGAGATCGGCCGCGTGCGCCATCGCCGTCCCCGCATCCTGGTCCCGCCATGCCTGCGGGCCGAGATGATCGCCGCCGAAGATGACGCGCTCGCGCGGCAGGCCGGCCCTGGCGCAGATATTCGCGACGAAGCCGATGAAGTCGTCGGCCTTCATTCCGGTGTAGCCGCCAAACTGATTGACCTGGTTGCTCGTCGCCTCGACCAGCAACGGCTGCTCATGCCGCCTCGCGAGCAGCGCGGCCGCCGCGATCACGTCGGGGTGCGACGAACACACGGACGGCAGCGCAACGGCAGCGCCGGAGAGGTTGCGCTCCACGATGTCCCTGAGATTGGCTCGCATTCAGACCACCCTTAGCCGTGCACCTGCTTCGCGCGAGAAAGCGCGGAGGACGATGGCCGGCAATTGCCGCCGGAATACTGCATGGATCTAAGAGGCGCGTAAACGGCCAGCGGAATCGCTTCAATCACGGATTTGCCGACGGCGATCTTCCTGCTCGACGGGATTTCGCGCAAATGTCGATCTGTCTTCACTATTGACGGAATATATACATCGTGTAATTTTTTCTTCGTGATAGAAGCGGCCTGCGGATAAATCTCGCCGGCATGGGCGGTGTCTGTTTTCGCATCGTCGGGATCGTCCGGGAAGAGGCGGCATAGGGGCGGAGCATGACCATCCGGGATCAATTGATGAGCCAGGGACTGTCGCTCACGCCGTCGGAGGAGAAGATCGTCCGTCTCCTGCTTGCGGAGTATCCGACCTCCGGCCTCGGTACGGCCACCAGTCTCGCCAAGCGCGCCGGGGTCAGCGACCCCACCGTGGTGAGGCTCGTCATGAAGCTCGGTTTCGAGGGCTTCCCGGATTTTCAGGCCAAGCTTCTCGCCGAAGTCGAGGCGGGCTTGCGTTCGCCGCTGCTGATGATGGAATCGAAGCGGTCGAGCGCATCCAGCGAAAGCACTATCGTCGCCTATCTGGATTCGGTCGGGGAAGCGCTGAACAAGTCGGTAAGCGCCACTCCGCTTCAGAGTTACGACCGCGCGGCGCGGCTGATCATGGACGCCAGGGGCGACGTGGTCCTTCTCGGCGGACGGTTCAGCCGTCATGTCGCCGGCATGCTGGCCGGTTACCTCGTGCAGTTCAGGCCCGGCATACGCGATCTCGGCGTGCTCTCCGCGCAGGCTTTCGACACGCTTGCCGATCTCGGCCGCAAGGATGTGTTGATCGTATTCGACTACCGCCGCTATCAGCTCGACGTCGTCGCTTTCGCCCGGCAGGCCGCAGCCCGCGACATACGTCTCCTGCTTTTCACCGATCAGTGGCTGTCGCCGGTCGCTGATTTCGCGGAGGTGACCATCGTCAGCCCGCTGGAGGTCGCATCGCCCTACGACACGCTGGCCCCTGCGATTGCGCAGATGGAAGCGCTGGTAGCGCACATCCTCTCGACGCTTGGCGACGAGGCCCGCGCCCGTATCGAGCGGCTGGAGGAAGTGCGTCAGGCGAACGCCGTGACGCTGGACAGCAGCGCCGGAGACGGCGGCGCCCGCCGCACGCCCGGACCCAAATCGTCAAAGCAGGACAAGAAATCATGAGCCATTCGCTGCCGAAGCGGGACGAGCCGTTCCGCAAGGGTGAGACCGCGCTGCTCCTTGTCGACATGCAACGAATCTGGCTGGAGCCCGGGGCCGATCCGTCGCATCCCGAGCGCGGGCCGGACCACTACTTCTACCGCCAGACCGCGGCCGAGACGATCCCCAACCAGGAGCGGTTGCTGAAGGCGGCGCGCGCAAACGGCGTCGAGGTTCTGCACACCATCATCCAGAGCCTGACCGAGGACGGGCGCGACCGTTCGCTCGACCACAAGCTGACGCCGATCCATGTCGCGCCGAGCCTTGCCACGGGGCTTCCGGTGAAATCGCTGGCCCCGGCCGGCGACGAGATCATGCTGCCGAAGACATCGTCGGGCGTCTTCAACTCCACCAACATCGACTATCTGCTGAAGAATCTCG
Organism: Rhizobiaceae bacterium; assembly: GCA_023953845.1. NCBI lineage: Bacteria > Pseudomonadati > Pseudomonadota > Alphaproteobacteria > Hyphomicrobiales > Rhizobiaceae > Rhizobiaceae bacterium. The sequence goes on along the minus strand of JAMLJC010000002.1, from coordinate 238,827 downwards.
GCATCCGCTACCTGATCATCGTCGGCATCATGACGGACCAGTGCGTGGACATGGCCGTGCGCGACGCCGCCGATCGCGGGTATCTGGTGACCTGCGTCTCCGACGCCTGCGCCACCGCCACGCCGGAGCGCCACGCCAACGGGCTCAAGGCTTTCGGCGGCTATTGCTGGGTCGCCGACACGAACACCGTCGTCGCCCGCATCGAGGCCATGGGGAAATCGGCATGAACGCCGCCGTCGAATCTCTCGTCGCCGTGGTGACCACGGACCTCGCCGCCGTGACGCGCGGCCGGTCGGTGGTGGAAAGCCGGCTGGACAAGATCGCCGCGACCGGCGTCGGCTGGCTGCAGGCCAACCTGTCGCTGACGCCGTTCAACTCCATCGTCGACCCCAATCCCTGGGGCTCGTCGGGCGATCTGCGGCTGATCCCGGACCGGCAGGCCCGTTTCCGCACCGGCATGACCGGGTCGGCGACGCCTCTCGACATGGTGCCCGGCGATATCGTCGAGCTTGACGGCACGCCGTGGCTCGGCTGCACCCGTACCATGCTGAAGGATGCGCTGGCCGAACTGAGGGCGGAGACGGGCCTATCCGTCGTCGCCGCCTTCGAGCAGGAGTTCCAGATCGCGGGTGCGAGCTTCGCGCCGGCGCATTCGCTTTCCCTTGCCGCCCTGCGCCGCGCCGACCCCTTCGCGCCGACGCTGATGGCGGCGCTGGAAGAGGCGGGCGTCTCGCCGGAAGTCATCATCGCCGAGTTCGGCAACGAGCAGTTCGAGGTGACGCACGCTCCGGCCGATGCGCTCGCCGCCGCCGACCGCTGCGTGGCGATCCGCGAGATCACGCGCGAGCTGGCCCGCAACCTCGGCTGGCACGCGAGCTTCGCGCCCAAAACCGCGCCGGATGGCGTCGGCAACGGCGTGCACATCCATTTCAGCTTTGTCGATGCGGACGGCAAGCCGGCGACCTACGATGCCGCCGGACCGGGCGGCCTGTCGGCAAGAGCCGGTGCTTTCTGTGCCGGCGTGCTGCTTCACCTGCCGGCGATCACCGCGCTCACCGCGTCCAGTGTGCCGTCCTACTATCGGCTGAAGCCGCACAACTGGAGTTCGTCCTACACCTGGCTCGCCGACCGCGACCGCGAGGCGACACTGCGCATCTGTCCGACAGTGACCATCGGCGGTCGCGATCCGGCGAAGCAGTATAATGTCGAGTACCGGGCAGCCGACGCCACCGCCAATCCGTATCTGTCGCTGGCCGCGATCGTGCATGCCGGTCTCGAAGGGCTCAAAGCCGGACTGCCGACGCCGCCTCTGGTGTCCGGGGACCCCACGCTGATGGGCGAAGCGGAGCGGGCGAAGCTCGGACTCCGCCGCCTTCCGGACAGCCTTCCGGCAGCCATCGACACGCTGCTCGCGGACGAGATCGTAACAGGCTGGTTCGCTCCGGCTTTCGTCGAGACCTTCGTCGGCGTCAAACGGCATGAAGCTGAAAAGCTCTCCGAAATGACGCCGGAAGCCATCTGCGACCTTTACCGGACGCTTTACTGATGAGCGCCCCGCCCAGCCGCGACTGGCCACCGGCGGTCGAAGTCCTGAACGAGCGCGGTGGTTCGGACATCGTGCTTCTGTGCGAGCACGCTTCCAACCACATGCCCGCCGAATATGGCCGGCTCGGACTCGATGCGCGGCATCTGGAGCGGCATATCGCCTGGGACATAGGCGCGGCGGAAGTGACCCGCAGATTGTCGCAGCATCTCGATGCACCGGCATTCCTCAGCGGCTATTCGCGGCTGCTCATCGACCTCAACCGGCCGGTCGGCGTGCCGGGCAGCATTCCGGTGCGCTCGGAAGATACGGACATACCGGGCAATGCCGGAATAGACGATGCTGAACGCAACCGGCGCGCGCGGCTCATGTTCCAGCCTTTCCACAACCGTGTGGCCGCGCATCTCGACCGGCGCACTGCCGAGGGGCGGCCGACGCTCATCGTCACCGTCCACAGCTTCACGCCGGTCTTCCTGGGCGTCGCGCGCAAATGGCACGCCGGCGTGCTGTTCGACCGCGCGCGCGGCCTCGCCGCCCACATCCTCAATGGCCTCCGCCGCGATCCGGCGATCGTGGCGGATTTCAACGTGCCCTATGTGATCAGCCGTGACGGTGACTATGCCGTACCGATCCACGGCGACGATCGCGGCATACCGGCCGTGCTGATCGAGATAAGGCAGGACCTGATCGCCGACGAGAGCGGCGTGGCGGAATGGACCGGCAGGCTCGCTGCCGTCCTGCCCGGGCGGGCAAGCGAGGTGGCGGCATGAGCGGCCTTACCCTGCGCGAGCGCGATGCGCGCGTCATCGCCGAGATCGGGCGGCTGCGGTTTTCGCCGCTGTCGCTGGTGGGCGGCAAGGGCAACCGGCTGATCGAGGAAGGTGGTCGCGCGGTGCTCGACCTTTCGGGCTCCGCCGGGCCGGCGATCCTCGGCTACGATCATCCGGCGATTGTCGAGGCGGTGGAGAAATCGGTCCGCGACATGGCTGGAGCCAGCTTGCTGCTCTACCCGAACGAGCCGGCCGTATCGTTGGCAGAAAAGCTCCTGGAGATCACGCCCGGACAGGGCGAAAGGCGCGTCTGGTTCGGCCATTCGGGCTCCGACGCCAACGACTGCGCCGTGCGCGTCCTTACCGCGGCGACCGGCCGCCCGCGCTTCATCTCCTTCGTCGGCTCCTATCACGGCAACCTCTCCGGCTCGATGGGCATCAGCGGCCACACGGCGATGACGCACACGCTGCCACGGCCGGGCATCCTGCTCCTGCCCTACCCCGACCCGTATCGCCCGCGTTTCAGCGCCGAGGACGTGCTGGCCATGCTCGACTTCCAGTTCGAGACGACCTGCCCGCCGAATCAGGTCGCGGCGGTGTTCATCGAGCCGCTGATGTCCGATGGCGGGTTGATCGTGCCGCCGCCGGACTTCCTCAAGGCGTTGCAGGAGCGCTGCCGCCGGCACGGCATCATGATCGTCGTCGACGAGGTGAAAGTCGGGCTGGCGCGCAGCGGCCTTATGCACTGCTTCCAGCATGAGGGGCTTGAGCCGGACATGGTTGTGTTCGGCAAGGGCATCGGCGGCGGCCTGCCGCTGTCGGCCGTGGTCGGGCCGAAGGCGGTCATGGATCACGCGCCTGCCTTCGCCTTGCAGACGACGGCCGGCAACCCGGTCGCGACCGCCGCCGGCAATGCGGTGCTGAAGGCGATCGAGGACGAAGGCCTGATTGAGCGCTCCGCGCGCATCGGAACGCTGTTCGCCGATGCTCTGCGCGCGCTCGGAGACCGGCACGAGATCGTCGGCGACGTGCGCGGACGTGGCCTCGCCATAGGCGTCGATCTCGTCACCGACAGGGCGACGCGCGAGCCGGTGCCGGCGACGACGACCGCCAAGATCATCTATCGCGGCTATCAACTCGGGGCGGCCTTCACCTATGTCGGGCTGAAGGCGAACGTGCTCGAATTCATGCCGCCGCTGACGCTCACGGAGGCCGAGGTCGCGGAAGGCGTCTCCATCGTCGACCGGGCAATGGCCGACGTCGCCGCCGGTCTCATCTCCGACGCCGACGTCGCCTCCTTCATGATGTGGTAGAAAAATGGGCCTGAACTGGAAAACCATTCCCGACGACATGCGCGCCTTCATCGAGGCGCAGAAGCTGTTCTTCGTTGCGACCGCGCCGCAAGACGGCCGGGTCAATCTCTCTCCCAAGGGGCTCGACACGCTGCGCATTCTCGATGATCGCACGGTCGTCTATCTCGATCTCACCGGCAGCGGTAACGAGACGGCGGCGCATGTGACCGAGAACGGCCGCATGACGATGATGTTTTGCGCCTTCAACGGCGAGGCGATGACGTTGCGCCTTTACGGCCGCGCCGAGCTCATCCGGCCGGATCATCCTGAATGGGAGACGCTTCTGGCGCTTTTCCCGATCTTTCCCGGCACTCGCCAGATTTTCCGCCTGAACGTCGATGCGGTCGCAACCTCCTGCGGCTGGAGCATACCGGTCGTCGGCGAGATGGCAGAGCGCAGCGAGCTTGTCGACTGGGCGCGCTCCAAGGGCGAGGAAGGCCTCGAAGCCTATAGGCTCGCCAACAATGTCGTCAGCATCGACGGCCTTTCGACGGGATATGTTTCCGACGACTTCTGATGGCGGAGCCGATTTCCCTCACTTTCGCCGATGGCGAGATCATGCACTTTCCAGCGATCGACGGGGAAAGCGTGCTCGTATCCGCCGAGACGGCTGGCAACGTGCTCGCCAGCAACTGCCGGGAAGGCACGTGCCGGACCTGCGTCGCGTCCGCGCCGGACGGATCGTATGTCCTCTTGTGCATAATGCCGGCCCGCTCCGGGCTCGATCTCAGGCTACCATATCGCCGCGTGGACGTGACGCCCGCCTCGCTGCGCCGCGCCAAGATCAACAGCTTCTCGCGCGTTTCGCCCTCCGTCTGGGAAATCCGTTACCGCCTGCAGTTCCCGCTGCCCTTCCTGCCCGGACAGTATGTCGAGGTCATCTTCCCGGGCATGGACCAGCCGCGGCGCTTCTCCATGGCCAATCCGCCATCGGCGAAGGAGCAGGTGCTGCATGTGCGCGATCTGCCCGGCGGGGCAATGTCCGCCTATCTGCGCGAGCGCGCGAAGCCGGAAGACGCCTTCACCGTACGCGGGCCGTTCGGCGTCTTCTACCTGCGCTCCAATCCCAGGCCAAAGCTGTTCGTCGCCGGCGGCACCGGCCTCGCGCCGATCCTTTCGATGCTGTCTGCCATGGAGGCGGAAGCTGCGCCGCCGCTCGCCATCGTGGCCGGCTTCGCCTCCGACGCCGACGCCTATGCGCTGGACGCATTGCATGCGCTGAAGGAAACGCTGCCGCTGGAGATCGTTCTTGCGGCCGATTCAGCCTCCCCTTTATGGGCCGGATTCATCGGCAATCCCGTCGAAGCGCTGAAATCGGTGACAACCGTGCCGCTTGCGCCTAGCACCGAAGCCTATCTTTGCGGCCCGCCCGGGATGGTCGCGGGCGCACGAGAGGCGCTGTCGGCCCACGGTTTACTGGTGGACGATATTCGCAACGAGGTGTTCATCCATACCGCGTGACGCCAATGGCGGGCGCGGCCGATCCGGACGCACCGACTTCCGCTCCGGAAGAAGCAACCGAATCCACCCCGCGCATCGACCATAAGCGCATCTGATGCACCGCATAAACAATCGTAAATTGATTGTTTTATGCGCGATGCGCCAAGTTTTCGCTGTCGCCTGGGGCGCGACGCGATCCGAAATGGCACGAGGGTGCGAGTGAGTTCGATCCGCATCAAAAAGCTCAGCAAGCAATACGGCAGCTTCCAGGCGTTGAAAGATGTCACGATGGAGGTGAAGCCGGGCTCGCTCAGTGCGGTTCTCGGTCCCAGCGGCTCCGGCAAGACAACGATGCTGTCGGTCCTTGCCGGCATCATTCTTCCGACGTCGGGATCGATCGAGATCGCCGACAGGGATGTCACGCTGGCCCCTGCCGCCCAGCGCAATGTCGGGCTCGTCTTTCAGAGCTACGCCCTTTTTCCGCATCTCAGCGTGTTCGAGAATGTCGCTTTCCCCCTCCGCATCCGGGGCCGGCCTTCCGAGGAGATCAGGAAGCTGGTCGGGACGGCGCTGGAGCGTGTGCGCATGGGCGCCATGGCCTCGCGCAAGCCCTCGCAACTGTCGGGTGGTCAGCAGCAGCGCGTCGCGATCGCCCGCGCCATCGTATTCGAGCCGAGCGTGTTGCTGCTGGACGAGCCGCTCGCCGCGCTTGACCGCAAGCTGCGCGAAGAGGTGCGGATGGAATTGCGCCAGCTTCAGCGCGACCTCGGCATCACGACGCTGCTCGTCACGCACGACCAGGACGAGGCCCTCTCGATGGCGGATGAGGTCGTCATCATGTCGGACGGGCGCATCCAGCAGATCGATACGCCCGAGAAGGCGTACCAGCAACCGGCGAACGAATTCGTCGCCAATTTTCTGGGCATCGCCAATGTTTTCCGGGGAGCGGTGGATGGGGGGGAGGAGCCGCACATCCAGTTGCAGGAAGGCGACCGCATCCGCATCGACGGCAGATCCGTCACGCGATCGGCCGCAAGCGTCTTCGGCATGCTGCGGCCCGAGCAACTGGAAATCGTGCAGAGCGATGCCGCTGGCGCCCTGCCCGTGAATGTATCCGAACGCGTTTTCCTTGGCGAATCCGTCCGATACCTGATGCGGACCGACAAGGGCTACGTGTTCACGGTCCAGAATTCCAATCTCAAACGCGACATCGCCGTCGGCGACCGGGTCGGGCTGACTTGGCAACCGGAGGATGTTTGGGTTCTGCCGGCCTGATGGCGGCAGCAATCGCGCAAAAGGAAAACCGGAATAATCCGGTGAACGGGAACCCCGAACGTATGGAAAGGAAATAACATGCGTAGATTCTCTATATATCTGCTCGGCTCCGTCCTCACGGTGGCGGCAGGCTCCGCAGCGGCCGAACCGGCAAAGACCTTGCGTATCCTGACCGCGGGCGGCGAATGGACCGACGCCGTCACGAAGTGCGTCGACGCGCCGTTCACGGAAAAATACGGCATCAAGGTCGAACTCGACACTCCGGCGGGTTACGCGAAGCTGGCGGGCCTCGCACAATCGGGCAACGTCAACGTGGCCCTCATGGATCTGGAGACGACGGAACTGGAACGCGCCAACGCCGCCGGCTTGCTGGACCCGATCAACTGGGACGCGGTGAAGCCGTTCGACATGTTCCCCGACGCCAAGAAGCCGTACGGCTTCGCCAGCACCTATTTCTCCACGATCATGGCGTGGCGCCCGGATGCGAAGGAGCCGAAGAACTGGCAGGAGTTCTTCGACACGGTCAATTTCCCGGGCAAGCGCGCCCTCCCCGACTATCCGGGGTATGTGCTTGCATTCGCCGCCCTCGCCGACGGCGTCGAGCCGGACAAGCTGTTCCCGCTCGATCTCGATCGCGCGTTCAAGACGCTTGAGCGCGTGAAGGGAGACGTGATCTGGTGGACGGCGGGCGGACAGGCGGCACAGCTCCTCCAGGACAATGAAGCGCAATATGCTATCGGCTGGTCGGGACGTCTCGTGACCAAGGACGACATCAAGATTTCCTTCAATGGCGGCATGCTCGACACCTCCTGGTGGGGAGCCCCGAAGGGTGCCGACCCGGCCATGCAGGAGGCCGCCTGGCTCTATCTGCACGAATACTCCGATCCGCAGAAGCAGGCATGTGTCGCCAACTACATCAGCTACACCGGCCCGAGCCCCGAACTCGACCCGTTGCTGCCGCAGGACAAGCTGTCGCAATTCCCGAACTACAAGGCCAACCGCGACGTCCAGTTCGTTACGGATGGCAAGTGGTGGTACGACAATGCCGCCGACGTCGAGAAGCGCTGGCAGGAATTCAAGCTGGCCCAGTGAAACCGATCGATCCAGTGTCCGGCGTCGCAGGACGCCGGACACATCGCCTAGCCCGTGCAATGCCGGATGTCCGACTTGACTCTTGACGCCGAAGCCGCGCGCTTGACCGCCGACAAGCGGGCGCTGCCGTCCGCCACGATCCGTCGGCCGCACCGCGTCGTCGCCAGCGGCCTCGTTTGGGTTTTGCCGCTGCTGGTCTTCATAGGCGTCGGCTTCAACCTGCCGCTTCTGATGACCGCCGCATGGAGCCTGGTCGACCAGGTTTCCGGAGGCTTCACGCTGGCGAACTACGTCGATTTCGCCACGTCGAAAATCTATCTCACGGTCGTCCTGCGGACAGGGCGCGTGGCTCTGACCGTTTCCCTGATATGCGCCCTCGTCGGATATCCGCTTGCCTACTGGATGACCGGACTTTCGAGGCGCGGTCAGATGTTCGCGCTCGGCATCATCGTCACGTCCTTCTGGGTCAGCATTCTCGTCAGGACCTATGCGTGGATCGTCGTTTTGGGCAACGCCGGCATCGTCAACCGGACGCTGCAGGCCGTCGGCCTGACCGACAAGCCCATTCCGTTTCTCTACAACGAGGTGGGCGTCACCATCGGCATGGTGAATGTGCTGTTGCCCTTCATGCTGCTGCCGCTCTATGCAGCCATGCTGCAGATAGATCCGCGGCTGCGGCCGATGGCGTATACGCTCGGCGCGTCGAGCGGCCAGTTCTTCCGGCGCATTTTCTTTCCGCTCACGCTTCCCGCTCTTGCCGCGACCTTCGTGCTGGTGTTCATCCTGAGCCTCGGCTTCTACATCACGCCCGCGATCCTGGGCGGCGGCAAGGTGCCGCTCATAGCGAACATGCTCGACATATTGATCAACCAGTTCCCGCGCTGGAATCTGGCGGCGGCGATCTCGATCGTGCTGCTCGTCCTCACGCTGGCGCTTTACGCCGTTTATCAGCTGCTGAGGCGAAAGACTTGATCGTGAACCTTTTTCAAGCGGAGCCGAACGTTGAGTGACGCAGCCATGGAACGCCGCGAGGCGAGCGTCGCCGGAAGCGCTCTGGCAACGGTGGCGGTTGCAGTGTTGCTGTTCCTCGCCCTGCCGATCATCATTGTCGTACCGATGTCCTTCTCCAGCGCGGAATCGCTGCGTTTTCCACCCCCCGGTTTCTCCCTGCGCTGGTACGAATCCTTCTTCGGCGACCCGCAGTGGATCGAAGCGGGCATCAATTCCGTCATCATCGGCGTCTCGTCGTCGACGATCGCGCTCGCGCTCGGGACGATCGCCGCCTACGGTCTCGTCCGTGGCGATTTCCGCGGCAGGACGCTGCTGGAATCGAACTTCATCGCGCCGATGGTGCTTCCGCCCGTCATCGTGGCGGTCGCTTTCTACATCTTCTTCGCCAAGCTCGGCATTCTTGGCAATTATCTCGCGCTGATCGCGGCCCACGCGGTTCTGGCGACGCCCTATGTGGTTCTGCTGATGTCGCTCGCCATTCGCGCCTTCGACATTCGCATCGAGCAGGTCGCGCTGACGCTCGGCGCGACGCGCATTCAGATGCTGACGCGCGTGCTTCTCCCGAACATCGTGCCGAGTGCTGCGGCCGCCTGGCTGTTCGCTTTCGTCATCAGCTTCGACGAGGTGGTCGTGACGCTTTTCGTGTCCGGGACGCACCTGACCATCCCGAAGCGGATGTTCAACCAGCTTGTGCTCCAGATAAATCCGACGATCACCGCCATAGCGACGCTGCTCATCGGGTTCAGCATCGTCGCCGTCGCTCTGGCGGCATGGCTGACGCGCGGTACAAACACCGTTTCCGGAAGCAGAAGGTCGTAGAGCCCCGCAGTTCCGGCGTCGCCATCTGGAATTGCCGACCGCTGGCGTTCTTTGTGTCCGCCGATCGCATAACGGTCGGTGATGACTCACATAAATTCATGTCATTTGCCACTCCGGCCCACCGCTATATTCTGAATAATATAACGATGGGACACCACGACATGAAAGTATCCTCTCCAATCGCATTCGTGACCGGCGGCAGAAGCGGCATTGGTCGCGGCATCGCGTGGGCGTTCGCCGACGCCGGCTTCGATGTCGTTGTCAACGACGTGCTGGACGACGCCGAAACCCGCGAGGCGATCGCCGGAATTGAGGAACGCGGCCGGAACGCGGTCTTCATCCACGGCGATGTCTCGGATCTCGATGCAATCGGATCGATAGCCGACCGCGCCTGGAACGCCTTCGGCCGTATCGATACGCTGGTCAACAATGCCGGCGTGGGCGCCATGGTCCGGGGCGACCTGCTCGACGTATCCGTGGAGAGCTACGATCGCTGCCTGAACGTAAATCTGCGGTCGCATTTCTTCATGACGCAGGCAATCGCCAGGAAAATGATCGCAAACCCCTCATCCGAACATTATCGGAGCGTTATCTGCATCTCGTCGAGCGGAGCGAAGATCGCGAGCATTCTGCGTGGCGAATACTGCATTTCAAAAGCCGGCATGACCATGCTCTCGCAACTCTTCGCGGCGCGTCTGGCATCGGAGAACATCGCCGTGCATGAGGTCCGGCCGGGGCTGATACGCACCGGCATGACCTCTGCGCCCGCAGTTGTGGCCCGCTATGACGAGATGATGGCCAAGGGCTTCACGCCGATCAATCGCTGGGGCCAGCCGGACGATGTCGGCAGGGCGGTCGCGGTTCTGGCGACGGGCGCATTCGGCTTCTCGACGGGCGGCCATTTCGATATCGATGGCGGCATGCATATGAACCTGTTGTGAGAATGTTCGCTGGATACCGAATGCGCACCAGCCGCATCTCACTCGCAGCTAAAAGAACGCCTGCATGCCGGTCTGCGCGCGGCCGAGGATCAGCGCATGCACATCGTGCGTGCCTTCATAGGTGTTCACCGTTTCGAGGTTCTGGGCGTGGCGCATCACGTGATATTCCTCCTGAATACCGTTGCCGCCATGCATGTCCCGGGCCAGCCGTGCGATTTCCAGCGCCTTGCCGCAATTGTTCCGCTTGACCAGCGAGATTGCCTCCGGCGAGCATTGACCCTCGTCCAGCAGCCGGCCGACGCGCAGGCTGGCTTGCAGGCCAAGCGCGATTTCCGTCTGCATGTCGGCAAGCTTCTTCTGCACCAGTTGGGTTGCTGCCAGCGGCCTGCCGAACTGCGTCCGGTCGAGCACATAGCCGCGGGCGCGATGCCAGCAATCCTCGGCCGCCCCCATGGCTCCCCAGGAGATGCCGTAACGCGCCCGGTTCAGGCAGCCGAACGGCCCTTTGAGCCCGGACGTGTGGGGCAGCAGCGCGCCCTCCGGCACCTCGACGTCATCGAGCACGATCTCGCCCGTGATCGAGGCGCGTAGCGAAAGCTTGCCGCTGATCTTCGACGCGCTGAGCCCGCTCATGCTCTTTTCGAGCACGAAGCCGCGTATCTGATTGTCGTGAGCCGCGGACTTCGCCCAGATGACGAAGACGTCGGCAACCGGCGCATTCGAAATCCAGGTCTTCGCGCCCTTGAGACGATATCCGCCCGCGATCGGTTCTGCCCGCGTCACCATCGAGCCGGGGTCGGAGCCGGCGCCCGGTTCGGTCAGACCGAAGCAGCCGACCCATTCGCCGGCCGCCAGTTTCGGCAGATAGCGGCGGCGCTGCGTTTCATCGCCATAGGCGTAGATCGGATACATGACCAGCGACGACTGGACGCTCATCATCGAGCGATAGCCGGAATCCACCCGTTCGATCTCGCGCGCGACGAGGCCGTAGGCGACATAGGACGCGCCGGCGCAATTGTAGTCTTCCGGCAACGTAATGCCGAGCAGGCCGAGTTCTCCCATCTCCCGAAAGATCTGGAGATCCGTCTTTTCTCTCGAATAGGCGTCGATGATCCGGGGCATCAGCCTTTCCTGCGCATAGGCGCTCGCCGTGTCCCGTATCATGCGCTCGTCATCGGTGAGCTGGCGGTGCAGCAGGAAGGGATCTTCCCAGTCGAGCTTGCCCATACCGATCGCGGCGCGGCCCGCGGTCATGCCCCTGCCTCGACGAGTTTCACGCTCGCCTCGGCCGGCCCGCCGGGCATGTCGATCGCGAAGCTCGATGCATCCATCCAGGCCCTATCGATTCCGTTCGGATCTGACACATAGCCTAACGCGACAGGAACACCCGCATGCCGGCACCAGGCGCCGGAGGTGGTCAGGCCCACCGACAAACCGTTGCGCAGGATGCCCTCCTGACCATAGAGCGCGCCACGATCCTCCTTGAGGACGATCCGCACGAGCGCCGTGTCGCGCTTCGCGTCGCCACCTGTCCGCACGAGACCGGCCTCGGCGGCGGTTACCGTATCGCCGAGTTCGCTCGGCCAGGCCGGTTCGGCAGCCGATACGCGCAGCATTTCCAGAGCATAGAGGCCTCCGGGTTGGATGGGGCCGGCAACCAGCAGCGACTCGTAGGCATGTGCGGCGAACTCGACGGATACGAGGATCAGCCAGCCTTTCGCGCGTCCCACGGATGCGCGCGCCAATACGGCCGGGGCATAGCCGAGTTCGGCCCGTTGCCAGACCTCACCGGAAAGCCGGGCGCCAGCCGCAGCCAGACGGGCGTCCGATTCTGGCCCCAGAAGAAGGAACTGCGCATAGGCCGCGCTTGCGGCCTGGATAGCCGAGTTCGGCAAGCCTTTGCGCTCGAGCCATTGCGTATGCAGGCGCTCGCTTCCCGGCGAGGAGAGGACAAACGCCTCTTCCTCGGAAACGGCCAGAACCGAAACGGAAGACCGGATCTTACCGGCTTCGTTCACCCATAGGGCGGAGCGCAGACCGGTAGAATCGGCCGTTGTCGATAGACCGTTCAGCGCCTCGACCACATCGCGCCCGGCTATACGGAGCTTGGCGCCGGCCGACAGATCGAACAGGGCGACAGTTTCCTCCGCCGCTTTCGCTTCCTCCGCCGCCCAATGTGTCCAGTTCTGGCGGCCGTAGCTCGGTTTCAGCACCGCCTCCTCAGCAGAGGGAGCATAGACCAGCGGGATCTCCCAGCCGGCCCGGTTGCCCATGATGGCGTTGGCCTCGACATGGCTCTGGTGCAGAGGCATCCGCCTGCCGCCACGGCCGGATGTGTATTCGCGGTTCGGCCAGCCCACATCGTAAAGCACGCCCAGCGCCTCGATCGTACGGTCGCGCAGATAGCTGCGGCCGGACTGGAAGCCGGAAATGCGCGCCACGTCGAACTCGGCGAACCCTTCGGGGCGGCGGCGGTCGTGAATCCATTCCGCCATCATCCTGCCCATCGCGCCGCCCGACATCACGCCGACGGTGTTGAGGCCGCAGGCCACGAACAGGTTCCTCAATTCCGGCGTCTCGCCCATCAGCGCATTGCCGTCCGGCGTAAAGCTTTCGGGACCGTTGAAGAAAAGCTGGATGCCGGCATTTTCCAGAAGCGGGAAGCGCTTCACCGCCGCGTTCAGGATCGGCTCGAAATGGTCGAGGTCTTCCGGTAGTGCGTCGAAGCAGAAATCTTTCGGAATACCGTCGAGCGCCCAGGGCTTCGCGCGCTTTTCGAGACAGCCGAACAACAGCTTGCCAGCGTCTTCCTTGTAGTAGGTACTCTCATCCGGCACGCGGATGAACGGCATGGACCGCTGCAGTCCCTCGATGTTCTCCGTGACCGCATAAAAATGCTCCGCGGCCTGAAGCGGCAGGCTGACGCCGTATTGCGCGGCGAACTCGCGCGCCCACATGCCGGTCGCCAGAACGACCACATCGGCTTTCACCGGGCCCTGCTCCGTCAGGACACCGCGGACCTCGCCGTTGACGATGTCCAGCCCGGTCACTTCGACATTTTCGCGGATCGTCGCACCGCCCATGCGCGCGCCCTTGGCGAGCGCATGCGTGGTATCGACCGGATTGGTGCGCCCGTCCGTCGGAAGATAGAAGCCGGCCAGTGCATCGTCGGTGACGACCTGCGGGCAACGCTCCTTCACGTCGGCAATCGAGATCATCTCGGCTTCCTGGCCGAAGGCCCGCGCCAGCGCCGCCGCCCGCTCCATTTCCATCAGCCGCTCCTTGTTGAGCGCGAGCATGATGGAACCCGTCTTCTTGTAGCCGGTCGCCTGCCCGGTCTCGGCTTCCAGGCTGCGGTATAGCTGCGCGGTGTACCGGGCAAGTTCGGTCATGCGCCGGTTGCCGCGAAGCTCGGCGACGCTGCCCACCGAATGCCATGTCGTGCCGCAGCAAAGCTGGCGCCGCTCGAGCAGCAGCACGTCGCCGATAACCACCTTGGTCAGGTGATAGGCAATGGAGCAGCCGATGATGCCTCCACCTATGATGACGACGTTCGCGTGCGCTGGCAGGCTCATTTTGGCTCCGGTGAGTTGATGGCGCGCCATACGCCCTCGGGCGTCAGCGGCATGTCGATATTGTCGTGGCCGATGGCGTCGGCGACGGCATTCATGACGGCTGCCGGCGCGCCGATGCAGCCGATTTCGCCCGCGCCTTTCATGCCCAGCATGTTGTTTCCGGTCGGCAGATCGGCAGCATGCAGATCGAACATCGGCAGATCGTCGGCGCGCGGGAGACCGTAGTCCATGAGGCTTCCGGTGAGCAGTTGGCCGCTGTCGCCGTCATAGACCACGCGCTCATGCAGCGCCTGACCGATGCCCTGGGCGATCGCGCCGTGGATCTGCCCTTCGACGAGTTGCGGATTGAGGCGGCGACCGACATCGTCCACTGCGGTGAATCGATCTATGCGTATCGAACCCGTGTCCGGATCGACCTCCACCTCGCAGACATACGCTCCGTTCGGAATTGTGAGAATGTTTCCGTCAAGCGCTGCTTCGCCGGCGCAACCGGCTTCGCCGTGCGCCTCCAGTTGCGCCGACAGTTCGAACAGGCCCACGGAATGATCGGTGCCGCTGACCCGGAAGCGCCCACCGTCGTAAACGATGTCGACGGCGTCGGCTTCCAGATGGTCGGCTGCATGCTGTTTGGCCGTCTCCAGCATGGCATCGGTTGCACGCAGCATGGTGATGCCGCCAACCTGGATGCTGGAGGAGCCGGCTGTCGGCCCGCCGGTTTCTGCCCAGACCGTATCGCCCTGAACAATTCTTATCAGGTCGAAGCGCAGGCCGAGCCTGTCGGCGATAAGCTGCGCGAAGCTTGTCTCATGGCCCTGCCCGGACGATTGCAATCCGGTTTCAACCACGACGAACCCCGCGGAATCCACGCGGATACGGGAGATTTCCTGCGAGGTGACGCCGCTTGTGTGCAGATAGAGCCCAAGCCCGATGCCGCGCCGCAGCCCGAACCGCTCGCTCTCCACTCGACGTCGGAAGAAGCCGCTCCAGTCCGCGAGTTCGACCGCCTTCTGCAAGACGGCGATGAAGTCCGCGCTGTCATAGACATAGCCGTTGGCCGCCATGTAGGGCATCTTGTCCGGCGGTATCAGATTGCGGCGGCGGAACTCGACCGGACCCAGTCCGGTTTCCGTCCCGGCGCGCGTCACGAGCCGTTCCAGCAGATGGATCGATTCCGGCTTGCCGGAGCCACGATAGGCGTCGGTCGGCGCCGTGTTCGTGTAACGGCCACGCACCGTGAGATGCATCGCCTGGAAGTCATATGGCCCGCACAGCGTCGCGGCGAAACCTCCGGTCGGCGGCGAAGGTCCAAGCGCGGAAGCATAGGCCCCCAGATTGGCGAAACTCTCGACCCGGAGCCCGATGATCTTGTGCTCCGCATCCAGCGCGAGGGCGGCGCGGCTGACGTGGTCCCGTCCGGCGATATCGGTGAGCTGGTTCTCGGAACGGGTCGCCACCCACCGCACTGGCCGGCCGCAGGCTTTTGCAGCGAAAAGCAGCGCCGTCTGTTCCGGCATGCTGACGAGCTTGGCGCCGAAACTGCCGCCGACGTCGTTCGTCACCACGCGCAGTTGCGACGGCTCCAGTCCAAGCGTCGGAGCGACCATACGGCGTATCAGATGCACGCCCTGCGTCGGCGCGTAGAGCGTATAGCCGCGACCCGATTCGTAGGTCGCGACAGCGCCGCGCGGCTCGATGGGACTGATGAGGATACGGTTGTTGACCACCTGCATCTCGACCACCCGGGCCGCCAACGCGAAAGCTTTTTCGACGGCCGCGCGGTCGCCCTTCTCCCAGTCGAAAGCCCGCTCCTCGCTCAGCGTCGCGTCGACCACCACCGGAAGCGTGTCGAATTCCACCTCGATGAGATCCAGCGCATCCATGGCCTGCGCTTCCGTCTCGGCCACGATCATCGCCACCGCTTCGCCGGCATGGCGGACGGTGTCCACAGCGATCGGATAGCGCGCAGGGGAAAAGAAGGGCGTGCCGTCCGCGCTGTCGGTGGCGCGCAGGCATGGCAGCGGCTGCACGCCGCCCTCCTCGAGGTCGCGTCCGGAAAACGCCGCGACAACTCCCGGCGCTTCGCGCACGGCGTCGAGGCTCAGCGAAACGATGCGCCCATGCGCGACCGGCGAGCGCATGAAAACGGCGTGCGCGAGTCCGGGAAAATCGAGATCGGCCAGGTAGCGCCCCTGTCCCGTGATGAGCCTGTCGTCCTCGAGCCTCGGCGGCGAACATCCGACGAGGCTTTCGGTCCCGGCCTGCGCCGCTTTCATGGCGGCTCCCCGGCTCAATGGATGAACGACGCGCCGGTGACGTCGATCGTCGCTCCGCTGGAGTATTTGGCCCGCCCGCTGGCGCAGAAGACGACGACGTTCGCCACATCGGACGGTTCGCCGAAATGACCTGCCGGGATCTCCGCAAGCATCTCGTCGGCGCCGTAGATGGCCAGCATGTCGTCGCCCTGCCGCGTGTTGATCACGCCGACGCACAGAATATAGGTCTGGATGTTGTCCTTGGCGTAGAACCGCGCGATGCCACGCAGCAGCGAGTTCATGCCGCCCTTCGAGGCGCCGTCATGGAAAAAGTCAGGCCGGTCGCCGCGCACGGCGATACGGGCAGAAATGCCGATGATCGAGCCGCCGCCCTTTTCCTGGAAATGCAGAACCGCCATGCGCGAGAGCTGCGCGGTCGCGACGAGATTGACCTTCAGGGTATAAAGCCAGTGCGCGTCCCACTCCTTTGCCGGCGCGGTCATGGCGATCGGCTGGCGCACAGCGGCGTTGTTGACCAGCACGTCGACGCGCCCCTTCCAGGCGACAGCCTCTTTCCAGAGCCGCTCCAGATCCTCGACGCGGTCCATATGCGCCTGAACCGGCAGGCAGCGCTCGCGGCCGTACTCGTCGGCGATTGTTTCAGCCCGCTCCTTGCTGGTCGTGTAGTTAAGCACCACGGACGCGCCCTGTTCGAGCAAGCCACGGACGATGCCCTCGCCGATGCCGCGCGAGCCGCCGGTGACGAGAACGGTCTTGCCGGTGAGGTCGACGAAGGCGGTCATGCGACGTCCCTTTTTCCGGCACGCGCGGCATGCCACTCCTGCGCCTCGCGGGCCATGGTCTCGGTGAGCAGCTTGCCGAACTTCCGGGACATCGGACCGGGTTTGCCGGTGCCGATCCTGCGGCCCGCGACCTCTACGACAGGCACCGCGAGCTCCAGCGTCGAGCAGATGAAGACCTCGTCGGCGGATGCCAGCGTGAAGGCGTCGAAAAGCGTTTCCTCCGCCTCGATGCCCTCGCGCGCCGCGATTTCCAGCACGACGGAACGCGTAATGCCCGGCAAGATGTCGCGGTTCAGCGGCGGCGTGATGATCCTGCCGTTCTTTACGGCGAAGACGTTATACGCAATGCCTTCCGTGACGAAGCCCTCGCGGTCGACGGCGATGCCTATGTCGGTCTGCGCGGAAGTCACCTCGATCGCGCCGAGGACGCTGTTCAGATAGTTGCAATGCTTCGTGCCGGACGGCAAAGCCGCAGTCGGTACGCGGGGACGGGACAGGATCTTGGCCTTGAGCCCGGCCTCCATCTTCTCGGCCAGCAGGCCCTTGTAATAGTCCTTGAAGCCGACAATCGGGATGATCGTCACGTTCGGCTCGGGCTTGCGCAGCAGGCGCGGCTCCCATTTGATTGACGAGATGCCCTCGCCGCGGCTGATCTGGATACGGAGGTAGCCGTCATCCATCGCATTTTCCTCGATCGCGCGCGCGATGAGGTCGGTCCAGCCCGCATCGTCATACGGATTTGGAATGCGAAGATAGTCTAGACCGTCCCGCATCCGGTCGAGATGGGGCTGCAGTCTGAACGGCGCTCCCTCCCATACGGCGACACCCTCGAAGATGCCGTCGCCGTAAAGAAAGCAGCGATCGAACACCGAAACCCTGGCGTCGGCTTCCGGTACGAACGCGCCATTGAGAAAGATGCGGGTCTGCCTCGCGGACATTGGGCCTTGTTCCTGTCAGTGAAGATCGATCCACACGCCGCCATTGGCGGAATAGGTCGCCGTCGTGGATGGGTAGAGAACGATGGTCGTCAGCGGCTGGTCGATCATGGCCGGCCCTTGGATCACCGAGCCGGGCGCAAGACGAGCCCCGTCGACCACGCGTATGTCGGCCTTGCCACCAAGCTCGCGCATATAGACCGCGCGCCGACCCTTTTCGGCCGTGTCGGCCGACCCGCCATGCACTGTATGCCTGAGTTCGGCGGCAGGCAGCTTGCCGATCGCCAAAGCGGTCCATTCAGTGAATTCCACCGGATCGGAGGAGCGCACGAAATAGAGCTTCTCGTGCAATTGATGGAATGCCTCGACGAGCCGGTCGAGGTCACGCTGCCCCTCGATCCGGCGCATGTCGAACGGCAGCGAGATCTGCCATACCTGTCCGCGATAGCGGGCTTCGGTCGAGAACCGGATCTCCCGCGCCTCGGCCGGCACCTTCATGCGGTCGAGATATGCCTCCGACTCGCTCGCAAGGCCTGCCAGCGCTTCATTCGCCCTTTCGAAGTCGAACGTATCCGTCGACAGTGGCACGCTGCGCGAGAATGTGGTCTTCATATCGCTGACGAGGATGCCGAAAGCGCTGAGCACGCCCGCCACCGGCGGCACGAACACGCGCTTGATGCCGAGTTCGCGCGCGATCGGAACCGCATGCAGGCCGGCGGCCGCTCCACCCGCGACCATGACATATTCGCGCGGATCGACACCGCGCCGGATGGTGATCTCCTCGATCGCGGCGACCATGTTCTGCTCGACCGTGAGGCCGATCAGGCTCGCCGCTTCTTCGACGGTGAGGTCGAGCGGATCGGCTACGTGCTGGTCGATCGCTTTGAGCGCGTTGTCAATCGCGAGGGTCATCGTCCCGCCGGCGAAATTGCCGGCATCGAGAAAGCCGCGCACCAGGTTTGCATCGGTCACGGTAGGCCGTGTGCCGCCGCGGCTGTAGCATGCCGGACCGGGTACCGACTTGGCGCTTTCCGGTCCGACATGGATGAAGCCGCCAGCATCGACGCGCGCGATCGAGCCTCCCCCCGCGCCGATGGTCTTCACTTCCACCGAAGCGACGCCGAACACATGGCCGTCTATGACGCCCTCCCGATGCATGGGGATCTGCCAGTCGTCGATGATGCTGATGTCGAAGCTGGTCCCGCCCATGTCGACCACGATGGCGTTGCAGGTCTCCTGCTCTTCCGCCCTGATGGTCGTGCGGGCCGATTCCGGCGCAGCCGACGGACCCGACAGGCAGAGATTGATCGGACGGGCGATCACTTCGTCCACGGCCGTCTGGCCGCCCGAAGACGTCATCAGCGTGAGCACGCCTTTCAGTCCCGCATCCCGAAGCCGAAGTTCGAGTTCGTTCACGGTACGGCTGACGAGAGGCTTGAGGGAGGCATCGATCGCCGTCGCCGAAGTACGCCGGTACTCCCGCAACGCC
Source organism: Rhizobiaceae bacterium (assembly GCA_023953845.1). Lineage (NCBI taxonomy): Bacteria > Pseudomonadati > Pseudomonadota > Alphaproteobacteria > Hyphomicrobiales > Rhizobiaceae > Rhizobiaceae bacterium. The sequence continues at coordinate 219,530 of JAMLJC010000002.1, read as the reverse complement.
GGGCTCGTGCGATGGCTCAGGCTGTAAGGGACACCCGGCCAATGGGCCTCGATGAGTTCGCCGATACGGTTCTCATGCGCCGGATTGGCGATCGACCAGAGCAGCGCCACGGCGATCGACTCGACGCCCTGTGCCTTCAGCGCCCCGATCACCGCGACGACGTTGTCCTCGTCAAGCGGAAGCTCCACGCCGCCTTCGCTGTTCATGCGTTCGCGCACGCCGTGCGTGAGTTCTCGCGCGATGTAGGGTTCCGGATAATCGATGGCGATGGAATAGGTGTCGGCCTTGCCGCCCTCGCGGATCGTCAGCGTATCGCGGAAGCCTTCGGTGCAGATCAGCCCCGTCCTGGCATAGGTATGTTCGAGAATGGCGTTGGTTGCGGCGGTGGTGCCGCAGGCAAAGCGCGTACACCCCGCCATCAGCTCCCGGCTGCTGACGCCAAAATCGCCGGCGATCAGTCCGACGCCGTCGAGAATGCCGTCGACGATCCGGCCGGGCGTGGTCGGAGCCTTGTAGTTGCGGACGCGGCCATTTGCTTCCTTGAGCACAAGATCGGTGAAAGTGCCGCCGACATCGACGGCGATCTGCACGCTCATGCGGAAGCTCCCTGGCGCATGCAATTGCGAAGCTCTGCGGTCGCGACGAGGTCGACTTCAATAGAACCGGCCTGCTCGACAAGGACGACGCCGTAGACCGAGGCCGCCCGCTCCGCCGTTATCCTGCCTGCGCGCAAGGACGCGACGACACGCGCGGGGTCGCGGTCGAGAGGGTTGCCGAAACCACCGCCGCCGCAGCCTTCCGAGACGAGCTTCTCGCCGGGCTCGATCACGGTATCCACGGAAATCGGCAGTTCGTGGCGATGGCCTTCCCGGTCGAGCCGCGCGATCCGCATCGAGGCAGCAGCCGTGCCACCGGCGACCCCTTGCGGCGGATTCGCCCGGGAGGCCGAGTTCACCATGAAGCGCACGGCGCCCGTGCGCGGACGAATGACGCAATCGGCGCCTGGCGCGCCCTCCCACTGGCCCGCGCCGGCCGAGTCTGGTCTCACCTCAAGCTTCTCGATGATGATGGGCTGCTGCTGCTCCACCACCTCGACGCTGGACTGCCACAGGATGCCCTGGCTCGCGCCGCTGCCGTAGGTTAGCCAGCCGTCATGCCCGTGCATTGCCGGGCCGCCCCAGTAACCCATGATGAGCTGGTTCACGAAGGGCCGGTTGCCGCGATGGTCCTGACCGCTGACAACGGCGCACGATCCCGGCATGCCGATAGTGCCGTATGCGGTGCCGAGGTCGCCGCGCAGGTCCGCGAACATGGACTGTATATGAGGGATGAGCGCGTGGCAGAGGTTGGTGGTCGCGGCGGAGGTCGCGGCGGGAAAGCGCGGCTTGCCGATGGCCGCGCCTTCGCGCATCAGCAGCTTCACCCGCCTGAAGGAGCCGGTGCAGCGCGGCACGTCGGCGCCGAGCACGTTCAGGACCGCCGTCATGCAAGCGGCGATGGTGGTGCTCTCGGTCATGTTGATGCCGAGCGGCAGATTGTCGACGTTCTCGGTGAGGTCGACGGTGACAAGCTCCTCATCCGGATCGATCTCGATCGTCGCCCGGATAGGAATGCCGCCGGGATAGAGATCGGTCTCCGAATCGTAGAGCATCTCCTTTGAAACGCGCCCCTTCGGCAGCTTCGCGATCGCCGTGCGGGCCATGCGCTCGGCATAGTTCTGGAACTCGTCGACGAAGGTGCGGACCGTCTCCAGCCCATACTTGGCGCACAGACTCTTCAGCCGGCTCTCTCCGGTGCGCACCGCCGCCAGAACGGCGAGATAGTCGCCATAGAACTGGTCCGGCACGCGGATGTTCGCGCGGCAGATATCGATGACTTCGGGAACGTCCTTGTAGCCCTTCTGTATACGCACGCAGGGCAGCATCAGCCCTTCTTCGTAGACGTCGCGCGATCGCGGCCCATAGGTGGTCGGAGTCGGGAAACCCATGTCGCCGAGATGCGCGCGGGCGATGACATAGAATGCGATCGCGTCGTCGACGAAGACCGGCGCGCAGACCGTGAAATCCGCGCAATGGGTGTTCCCCATATACCCGCTGTTGTTGACGAAGCAGTCGCCCGGATGAATGTCGTCGCCGAACTTGGCGGCGACCGCGCGCGGAATGAGATCGATCGCGCCGACGTGGACGGGAAGGCCTTGGGCCAGGCTGATGGACTGGAAACTGGAATCGGTCAGGCTGCAGGAAAAGTCCATCGCGGTGTTCAGCACGCCGGATCGGCCGGATTTGAACAGGGCGTTGATCATTTCGCCGATGATCGCCTCGAACCGGCGGCGCAGCACCACCATCGTGAAGATGTCGATGCCCGGCTCAGGTGGTGAAAGCTCCTGCAACAATGACTGCTGTCCTAACCAGATGATGGATCGGCCAAGCGCCGGCCGGATGGCAGGCAATCTGCGCGAAGCCTTCGGCGCAGGTCGAGTAAGTTGTTTTGATGCCCAGTATCAGACGTCCTTATGCTGATTCAGGCATCCGCCTTGCGGCGAATCACGTCGCGCACTTCGCGAATGAATTGCTGGGCCGCTGCCGAGGACGGCTTCAAGGTCGGGAAGGTTGCAACCAGCGTGCGGTCTATGATCGGATCGACAAGGCGCAGGATACGAAGACCCGAAGCCAGATCATTGTCGTTGATGCCCGAGACCGGCAGTATCGATGCCCAGCCCGGCTGGCGAATGGCCGCCAGAACCGTCGCCAGCGAATCGATCTCCATCGTCGGCGCCAGCTTGATGCCTTCCTTCTCAAACTCGGTGTCGATCAGGATCCGGATCAGATTCTTCCCCGTAGGCAGGATAAGCTTCATGGACGACAGTTCCCGCCCGGTGATCGTGCTGCCTTCGTGAACCGTCGCCGCACCCGTAAGAACGACGAGTTCCTCCGTCGCGAGAGCCTGCGAGTAGAGCCGGCGATCGTCCTCGAATTCTCCGAGGATCGCGAAGTTGAGGTCTCCCTGAAGCAGCCAGTCGACCAGATGGGCGCTGTAGCCTTCCGAAACGGTGATATGCACATCGGGATATTTGGCGGAAAAACCGGCCAGAACCTCGGCCAGGATGCCATGGGCAATCGACGGCGGCACGCCGATCGCCAGCGATCCCGTGATCTTTCCCGAACCGTTGCGAAGCGTCCTCCGCACGTCCTCAACCCGACTGAGCACTTCGAGACACATCGGGTAGATCGCGGCGGCGGCTTCGTTCGGATGGACGCCGGACGTCGTACGCTCGAAAAGCTGGACGCCGTATTCAACCTCGATCCGGCGGATCTGCATCGAAACCGCGGGCTGCACGACATGCAGGCGCCGTGCGGCCTTGGTGATGCTCTTCTCCTCATAGAGAGCGACGAAATAGTGTATCTGCCGTAAGTCCACGGGGTCCCGCCCTTTTTTTTTGCGGGTTGCTATAACGCCCGGTGCCATCTCCCACAAGCTGACGCGTCGACGCGCCTCCGCCGCGCGACGCGCGATTTCCCGCACAAAACCATGCGTGATACGCGGCATAAAAAGACTTTATTGGCCTTCCACCAAGGCACAAAACAATCTTGCGGCAGTCGATGCACGAATTCGTGGGCATGTCGCGCAAGATCCGATTTCTGATGGCGAAGGTTGGCCTCGACGGCCATGACGTGGGAGCACGGGTGGTGGCGCGCGGCCTGCTCGAAGCCGGCATGGAGGTGATCTACACGGGCATCCGAAGGACGCCCGAGCAGATCGTGCGTGTCGCAATCGATGAAGATGTCGACGTCGTCGGGATCAGCATACTTTCGGGAGCGCACACGGCGCTCGTTCCGCGTGTCCGGCAGCTTCTGGACGAGGCCGGAGCCTCCGACATCCTCATGGTAGTCGGCGGAGTGATCCCTCAGGAGGACATTCCCGACCTGGAAGCCATCGGCGTCTCGAAAGTGTTCCTCTCCGGAACCAGCGTGGCGGAGATCGCCGCCTTCATCCAGTCGGCCGTGACGTTCGACAAAGCCGGATCGGGTGCCAGCGCGTGACTGTATTCGCTCATTTCCGCAACGCGTTTTCCACCTTCCGGGATCGCGAGGCCCTCATCGACGGCACAAGGCGCTGGACCTTCCGCGATCTGGAAGAGAGCGTCGAGAAAATTGCCGCCGGTCTGGCTGCCGCGCTGCCTCGCGGCTCGCGCGTCGGCCTCTACATGCAGAACCGCGCCGAATATCTGATCCTGCAGCTCGCCATCGAGCGCGCCGGTCTGGTGCGAGTACCCCTGAACGTGCGCTATACCGCCCACGAGGTCGAACGCGTCGTCGAGGACTGCGGCGCCAGCGCGGTCTTTTACGACGGCGCCACGGCAGGGCGGATCGACGCGCTGCGCAGCCAGGGAGTCTGGCTTTGCCGGGTGGACGGGCATCAGGCGGAAGGCGGCCTCGACTTCGACCGGCTGCTCGCCTTCGACGGAAAGACGGCCGGCGACCTCACGGATCTCGATGCGCTTTGCTCGATCAACTATACGTCCGGTTCCTCCGGGGTGCCCAAAGGCGTCATGCTCAGCCACCGAAACTGGCGGGGCGTGACGAAGAACATGCTCATCGACCGCGACATCCGATCGACCGACCGGCTGGCGCATGTCGGCCCCCTCACCCATGCAAGCGGCTCCTACTTCGCGCCGTTCCTGCTCCGCGGAGCCGCGAACATCATCGTTCCGGGCGGCGCGCTCGACCAGTTGATGCCGACGATCCAGCAGCATCGCGTCACGGCCTTCAGCTGCGTTCCCACTGTGCTTACCCGCCTGCTCAATGCACCCGACATCGACAGCTACGATCTCTCGTCGATCCGCTGGATCGGATATGGCGCGGAAGCGATCCAGCGGAACACCCTCGACAAGGCGCTGCAGCGCTGGGGCGCGGTGCTAACGCATAATTACGGGCTCACCGAAGCGATGATGACGTGCAGCTACCTGCGCGCGGAAGACCACAAGGTGCGCACCGGGGCCGATGCCGGGGCAGTGCGGTTCGGCTGCATCGGCAGGCCCTACAGCTTTGTCGACATCGTGCTGCGCGACAAGGACGGCCGCCCCGTTGCGACCGACGAGGTCGGCGAGATCACCATTCAGGCCGAGCATGTCATGCAGGGCTACTGGAACCGACTGGAAGAGACCGAAAAGGTTCTGCGCGACGGCTGGCTCTGGTCGGGCGACCTCGCCCGCCGGGATGCGGACGGCTTCATCTACATCGTCGGCCGCTCCAAGGAGATGCTTATCTCCGGCGGATTCAACATCTACCCCGCCGAGGTCGAGGCATGCCTGTCAAGCTGCCCTGGCGTGCAGGAAGCAGCGGTTATCGGCATGCCGGACGAAAATCTCGGCGAGATCGCGGTCGCCTTCATCTCGGCCGAACCCGGCATCACGCTTACGCGCGAAACCTGCGAAAGTTATTGCAAGCCGCGGATCGGCATCCGCACACCTAGGCGATGGCATTTCGTCGAACACCTGCCCCGGACCGGAAACGCCAAGGTCGACAAGGGCGCGCTGCGCGCAAGTCTGGCAACGGATGTGGTCGCATGAGTACGGACCGGGACGTCGTCATCCTTTCAATGGCAAGAACGCCGTTCGGTCGGTTCGGAGGAGCGCTCAAGGAGCATAGCGCCATCCGGCTCGGTGCGCTTGCAATGGCGGAAGCCGTTCGCCGGAGCGGGGTCGATCCGGCGGATGTGCAATCCGTCTATGCTGGGATCGGCATGATCGGAGCAAATGTCCTCACCGCCACGCGCCAGGCGCTGCTGCTCGGCTCCGGCCTGCCGGAAACGGTTCCGTCGATGGGCATCGATCGGGCCTGCTGCTCGGGCATGACAGCCATCGGCATGGGATACCGCGAAATTCGCGAAGGCGACATCGAGGTCGCGCTCTGCGGCGGTTTCGAGAGCCTGAGCAATACGCCGTTCCTCTGGCCGCGCCAGCGCGGTATCCGTCCCGGCGCCGTCGAGGTCGCCGATCCATTGCTGTTGCGGGCCGATTTCCTCGACAAGGCGATTGCCCGCTACACCGGCGAGGAAGCGGTCCGCTTCGGCGTCGACCGCAGGCAGCAGGACGACTGGGCGCTTCAGAGTCACGCCCGCTATTTCGCCGCTGATCGCGACGGCTATTTCGAGAAGGAGCGCTTTCCGGTCGAAACGGCTTCCGGCTTCGTCTCCGCGGACGAGTCGCCGCGCGCCGAGATCCGGCCGGAGAAACTCGCCCTATTGCCCACGGTGTATTCCAGCCCCACCGTCACCGCCGGCAACGCTCCGGGACTCAATGACGGGGCCGCCTTCATCGTTCTGGCGACCCGGCGCTTTGCGGAGAGCCGTGGGCTCGCGCCACTCGCGACCATCCGCGGCTATGTTCAGGTTGCCGGTGGCCCGACGACCGGTTCGTCTACCCCCGCCGTCGCTATCCAGAAGGTGCTGGCGAAGACCGCGACGCCGCTGCGCGATCTCGCACGCATAGAGATCAACGAGGCCTTTGCCGCGACCCCTCTGGTCAGCACGCTTCTGCTCGCCGACCAGGATATAGAGACGGCGCGGGCGCTGCGTGAAAAGACCAATCAGGCCGGCGGAGCGGTAGCCATCGGCCATCCGCTCGGAGCCAGCGGCGCCCGCCTTGTGATGACGCTGGCCAACGGCCTCGGCCGTCACGGTGGCGGCATCGGCGCGGCGGCCATTTGCGGCGGTTTCGGGCAGGGCGACGCCGTGCTTCTCGAGGTGGCGTGAGGCGCCATGGACGCGTCGTGGCGCCGTCCCCTCGCCCGAGCGCTGAGCGCGGTTGAAAATCGCGCCGAGGGCTGGCGCGACGTCGTTCGCCGGAGCTACGCTTCGCCCGGCGACGCGCTGGTCATTGGCATCACCGGCCCGCCCGGCGCGGGCAAGTCTAGCCTGATCGATATTCTCGCTTCGATCTGGGCCGCCCAGGGACATCGCGTCGGCATCATCGCGATCGATCCGGCCAGTCCGTTCTCCGGCGGCGCGGTGCTCGGCGATCGTGTGCGGATGCGCCGCGCCGAGGATGACGAGCGCATCTTCATCCGTTCCATGTCGGCGCGTGGACATGGCGGCGGGCTGAACGAGGCCGCCGTCGATCTGTGCGCCGTGCTGGCGAGCCACGGGATCACGCGTATCCTGCTCGAAACCGTGGGCGTCGGCCAGAACGAGGTGGAGGTCGCCTTCGTCGCGGACTGCACGCTGGTGGTGTCGGTTCCCGGTCTGGGAGACTCGGTGCAGGCGGCCAAAGCCGGCTTGCTGGAGGTCGGCGACATCTATGTCGTGAACAAAGGCGACCTGCCCGGCGCGGATTCGGTCGCGCGTGATCTCAGGACCATGCTCGCCCTCGTGTTTCCGGGACGCCCCGGCGAAAATACCGGGGCAGCCGACGCGTCCATGATCGCCGGCGTCCCCGGCGCGGTGCGCTCCATACTGGCGGCCCGGTTCGGGGCGGCCGGGGAAAACGAAGGAGTCTGGCATCCGCCGGTCGTGGTCGTTTCCGCTGCCGAAAGCACCGCCGTGAACGATCTCGCGCTTGAGGTGGACGCCTTCGACGGCTGGCTTCGCAAAAGCGGGCATCTGGCCCGGCGCAGGCACGCCCGGATTGACAGGCATTTGCAGGGCCTGCTGACACGCCGCCTTCTTGACCGGCTGATGCGGAGCGACCCCATGCTCTCGGAGCACGGCCTTTCGGATTGGATATTCCGTGTCATGAACGGCGCTCTCGATCCCCATAGCGCCGTGGACGCCATACTGGTTCAGGGAGAGACGCCGTGAGACGAGAGAATCCGGTCGCAGCCGATAAAGCGCCTTCAGACCCGGAAACGACGGCTGCAACCGCGCATGCGCGCTGGCTGGATGAGCTCTACGCGCCCGCCATCAGGCAAATGCCCGAACGCCGCGCCTTCGAGGTCGATACAGGTGAGCGGATCGAACCCCTGTATTCGCCGGCGTCGCTGGAAAAGATCGGTTTCGACTTCGCCGCCGATGTCGGATTCCCGGGGGAATATCCTTTCACGCGCGGCGATTCCGCGACGATGTACCGGACGGAGCCGTTCGTCGTCTCCGCCTATTCGGGATATGGCGAAGCCACCGATTGCAACAAGCGCTTCAGGAAGCTGATCGAGCTCGGCGTGGAACAGATTCTGGTCGCATTCGATCTCCCGACCCAATGCGGTTATGATTCCGACGATCTGATGTCGACGGGCGAGGTCGGCAAGGTCGGCGTGTCGATCGACACGCTTGCCGATATGGAGCTGCTTTTCGACGGCATTCCCCTCAATTCGGTGAAACGCGTCGGGACCCTGGGCAATTCGATCGGTCCGATCGTTCTCGCCATGTATGCCCTCGTCGGCGAGAAACAGGGTCTGAAACCCGAAGACTACACGGTCAATCTACAGAATGACCCGCTGAAGGAATATCTGGCTCGCGGGACGCAGATCATTCCCGCAGCGCCGGCCGCGAAGCTCGCGGTCGATCCGGTGGAATGGTGCGTCACGCATGCGCCGAACTGGTCGCCGATCACCGTTTGCTACAACCATCTGAATGCCGGCGGCGCGGGCTCGACATGGGGTGCCGCGCTCGCCCTCGGCAATGCCGTCCATTATCTCGACCTGCTCGTCGCGCGGGGATTGCCGATCGACAGCGTAGCGTCGCTCTTCCACATGTTCCCGGACGAACGCCACGACTTCTTCGTGTCGGTGGCGAACCTGCGCGCGCTCCGCAAGGTATGGGCCAGGCTGCTGAGCGAGCGATATAGCGCGAGCGACCCACGTTCGCTTGCCTTGAAGACCACCGTCTACGGCCATGGCCAGGAAACGCTGCAGGAGCCCCTGAACAATATCGTCCGCATCGGCTTCGGCACGCTGGCCTACGTGCTCGGCGGCGCCAGCTATGTCTATATCGCCTCCTATGACGAAGCGGTCGGCACGCCGACCGAGGAGACCGTCAAGGTCGCGATCCGCACCCAGCAGATCATAGCCCACGAGCACGGCTTCACCGACACGATCGACCCCCTCGGAGGTTCCTATTTTGTCGAGACGCTGACCAGGAAGACCGCCAACGACATGCTAGACCATCTGAAGCGCATCGATGAACTGGGCGGCGCGCTCCGCGTGATCGACAGCGGTTTCGGCCGCGAGGTGATGAACCGCGGCGCCCAGCGGCGCCAGCAGCGGCTGGATCGCGGCGAGCGTCCATGGGTCACGGTCAACACCTGGCCGCAGCAGCCGAACGTGCCCAACACCGCCTTCCGGCTCGATCCGTCGACGACGGCGCGTCAGCATGAGAGGACGGCCAGGATTCGTCGCGAGCGGGACAATGCGCGCGTTGCGCGCGCCTTGGAGGCGATCGATCGTGCCTGCCAGTCCGGCGAGAACATGGTGCCGCCGGTCATGGAGGCCGTGCGCGCCTACGCCACGGTCGGCGAGATCGCCGAACGCTGGCGCCGGCATTTCGGTTCGTTCGAACCGTCATCGGCCTTCTGACAGCGATACATTCGCGGGCAGCGCCCTGACTCCGATCGGCGTCGTCCAATCGACGCCGGACGCACCGCCGTGACACCAAGCCTCTTCGTGCGAGCATTTGTCCGGATGCGCGAAAGTGCTCCTTGGGCCGACACCTTGCCGCAAATAACTTGAGTGGTATAATCATCTTTTTGATCCTCCCCTCAAGCGCAACGGCGAGACGGACACGTCCGGCATGGGAATGAACTTCAGCCCGAGAATGCACAGCGTGACGCACGGCTTCACCGTCGTCGGCGGACTGAAGTCGCGCGTCTGGGAAGGCATCGTGGCGGACGTCTGGGAAGTCGCCTGCGCGCTGGACGCAGGAGGCGACTATGTATCGCCCGATCCCCGCTTGTTCGTCGCGCTCGAACTCGACAGTACGGGCTCCTTCATCCTCGACCAGCACGATACGCGGGCGGCGGAGCGACATGATACGCCGTTGTCCATGAGCTTCGTGCCGGCCGGAATATTCATCCGCGGCAAGGCGGAAGGCCTGCAGCGCATGAAGCATCTCGATCTCCATTTCACCGAGGCGAGCCTGTTGAAGCGTTTCGGACGCAGTCTCGACCGCAGCCGCCTCACCCAGCCGCGCCTCGGCTTCCTCGATCCGCGCATCGCGAAGCTTGCCGTCGCCATCGCCGAGGAATGCGCCAATCATGATGCGCTTCATCTCTATGGCGAAGGTCTGGTGAACGCGCTGCTTGCGCTGTTGTTCGATGTCAGGCGGGAGGAAGGACGGCGGCGCCCTGCCCTTTCGCGTCATCAGCTGCGCCTGGTCACGGACTTCATAGACGCCCGGTGTCTTGAACCGTTCCGGCTCGCGGATCTCGCAGGCATTGCAGGTCTTTCCGAGAGCTATTTCAGCCACGCCTTCAAGGCCTCGACCGGCGTGCCCCCCCATCGCTGGCACATGCAGGCCCGGATCAGGAAGGTGCAGGAGATGCTGTCGTCTCCCGGCAATTCCTCGCTGACCGATATTGCCACCATGGCCGGGTTTTCCGATCAGGCGCATCTCAGCCGCGTTTTCAAGATGATCGTCGGCGTGACGCCCTCCGCCTGGATTCAGGCGACTTCGGCGCAAGCGCAGTGACATTTCTGCATCGCTTTGCGCAGAAGGCGCCAAAGCGCCCAAGAACGCACAAGTCCCACAAAAACATACAAGGCGCGATCGTGAAGTGGATATAAGCGGTCAACTTATGCCGCCGGTCGCATCCTGTGCGGTTTGGGCTTTTGCGTGCAGGGGACAATCGATGCGCAGATTTCATGCTTTTCTGGCCTGCGGCGTTGCCGCCATTTCATGCCTGTCGCCGGCTATGGCGCAGAACAACGGCACGACCGAGTTGCAGGAGGTCGTCGTCGAGGGCGAAGGACCGGGACAGGTTTCCGGTCAGGCGTCGGGCGGCGCTGACACCACCGGCGTCGACAAGGTTCAGGGCGTTGTCGCCAAGACGACACAGACCGGCTCGAAGGTGGCGACCGAGCTCAAGGAGATCCCGCAGTCGGTGTCGGTGATCGGTCGCGAGGAGATCGACGACCAGGGCGCCCAGAAGGCTGATGAAGCGCTGCGTTATACGGCAGGCGTCTTCGCCCAGCCCTTCGGCCCCGACAGCGACACCAACTGGGTCTTCATCCGCGGCTTCCAGGCTACCGCCACCGGGACCTACATGGATGGGCTCCAGCTCTTCAGCTACGCTTTCGGCGGCTTCTATGTGGACACGTTCGGACTCGAACGGATCGAGGTGCTCAAGGGCCCGGCCTCCGTCCTCTATGGCGGGAGCAATCCGGGCGGCATGATCAACTATGTCAGCAAGCGGCCGACCGGCGAGCGCCTGCGCTACGTCGAGACAGGCGTCAACGACGCCGGCAACGTCTATCTGGGCTTCGACGTCGGCGATGTCGCTAACGAGACCGTCAGCTACCGCGTCAACGGGCGCATCGCCGGCGGCGACACCTACAGCGACAACCAGGACGGTTTCCGCGGCTTCATCTCGCCGAGCGTGACCTGGCAGCCGGACGCGCAGACCAGGCTGACGATCCTCGCCAACTACACCCGCATCGACGAGAACCACAATGGCGGCAGTTTCCTGCCCTATGAAGGCACCGTGGTCGATCGTGTCTTCGGCGGCGTCAACTACGGCAAGATCAGCCGGTCCGCGAATTTCACCGAGCCGGATGTCGATCTCTACGACCGTCATCAGGGGTCGCTCGGCTATGAGTTCGAGCACACGTTCGACAATGACTGGACGGTGCGCTCGCATGCGCGTTTCGGCGCGGCCGACATCAGCGAGGTCAGCGTCTATCCGAACGGCTGGGCAAGCGCGACCGAGCTCGATCGCATCAATTTCGGCCATGACTCGCAGGTCATGACCTTCCTGTCGGACAGCCAGATCGAAGGCAAGTTCGAGACGGGTGCGGTCGAACACACCCTGCTCGCCGGCATCGAATCGAAATACTACAACATCGATCAGGTGCAGGGTTCCGCCCTGTTCGGCACCACGCCGCCGATCGACGCCTTCGATCCGGTCTACGGCGCCGCGCTCACACCGCGCGTCAGCTATCTCAATCAGGATCTCACGCAGAAGCAGATCGGCGCCTACGTGCAGGATCAGTTGCGCTTCAACGAGGGCTGGCTGGTGACGCTCAACGGCCGCTACGATCATGTCTGGACCGAGTCCCACGACCGCGCGACCTTCTACTCGCCGACGCAGGACAGCAGGAACGAGAGCGATAATGGCGAGTTCTCCGGCCGCGCCGGCATCGCCTACGAGTTCGCCAATGGCGTGACGCCCTACGCCAGCGTGTCGACCTTCTTCAATCCGGTGATCGGCACCAACAGCGCCGGCGATCTCTTCGTACCGGAGACGGGCGTGCAATACGAGGTCGGCGTCAAATACGTGCCGACCTTCGTCGACGGCATCTTCACCGTCTCGCTGTTCGACCTGACACGCGAGAACGTGCCGGTGGCGGACCCCGCCAACATCTTCGCGCAGGTGCAGACCGGCGAGATGCGCTCGCGCGGGATCGAGCTGGAAGCGAAGGTGAACGTCACCGAGAACTTCAAGGTGACCGGCGCCTTCACCGCCTACGACCTCGAGATCACCGAGGACACCGATCCGACGGTGATCGGCAAGACGCCGTTCATCGTGCCGGAAGTGATGGCGTCGGCTTCCGCCGACTACACGTTCCGCAATTCCGATGCCTGGTACGACGGCATTTCGGTTGGCGGCGGCGTCCGCTATGTCGGATCGTCATGGGCCGACAACCAGAACACGCTGAAGGTTCCGAGCGCCACTCTGGTCGACCTCAAGCTCGGCTACGAGCGGGAGAACTGGGGTGTCGATCTCAACGTCACAAACCTGTTCGACAAGGCCTATGTAGCGAGCTGCCAGACGGCCCTGACCTGCAGCTACGGCGAAGGCCGCTCGTTCAAACTGAGGGCGCACGCCAAGTGGTAGCCGGCTTCGGGCCCGGTTTTCGCACCGGTCCCTTGTTCGAAACGTTCTGCGCGTCCACACATCCGGTCCACGGCAACCGGGATTAGCATGATGTCGGACGCGCGGACCTTCTTCGATCTCAACGCCGTTTCCTTCGCCGTCGACGGGCGAACCATCGTCAAGCCGACGACGCTCGGCCTGCGCCCGTCGCTCGTCTACGGCCTCGTCGGTCCCAACGGTTCCGGCAAGAGTTCGCTGGTCAGGCTTCTCGCCCGGCAGCAGGCGCATTCGGGCGGGCGCATCACGCTTCTGGGCAAGGATCTCGGCTCGTATGGCGACCGGGAATTCGCGCGGACTGTCGCTTACATGCCGCAATTCACCCCGCCGGCCGAAGCGATGACCGTGCGGGAGCTGGCCTGCCTCGGCCGCTTCCCCTGGCATGGCACGCTCGGGCGTTTCGGCGCATCGGACAGCGGGACGGTGGAAGAGGCGCTGAGGCAGACCGACCTGATCCCGTTCGCGGATCGGCTCGTGGACAGCCTGTCGGGGGGAGAACGGCAGCGCGCGTGGCTGGCGATGATGCTCGCGCAGGATACGCGCTGCCTGCTGCTGGACGAGCCGACATCGGCGCTCGACATCGCCCATCAGGCCGAGATGCTGGCGCTGGTGCGGCGTCTCGCCGGCGAACGCGGGGTCATGGTGGTCGTCGTCCTGCACGACATCAACATGGCCGCCCGCTACTGCGACGAGATCATCGCGCTCTCCGACGGGCGGATATCGGCGCAAGGCGCGCCCTCGGAGATCGTTCGGCCCGATCTGCTGGCCGATATCTACGGCATCGCCATGGGCACGATGCCGCATCCGCGGACCGGCGAGCCGCTCACCTATCTGGTTTGAGGCGCTATGGTTTCCGGCATCACCAGACGCGGCCTGCTCGCTTCCGCCTTTCTTTGCAGCCTTGCCCCCGGCCGATCGCGGGCCGCAAGCCCACGCTTTGCCGTCATCGACTGGGGCATGCTGGAAACCTCGCTCGCCATCGGCGCAGCGCCGGCAGCCGCGACCGAACTCGTGCAATTCCGCAAGCTCGTCATCGAACCGGACTTTTCAGAAGCGACGGTGGACCTCGGCCTGCGCGGCTCGCCGAACTACGAACTGCTGCGCCTCGTGGCGCCCGATCTCGTCGTTATCTCCAACTTTTATGAGTACCAGCGCCCTGCGCTCGAACGCATCGCTCCGATACTCTCTCTGCCGGTCTACGAGGCCGGCAAGCCGCCTTTTCCGCTGGCCGAGCGCGCCGCGCGTGAACTGGGACGCCGTCTGGACCGGGCGAAAAGCGCGGCAGCCTATATCGAGGATACCGCCGCACAGATCGCCGCGGCGCGCGAACAGCTGAAACCGCTCGCCGGGCGGCCTGTCTTCGTCATCAGCCTCGGCGATTCGCGGCATTTCAGGGCATTCGGCGCGGACTCAATGGTCGGAGACGTGCTTGCGCGTCTCGGCCTCACCAATGCGTGGACGGACGCCACCAGCTACAGCGCGGCGGCGCCGGTGGGTCTGGAAGCTCTGGCCCGGCAGCCGGACGCCGCGATCGTCATCGTCTCGCCGATCCCGCCCGAGGTCTCGCGCACGCTGGCGGAAAACGCCTTGTGGAACGCGGTGGCGCGGGGACGCGTGGCGATTCTCGATCCGATCAACCATTTCGGCGGGCTCCCTTCCGCGCGGCGCTTTGCACGGCTGCTGAGCGAAGCAGCCACCGAGTGGGGACGCCATGGCTGAGCGTCGCCCGCTGCCGGTCTATCTCTGGGGGTTGCTCGCCGCGCTTGCCGTGGCGCTGTTCGCGCATCGACTCGTCGCGGCATGGCCAGACGCGTCCTCGCCAGCCGGCATCGACCTCCAGTCGGTCATCCTTCGCTACACGGTGATGCCGCGCGCGGCAGTGGCGATCCTTGCCGGTGCGGCCCTCGGGCTGGCGGGATTGCTGTTGCAGCGCGTCCTGCGCAATCCGCTGGCGGAGCCTTCGACGCTCGGCATCTCTGCCGGCGCGCAGCTCGCAATGGCCGCGTCGACCATTCTCGTCCCGGCCTGGATGGCGTGGTCGCCGATCGCCGTCGCCTTTGCCGGCGGTTTGCTGGCGGTCGCGGCCGTGCTCTCGCTGACATGGCGGCGCGGTCTGGAGCCCGTATCCGTGGTGCTCGCCGGCATGATGGTCGCGCTCACCTGCAATTCCGCCAGCGCCGCGCTGATCCTCGCCAATGGCGAATATCTGTTCTCGCTCTTCATCTGGGGCGGCGGCTCGCTGGTGCAGCAGAGCTGGGAGCCGGCCCGGGCGGTCGCGTTGCCGCTTGTCGCCGGGCTCGTCGTTGCGGGACTGATGCTGCGGCCGCTGGCGATCCTCGGTCTGGACGATGCGTCGGCCAGAAGTCTCGGCATCGCGCTCAATGCCAGCCGCCTGCTGGTCATCGCGCTGGCGGTATGGATCGCCACGACGGTCGCCGCCGAAGTGGGCGTCATCGGGTTCGTCGGTCTCGCCGCGCCGGCATTGGCGACGCTGTCCGGCGCGCGCAGCCTCGGCCAGCGACTGGTCGCGGCGCCGCTGATCGGCGCCATCCTGCTGTGGCTCACGGACGGCCTCGTCCAGCTCGCCGCCGGTCAGGGCGGCGAGCGCATACCGACCGGCGCGGCCACGGCGCTGCTCGGCGGGCCGCTGCTGCTGTGGCTGCTGCCCCGCCTGCGGATGTTCGAATGGCCGTCTCTCAACCGGCCGGGCTGGACCGCGCGACGCAGCCTCCTGCCGTGGCGCACCCTGATGCTGATCCTTGCGGGCACGATCGCGGCCGTCGCTGTCGCCTTGATGGTCGGGCAAGGCCCGGAAGGCTGGTTCATCGCGACGGGGGGCATGTTTGCCGAACTCACGGAGTGGCGCGCACCCCGCGTCGGCGTCGCCGCGGCAGCCGGCGCCATGCTGGGTGCGGCGGGCATCATCGTCCAGCGGCTCACCGGCAACCCGCTTGCAAGCCCTGAGGTGCTGGGCGTCGGCGCGGGCGCCGGAGCAGGGCTCGCCGTCGTCGTGCTCCTGGACATCACCGCAGGACTGAGCTGGCAGCTCGCCGGATCAGCAGCCGGCGCCTTCATCGTGCTGGTTGCCATGCTCGCCGTCGCGGCGCGCAGCAATTTCGGGCCGGAGCGGCTGCTGCTGGCGGGTGTCGCCATGAGCGCTGTCTGCAGTGCCCTTCTCACGGCCATCATCGCGCTCGGAAACGCCCAATCCTATGTTCTGCTGCGCTGGCTGAGCGGCTCGACCAGCGACGCTACAATGTCGCAGGCATGGCTGGCGCTGGCCCTGCTGGCGTTGACCTGCATTCCTCCGCTGCTGGCCTTTCGATGGCTGGATATCCTCCCGCTCGGGTCGACCGCTGCGCGGAGCCTCGGCCTGCCGCTGAAGCCGGCGCGCTTCGTCCTGATCGGTCTGACCGCGCTCGTCACCGCCTTCGCCGCCATCTTTGTCGGCCCCCTGAGCTTCGTCGGCCTCATCGCGCCGCATCTGGCCCGGCTGTCCGGCCTCGCGAGGGCGCGCGAGCATTTCATCGGCTCGGTCCTGATCGGCGCGGTGCTGATGATTCTCTCGGACTGGCTGGCGCGCATGGCCGCCTTCCCCTATCAGTTGCCGGTCGGCCTGTTCGCGTCGCTGATCAGCGGTCCCTATCTGGTCTATCTGCTCGGCAAAGGAGTGCAGCGTCATGGCTGAGATGCCCCGTTTCCTGACCGCGTCGGCGGAGATCGCCGTTGCTTCGCCGCAAGACGTGATGAAGCGGCTGTGTGCGCATTTCGCGGAGTTTGGAGACGCGACCGTCGATGGCAGATGTGCGCGCATCGACACCGGCTTCGGCACAGCGGCGATCGAGGCCTGCGAACGTTGCCTTAAGATCCTGGCGGCCGGCAAGGACGATACGTCGCTCGCCTATGTCAAGCTCGCGATTGCCGAAAACCTGCTCCATTTCGCGGCGGTGGAAAAGCCGCGCATCGCCTGGCAAGGCGACGGCGCCGCCGGCAATCCCCTTCCCTACTTCCGTGAAATGCAGGTCGTGCGCGCGGTCGATGTCACCCCGCATATGCGCCGCCTGACGCTTGCCGGCGACGACCTCGGCCGCTTCGCGAGCGGCGGCCTGCATGTGCGCCTGCTCATTCCAAAGTCCCGTGATGTCAGGCCGGCATGGCCGGTAACCGGCGAGGACGGCCGACCGCTCTGGCCGGAGGGAGACGCCCGGCCGGACGTGCGCATCTACACGATCCGGCACATCGACATCAAGGCCGACGAGGTCGATATCGACTTCGTCATGCATGAAGGCGCGCACATGCCCGGCGCACGCTTTGCCCGGAACGCGCAGCCCGGCGATCTCGTCGGCATGACGGGTCCCGGAGGCGGCTCGGCCGGCGAGGCCGACTGGTATCTGCTGGCGGGCGACGAGACCGCGCTTCCGGCAATCGCCCGCATACTGGCCGAGATGCCGGCAGACAGGCATGCGATTGTCCGTATCGAAGTCGGTGGAAGCCTCGACGAACAGCCATTGCCCTCCGCCGCGAAGGTCGACCTGAAATGGCTGCATCGCGGCGCGGCCGAGCCGGGCGCGACGACCCTGCTGGAGGATGCGGTCCGCGCCGTGGAATGGCCGCTTGCCGGTACACGGGTGTTTGCATGGGCAGGCTGCGAGCACAGGAGCTTTCGCGCGATCCGCACGTATCTGAGGCAGGAGCGCCGGCTCAAGCGCGACGAGCACCTTGCCGTCGCCTATTGGCGGCGGGGCGCCAGCGGCGACGAGGCGCGAAAAGAGGATTGACGGCCCGGCCCTCATATCCGACGAAAGCCGCCGTCATGATCCGTCGCTTCTTCGAATATTATCGCCCCTGGAAGGGCCTGTTCCTTCTGGATTTCTGCTGCGCGGTCCTGTCCGGGCTGCTCGAGCTCGGCTTTCCGATCGCCGTCAAGCTGTTCGTCGACGAACTGCTGCCGACGCAGCAATGGACGACGATCGTCATCGCGGCGGTGGGCCTGCTCTTCATCTATGCGGTGAATACCGGGCTCATGGCCGTGGTCGTCTATTGGGGCCACATGCTCGGCATCAACATCGAGACCGAGATGCGCCGCCGCAGCTTCGACCATCTCCAGAAGCTGTCGTTCCGCTTCTACGACGACAACAAGACCGGACATCTGCTCGCGCGCGTGACCAAGGATCTGGAGGAGATCGGCGAGATCGCCCATCACGGGCCGGAAGATCTTTTCATCGCCGTCATGACCTTCCTCGGCGCGTTGGTGCTGATGTTCTGGATCAATGCCGAACTGGCGCTGATCACCGCGGCCGTCATCCCGCTCGTCGCCTGGATGACGAGCCGCTACGGCGCGCGCATGACGCGGAACTGGCAGGCTATCTACCGCCGCATCGGGGACTTCAACGTCCGGCTGGAGGAGAATATCGGCGGCATGCGCGTCGTTCAGGCCTTCGGCAACGAGGACCACGAGCGCAGCCTTTTTGCGAGGGACAACGCAAACTACCGGCGGACCAAGCTGGACGCCTACCGCATCATGGCCGCCAGCACCTCGCTGAGCTACATGAGCATGCGGTTGATCCAGCTGATCGTCATGATCGCCGGCAGCTACTTCGTCATCATCGGCTCGCTGTCGGCAGGCGGCTTCGTCAGCTTCCTCTTGCTGGTCAACGTCTTTTTCCGCCCGATCGACAAGATCAACTCCGTCATCGAAACCTATCCCAAGGGCATTGCCGGGTTTCAGCGCTATCTCGATCTTCTCGATACGGAACCCGACATCGCCGACAGGCCGGGCGCCACAACGATGTCCAAGCTCGCCGGCAATATCGCCTATCGCGACGTGTCGTTCGGCTACGAGAACGGCCGGAAGGTGCTGTGTAACGTCGATCTCGACATCGCCGCGGGACAGACAGTCGCATTCGTCGGGCCGTCCGGCGCCGGCAAGACGACGCTCTGCTCTCTGCTGCCGCGCTTTTACGAGGTGCAGTCGGGCGCGATCCTCATCGACGGCGTCGACATACGCGACATGACGCTGGCCTCGCTGCGCAACAATATCGGCATCGTCCAGCAGGACGTGTTCCTGTTCGGCGGCAGCATCCGCGAGAACATCGCCTATGGTCGCCTTGATGCGGGCGAGGCGGACATCGTGGAGGCGGCGCGGCGCGCCCGCCTGGACAGGCTGATCGCAAGCCTTCCCGCCGGTCTCGACACGATCATCGGCGAGCGCGGCGTCAAATTGTCGGGAGGCCAGAAGCAGCGGCTGGCGATCGCCCGCATGTTCCTCAAGAATCCGCCCATCCTGATCCTCGACGAGGCGACCTCGGCGCTCGACATCGAGACGGAGCGCGAGATCCAGCAGTCGCTGGCCGAGCTTGCGATCGGGCGGACCACGCTCGTCATCGCGCACCGGCTGGCGACGATACGCCATGCGGACCGCATCGTCGTGGTCGCCGACAACGGCATCGTCGAGACCGGGTCCCATGCCGATCTCGTGGTGCGCGGCGGCATCTACAGCCGGCTGGATGCCGCGCAGCAAAGCGCGTTCGCAAGCAGATCCTAGGGCCCTTCGGTTGAAGTCAGGCGTCGCCTGCCGTTCATTCGGTCTCGCAAAGATTTTCGGCGTTCAGGAGACCCCAGCCGAAGACGGGGTCCTTGCCCGGCTGGCCGAGATCCTCGGCGTCCTTGCGCAGAATTTCTATCGCCGGAACCTGCCCCGGCGCGCGTGACTTCACGAGGGCCGTTGCGGCAGCGACGAACGGAGCCGCGAAGGACGTGCCCGTTTTGGGACGCGTCCCCTTGATGGACGCGGCAGCCCAGACTCCCACGCCCGGCGCGGCTATGTCGACATAGTCGCCCTGATTTGCCCGGCGATAGGCTCTCTTGCGCCGATCGACGGCGGTGACCGCGATCACATTCTCGTAGGCGGCAGGATAGGCGGCCTTTGCCGAAGGCCCGTCATTGCCGGCGGCCGCGACGATCTCGACATGCTTCTCGCCGAGCGTGGAAACGAGCCTGGCAAGCAACGCATTGTCAGGTCCGGACAGGCTCATGTTGATCACGTTGACGGAGCGGCCCGCCAGCAGGTCGATGGCGCGGACCAGATCGTAGGCTTCGGCGCGGTCGTTCGCCTTGAACGCATCCACTGCGATCAACTTCGCATGCGGCAGCAGGCCGGGAGTGCCGCTCGGTCCCGTGCCCACGAGCAGCGACGCGACTGCCGTTCCGTGCTGCCGCGTGGATTGGCTCCTGGCAGCCGGATCGAGACGCAGCACTTCGATGTCGCTCGACCGGAAGGTCTCGTGCTTTTCGTTGATCGCTGTATCGATGAGACCGATCGTGACGTTCCCGGCGAGGCAGCTCTGTCCGACCGTTGTCGACGGCCACCCGACGAGGCTGGGCGCGACACAGGGTTGGCCGCCGCAGCCGAACTCCTGGCTCGGGCTGTAGAAATGGTTGAAGTCGACGGAAGCGTTCGGCGCGAGCTCTCTCACGCTGTCGCGCACAGCTTGCAGGCTCTGGCCCGCAGGCGGATCAAGCTTGACGACGTCGCCACCGACCGCACCGACCGTATGTCGCGACCGGATCTGGAATCCGCGGTCGATCAGAGCTGTAATCTGGGAATCATCCAGGCCTATGGCAACGATCTCGTCGGCCGGATACGGCGCCGGGGCAGCGGGCCGCTGGCGCGAGGCGCGACGCGATTTGCCCGAATTCCTCGATGGGCGCTTGAGAAACTGAAGGAACTTCGGAACCGTGATCCTGCTGCCTGAAGAAGCGCCGCGGCGACGGTCGCCTTCCCTGGAAAAGCCGCTGGCTCCATCGTCGTCATCGTCATCCCCGTCGTCGTCATCATCCGCATAGGCGATGCTGCCGCCTGGAAATGGCGACTCCCGCATACCCACATCCGCGACCACAAAGGCGAAAGCGACGCACAGGGAGAGCAAACCACGCCGCCGCAGGCCGCAGATCCGTGAAAGTACCGTCGCCATGCGCTGACCTCTTGTTCCGTTGCTATTCCGTCGAAGCGGCGTCCACTGGACATTCCGGTCCGGCGCAACGAAAACGTGCATGGAGGTGGCTTATTCCACTGCGAACCGGACAGACAACCTCGGCGGCAAACACTTATGATTGATCGGAAGACAGTCGTCGCAGACCAGCTCGTCGCATTCCTGCCGAACCTGCGCCGGTTCGCGATTTCGCTGTGCCGCTCTCGGGACCTGGCCGATGATCTGGTTCAGGCGGCCTGCGAAAAGGCGATCGCCCATGCCGAAGCCTTCGAGCCCGGCACGCGATTCGACGCATGGATCTTCCGTATCCTCCGGAACAACTGGATCGATCACGTCCGGCGGCAAAGGACCGCAGGTCCGCAGGACGACATAAGCGACAGGACCGATCTTGTCGGAACATCTGGCGAGCGCGAGACCGAGGCACGCCTGACGCTCAGATCGGTATCCGAGGCAATTGACGGCCTGCCGGACGAGCAGCGCGAGGTGCTGCTTCTGGTCTGCGTGGAGGACCTTTCCTATCGGGAGGCCGCGGACGTGCTCGGCGTGCCGATCGGCACGGTCATGAGCCGGCTCGCCCGCGCCCGCAAAAATCTCGCGGCGGCGACCGGAATAAGTTCGGACTCCGATCGTTCTGGCTCAACGTGAGGCAAGGTAGACCCATGACGCGATTTTCCGACGAGACAGTCATGCGCTATGTGGATGGCGAACTCGGCGATGCCGAGAGCGCGGAGATCGAATCCGCGCTCGAAACCGACCGTGAGCTGGCGGCTCGGGTCGAGCTTTTTGCCGGAACGCGCCTGTCAGCGAAGGAAGCGCTCGCGCCACTGCTTGCCGAGCCTGTACCTGCCACGCTGAAGGCGAACGTGGAGGCGATGGTCGCTGCCGCACGCGACAAACCCGCCGATTCCGCGCCTGCCCGCGCCGACGCCGTTGAGAGGCCGCGCCTGCTTTCGCCCGCCAACGATTGGTGGCGGCCCGCGGCTGCGGCCTGCGTCGCGGGCCTGCTCGGCGTCGTCGTTGGGTTCATGGCGTCCGGCCGCAA
Source organism: Rhizobiaceae bacterium (assembly GCA_023953845.1). Taxonomy (NCBI): domain Bacteria; kingdom Pseudomonadati; phylum Pseudomonadota; class Alphaproteobacteria; order Hyphomicrobiales; family Rhizobiaceae; species Rhizobiaceae bacterium. The sequence continues at coordinate 197,479 of JAMLJC010000002.1, read as the reverse complement.
CGAAAGCGGCGGGCTTGAGATCGCACATGTCGACCGCAGTGCGCTGACGCAGGCACTGCGAACGATTCCGATGGGCCAGGAAGAGGACCTTCCCGGCGGCGACGCCCGGTTCAGGGCCATTGCGAGCTACTATGACAACCAGAACCTGCTCTGCCGCGAGTTCGAACTCGACCTAAGCGCAGGCCAGAGGGTCACCTCTGTGACCTGCAATGAGGAGGGTGAGTGGCGGGTGCGGTTCGCTGTCAACGCGGATGCCGGAGAAGGGTATTCGCCTGCCTCATCCTCCGAAGCGCTGGAGGCCTACCTCTCGGCAGTCCAGGCTGCGGAACCGCTGACTGCCGAGGAGGAGGCACAGGCTCTCCGGAAATTACGCTGAGGGGATCGACGGTCGCGGCTCCGTTTCGCGCCTGATCAGTCCACGGGCCAGCATCGCCTCGAAAAGTCTGCGGACATCGCGCCGCGCGCGCCGGCCGTCGAGATCTGGAAACGCCTCGCGGATCAGCCTCGCGGCCTCGAATTGCCCGAAGGGCCGCGCGAGAAGGTTCCAGATCGCCGCTCCGATGGCGTTCAGATGCAACACGGTATTTCCATCCGGCGCGATCAGGAAGGATTCGCCGTCCAGCGATTCCATCGCAATATCGGGGACTTGTCTATAAAGCCGCTCGCGCATGCGCCGCCGGGAACTTTCCTGTATCCACGTCTGATAGGGTTCTTCGCGATGCCCGGCGCTGTCAACTCGCGGGCCGGGTATAGGATCGAAAGCGTCCCCGCCGAGTGCGCGACTCAATATTTCGACCGCTTCGTCGAGGTCGGAAAAGCTCAGGCGCAGGCAAGGCTTGCTGTCGATCAGGGTTCTCAACGTGGAAAATGTCGAGGCGGCCGCGCCATCGCGCATGAAGTTCTGACGTACGAGGTGCTGCATGGCCTCGGCGCGCGTCGCGCGTTCCAGTCTGGCGCCGCCCTCGATCTTGCGCTCAAGCAGGACGAAAGCGCCGATCGGGCACAGCGAACCGAATGGCGCAAGCATCTGCGGCGGCATCCGGACATACCGGTATCTGTCGTTCGATGGTCCTTCGTTGTGCCCGACGAAGGAAGACAGCCGCGTACCCGCCTCGACGGGCAAAGGCAGCCGCAATCGCGGCAGGATGCCGAGCGACATGCCTTCGCCCTGCGCCGTCAAGGGCAGCAGGTCGTCGGCATAGGCGCGGATACCTCCGGCAGCAAGTCTTGCGATGAGCGTGCTCTTTCCGGCGCGGCTCACGCTGGGAAATACGACGAGGCTTCCACCGAACTCCGCTGCGCCGCAATGCATGCAGAGGAAATCGGGATTGGAATCGATCCAGCCCCGGACGAGATCGATGATGAAGCTGCATACGGCGCAGACGTCGTCATATTCGATCATCGGCTGTTCCAGCCAGGACGCACCGATTCGATAGTGACCATCACCCGCATGCCGGATTTCGATGAGCGGCGGCGTGTCGGGGTTGATCTCGGCGACGGCGAACGGCCAGCTCGCGATGATGGTCCGCATGAGCGGAACGAGATTTTCGCAGCCGACGAGCCGAACAGGCTGCGGCACACCGGCGAACATCAGGTCCATGACGATCGTCCTTCAGCGGTCGCGACAATTCCGGGCGAAGGCCCTTCCCGCGACGGCCTTGCATCGCGGGAAGAGCGGCAACTCCCTGTCAGCTTCCGAAGGCGCGACGGATCGGACGGAGGAAGGCCGGTTCGCGACCGCTCCTGCGACCACGACGTCCGGAGCCGCCGCTGCCACGCGCGCCGCCGCGGCCGCCACGGCCGCCGGCGCCGCTTCCGCGCGAACCTCGGCTGCCGCCCGACCCGCGACCGCCGCCACCACCGCCGCTGCCGCCCGAACCTCCGGAGCCCGAGGAGGCGTGCGCCTTGTTGAGGTCCAGCATCGCCGGCGCGACGTAAAGCGCGCCCGCAGCCAGGCCAAGACGCATCAACGCGCCGCGCCGGCTGATACCGGCCTGCGTCTCATTCGCATTCGGCTCTTTGACGGTTTTGGTCATCGGTTTTCTCCTTTGATCAGTTCGTTGAGCGAAGCGGACGGTTCATTCGCTGGTTCAACAGCTCCGCCGACTTCAGGCGGACGAACGGGCGGCTTCGGATTTTATTCCCTCGGAGGAATTCGATGCCGACCCGTCACCGGATTACTCGAAATCCCGGTCGCCGTCTTGATGCCTGTCAAAGCGGCCCGGCCCTGCTGCGAGCATCATTCTTCTTAGGAATATGCCGCCGTGCCTATGCCTGCACCGGAAACGGGAGATGCGACAATGAAGGAACTGCCGCTCGCCAGGGTCTACCAACTCATTGAACCCGGTCCGGTCGTTCTGCTCACGACCAGCCACAAGGGCCGGCGAAACGTCATGACCATGTCCTGGCATATGATGGTCGAGTTCACGCCGCCGATGATCGCGTGCATCGTATCGACCGGCGATTTCAGTTTCACGGGACTGAAGGCCACGAAGGAATGCGTGATCGCGGTCCCCGGCGCGGAGCTGGCCGAAAAGGTGGTTCAGGTCGGCAACTGCTCTGGCCGGGACACCGACAAATTCGAGACATGCGATCTGACACCGCTTCCCGCCGAATGCGTGAAGGCGCCGCTCGTCGCGGAGTGCTTCGCCAATCTCGAGTGCCGGGTCGTCGATACACGGCTGGTGAACAGGTACAACCTTTTCGTCCTGCAGGTCCTGAAGGCCTGGGTCGACCCGCACCAGTCGCACCCGCAGACGATTCATCATCGCGGATATGGAGAGTTCGCCGTGGACGGCGAGATCATCCATCTCGAATCCCCGATGCCGTAGCGCCGATCTTCAGCCAGAGCCGCAACTGTTTGACGCGCGTCAAAGCAGAGGAAGCGGATACGGTCTAGGATGGTTTGAGAAAATGGCCTTAACCTTGGGGATATGCACCATGGCAGCCACCGACATCTCAACATCCGCTACACCAATTCCGGTCGCGTCGGGCAACAAGCTCCGCCTCGGCGCGCTCACTGCGCTCGTCATCGGCTCGATGGTCGGCTCGGGCGTGTTCAGCCTGCCGCAGAACATGGCGGCGGGCGCCGGCCCCCTCGCCATCATCATCGGCTGGGGCATCACGGCCGTCGGCATGCTGGCGCTTGTCTTCGTCTACCAGTCGCTGGCGACGCGCAAGCCCGATCTCGACGCAGGTCCCTATGCCTACGCCAAGGCCGGATTCGGGCCGTTCGTCGGCTTCAATTCCGCCTGGGGCTACTGGATCAGCGCCTGGGTCGGCAACGTCTCCTATGCGGTCATCGTCTTCAGCGCGCTGTCCTACTTCTTCCCGTCCTTCGGCGACGGCAACACATGGCAGGCGGTTCTCGGCGCCTCGGTGCTGCTGTGGGCCATCCATCTCCTCATCATGGCCGGCGTACGGCAGGCGGCGATCGTCAACCTGATCGTCACCGTCGCCAAGATCGCGCCGATCGTGCTGTTCGTCGGCATCGTCGCCGTCGCCTTCAAGGTCGATGTCTGGTCGCTCGACTTCACCGGGCTCGGCAACGCCAGCCTCGGTTCGATCATGGATCAGGTGAAGAGCACGATGCTCGTGACGCTGTGGGTTTTCATCGGCATCGAAGGCGCAAGCGTTTTTTCGGCCCGTGCGGAGCGGCGCAAGGACATCGCCACCGCCACTGTGCTCGGCTTCCTCACCTGCCTCGCGCTCTACGCGCTGGTGTCGCTGCTGTCGCTGGGCATTCTGAGCCAGCCGGAACTGGCCGCGCTGAAGAACCCGTCCATGGCGGGCGTTCTGGAAGCCGTGGTCGGTCCCTGGGGCGCGATCCTCATCAATCTGGCGCTCGTCGTCTCGGTGGTCGGCGCTTTCCTGGCGTGGACGCTGCTGGCCGCGGAGATCCCGCATGTCGCCGGCAAGGACGGCACCATGCCGAAATTCTTCGGCCATGAGAACGCACGCGGCGTGCCGTCCACCTCGCTCGTCATCACCAATCTTCTGGTGCAGGCATTTCTCATCATCACGCTGTTTGCGCAGAGCACGTACCAGGCGCTTTTCTACATCGCCTCGGCAGCCATACTGGTGCCCTACATCTTCTCCGGCGCCTATGCGGCGAAGCTCGCGATCACCGGCGAAGGCTATGGCGCGGCAGAGAGCCGCAACGGCGCGCTGGTCATCGGGCTGGTCGCGACGGTCTACGGACTGTGGCTCGTCTACGCGGCGGGGCTTTCGTACCTGTTCATGTGCGCCATCCTCTATGCGCCCGGCGTCGCGTTCTATGTCTGGGCGCGCCGCGAGAACCGGGAGCGCATCTTCCATCCGGTCGAGGCAGGGCTCGCGGCAGCGCTCGTCGCGGTCGGGCTTTACGCCGCTTACCAGATGTGGACCGGCGCGGTGAGCGCGCTCTGAAACCGACAGCCGTCACGAAAGGAATCCTGTCATGACCGCTCTCGGCGTCCATTCCGAAGTCGGCCGGCTGCGCCAAGTCATCGTGCACCGGCCGGATCTCAGCCTGCGCCGCCTGACACCGGATAACTGCAAGGCGCTGCTGTTCGACGATGTCCTGTGGGTCAAGCGCGCCCGGCAGGAGCACGACGTCTTTGTCGACGCGTTGCGCGAGCGCGGCGTTGTTGTGCATCTGTTCGGAGAACTGCTGGCAGAGACCATGGCTCTGCCGGAGGCTCGCGACTGGCTGCTCGACCGCCGGGTGGACGCCTCGGTCGTCGGCTACGACATGGTGGCCGAACTGCGCGGCTGGCTGGACGAAATGCCCGCCGAGGAGCTTGCAGCACTTCTGGTCGGCGGCATTGCGCGGGCCGAACTGCCCTTCGAGCCAGCCGGGCTGACGGGCAAGGCGATGCTGCCGCAGGATTTCGTCCTGCCGCCGCTGCCCAACCAGCTCTTCACCCGCGACTCCTCAAGCTGGATATACCGCGCGGTCTCCGTCAACGCGATGTACTGGCCGGCGCGCAAGCCGGAAGCCGCCAATGTCGAGGCCGTCTATCGGTTCCACCCGAGCTTTGGCGAGGACAGCCTCTCCTTCGTCTCGCCGGACAATCCCGGTCCCGGCATAAGCCTCGAAGGCGGTGACGTCATGCCCATCGGCGGCGGCGTCGTGCTGGTCGGCATGGGCGAGCGCACCACGCCGCAGGCGGTCGGCGGCCTCGCACGCAGCCTGTTCGCGGTCGGCGAGGCGACGCGCGTCATCGCCGCGCTGATGCCGCGCGACCGCTCCTTCATGCATCTCGACACGGTTTTCACCTTCTGCGACCGCGATCTCGTCACCATGTATCCGCCGGTCGTCGAGCGGCTGCGAACCTTTTCGCTGCGGCCCGGCGAAGGCGAGGCTGCCGTCGACGTGACCGAGGAGGAAAAACCCTTCACCGAAGTCGTGAGGGAGGCGCTCGGCCTGAAGGCGCTGCGCATCGTCGGAACTGGCGGCGACGCCTATCAGGCGGAGCGCGAGCAATGGGACGACGGCAACAACGTCATCGCCGTCGAGCCGGGCGTCGTCATCGGCTACGACCGCAATGTCTACACCAACACCGTGCTCCGCCGTTCGGGGGTCGAGGTGATCACCGTCGAAGGCGCCGAGCTCAGCCGCGGGCGTGGCGGCGGCCATTGCATGACCTGCCCGATCGCCCGCGATCCGCTCTGAAGGAAGGGGACCGGACCATGCCCGTCAACCTGCACGGCCGCAGCCTGCTCACGCTGGACGATCTGTCGCCCGCCGAGATCCGCTATCTGCTCAGGCTTGCCGCCGACCTCAAGGCGGCCAAGCAGGCCGGCAACGAAGTGCCTCGCCTCATGCGCAAGAACATCGCGCTGATCTTCGAGAAGGATTCCACCCGCACCCGTTCGGGCTTCGAGGTCGCAGCCTACGATCAGGGCGCGCACGTCACCTATATCGGCCCGTCCGGCAGCCATATCGGGCACAAGGAGTCGATGAAGGACACCGCGCGGGTGCTTGGCCGCATGTACGACGCCATCGAGTATCGCGGCTTCGGCCAGCGTCAGGTCGAAGCGCTTGCCGCCCATGCCGGCGTGCCGGTCTACAACGGGCTGACCGACGAAGCGCATCCGACCCAGATCCTCGCCGACCTCATGACCATGCACGAGTTCACGCACAAGCACCTGTCGGACATGACGGTGGCCTTTGTCGGCGAAGGCCGGGACAATGTCGCGCAGTCGCTGGCGATCGGCGCCGCCAAGGTCGGCATCGACATGCGTATCGCCTCGCCGAAGTCCTTGTGGCCGGACGAGGAATTCGCCGTCCATGTCCGCGAACTTGCCGGACAGAACGGCGGTCGCTTCCGGCTCGACGAGGATGCTGTCGCCTGCGTCGAGGGCGCCGACTTCGTCTACACCGATGTCTGGCTTTCCATGGGCGAGGACGAGAGCGGCTGGGCCGAGCGTATCGAACTGCTCACGCCCTATCGCGTGACCCACGACCTGATGGCCGCGACCGGCAATCCCTTCGCGAAGTTCATGCACTGCCTGCCGGCCTTCCACGACGCCAGCACCGAGGTGGGCGCACGCGTCGCACGGGACTACGGCATCGACTGCATGGAGGTGACGGACGAGGTGTTCGAATCGGAAGCTTCCATCGTCTTCGATCAGGCGGAGAACCGCCTGCACACGATCAAGGCGATGCTCGTCGCCACGATCGGCAACTGACATGCGTATCGTCGTCGCGCTGGGTGGCAACGCGCTGCTGCGTCGCGGCGAGCCGATGACGGCCGAGAACCAGCGCGCCAACATAAGGCGCGCCGCCGCCGCGCTGGCGGAACTGGTCGAGGCCGGACATTCGCTGGTGATCACCCACGGCAACGGACCGCAGGTCGGGCTTCTTGCCTTGCAGGCCGCGGCCTCCCCGGAATCTCCCTTCCCGCTCGACGTCCTCGATGCGGAAAGCGCCGGCATGATCGGCTACGTCCTCCAGCAGGAACTCGGCAATGTGATGAGGGAACAGCTCTTCGCCACGCTGCTGACGCAGATCAGGGTCGATCCGCGCGATCCTGCCTTCGCCAGTCCGACCAAGCCCATCGGCCCCGCCTATGACGAGGCCACGGCGCGAAGGCTCGCCGCCGAACGCGGCTGGCGGATCGCGCGGGACAACGACAGATGGCGCCGCGTCGTGCCGTCCCCAAAGCCGCTGGCGATCCTGGAGGCTCCGGTTCTCCGTTTCCTGGTCGAACAAGGCGTTATCGTCATCTGCGCGGGCGGCGGCGGCATACCCGTGGTCGAACTTGAGAACGGCGCCATCGCGGGCGTCGAGGCCGTCATCGACAAGGATATCGCGAGTTCGCTGCTGGCGAGAAACCTCGAAGCCGACATGCTGCTCATGCTGACTGATGTCGACGCTGTTTACCTCGGCTGGGGCACGCCCGATATGCGTCCACTGGACCATGTATCTGCCTCGGACCTTTCCCCGGCGGATTTTGCGGCGGGCTCCATGGCGCCGAAAGTGATGGCCGCAATAGAGTTTGCCGAGGCGACCGGCGGACGTGCCGCGATCGGCCGGATGGAGGACGCCGCGGCCATCGTCGATGGCAGACGCGGTACATGGATCGAGGCGGGCCGCGCGGGATCGTCGCGACTCTAGGGACATGACAATGCCGCCACCCGGATCGTCTTCGATGGCCGACGCCGCCTACTGGTCGAAGCCCGCCGACGAGCTTCTGGCAAGCCTGCGCTCGCAACCGGCGGGCTTGTCCTCCGCCGAGGCGGCAACCCGGCTGAAAGACGCCGGACCGAACGCGGTCGGCCAGAAGGGCGGCGCCTCTGCCGTCGCGGCCTTTGCCCGGCAGTTCCGAAGCCCGCTGGTTCTGATCCTCATCTTCGCCGCAATCGTCTCCGCCTTCGTCGGCGAGGGCAGCGAGGCCGTCATCATCGGCGCGATCGTCCTGGCGAGTTGCCTGCTCAGTTTCACGCAGGAATACGGCGCCTCCAGAGCCATGGAGGCGCTGACGGCGCGCATCTCGCGCAAGGCGGCGGTATTGCGCGATGGAGCCGAGGCTTCAATCCCGGTCGAGGAGATCGTGACGGGAGACGTGGTCAGGCTCTCAGCCGGCAATCTCGTTCCGGCAGACGGCGTGCTGCTGGAATCCTGCGACTTCAACGTCAGCGAGTCGGCGCTGACGGGGGAAACCTTTCCGGTCGTGAAGGCGCCGGGTGTTTCCGCCCCGGATGCCCAGATCGGCCAGCGCGGCAACGCGGTATTCACCGGCACATCAGTACGCAGCGGCACGGCGAGCATGCTGGTCGCGCGAACCGCCGACCGGACGGAGTTCGCTTCGATCGCCGCCGCGCTGGCGCGCCGCGCGCCTGAGACCGAATTCGCAAGGGGCATCCGCCGTTTCGGCTATCTGATGACCGAGATCATGCTGGTCATCGTCATCCTCGTGTTCTTCGCCAATCTCCTGCTTGAACGCCCGCCGGTGGATTCGCTGCTGTTCTCGCTGGCGCTCGCGGTCGGACTGACCCCGGAACTGCTGCCAGCCATCATCAGCATCACGCTGGCGCGGGGCGCCCGCACGATGGCGGGAAACGGCGTCATCGTGCGCCGCCTCGACGCCATCGAGAATCTGGGCAGCATGGATCTGCTCTGCACCGACAAAACGGGAACGCTGACGGAGGGCGTTGTCCGACTCGACGCGTGTACGGCGCCGGATGGAACACCGGCGTCTCAGGTGCGTCTCTGGGCGCTGCTCAACGCCACGCTGCAAGCAGGCATGGCAAACCCGCTGGACGAAGCGATCGCCGCGTGCGGGACCGAGGACGATCCGCTTTCGCGCTACGCCAAGATCGACGAGGTTCCCTACGACTTCGTGCGCAAGCGGCTTTCGGTGGTCGTGCGCGAGGAAGGCGCAGCCGACGACCTGATGATATGCAAGGGCGCTGTCCGCAATGTCGTAGAGGCATGCTCGACAGTCCAGCGCGGAGCCGCGAGCGAGCCGCTCGACGCGACGTGGGCCAGGGCTATCGAGGAAAAGGTCCGCGCCTGGAGCCTGGAGGGCTATCGCGTCCTCGGCCTCGCCGTGCGCCGTCTCCCGCGCCGGGATTCATATGGCCGAGACGACGAGGCGGATCTTGCCTTCGCCGGCTTCCTGCTCTTTCTCGACCCGCCGAAACCCGGCATGGCGGAGACGCTGAAAGCGCTCGGACAGCGCGGCATCGGCATCAAGGTCATCAGCGGCGACAACCGCTATGTCGCCGCGCATCTGGCGGAAGCCATCGGCCTGCGCCATCGCAGCATCCTGACCGGCGAGGAGATCGACAAGCTGACCAGCGCGGCGCTGTTCGCCCGCGCTCCCAAAACCGACTTGTTTGTCGAGATCGATCCAAACCAGAAGGAACGCATCATCGCCGCGCTGCGCAAGCGCGGCCACGTCGTCGGCTATCTCGGCGACGGCATCAATGACGCCCCTGCCCTGCACGAGGCCGATATCGGCATTTCCGTCGACGGCGCCGTGGACGTTGCGCGCGAGGCAGCCGACATGATCCTCCTGAAGCGCGACCTCAATGTCCTGCTGCGCGGTGTGGACGACGGCCGCAGGACCTTCGCCAACACGATGAAATACATCTCCATCACGACCAGCGCCAATTTCGGCAACATGGTCTCGATGGCTGCCGCCTCGCTCGCCCTGCCCTTCCTGCCGCTGCTCGCGCCGCAGATCCTGCTGAACAATTTCCTCTCCGACATCCCGTCACTGGCGATCGCCACGGATCGGGTCGATGCCGACCAGACAAGGAATCCGCGACATTGGGACATCGGTTATGTCCGGCGCTTCATGGTCGTGTTCGGACTAGTGAGTTCGCTGTTCGACGCCGTGACCTTCGCTTTCCTGCTTCTCGTCGCCGGCGCGACCGCGCAGATCTTCCAGACGGGCTGGTTCGTGGAATCGCTGATCACCGAACTCGCCATCGTGCTCGTCGTGCGCACCCGCAAGGCATTCTGGCGAAGCCGCCCCGGCGCGCTGCTGTCCTGGCTGACGCTCGCCGTCGCATTGTTCGCCGTCGCCATCCCGTACCTTCCCGGCGCCGGCTGGTTCGGCTTTGTCCCCCTGCCCTGGTGGGTCATGGCCGGGCTCACGGCGATAACCCTCGCCTATCTCGCCGCGTCCGAAGCGACGAAGCGCTGGTTCTATTCGCGCGAAGGCCGGCACGCAAAACGTCGCCGGAAGATCTGAGGCCGGGCGATGCGCCGGCCATGCTCATGCACAATTTGAAACCGTTGGAGATCCCCATGCCGCGCCGCATTCTCGTCATCATCGGCCATCCCGACAGCAGCCCGCAGCGTCTCTGCCGCGCGCTCGCCGACAGCTATGCGGAAGGCGCGCGGGCGGCCGGCCATCATGTCCGCCGGATAGACCTTGCCACGCTGGACTTCCCTCTGCTCCGAACCACGGAGCAATTCCGGGACGGCCCAGTTCCAGCAGCCCTGAAAGACGCCGCTGAATGGATCGTCGAGGCAGAACACATCGCATTCTTCTTTCCGCTTTGGCTCGGCACCATGCCGGCGCTGCTCAAGGCCTTTCTGGAGCAGGTCATGCGGCCGGGGATCGCGTTCGCCTATCCGGAAGCCGGCAAGAGCGGTTTCACCAAAACGCTGTTGAAAGGCCGATCGGCACGCGTGGTGGTGACGATGGGCATGCCGGCCTTCCTCTATCGTCTCTGGTATTTCGGCCACGGCATCGCCGGCATGCGCCGCAACATCCTGAATTTCGTCGGCATAAGCCCCGTGCGCGAAACGCTGTTCGGCATGGTGGAAGGTGCGGGCGACGCCAAACGCCGCAAATGGATCGAGGCGATGCACACGCTCGGGGCCGTCGCCCGCTGAACGCCGTCGCAGGGTCCTCAGGGAACGAGCACCGCAGCACCGCTCAGTTTGCCGGAGCGAAGATCCTCGAGCGCCTCGTTGGCCTTGTCGAGCGGATATCTGCTGGTTTGCGTCCTCACGCCAGCGGCCGTCGCGATCGGGAAAAATTCCTCGGCGTCCCGACGCGTGAGGTTTGCCACCGAAACGAGTTCGCGCTCCTCCCACAGGATCGAATAGGGCATGGACGGGATGTCGCTCATGTGGATTCCGCCGCAGACGACTCGTCCGCCCTTGCGCACCGCGCGCAGCGCCGCCGGCACGAGTTCGCCGACGGACGCGAAGATGATGGCGGCGTCCAGAGGCATCGGCGGGCTCTCGTCGGAGCCGCCCGTCCATACAGACCCGAGGCTGCTTGCGAAGCGTTGGGCGTCGAAATCGCCGGGCCGCGTGAAGGCATAGATATCGCGCTCCTGCCAGATGCAGATCTGCGCGATTATATGCGCCGCCGCACCAAATCCGTAGAGGCCGATCCGGGTCCCGTCGCCTGCCTTCTTCAGCGACCGCCACCCTATCAGACCCGCGCATAGCAGCGGGGCCAGCGCGACCGGGTCGGCATCGGGATCGAGGTCGAAGGCAAAGCCAGCATCGGCAATCGCGTGCGTGGCGAACCCGCCATCGCGGGTGTATCCGGTGAATTGCGGCCGATCGCACAGGTTCTCGGCGTCGGCGCGGCAATAGGGGCATGTCCCGCATGTGTGGCCCAGCCACGGCACGCCGACGCGGCGGCCGATCCTCGCCGTATCGATTCCCGTACCGACCGCATCGATGACGCCGACGATCTCATGTCCGGGAACGAGCGGCAGCTTCGGCTCGGGCAAGTCGCCGTCGACGACATGCAGATCCGTTCGGCAGACCGCGCAGGCCTCGATCCTGAGGCGTATCTGGCCGGCGCCGGGCACAGGATCGGCCCGCTCGACGAGAACCAACGGCTTCCCGATCTCCTGCAGCACCATCGCTTTCATTGCAGTCGCCCGTTATTCTTCGCTACAGGCCCTGTTTCCCGAACGTGCCTCGTATCGTCGCCTCCGTCGACGTGACCGGCTATGGTCGGGGCATTGATCACACGACCTTTGTCCGCTTCCTGCTCATGTTCCGGCCGGATGCCGATTCCGGAAAACTCGAATCTATCTTTCATCGGCCAGCGGTTGTAGCCTTGACCCGGATCAAGAATATTTTCGTGGTTCTTGCAAATCGCCGCTCGACCTTTTTCGATCAGGTTGCGCGGACTCAGGCGGGTCCGGGGTTTGGTCAGCCTGATTCGCTGATGTATTTTTCAGCCTGGTGAATCTCATGCCTGCAAGAGATATGGTGGGAGTGCGGGGCCGTTTCCTTCAGATGGCGTTTTCCCGCCGTTTCGAGGGATATGCCGGCTATCTCATAGCGTTCGCGGCGGTTGCGCTGGCTTTTGCCGTTCGCCTGGCGCTGCACGACATTCTCGAAAATGGCGCGGTTTTCATCCTGTTCGTCCCGGCCATCCTCGTCGCGTCGATCGCCGGCGGGTTCGGCCCGGGACTGGCGGCGGTGGCGCTGTCCGTTCTGTGCGCTCTCTACATCGGCTGGTTCGGCGAAGGCGCCTGGATGCAGATTGCGATCTTCGCCGTCGTCGGACTGGCCATCGCATGGATGGGCGAGATGCTGCATTTTGCGCGCCGCGCGAGCGACAAGACCGAGCAGGCGCTTGACGCTCGCGAGGCTCATCTGCGCTCCATACTGGATACCGTTCTCGACGCCACGGTGGTGATCGAGCCCAATGGCGCGATCGTCTCCTTCAATGCCGCCGCAATACGCCAGTTCGGCTATGCCGAGGCCGAAGTCATCGGCAGGAACGTCAACATTCTCATGCCCGAACCGTATCACCACGAGCATGACGGCTACATTCATCGATATCTCGCGACAGGCGAGAAGCGGATCATCGGCGTCGACCGCGTGGTGGTCGGGCGGCGCAAGGACGGCTCCACTTTTCCCATGAAACTCGCCGTGGGCGAGATGAAGTCCGCGGGCAAGACCTTCTTCACCGGTTTCATCCGGGATCTCACGGAGCGGGAGGAATCCGCTGCCCGTTTGCAGGAGATCCAAGGCGAACTGGCGCGGCTCGCCCGCCTCAACGAACTGGGCGAGATGGCGTCCACTCTTGCCCACGAACTCAACCAGCCTCTCGCCGCAATCGCCAACTATACCCAGGGCTGCGTCCGGCTGCTTCGCAACATGGATGACGCGGTGGCGGTCCGCATGAAGGAAGCGCTCGAAGAAACCGCCAGACAGTCCCTGCGGGCCGGCGGCATCATCCGTCACCTGCGCGAGTTCGTCATGCGGGGCGAGACCGAGAAAGCCCCGGAAGACATCCGCAAGCTGATCGAGGAGGCCGGCGCGCTGGCGCTTGTCGGGTCGCGGGAACGCGGCGTGCGCTCGGTCTTCGACTTCTCGCCCGGCGTCGCCACCGTCATGGTCGACCGGGTGCAGATCCAGCAGGTCCTGATCAATCTCATGCGCAACGCCATGGAAGCCATGCGCGACAGCGAGCGGCGCGAACTGGTCATACGCACCTCGTCCGGCGACGAAGGATCGGTAGTCATCGAAGTGTCGGACACCGGTCCCGGCATCTCCGACGAGATCGCGGCGCGGCTGTTCCAGCCTTTCGTGACCAGCAAGCCCGGCGGCATGGGGATCGGGCTGTCCATATCGCGGCGCATCGTGGAAGCGCATGGCGGCGAATTGTCGGCTAGCCGCAACGCCGAAGGCGGTGCGACATTCCGGTTCTCGCTGCCGGCGATCGACGCCGCGCAGCAACATCAGACGGAAAGAGAATAAATGCAGATCGGTGACTATGTCGTGCACATCGTCGATGACGAGGAGCCCGTCCGCAAGTCGCTGGCGTTCCTTCTGACCATGGCGGGCTTTGCGGTGCGCGTGCATGAATCGGCCACGAGCTTCCTTGCCGCCGCGCCCGCCATGAGCAAGGGCTGCCTTGTGACGGATCTCAGGATGCCGGACATGAGCGGGGTCGAACTGCTGACGAAACTCGGCGCCGCCAATGCGATGATGCCTGCGATCGTCATCACCGGCCACGGCGACGTGCCGATGGCGGTCGCGGCGATGAAGGCCGGCGCGCTCGACTTCATCGAGAAGCCGTTCGAGGACGAAGTCCTCATCGACGCGATCAAGCGCGCCGCGGAACGGATCGGCGAGAAGCAGGCGGCGTCGGAGGATGCGGCCGACGTTCAGACGCGACTGGAGCAGTTGACGGAGCGCGAACGGCAGGTGCTTTCCGCGGTCGTCGCCGGCCTGCCGAACAAGACCATCGCCTACGATCTCAATATCAGTCCGCGCACCGTCGAGGTCCACCGCGCGAACGTGATGGCGAAGATGCAGGCCAGGAGCCTGCCTGAACTCGTGCGGATGACGCTTTCGGTGGGCGCCGGACACGCCTGAACGGGCGCGGTTGATCTGGCGCAATGCGGCGCTTTCCAGGACTGGTAGCGATACCGGCTGCTCGCTCCGGATTCGGAAGAGCCCTGGAGACACCTCGTTGACCGCAGCCCCACTTGTTCTCGTCGTTGCACCCGACAAGGACTTCCGGCGTTCGCTCGAGTTCGCGCTCGAGGCCGAAGGGTTCGCCGTCGATTCCTACGGCAGCATGGCGGGAGCCTTCGCCTCCTCGCGGGCGGAGGAAGCGGGCTGTGCGGTCGTGGATGATACGGCGATCGGGAAATGGCCCGAGGTGGAGGAAGAATTCCGCCATTTCGGAAGACCGGTGGTCCTCCTGTCGGACAGGATCGGGACGATGCCGAGCCTGCCGTTCACGACCGTGCTGATAAAACCCTTCCTCGGAAATCCGCTCATCGAAGCCGTTCGCGAGGTCGTCGCGAGCGGCGTATGACGCCGCCTACGTATTGTCCCGTAGGGATATGACCGAATTTCGGATCGTCCCGAATTCAGCGATTGCTGTCTCGTCAAGATGAATCGGAGACGGTCATGGCCTTCCTGGAAACTTCGGAGATTTCTCTTCCGCCCCAAAGCGCATGGGTTTCGGACCAACCTGCGCGCGCCGTCCCGAACGCGCAGCCGCCGATCTTCTTCCCGGCCGGAGCGGAAATCTACGCACAGGGCGAGAAATGCCGTGCCCTCTACAAGGTCGAGTTCGGCGCGGTCCGGGTCTATCGCCTGCTTGCCGACGGCCGTCGCCAGATCTCTGCCTTTCATCTGGCCGGCGAGGTCTTCGGCTTCGAAGCGGACAACATCCACCACTTCTTCGCGGAGGCCATCTGCGCCACCGGGCTTCAGGCGCTGCGCGTCTCTCCCGGCCATGACATGGCCGGCGCGCTGCTGCCCGTGGCGTTGAAGGGACTTGTCCGCGCGCAGGAGCATCTTCTGGTCCTCGGACGGCAGAACGCGATCGAGCGGATCGCCGCTTTTCTGGCGGATATGGCCGAGCGTCAGGGCGGATTGAGACAGATCGAGCTCCCGATGTCGCGCGCCGACATCGGCGATTATCTGGGCCTGACGATCGAGACCGTCTCTCGCGGCTTCACGAAGCTCAAGCAGCAGGGCGTGATCAGGCTGCCTAGCCTGCGCAGCGTCGAGATCGCGAAGTGGCAGACGCTTCACGATCTGGCTGCTTGAAACGAACCCGCTTTCTCCGGCTTCGCCGGTACTGCATGCCAGCCCGGTCCCTTGTCCCTGCCTGCTGCGACGCCTGACGCCGGCAGGAGCCTCACACCGGGCTCCTGCATGACTTCAGCGAGACCTAGCGCGCCATCAGGATCGGCAGCGGCGGCTCGTCCAGCATCGCTTTCGTCACGCCGCCGAAGATGCGTTCGCGCAACCTTGAATGGCCGTACCCGCCCATGACGAGCAGTTCGGCCGAGCAGTCCACGGCGTGGCGGCGAAGTGTATCCGCCACCGAGCGGCCTTCGCTGGATAATCTGTCGACCGTCACCTTGACTCCGTGCCGGGCCAGATACGCGGCGGCGTCAGCGCCCGGCTCCTCGCCCTGATCCCCGGCAATGGGATCGACGAGCGCGAGGCGCACGTCCTCCGCCGCCACCAGCAGATCCAGCGCCTCCCGAACCGCGCGGGAGGCTTCGATTCGGGAATCCCATGCGACCACGACCCGCTTCGGCTTCAATGTGGGTTTGAAACCGCCGGGAACGATCAGCAGGGGCTTGCCGGACGAAAACAGCGCTCCCTCGATCACCTTTTCCTTCAGCAGTTCCGACGACAGCAATTCGGGTCCGACGAATGTGAGATCCGCATATTGCGCACGGCGGCCGACGGTTTCGTCGGCCCAGGTGATTTCGGTATATTCGCTGGAGACGTCGGCCGAGATCGCCTCGGCGGCAAGCAGCGCCGTGATCGCGCCGGCGCGTGCCTTCAGCCGCTTCTCGTCGGCCTCCCGCTCCTCCAGCCACGCGTC
Source organism: Rhizobiaceae bacterium (assembly GCA_023953845.1). NCBI lineage: Bacteria > Pseudomonadati > Pseudomonadota > Alphaproteobacteria > Hyphomicrobiales > Rhizobiaceae > Rhizobiaceae bacterium. The sequence goes on along the minus strand of JAMLJC010000002.1, from coordinate 181,187 downwards.
GGAGATGACCGCAACATATCCGCCTATCGGCGGCGCCGCCGCGAGTTCCGTGACGAGCACCGAAAGATGCGCATCGGCTTCCTCGCACAACCCCGCCGCGAGTTTGATGTCGCGGTCGTTCGCCTCTGTCCCGACGACCGTCAGTATCGTTTTGAAGGCCATGAAAGCCGCTCCTTTCCATTTGCGAACAATTTGATTGAGCGCCGCAAGCTAGGCCGCGACACAGGGCCGATCCTTGCGCTGCGTCAATTCCCCTTACGTCATCCGCGCTGCGTGCTGAAACACTCTTGATCCTCATCAAGGCTGGCGCACGTCCCCGCCCTATAAGGGGAACGGCGGAGTATCGACAGTTGTGGACACCTGACCCGCAACTGCAACCCGGCAACCTGCGGCCATGCCGGTCGTTGGTTCTCCTAACGGGACGACAGGTGCTGAGAATGATCGCCGACGACCAACACGCCGCAACCACCCTGCTCGCGGACCCTGCCACCCATCATATCGCCGGGCCGGTGGAAACGATCGAGACACATATCTCGCGGATTTTTCTGGCGGGCGACCGAGCTTACAAGATGAAGCGCGCCGTGAAGCTACCCTATGCCGATTTCTCGACGCCGGAACTTCGGCTCGCCACCTGCCGCAAGGAGGTCGACCTGAATTCCGGCACCGCGCCGGGCCTCTATCTCGGCGTCAGACGCGTCACGCGGGAACGGGACGGGAGCACGGTTCTCGACGGTGACGGCGAATTGATTGATGCGGTGGTCGAAATGCAGCGTTTCGACCAGTCCGCCCTGCTTGACCGGATGGCGCTGGCGGGAGCGCTGACACCTGAACTCATGACCGATACCGCGCGCATGATCATACGCTTCCATCGCTTTGCCCCGGTGGTCCATACAGGGGGCGGCAGGGCGAATCTGGCGGGCGTGCTCGACATCAACAGGGCGGGTTTCGCCACCAGCCACGTCTTCGATCAGGACGAGGTTGCAGCCTTCGACGTCTCGTTCCGCGCGACTCTCGCCCGCCACGCGGCGCTGCTCGATCGCCGCGAGGCGGCAGGAAAAGTCCGGCGCTGCCATGGCGACCTGCATCTGCGCAATATCTGCATGCTGGACGGCGAGCCGTGCCTGTTCGATTGCATCGAGTTCAACGACCGGATCGCGACGGTCGACGTGCTCTATGACCTCGCCTTCCTGCTCATGGACCTGTGGCATCGCGGCTTCCCGGGATTCGCCAATCTGGTCATGAACCGCTACCTTGATGAAGCGGACGATGAGGACGGGTTCGCGCTGCTGCCCTTCTTCATGGCCGTCCGCGCGGCCGTGCGCGCGCATGTCACCGCCACCCAAGTCGAGGAGGCGGCCAGCGGAACCGACAGCCTCGCCGCAGAGGCCCGATCCTATTTCGAGCTGGCGACGGATCTGCTGCGCGACCACCCTGCCCGGCTCATTGCCATCGGCGGCCTGAGCGGTTCCGGCAAGACCACCGTCGCGGAGGCGCTGGCCGCACATGTCGGCGCCCCGCCCGGCGCCCGCATCGTGGAGAGCGACCGCATTCGCAAGGCACTGCATGGCGTGCCGCCGGAAACCCGCCTGCCGGACAAGGCATACCGGCCTGAGGTCTCCGCGATGGTCTACCGCGAGATGGCCTGGCGCGCCGGGCTGATCCTGTCGGAAGGCGGATCGGTCGTCGCGGATGCGGTCTTCGACCGGCCTGCGGACCGCGAGCGGATCGGCAGGGAGGCCGGCGACCGCGGTCTGCCCTTCCTTGGCATCTGGCTGGAGGCCGATCCGGACGTGCTCTGGCAGCGGGTCAGCCAACGCAAGGGCGGACCGTCGGACGCGACGGTCGACATCCTCTCCCGGCAGCTCCAGAGGCAGGCGGACGGGATCGCCTGGCGCCGCGTGGACGCCGCGCGTCACCCGGCGGAGATCGTCGCCGACATACTTCGCTTGCCCGCCGCCTGACGCGATCCGCGCGCGACCAACCGCGGCGCCGGGACCTGGCTTGATCCGGACGGCGGCTCGTGGTCCTGTTTCACGACGGCACGAAGATCGCGCATTTCAGGGCGGTCTCCGTCGGGCAGATCGTGCGTCGGGACGCGACCGGCTGCCTCCGCTTGCTGTCTCAACTGGGTCGTCGCTATGGATTCCCTTGTCGCGCGTTTCGGTCTGGCCCTCGCCATCGGCCTGCTGGTCGGGCTTGAACGCGGCTGGCGCGAGCGCGACGCGCCGGACAAAAGCCGCACCGCTGGAATCCGCACCTACGGAATCTCCGGCCTTTTGGGCGGCGTCATCACGGCGCTTGCCGAAGCCACCGGTGCGACGCTTCTGCTCGCCGCAGGCTTCCTTGGATTTGCGGTGGTGTTCGCGTGGTACAAGGCGCGCGAGGCGAGCCACGATGAGGATTTCAGCGTCACGGGCGTCATCGCCGGTCTCGGCGTGTTCGCGTTGGGCGCGCTCGCGGTGGCAGGCGACACCCGCGCGGCGGCTGCTGGCGGCGCGTTGCTGGCCGCGGTTCTGGCGAGCCGGGAAATCCTGCACGGGCTGCTGCGGCGACTGACCTGGATCGAACTGCGCTCGGCGTTGACGCTGGCCGTCATGACGGCTGTGATCCTGCCCGTGCTGCCGGACCGGACGGTCGATCCTTGGGGCGGGCTCAACCCGCGCGAAATCTGGTTTTTCACCGTTCTCACCGCCGCCCTTTCGTTTCTCGGCTATGCCGCCACCCGCATTCTGGGCCAGACGCGCGGCCTGCTCCTCAGCGCGCTGGCGGGCGCCGCGGTCTCCTCCACTGCCGTGACGGTCGCGCTCGCCAGAACTGCCAGGGGCGGCGGCAGCCCTTTGCCGCTCGCCGGCGCGGCCGCATTGGCGGCGATGGTCTCGATCCTGCGCACCTGCATCATCGTGCTGCTCATCGGCCCGGCAGCCTTTGCTGCGGTGGCCCCGGTGGCGCTGGCTGCGGCCGCCTGCTTCGCGGCCTTCGGCGTACTGTTTCTGTTGCGCGCCGACCCACAGGCTGCGACCGACGCGCCGGCGCGCAATCCCTTCGAACTGGTGCCGCTGCTCCTTTTCGCCTTTCTCTTCGGCGCCGTTTCGACCGTAAGCGCGGCACTGGCCGGGACCGTGGGCAGCGACGGATTGCTGGCGACATCGGCGCTTTCGGGCGCGTTTGACGTGGATGTCGCGACATTGAGCGCGCTTCGTCTGATCGGGCCGGTGATCACGTCGGACATGGCCGGAAAGGCGGTGCTCGCCGCCCTCGCCGCCAACACCGTGGGACGGCTATCGATAGCCGTCCTGGCAGGCCCGGTCCGCTTCTGGGCGCCGCTGGCCGCAGCGAATGTTGTAGCCGTCGCCGTGGGTTGCGGGGCATTTTTCCTGTTGCCGGCGTCATGACCCGGCAAAATCGCCAAACGGTTTGACCCCGGTCAAAGCCGCTGCCGCGATGCTGGTCGATGGATGGCACAGAAAGGATGTCCAATGACCACGCTGAATGACCTCACTCCCAGCTTCCGCAGCATCCGGCTGCTTCTGGCTCGCGGAAGGGGCCATCCGGCCGGCGAACGCGACATGGGCTATGACATACTGGCCCCGCTCGACCCGGATGGGCGGCTCCTGGCGACTGAATGGAAATCGCATCAGACGGCATGCCGCGTCCGCCAGTTCGGCGCAGGAGGCACCGATCGCATCGGTCGTCTCAGGCGCAAGCCCGGTGGCCAGTGGTATTTCGACTATGCCGAGGGCGAGCGCGACGACGAGGTGGGCTTCCGGTTCGGCGAGGAACGCTTCGTGGTCGGCGAATACGTGTCGGTAAGGTCCGGCGGGACCGAGCACACCTATCAGGTGGCCCGCGTCGAAAAGCCATAGCCGCCGAAACGGCGGCAAACGCACGCCGCAGGCTCAGCGTCGGCGCGCGACAAGCTTGGTCAGTTCCCGCAGCCACAGCACCGAACTCGCCGTCGCCGCGCAGACCAGCCAGTCCATGACGCTCAGGCTGACGGTGCCGAATGCCTGCTGCAGGAAAGGCAGGTGGACCACCGCCACGTGCAGGGCGAGCGACAGGCCGACCGCTCCCCAAAGCCACGGATTGGCGAACAGTCCCGAAAAGGCGCTCCGTTCGTCGGACCGGGCGTTGAAGACGTTGTAGAGCTGGAACAGCGTCAACGTCGTGAACCCCATCGTCCGGGCATATTCTATCGTCCCGGACCCCTCGATCAGGCCGCCCGGCAGGGAGGCGTCGATGACGGCGAGCGTTCCGGCGGCCATCACCACGCCGACGAAGACGATGCCCGCCCACATGCGACGCGTGATCACGCCCTCGCCACGCGGACGGGGAGGCTTTTCCATGGTGCGGCTGTCAGCCGGGTCGACGCCCAGCGCCAGCGCGGGCGCTCCGTCGGTGACGAGGTTTATCCAGAGGATCTGGGTCGCGAGCAGCGGCAGGACGAGGCTCTCCCCCTCCCCGGCCACGAGGCCTATCAGGTCGGCCAGCAGCACGCCGAAGAACATGGTCATGACCTCGCCGATGTTCGACGACAGCAGGTAGCGCAGGAACTTGCGGATGTTGGAGAAGATCGCGCGGCCTTCCTCCACCGCCGCGACGATGGTGGCGAAATTGTCGTCCGCCAGCACGATGTCCGCCGCCTCCTTGGAGACGTCGGTTCCCGTGATGCCCATCGCGATGCCGATGTCGGCGGCCTTCAGCGCCGGCGCGTCGTTGACCCCGTCGCCGGTCATGGCGACGGTCTCGCCCTGATGGCGCAGCGCCTCCACGATCCTGAGCTTGTGGGCGGGATCGACGCGCGCATAGACCGACACCTCCCGGGCCATGCGGTCGAGATCGTCCTGCGGCATCGCTGCCAGCTCGGCGCCGGTGAGCACGCGGCCGTCTTCGCTGATGCCGAGCTCTCCGGCGATCACGGCGGCCGTCCGCGGATGGTCGCCGGTGATCATGATGGCGCGGATGCCCGCCTGCCTTGCCCTGGCGACCGCCTGAAGAGCTTCCTCGCGCGGCGGATCGATCATGCCGATCAAGCCGAGGAAGACGAGGCCATGTTCGATCTCCTCGCCGAAGGCGCCGTGGTCCGCCGCATCTTCCGGCAGCGAGCGGAAGGCGACGGCCAGCGTACGCATCGCCTGTCCGGCGAGAGCGTCGTTCGTCCACAGTATCTCGCTGCGCCGTTCCGCTGTCAGAGGCCTCGTTTCCTCGCCGACGAGTTCGTGCGAGCAATGCCCGAGCAGGACGTCCGGCGCTCCTTTCGTGAAAGCGCGCAGCCCTTCGTCCCGGTCGGCGTCGGTATGCACCGTGCTCATCAGCTTCCGTTCCGACGAGAACGGGATCTCCGCCACGCGCGCGAATCTGGCGTCGAGGGCCGCCGCCTCCAGACCGGCCCTGCGAGCCGCCACGATCAGCGCGCCTTCGGTCGGATCGCCATGGACCGACCAGCGGCCCTCGCGATTCTGGAGAACGGCGTTGTTGGCGCGGTCCGCCGCCGCGAGCGCACGCACGATCTCCGCTCTCAGCGCGGCATGGGCAGCATCGTTCAGATCCGGCTCGACGCCGCCTTCCGGAGAGTATCCCGCGCCCTCGAAACGCGCCGAACCGCTGGCCGTCACCATCCGGCGCACCGTCATCTCGTTCCTGGTGAGCGTACCGGTCTTGTCGGAGGCGACGACGGTCGCCGACCCAAGCGTCTCGACGGCCGCGAGGCGGCGGACGATCGCGTGCCGCGCCGCCATGCGCTGGACACCGATGGAGAGCACCGCCGTCACGACGGCCGGCAAGCCCTCGGGCACCGCCGCGACCGCCAGAGCCACGCCGAGGATCAGCACGTCGAACGCCCCGGCAAGGCCGGTAATGTCCGTGACAAGGAAGATCACACCGATCATCGCCACCGCTATGGCGATGACGATCCCGCCGAGCAGGCGTCCGACCCGGTCGAGCTCCTGCTGGAGCGGCGTGCTGTCGTCGGGCGTCTGCGCAAGCATCCCGGCTATGCGGCCCATCTCGGTGCCCATGCCGGTCGCGGTCACCACGGCGGCACCGCGACCGCGTGCAATCGCGGTGCCGCTGAACAGCATGTTGGTGCGGTCGCCGACTCCCGCTCCCGCGTCCACCGGACCAGCGTCCTTCGATACGGGAATGCTCTCGCCTGTCAGCGGAGCTTCGGCGGCCTGCAGCGCGGAGGTCTCGATCACGCGGGCGTCGGCGGGAACCGTATCGCCCTCCTCCACCACGATGACGTCGCCCGGTACGAGGAGTTCCGACAGGATCTTGCGCCTTTCGCCGTCGCGCACGACCGTCGCTTTCGGCGCCGCCATGCTGCGCAGGGCCTCGGCCGCAGCTTCCGCGCGCGACTGCTGAACATGGCCCATGATCGCGTTGAGGAACACGATGCAGAGGATCGCGATCGCCTCGTAGGGCAGTTCGGAGTCGCGTTCGTGCAGCCACAACCCGGCGGAGATCACTGCAGCGGCGATCAGCAGCAGCACGAGCGTGTCGGTAAACTGTCCGAGGAACTTCAGCCAGGCCGGCCGCTGCGGCTTCTCGTCCAGCCGGTTATGTCCATATTTCTCGAGCCGTGCCGCCGCCTCGGCTTGCGACAGGCCGGTCGTCGCATTCGATCCGAGCGCGGCGATCACGCGGTCGGCGGTGTCGCGGTGCGGCTCCGGAGAGAAGGTTCGAGAATCGTCTCTAATCAAGTTTCACGGCCTCCGCGATGGTGCCGGGACTGCCACGCCTAGCATTCATCCGCGCGCGACCAGGAGATAGGTCATATAGATCATATAGGCGGCGACGAATGCCGCGCCTTCCATCCGACTGACGCGACGACCGCTGAGGAAGATGGGCACGCAGACCAGAGCCGCCATGCCCATGACGGGAATGTCGATGCGGATCAGTTCCAGCTCCACGCCAATGCCCGACGACGGCACCAGCGCCGTCACGCCCAGGATGATGAGGATGTTATAGACGCTGCTGCCGAGCAGGTTCCCGACCGCGATGTCGCGTTCCTGACGCAGCGTCGAAACCACCGTGGTGACCAGTTCCGGCGCGGAGGTGCCTATGGCTACGATGGTGAGGCCGATGAACGCATCCGATACGCCCAGCATCCGGGCGAGATCGACAGCGCCGTCGACGAGCCAGTCGGCCCCCACCACGATCACCGCAATGCCCGCTACGAGGGCGGCAGAGCTCGCCACGATGTCGCGTCCGGGATGACGCTCCGGAACAACACCGTACTCCTTGGCGAACTCGGCCTTGACCGCTCTCCCCTCCCGCCGTGCCGCGAGGATGATGCCGGCGGTATAGACAAGACCGGTCGTGACGAGAATCGCCCCCTCCGTCCGCGTCAGGACGCCGTCCCATGCCATCACGACGAGGGCGAGCGCGGCCAGCGTCATCATCGGCAGGTCGAAGCGCAGCGTTCGCATCTCCAGCGCCAGAGGCATCAGCAATGCGCTTAGACCGAGGATGAACAGGATGTTGAACGTGTTGGTGCCGGCGATGTTGCCGATGGCCAGCGAGCCGCTGCCTTGCAACGCCGCCTCTATACCAACCGCCATCTCCGGCATGCTGGTGCCGACCGCGACGATGGTGAGGCCGATCAGAATAGGCGGAACGCCGACAAGCGCGGCGAGCCGCGTCCCGCCCCGGACCAGCAGTTCCGCGCCGACGACCAGCGTGACAAGGCCGAGCAGGCACCAGCCGAGCGCGCTCATGGCGCGCGCCGCGTCGCAGGAGTGCAGTCACGCGCGCTCAATTGCAGTCTCGATCGAGCCTGTCGGGAAACAGATGCAGCATCTCCCTGCCCACGGCCGCCGTATGATTTGCAAGATCATCCGCTTCCCTTCGCCTCCCCGACCAAATGCCAATATGACGCGCCGAACCGGATTGAACCGCAGGCCGACCGCGGCGTCGACCCCTACTTGTTCCCCGGCCCACCGACCAATCCTTGATCCGCGTCAAAACCGAACGGTGCGAACGGTCGCCGCTTGATGCCAAGGACCTTTGGCGAGGCGCCCTCACCTGTCGGCCGATCACCACAGGCCATCATCGCCGATAGCAGGCGATCGCCCTCCCGACAATTGCGGGACGCATATGAGTTTTGCGCAAGATGGACGATCAACCGATACCGCCCGTAGTTCGACATAGACGCCCGGTCGACCTCACGCTCGGATGAACTTTCACCGGCTGCGTCCCTGACAGCCTTTTGAGCCGGAATTTCAAACCCTCGCAAAGAATCCGGTTGCCTACTTCGATTGTATGTAATTATTGTATCCAATCATGGGATGCGACAGGAGGATGGTTTTGGCAAAGGCATCTGCAACCCAGATTGCAGTTGAACAGCTCCGCGCCTCTATTCTCACGGGCGAAGTCCTGCCGGGCGCGAGGCTGATCCAGGAACAAATCGCCGAATCCTATGGGCTGTCGCGCATTCCGGTGCGCGAAGCGCTGCGCCTGCTCGAAGCGGACGGGCTCGTTACCTATGAACGCAACAGCGGCTATACCGTCGCCCGCGTCGACGTCACGCAGCTCCACAGCATCCAGCGGCTGCGCCAGCTGCTTGAAGCGGAATCAGTGCGCCAGACCTCGATGGCCGGCGAACTGGGACTTGATCTCGCGGCGGAGATGCGAAAGGTCCATGTTGGCCTGAAGGCGATGTCTCCGGAAAGCTCGACCGACGTCGCCCGGTGTACGCGCAGCTTTCATTTCACCTTGTTCGAAGCATGCCGGGAGCCGGTGCTGCTGCGCATATTGCGCAATTTATGGGATTCGACCGACAGCTGGCGGACGATCTACTACCGCCTTGTCTTCGCCTCGGAAGCCGATCACCGCAAACAGGTGTTCGAGGAGCACGAAAGGCTGATGCGCGCCGTCGGGGCCGGCGATGCGCAGCTCACCATCGAGATACTGGACCATTTGCGCGACCGCGGCATCGCCGCTGTCGAGAAGGCGGTCGTCCAAAGCCGCTCGCAGGAAAACAGGCTGCAGGCGCACCTCTTGCTGAGGACGCTGCAAGCCTGAAGCATAACGAAAACAATGTGGTACCTAATGGGAAAGGTAAGGAAAATGGGAGTTCTGAATATCACACGACGCCTCGCGATGACCTTCGTCGCAGGGAGCACGCTGTCGCTTCTCGCAAACGGCGCAAGCTTTGCGCAAGACAAGGTGCTGCTGCGCCTGGCGCATGGCTACACGACGACCTCCGTCGAGCAGGAAGTCCTGACGGCGACGGCCGATCGCATCCGCGAACGCACCAGCGGCGCGCTGGACATCCAGATTTTTCCGGCGAATGAGCTCGGTACAAACGCCGACATGGTCGAGCAGGCGGTCTCGGGCGGCAACGTCATCGTCTTTGTCGATGCTTCCGGCGCGGCCGAAAAAGGCTTTCCGACCCTCGGCATCCTGTCTGGCCCCTTCCTCTTCGACAGCGGGGAGCAGGCGCAGAAATTCGCCAAGTCGGACATGTTCAAGAGCTGGACCGAGGAACTGGCCGCGAAAGGCAATCTTCGCATCCTCGCGCTGAACTGGTTCGACGAGCCCCGCGACATCATCGGCGACCGGTCTTTCGCGGACCCCGCCGCCCTGAAGGGAATGAAAGTTAGGCTGCCCCCTCTCGCCGCGTGGCTCGCCACCTTCGAGCCGCTCGGCGCCATTCCGACAAGCCTTACCTATGGCGAGACCTATGGCGCTCTGGAACAGGGCGTGGTCAACGCCACGGAATCCTCTCCCAACGCCATCTTCGCGGCGAAGTGGCATGAGGTCAGCAAGCACCTCACCCGCACCGGCCATATCCGCCCGTGGCTGGGATATGCGATGGGCGAAGACACGTTCAAGGGCCTCAGCGAGGAACAACGGGCGATTCTCGTGGAGGAATTCACGGCGTCTGGCGAGACAGCGGCCAAGACGCACACGGAGCGCACCAACGGCCATATCGAGCAGATGAAGGCAGCCGGAGTCGAGGTGCACGAGGCCGACATAGCGGCCTATCGCGCCGCGACGAAGGACTTCTATGCCAATTCGAAGGACTGGTCCGCCGATCTCGTGGATCAGATCCGCGCTCTCGCCCAATAAACGGGACGCGGCTGTCCGGCTAGTGCCGGGCAGCCGCCAACCTACCGGACAGATTCGATGAAACGGATAGTCCTTTTCGTGGAAGACGACCTGCCGGCTATCCTGCTGGCTGTCATGGTCGCGGTCCTCAGCGCCGAAGTCTTCGCCAGATACCTGCTTTCGCATTCGATCCTCGGAGCAACCGAGATCGCCGAACTATGCTTCGTGTGGCTTGTCTATCTGGCAGCCATCGGCGTCATGCGCCGCCGACGCCATATCAGCGTCGACGCGCTTCGTCTGCGCCTGCAACCGCGCGGCCGGGCGCTGCTCGACTCGCTTACGAACGCGATCATGGCGGGCACGTTGATCCTGCTGGTTCTGCGTGCGTGGACATTCGTCAGCCGCACCAACTTCTCTCCGCTGCCGGCGACGGGCCTGTCCCGCCAGGTGCTGGCCATCGCCGTGCTGGTGGGAATGGCGGGGATGCTGGCGCATGTGCTGCTGCATCTGGTCGCGGCTTTGCGCGGGGCGTTCTCGGAAGGCTACGACGCCGAGCCGGAGAGCCTGGGGGAACTGGACGACATCGAACAGGGGAAGGGCTCGGCATTATGACGATCATCCTCCTGCTTTTGCTGATGATTGCGCTGATCGCCATCGGCCTGCCGATCGCCTTCTCGCTGCTGATAACGTCCATCGTCTATTTCACCGTGACACCGAGCCTCGACATCATCGTGGTGCAGCGCATGGTGACGTCGCTCGCTTCCTTCCCGCTTCTGGCGGTGCCATTCTTTGTGCTCGCGGGCACAATCATGGTTCGCGGCGGCATCGCCGAGCGGCTCATCGGGTTCGCCGACGTGCTGGTCGGGCATCTGCGCGGCGGGCTCGCGCAGGTCAACGTGATGAACAGCGTCCTGATCGGCGGCATGTCGGGGTCCGCCAGCGCCGACGCGGCCATCGACAGCAAGGTTCTGGTGCCGATCATGCGGCGCAAGGGGTATTCGAACGGGTTCGCAAGCGCGTTGACCGCGACCTCGTCCGTGTTCTCGCCGCTCCTGCCTCCTTCCATCAGCCTGGTGATCTACGGCGTGATGGCGGACGTCTCGATCGGCGATCTCTTCATGGCAGGCATCGGTGTGTCGGCCGTCATGCTGGTCGTGATGATGCTCACCGTGCATATCCTGTCGATCCGCAACGGCTATGCTCCGTCGCGCGGCCGCGCCACGCTCGGGGAAGTCTGGGTAGCCTTTCGGGCTTCGATCTTCGCTCTCCTGATGCCGGTCCTGCTGCTCGTCGGCCTGCGCGCCGGCGTCTTCACGCCCACCGAACTGGCCGCCGTGGCGGTGGTCTATTCGCTCGTCGTCGCGATGTTCGTCTATCGCGAAATCCGCTGGCGCGATCTGCCGCTGATCTTCCGCGAGGCGGCGCTCACCACGGCCATGATCATGCTCATCATCGCCGCGGCCGGCGCTTTCGGCCTTGTCGTTTCCTATGAGCAGATCCCGCGCCAGTTGAAGGCATTGCTGGACGCGGCCTCGATTTCCCCGACGATGTTCATGGTCATCCTCTCGATTGCGCTGCTGATCGCCGGAACCGTGCTGGAATCGCTGTCGCTTATGATCATCCTGATACCCGTGCTTGCCCCGATGGGCGCGGGCCTCGGCATTCCGCCCGAACAGCTCGGCCTGCTGCTGGTTCTGATCTTCACACTGGGCGGCATCACGCCGCCGGTCGGCACGATCACCTTCACAGTCTGCGCCATCACCGGCTGCCGTCTTGGCGAGTTCACCCGCGCTTTCCTGCCGTTCTTCGCCGGAATGCTGCTGGTCGTGCTTGCCGTCATCCTGTTCCCGCCCCTCACCACCTGGCTGCCAGCCGTACTACGCCACTAGCCACCCGGGATCTTATCATGTCGCAGGACCCGCTTTTCCAGCCATTCCGGCTGAAACATCTCACGCTCCGCAACCGGATCGTCAGCACCTCCCATGAACCCGCCTATGGCGAGCAGGGAATGCCGAAGGATCGCTACCGGCTGTATCATCTCGAAAAAGCGCGAGGCGGGGTTTCGCTCACCATGATCGGCACCTCGATGGTGGCGCGTGACAGTCCCTCCTCCTTCGGCAGCAACCTAGTGCTGCACCGCCCCGAGATCGAGACGTGGTTGCGCAAACTGGCTGACGATGTCCATGCGGAGGGCGCGGCGGTGATGCTGCAGGTCACCCATCTCGGCCGCCGTACCAGCCACTATGCGGGAGACTGGCTGCCCGCCCTGTCGGCTTCCGCCATTCCGGAACCGTTCCATCGCGCCACGCCGAAGATCGCGGAAGACTGGGACCTCGAGCGGATCATCGCGAGTTACGCCGCCGCCGCCCTCCGCTGTCGCGAGGCAGGTCTCGATGGTATCGAGATCGAATGCTACGGACATCTCTTCGACGGGTTTCTGTCACCGCTCACCAACAAGCGCACGGATGCCTGGGGCGGCACACCCGGGAAGCGGCTGGCCTTTCCCCGCGCCATCGTGCAGGCGATCCGCAAGGCGGTGGGGCCGGACTTCATCGTCGGCCTGCGCGCCGCGGTGGACGAGGACGATCCCGACGGCATCTCGCTCGAGGAAGGGTTGAACGCCGTCCGCGTTCTCGCCGGCGACGGCATCGACTTTCTCTCGGTGATCAAAGGCACGATCGGCAATGACGAGGGGCTCGCGCGGGTGATCCCGCCAATGGGCACACCCTCTGCCCCGTTCCTGGACTTCGCGGGTCAGGTAAAGCGCGCGCTCGACCTGCCGGTCATGCATGCCGCCCGGATAAACGACGTTGCCACCGCACGCTACGCGATCCGCGAAGGCCTCCTTGACCTGGTAGGCATGACCCGCGCGATGATGGCCGATCCGCATCTCGTCAACAAGGCGGCCACGGGCCTGGGCGACCGCATCCGGCCGTGCGTCGGCGCCACCTATTGCCTGGACGCTCTTCACCGGACCGGCGACAGCAAATGCATCCACAATCCGTCGACCGGTCGCGAAGGCACCATTCCGCATGTCATTCCGAAAAGCCGGACGCCCGGCCGCCGGGCCGTGGTGATCGGTGCCGGGCCTGCGGGGCTGGAGGCCGCCCGCGTGCTGGCCGAGCGGGGGCACACGGTCACCGTTTTCGAGGCGAACAAGGCGCCCGGCGGGCAGATTCTCATCGCCGCGCGGTCCCAGCGCCGGCGCGACTTGATCGGCATCGTTGACTGGCGGCTTGCGGAGGCCGAGATCCTCGGCATCGATATCCGTTGCGGCGTCTATGCGGGCGTCGACGACGTGCTTGCGGAGACCCCCGACATCGTGATCGTGGCGACGGGCGGATTGCCGGACCGGAGCTTTTTGACGGAGGGCGAGGAACTCGTCACTGACAGCTGGGAAGTGATGACGGGCGCCGCGCTATCGGGAGACGTCCTCGTTTTCGACGCGATGGGCGGCCACGCCGGACTCGACGCGACGGAAACGGTCGCGGCGTCCGCGGCGTCGGTCGAATATGTGACGCCGGCACGCACCGTCGCGCCCGAGGTCGGGCCTCTTACATCGCCCGGCTATCTGCGCATGTTTGCGGAGCGCGACGTGACAACCACGCTGGGTTGGCGGCTGGGTCGCGTGACACGCGCGGAGGGTCGCCTCTGTGCGCATCTTGTCCATGAATATTCGAGCATGACCCGGACCCGCATCGTCGACCATGTGGTCGTCGAGCAGGGAACCTTACCCAATGACGAGCTCTATTTCGATCTCGTCCCCCACTCCGTGAACCGGGGCGAACTCGATCAGGAAGCCTTCGTCGGCATCCGTCCGCAGGACATCATCCGCAATCCCGGCGGCAGCTTCAGGCTCTTCCGCATCGGGGACGCCGTGGCAGGCCGCAACATCCACGCCGCCATCTATGACGCCGCGCGGCTGTGCTTGCCAATCTGATCCAACTTACCTCCAGAAAAGAGCGGTTCTGATATGACAATGACTTATGTAAATCTCGGCAAGTCGGGCCTGAAGGTCTCGCGCCTCGCCCTTGGCTGCATGACCTACGGCGATCCGAAGGCCGGCACCCACGACTGGGCGCTGGGCGAGGCGGAAGCCCGTCCGTTCATCCGTCAAGCGATCGAGGCCGGCATAAATTTCTTTGACACCGCCGACGCCTATTCGGCAGGCGCCAGCGAAGAAGTCGTCGGAAAGCTGCTGAAGGAGCATGCCCGTCGCGAGGATATCGTCATCGCCACCAAGGTGCATTTTCCGGTCGGCAAGGGCGGGCCGAACAGGCAGGGCCTTTCGCGCAAGGCGCTGATGGCGGCGTGCGACGCCAGCCTGAAGCGGCTGGGCACCGATTTCATCGACCTCTACCAGATTCACCGCTGGGACCCGCAGACTCCGGTCGAGGAAACGCTGCAAACGCTGGACGATCTCATCAGGGCGGGAAAGGTGCGCTATATCGGCGCTTCGTCCATGTATGCATGGCAGTTTTCGAAGGCTCTCTACACTTCCACGATCAACGGCTGGGCGCGCTTCGTGTCCATGCAGCCGCACTACAATCTCCTTTACCGTGAGGAGGAGCGCGAGATCATTCCGCTGTGCCAGGATCAGGGCGTCGGCGTCATTCCCTGGAGTCCGCTGGCGCGCGGGCGCCTGACGAAGGTCGCTTCCGACAGCGACCGCAGCAGGCTCGACCCCTTTGCGCAGAGCCTCTATCTGGCCGAGGACGAGAAGATCATCGAGACCGTGGCCCGCATCGCGAAGGCGCGCGGCATTCCCATGGCGCAGGTCGCGCTGGCCTGGACGTCGAGCCGGCCGGGAATCACCGCCCCCATCATCGGCGCGACCAAGCCGCACCACATCACCGACGCGGTAGCGGCTCTGTCCGTGGGGTTGACGGATCAGGAGGTTGCCGACCTCGAACGCGGCTACGCACCGCGAGCCGTATCGGGCCTGTCGCGCTGAGCCAGCACGTCGGCGGCCATTGGCCGCCGACGCCGCCTCGCATGTTGATAGCGCCGTCGGGCCCGGACACGCAGGCGCGTCCACAAAAAACGGGTTGCTATCGAAAATCCCGATACAAACCCCCTAAAAAATTTGATTTGTAAATCATAGTCCCAACCGTATGGTTTCCATGAACATGTCCTGACACGCAGCACCGGAAGGGCCGTGACGTTCGTGAAACCGACGATGCAGCGCGCTTTACGCTCCCGATGTCAGGCGGTGCCTTCCTGATGGCGAGCGTCTCGCAAGCGTCCGCTCCGGCAGAGGCCGACATCGTCATTGTCGGCGGCGGGATAGCCGGCGCAAGCGCCGCGTTCGAACTCTCTCAGTTTGCATCGGTGATCCTGCTGGAGCGCGAGAGCCAGTTCGGCTACCATTCCACCGGGCGCTCGGCCGCGAGTTTCACCGAGAATTACGGCAACGCCCTTATCCGCCGCCTGGCGATAGCCAGCCGTCCTTTCCTCGAGGACCCGCCGACCGGATTCGCTGACCATCCCCTTATGGCGGATCGGGGGATGATCACCGTCGCGCGCGAGGATCAGCTCGACCTGCTGGACAAAGAGCTTGAACGCGCCCGCGCGCTCGTGCCTTCGATGCGGGCAATGGAGCCGGCCGAGGCGATCGCGCGGGTGCCGGTCCTGCGCCCGGATTACGTGGCCGGCGCCATACTGGAACCAGACTCGCGCGAGATCGACGTGCATGCGCTGCATCAGGGTTTTCTGAAGGGCGCCAGAGCGCGCGGTGCGCGGCTCCACATCGATGCCGGCGTCGAAGCGGTCGAGAGGTCCGGCGACCGCTGGCTGGTCGAGACACGGCAGGGAAGCTTCCTCGCGGAGACGCTCGTCAACGCGGCCGGCGCATGGGCAGACGAACTGGCGGTCATGACCGGTATCACCCCGGTTGGACTGACGCCGAAGCGCCGCACTGCCTTCAACATCCCGGTACCCGACGGCATCTCGATCGCGGGCTGGCCGCTCGTCAACGATGTCGGCGAAGAGTTCTATTTCAAGCCGGATGCCGGCAAGCTCTTCGTCTCGCCGGCGGACGCGACACCCTGCGAGCCGATGGACGCCTTTGCCGAGGAGATCGACATCGCCATCGGCGTGGACCGGCTCGAGAAGGCGACCATCATCTCGGTCCGAAGCGTCTCGCACAGCTGGGCGGGCCTCAGGACCTTCGCCGCCGACGGCTCGCCGGTCGTCGGCCCGGACGATCAGGGGAAAGGTTTCTTCTGGCTCGCCGGTCAAGGCGGCTATGGCATCAAGACCTCGTCCGCCCTTTCGCGCGCTGCCGCCGGGCTGATCCGCGACGGACGCCTGCCGGACGATCTCGCACGGCTCGGCATCGACGCAGCCGATCTGGCGCCCGGCCGGCTGCGCAGATCGAGGGAGACGGTAGAGCTTCCCGCCATGACGGAGATGATTGCATGACGATTGAGCGGATCGAAAACGGACAGCGCTTCTGCCGGGTGCTGCGGCACAACGGCACCGTCTATCTCGCCGGCATGACGGCCGACGACCTGACCGGCGACACCACCAACCAGACCGAGCAGGTGCTCGCCAAGATCGACCATTATCTGGCGGCTGCCGGATCGGACAAGACGAAGCTGCTCAGCGCCGTGATCTGGCTGCGCGACATCGCCGACTTCGAATTGATGAACAAGGCCTGGGACGGATGGATCGATGGCAGCGCCATGCCTGTCCGCGCCACGGTGGAGGCTCGGCTCGCCGGCGACGGTTACCGCGTCGAGATCATGGTGACAGCCGCGACCTGACCATTCAACGGGAGACAATCGCCCGTACGGCCGCGGGACGGACATCAGATTTCAAGACCCGACTTCGAC
Organism: Rhizobiaceae bacterium; assembly: GCA_023953845.1. Lineage (NCBI taxonomy): Bacteria > Pseudomonadati > Pseudomonadota > Alphaproteobacteria > Hyphomicrobiales > Rhizobiaceae > Rhizobiaceae bacterium. Next base: position 164,301 of record JAMLJC010000002.1, on the reverse strand, counting down.
GAACCAAGAAAAGGGGAACAAAATGGCCAAATCCGAACATATCCTGATTCCGAAGCTCAAGGACCAGCTTCGTGGCGGTGCGATGGACCGCCGCGAATTCATCCGCTTCGCCACGCTTCTCGGCGTGTCCGCGGGGGTAGCCTACGCCACCGCCGGACTGCCCTCGCCTGCCATGGCTGCCGACAATATGCCTTTCCCCGCGCCAGACCCGAACGCCAGGCCGGGCGGAATTCTGCGGGTCGGCCAGCGCGTCGCCAAGATGGACGATCCTGCGACCTATAGCTGGAACGAGATGTCCAACCAGACGCGCCCGGTGCTCGAATACATGACCATGGTCGGCCCGGACAATGTCGTCAGGCCGATGCTGATCGAATCCTGGACGCCGTCGGACGACCTGAAGACGTGGACGCTCAACGTGCGCAAGGGCGTCATGTGGCACAACGGCGAAGAACTCACGGCCGAGCATATCGCCTGGAACATCCTGCGCTGGACGGACTCGGCGACGGGCTCATCTGCGCTCGGGCTTTCCACTTTCTCGGCGCTCTCCACGCCGACCGGCGAAAAGAACGACAAGGGCAAGCCGATCCGCAAGCCGACTCCGAATGCCGTCGAGATCGTCGATGCTCATACCCTGAAGCTCAACCTGGCAACGCCGGTGCTTTCGGTCGCGGAAGACTGCGCCGAGTATCCGACCCTCATCGCGCATCCCTCCTTCAAGGCGCCTTTCCCGGACAACCCGATCGGAACCGGCCCCTATACGCTGGCGGAACTGAAGGTCGGCGAGCGCTGCATACTGAAGCGCATAACCAAGACCACCGACGGCAAGGACCTGAAATATTGGGGCGGCGACGTCTATCTCGATGAGATCCAGTTCTATAATTACGATCAGGACAACCAGCCTGCGGCGGTCGCCTCCGGCAGCGTCGACATGATCTACGAACTGACCGTGGATCAGCTGGAACTGGCACGCACGATCGAAGGCGCGCAGATCAAGTCCGTGGAGACCGCGCAGACGCTCTGCTGCCGCATGCAGGTTGATCAGAAGCCGTTCGACGATATCCGCGTGCGCCAAGCGATCGTGAAGGCCGTCGACAATGCCGCGATCAAGAACCTCGTGTTCCCGGAAGGCGGGGGAGTTGCCTACAACTATCATGTCAGCCCCGTGCAGCCCGAGCATTTTCCGCTGCCGGAACTCGCTCAGGACATCGAAGGAGCCAAGGCGCTTCTCGCCGAGGCCGGCTATGCCGATGGCCTCGACCTGACGATCGACGTCGGCAATACCGACGGACCGTGGCACCAGGCCGTGTGCGAGGCGTTGCGCGATCAGCTTCAGCAGGTCGGCATCAATCTCGCCGTCAATGTCATGCCGACGACGAAATTCTGGGAGATCTGGGACAAGACGCCGTTTGGCGCGACCTCCTGGGCGCATCGCCCGCTCGGCACCATGACGCTGGCGCAGGCCTATCGCACCGGCGTTCCGTGGAACGAAACCCACTTCTCCGACCCGGAGTTCGACAAGGCGCTCGCCGAAGCCGAGGCGACGCTCGACGCAAACGAACGCAAGGCGAAGATGGAGAAGGTCGAGAAAATCCTGCAGGACGCTGCTGTCATGGTGCAGCCGCTCTGGCGGCCCGTCTACAATCTCGCAACCGCCAGGGTACATGGCTACGAGCCGCATCCGGCAAGGCAGATGCAGCTCACCAAGGCGTGGATGGAAACTTGAACCACAGAGCCTGGGCGGCAGGCCTTATAATTGGCCTGCCGTCCGCAGCCATGGGATTCGGTTTCGCCGCCCGGCGCCGACGGGCGGGTAGCGGGTTGAATGCTTAAACTTGTTTTTCGTCGCGTCGCCCAGATGCTTCTGATCATGGCGACCGTCTCGCTGATCCTGTTCGCCGTGTTCGACAGCGACCAGTTCCGGCGGCGCATTGCCGTGTCGGAACTGGGAGGTTTCGGCGTCGCCACCTTGTCGGAACAGGACTATCAGGCGTGGCTGGACAAGAAAGGGCTCAATGAACCCTTCCTCAAACGCTACGTCGAGTGGATCGGCAATGTCGCCCAGGGCGAACTCGGCCAATCGATGGAGAAGAGCACCCCGGTGGGCATTTTGCTTTCCGAGCGGCTGCAGAACACCGCCGTCCTCGCCTTCGCCGTCTTCCTCTTCATGATCCCAATCTCGCTGACGCTGGGCGTGCTGGCAGGCATGGACGAAGGCTCGCTGCTCGACCGCGTCATCTCTTTCGGCGCGGTCCTCACCACGTCGATCCCGCAGATCGCCACGGCGGTCCTTCTGACGGTCGTGCTTGCGCTCGGGTTGGGCTGGGTGCCGACCAAATCGGCTATGATCGGCGGCTTCACCTGGAAGGAAATGGTGCTGCCGGTGCTCACCCTGCTCGTCTACGACATCGGCTACGTGGTGCGCATGACGCGTGCCTCGATGGCCGAGGTGATGACCTCCCACTACATCCGCACCGCGGTCCTGAAGGGCCTGCCTCGCGGGCGTGTGATCCTGAAGCACGCGCTCCGCAACGCGCTCATCGTGCCGTTCACGCTGATCTTCCTGCAGCTCAACTGGCTGCTCTCGCAGGTGGTCGTCGTCGAAGTCTTCTTCCAGTACGCCGGTTTCGGCAGCATGCTCTACGATGCCGCCGTGTTCGGCGATATCGCGGTGGTGCAGGCTGCCACGATGGTTGCCGTCGCCGTCGCCGTAATGTCGCAGCTGCTGTCGGACCTGGGCTACATGTTCCTCAATCCGCGGGTGCGTTTCGCATGACCGCCGCGACCGACTTCGGAACAGCCGGCGATCGGTCCTCGATTTTGCAGCGGCTTTCCACGCCGCGCGGCATCGCGGTGCTGATCGCGCTCATCTACCTGCCGCTGCTGGCTTATGTGATGTTCGGCCGCTCGCTCGGCGCCGCGCAATCCTATGTGCTTGTCCCCGCGACTCCCGCGGTGATCCTGCTCTACGTCATGGCGCTCAGGTCCTGGCGCGAGTCTCGCATTGCCGTCATAGGCGCGACGCTGGTCTTCTTCTGGCTGCTTATGGCCGTCACCGCGCCGTATCTCCCGATCCTCGACCCCAACAAGCCGATCGCGCCCTATGCCGCGCCGGGCACAGTCAAGAATGGCGTGACGTTCCTGCTCGGGGCGGACATGCGTGGCCGCGACGTGCTGGCCCGCACCATCTGGGGCTGCCAGCGCGTGCTGGTCTGGGGCATCACCGCGACAGCCATCGCCTATATCATCGGCGCCGCGTTCGGGCTGATGGCAGGCTATCTCGGCGGCTGGTGGGACGAGATCATCTCCTTCATCAGCAACATCCTGCTTGCCTTCCCGGTGATGGTGCTGCTCATCCTGATTCTCAACTATCTCGGACAGAGCGGTTTCAACATCGTCGTCGCGGTGACGGCGTCGTCCGCGCCGGGCATCATGCGCATCGTGCGCGGCCTGACGCTCGATACCCGAACGCGCGACTACATCTTCGCCGCGCAGACCCGGGGCGAACACCCGATCCGCATCATGCTCATCGAGATTCTCCCAAATGTACGTGGACCCATCATCGTCGATGCATGCCTCAGGCTCGGCTACACGACAGTCGCCATCACGACGCTGACTTTTCTCGGCCTCGGCCTGCAACCGCCGGACCCCGACTGGGGATTGATGATCAAGGAAGCCGCGACGGCGGCCCTTGTCTGGAAATTCGCCTACATGATCATCGTGCCGGCGATCGCCGTTTCCAGCCTCATCCTGGGCTTCAACCTCATGGCCGACGGCCTGCGGGAAATGAGCCTGAGGGACTGATCGATGGAAGCGCCCGCCTCCCATACCGTCGATCAGCGCACACCCATACTGGAATGTCGTGACGTTTCGATTTCCTATTTCACCCGCGCCGGCGAGGTGCCGGCGGTGGTCGACTTCAACCTGAAGCTGATGCCCGGCGAGGCGCACGGGCTGGTCGGCGAGTCCGGCTGCGGCAAGTCCACGATCGCCCTCGCCGTCATGCGCTATCTCGGCAAGAACGGCCGTATCGTGAAGGGGCAAATCCTCTTCGAGGGCCGGGACATTCTAGGCATGAGCGGCGAGGAGCTGCGGCGCATTCGCGGCGCCGAGATCGCCATGGTCTATCAGGAGCCGATGGCCTCGCTGAACCCGGCCATGCCGATCGGCGACCAGCTTGCCGAGGTTCCGATCTTCCACAGCGGCGCCGACCGTCGGGAGGCACTGGCGCAGGCGCGCGCCATGCTGGAACGGGTTCGCCTGGCCGATGTCGACCGCATCATGCGCTCCTACCCCCACCAGATCTCGGGCGGCCAGCAGCAGCGAGTCGTCATCGCGATGGCGCTGCTTTCGAATCCGAAGGTGCTTCTGCTCGACGAGCCGACCACCGCGCTCGACGTCACCATCGAATCCGGCATCGTTGACCTGATCGCCGACATCTCGCGCCAGTACGGCACCGCGATGCTCTACGTCTCGCACAATCTCGGCCTGATCCGGGAGACATGCGACACCATCACTGTGATGTATTCCGGAGAGGCCGTGGAGAACGGCCCCGTGCCCGAGGTTTTCGCGGCCGTGCGGCACCCCTATACGCGCGGCCTGTTCGCTTCCATCCCCTTGCCGGGAGCGGACAAGAACAGCCGGCCGCTGGTTGCCATTCCCGGCCAGATTCCCGCCCCCAACGACCGGCCGCGAGGCTGTTTCTTCGGGCCGCGCTGCGAGTTCTTCGTGGCGGGACGCTGCGACCAGGGGCCGGTGCCCATGGTCGATCCCGCGCTGCCTTCAGCGCGCCTGTCGCGCTGTCTGCGGGTCGGCGAGATCGATTGGAACGGCGAACACTCCAAGGTGATGGAGCATGAGCCCCTCGCCCTTGGCGAAACCGCGATCGACGTCCGCAACCTTGGAAAGTCCTTCGGCAAGGTGCGCGCCAACGACGACGTGACCTTCGACGCCAGAGTCGCGGAAACCGTCGCCATCGTCGGCGAATCCGGCTGCGGCAAGTCGACGATCGCGAAAATCCTGATGGGGCTGGAGACCGCCAGCGAAGGTTCGATCAGGCTCGCCGATCTGGAACTGGCGCAGTTGCCGGTCGGAAAGCGGAACAGAAAGACGATCCGCAACCTGCAGATGATCTTCCAGAACCCGTTCGACACGCTGAATCCCAGCCATTCCGTCGGAGCGCAGATCGCCCGCGTCATTCGCAAATTCGGCACGGCCAGCGGGGAAGAGGCGATCCGGAAACGCGTTCTGGAACTGCTCGATCTCGTCAAGCTCCCGCACGATTTCGCGCGACGCCGCCCTCGCCAGCTTTCCGGCGGCCAGAAGCAGCGCGTCGGCATCGCCCGCGCCTTTGCCGGCAACCCCGCCGTCGTGGTTGCCGACGAGCCGGTTTCCGCGCTCGATGTCTCCGTCCAGGCTGCTGTGACCGAACTGCTGATGGACATCCAGCGCACGGAAAAGACCACGCTGCTTTTCATCAGCCATGATCTGTCGGTGGTGCGCTATCTGGCCGACCGGGTGGTCGTCATGTATCTCGGCCGCGTCATGGAACAGGGCCGCGCCGACGAGGTTTTCGCGGCGCCCTATCATCCCTATACCGAAGCGCTGCTGTCGGCAGTTCCCATCGCCGACTCCCGCGTGCGCAAGCGCAAGATCGTGCTGTCGGGCGAGATACCCTCGCCGTCCTCGCCGCCGGTCGGCTGCCCCTTCTCGACGCGCTGCCTCTATTCGCTCGGCGACACCTGCGCCAACATCCGGCCGCCGGTGCAGGCCTTCTCCGAGACGCACACAATCGCCTGCCATCTGCCACGCGAACGGCTGCTGGCAATGCCGCCCGTCATCGACATTCCCGCGACTCCCGTCCACGAGCCCCCCGCATGACGCACGATCTGGTCATCAGGGGCGGACGCGTTGCGTTGGACGACGGCTGGCGCGAATGCGATGTCGGCATCGACGACGGAAAAATCGCGGCTTTCGGCAATGATCTCGATGGTCGGGAGACGATCGACGCACGCGGCCGCTGGGTGCTTCCGGGTGGCATCGACACGCATTGCCATCTGGACCAGCCATCCTGGGGCGGTGCGACAACCGCAGATGATTTCGAGTCTGGCTCCATCTCTGCCGCCTTCGGCGGCACAACCTGCATCGTGCCCTTCGCCATGCCCGGCCCTGGTATGACATCGCTGCAAGCGCTCGAACGCGCACTGGGCTGTGCTGCCGGACGTTCGATCATCGACTATGGGCTGCATGGCGTCGTCACCATGGAAACCGGCGCCGATCTTGACAGGCAATTTGCGCGGCTGGCCGAGGCAGGCATAAGTTCCGTCAAGGTCTTCATGACCTATGCCGGCTTCGCCGTCAGCGACGATCTTCTGCTCGCTGTCATGGATACCGCCAGGCGTCATGGCATGCTTGTCATGATCCATGCCGAGAACGATGCCGGTATTCGCCGCACCCGAGACCTTCTGGTCGCCCGTGGCCTGACCGACATGCGCTACCACACGGTGGCGCACAACGCGGTGCTGGAACGGGAGGCAACGCATCGCGCCGTCGCCTTCGCCGAACTCACCGGCGCGCGCATCACCATCGTCCACGTTTCAGGCGCACAATCGGCGGAGGAAATCGTGCGCGGTCGTTTGCGCGGCGCGGACGTTCTCGCCGAGACCTGCCCGCAATATCTCTTCCTCTCCGCATCGGATCTCGACCGGCCACCGCTCGAAGCAGCGCAATACATGTTCTCGCCTCCGCCACGTTCCCGCGCGGATCAGGCGTATCTCTGGCAGGCCCTGACTGACGGCGAGATCGACCTCTGGTCCTCCGACCACTCACCCTACTACCTCGCCGAGAAGGTCGGGGTGGCCCCGCACGTGTTCCACAAGACCGTTGCCGGAGTGCCCGGCATCGAGACGCGGCTGCCGCTCCTGTTCTCGGAAGGATTGCTCGCCGGCCGGATTTCGCTCGACCGCTATCTTGATCTCACCGCGCGCAAGGCTGCGGAAATCTATGGCCTCGCTCACGTCAAGGGGCGCATCGAGCCTGGACTTGATGCCGACCTTGCCGTCTGGGACCCGCGCCTTGAATGGCGCATCACGCAACCGGCGCTTCATTCGCGCGTCGACTTCACGCCGTTTGAAGGAATGAACGTGACCGGCAAGCCCGTCATCGTGCTCGTGCGCGGCGTGCCTGTCATACAGGAACTTTCCTTGCGCGCCCGCCCGGGTTTCGGGCGCCTGGTCGCGCGCAAGACAGTCGACACACAGCAATTCAAGAAGCCTATCGAGGAAACCACTCCATGGCGCGATTCCTGACTTTGGCCGCCTGCCAGACCGGGCCGATCCAGCGCAGCGCGAGCCGCGCGGAAGCCGTCGGCCGACTCGTCCATATGCTGGAGATGGCAGCGGCGGCCGGGGCGGATCTTGCAGTCTTCCCCGAGATGGCGCTGACTACTTTTTTTCCGCGCTGGCGTCTCCACGACGCCGGGGAAATCGACTCCTTCTTCGAGGAAGCGATGCCCGGTCCCGAGACGAAGCGCCTCTACGAGGCCGCCGCAAAGCTCGGTATCGGCTTTGCCCTCGGCTATTCCGAACTGGAGCGCAAGGACGGCACGACCCGCCGCTTCAACACGATGGATCTGGTCGGCAAGGACGGCAGTTTCATCGGGCGCTATCGCAAGGTTCACCTGCCCGGCTCGGCCGAGCCTCAGGACGGCACGACGGTCCATCTCGAACGCCTCTACTTCGAGCCCGGCAATCTCGGCTTTCCCGTCTTCGACTTTCATGGAACCCGCGTCGGACTGGCGCTCTGCAACGATCGCCGTTGGCCGGAGACATACCGCATGCTTTGCCTCAATGGCGCGCAGGTGGCCCTCATCGGCTACAACACGCCGGCTATTCTGGCCGAAGCGCCGCAGTTCGGGCACTTGCGCATGTTCCACAACCATTTGCCCATGCAGGCTGGCGCGTATCAGAACACGATCTGGGTCGCGGCAGCGGCCAAGGCAGGGGTCGAGGACGGTCAGGCGCTTATCGGCGGCTCGTGCATCATCGCCCCGACCGGGGAGATAGCCGCGCAAGCCATGTCGATCGACGACGAAGTCATCGTCCACCGCGCCGACCTCGGCCTGATCGATGCTTGCAGAAAGGTGAATTTCGATTTCGCGCTTTACCGGCGACCCGATCAGTATCGGCTGATCGCGGAGCAGGCCGGACCCGTCCTTTGAGCACCCATGAAAGCCCTGTCTGAAGGCGCGGTCCTCGCCCGCCGCATGCTCCAGCGCCTCGCCGAGGAAAGCTCTGATCCGCCGGGCGTGACACGGGCGGCCTACGGGCCGGGAGAACAGTTCGCGCACGATCTGGCGCGGGCCGAGGCCGAGGCACTTGGTGCCGTCGCAGCCACTGACGCCGCCGGCAATCTCTACCTGACGCTCCATGGCGCCGAACCGCGATTGCCCGCGCTCTATATCGGATCGCATCTCGACAGCGTGCCGCATGGCGGCAATTTCGATGGCGCGGCCGGCGTCGTGGCCGGTCTCGCCGTCATGGCTGAGATCGTCGCGCGCAAAACATCGCTGCGCCGCGATCTGACGGTGATGGTCACCCGTGCCGAGGAAGCGGCGTGGTTCCCGCTCTCCTATCCGGGCAGCATGGCCGCGCTCGGCTTGCTGCCGGCCGAGGCGCTTGACGCACGCCGATCCGACACCGGCCGCACATTGTCCGACCACATGAAAGAGGCCGGCTTCGATCCCGATGCCGTCCGCAAGGGCAGGCCTGAGATCGAGGCGGCGCGCATCCGCGCCTTCATCGAGGTCCATATCGAGCAGGGGCCGCGGCTGGTTAAGCGCGGCAGGCCCGTTGCGGTCGTCACCGCGATCAATGGCGGCTTTCGCCACGTCAATGCCCGCTGTTTCGGTGCTTATGCGCATTCCGGCGCCGAACCGCGCTTTTCGCGGCGGGACGCGGTGCTCGGCTTCGCCGATCTCGTGCAAGGGCTGGAGCTGCTTTGGGATGGGCTGGAAGCGGCAAACGAGGATGTCACGATCACATTCGGAGGTGTCGAATCCGATCCGACACAGCATGGCGGGAGCCGCGTGCTCGGCGAAATCGGCTTCACGCTCGACGTCCGCAGCCCCTCTCGGGCAATACTGGACAAGATTGCCGCTTCGCTCGCAACGCTCTGCAACGAGATTGAGGCAACGCGCGGCGTCCGGTTCGAATTCGACGCTCCCTTCACATGGGCGCCGGCCACCATGGATGGCGACCTCGTCACGAGGTTCGAGCATTCGGCACAAGGGCTCGGGCTCGACCTCCCCCGCCTTTCGAGCGGTGCGGGCCATGATGCGGCCGCCTTCGCCGAAGCCGGCATCGCGAGCGCGATGCTGTTCGTCCGCAACGAGAACGGCAGCCACAATCCTCACGAGAGCCTTGATCTTGCCGATCTGGACGTGGCGGTGCGCCTGCTCCTCGAATTCGTGACGAATTTCGATACCGACCCATCAGATCGAGAAGGATCGACATGAAAATTGGCGAAACGGCTGTCCTGGCCATCGATTTCCAGAACGAGTCCCGCGCCGGCGAGACTTATCCCGTGGAGAATTACGAGCGCATCCTGGGTAACGCAGCGCTCGTCATAAATGCCGCGCGGCGCGCCAAGGTGCCCGTCATTCATGTCCAGGCCTGGATCGAAGCGCATGAACGCGGCAACTACGCGCTCCTGAACGAGACGCTGACGGAAGATCTGCGCTATGCGGCAGCGGGTAGCGAGGGGGCGGATATCTGCCACGAGGTCGCGCCCGAGCCCGGCGAGACGGTGATCCGCAAGCGCTGGCCGAGCGCGTTTCAGGGCACGGAACTCGCCGGAATGCTGGAGCGGCTCGGCGCGCGCCACATGCTCGTCACCGGCATCTGGACCGACAGTTGTGTGCGCGCGAGCGTGTTCGATGCGGTCTATGCCGGCTACCACGTCTGGCTGGTGAAAGATGCCTGCGGCAGCGCCACCGACACGATGCACCGCGTCGGGATGCTCGACATGGCCAACCGGCTCTATGGCGGCGGCGTGCTCGACGCCTCCGAGGCCTGCAAGGCTCTCGCGGGCGAGACGTTCAAGAGCTGGAAGTGCGCGCGGCCGATCGGCCTTCCCTATACGCTCGCGACCATCGACCGGCTCTACGACAGTCTCTGAAGCCGACCTCTCAGCAGCAGCCGCAGGAAAGCCGCAACGGCCTGCTTCTGCTTGTGGTGGCGCGCCGCAGGACTTTGCCGGGGCGCAGGCCTGTCGACCTGCCCTCGCTCCACACAGTCTGTCCGTTGACAAGGACATGCTCGATGCCCGCAGATGCCCGGATCGGTTCCTCGTAGGTCGCGCGGTCCAGCACCTCGTTTGGATCGAAGATGGCGATGTCGGCGAAGTTGCCAGCGGCAAGCGTGCCGCGCCCGGACAGTCCGAACTCGCGGGCGGGCAGGCCGCTCATCTTGAAGACAGCCTCTTCGAGCGGGAACAGTCCGAGATCGCGGCTGTAGTGCCCCAGCACGCGCGGGAACGTGCCCCAGAGCCTCGGATGCGGATGCTTGTCGTGCGGCAGGCCATCCGAGCCGATCATGGTCTGCGGATAGGCAAGAATCTGCTGTACATCGCTCTCGTCGAGCTGGAAATAGACGGCTCCTGCCGGCAGCAGGCGTCGTGCCGCCTCCCGCTCGCTGCAATTCCATTCACTGGCGATATCGCTGATCTCGCGGTTCGCCATTTCCGGATGCGGGTCGGACCATGTGATCAGCACGCGCAGGCCGATGTCGCAGCGCTCCAGCTTCAGCACGGTCGACGAGGCCGCGTAAGGATAGCAGTCCAGCGCGACGTCGAGCGTCTCGCGCATCTGTTCGATCCTCGCCAATGTCGGCCTGCTCTTGCCGAAATTCTCGCGGCCCGTCGCCTGATGGTGCGAGATCACAAGCTTCGTATCCGCCTCGGCAGCGATGTCGAACGCCTCTTCCAGCGCGTCTTCGAGCTTGTCGAAATAGTTGCGCGTATGCGTCACATAGATACCGCCGAGATCGGCGGCGGCACGAGCGAGAACCTTGACCTCTTCCGTCGAGGAAGCAACCGCGGGCGCGTAGTCAAGGCCGGTGCTGAGGCCGAAAGCCCCATCGGCCATCGCCGCCCGCACCTCCTTTTCCATAAGCGCGATCTCCTCGCCGTTCGCGGCCCGGTCGAGCGTCGGCATCGCACGCTGGCGCAGCGTCGTGTGCCCCACCAGAAGCGCTGCGTTCGTCGCCGTGCCAAGCCTTTCAAGCTCGGCGACATAGTCTGCGAAACGATCGAAGCGGAAATTCTCCCGCCCGCCGACCAGCGTGAGAGGCGGCGGAGGCGTCCGGTCGAGCAGCAACGGCGCGAGGCTGATGCCGCAGTTTCCGGCCACGACGGTGGTCACACCCTGGCTGATCTTCGGGTCCATGCCGTTCACCGCCAGCAGGGCGCCATCGTCATGGGTATGGACGTCGATGAAGCCCGGCGCGACAATCTTGCCCGTGGCATCGATGCGCGTGTCCGCATTGTCTCCGGCCAGATCGCCGATTGCCGTGATCAAACCGCCGGCGATGCCGACATCGGCCGCAAACCGCGCGGAGCCGCTGCCGTCGACAACCGTGCCGCCGTAGATGATCAGATCGTGGCGCATATGCCCTGCCCTATTGACTGCGTTTCGGCCTGGTCTGTTAAATCGCCACCTTTCGCAGGCCGGAAAGGGCGAGGTCGAGCAGTTCCGCGTCCCGTTTCTGCGTCGGATAGACGAGATAGACCGGTCGTTGGAAAACGGGAGCGTCATCGACCTGTTCGAGGCGATGATCGGCGAGCAGCGGTCCGGCCAGTGACAGCGGCAGATAGGCGGCCCCCTTCAGCGCCAGCACATATTGCAGCCCGAGGGCGCCAAGGCCGACGGAAACGGTCGGTGTGGGCACCTTGGGGAAGGCCCGGGCGAACTCTACCCGGAACTCGTGCCCCCAATGCACCATCACAAACGCGTCTTGCCAGTGACCGGTCAGTTCCGGATGCCTGACCAGAATCAGCTTTTCCTTGAGCAGTTCCTCGACGATCAGGCTCGGCCTCTGGCGTGGCAGATACATGATGGCGGCATCCAGACGCCGGGCCGACAGGCTTTCGATCAGTGCGTCCGACGTGCCGGCCTCGAGCTGCAGTGCGACATGCGCTGCGTGCTTCTTCATCCAGAGCACCCAGGCCAGATTGAGCTCGTCCTGAAGCGAGACCGGCCCCCCGAAGCGGAATGTGGCCTTGTAGCCTTCCGGCAACGCGATCTGATGGCGCGATTGATCCCAGCTCTGAACGATCTGCTCGGCGTGCACACGAAAATCGTAGCCTGCCGGCGTCAGTTCCGCGCCGCCACGGCCGCGGCTGAAGAGAAGGCAGCCCAGTTCCTCTTCCAGCGCCTGGATACGGCCGCTGATCGTCGATTGCATCACGCCCAGCCGTTGCGCGGCAACGCTAAAGCTGCCAGTCTCGCTAACGTGGAGGAAGCTGCGGATCGCATCGAGATTCATCGCCAAGTATCTTGATTTTCGATTTTAATCGCCTTTCATATCGCAATTTCAAATGAAAACATTGCTGCCGTCGCGAATTTTTTGAGGGCTGAGCCTTCGTTCACCCTTCGGCCAAGACGCGCTTCTTCAACCGAGGGCTAAAATCGCAATGCCTTTGCGCGATCGGATTTTTCTTGCGGGCCGGCTGACCGGCCGTAGCCTGCCACAAGCGTTTCGCTCGGGTCCGTTTGGGGAATGACGGATCTAGAGCATTTCCAGCAAAAGCGTGAAGCGGTTTTGCGTCCGGAAATGCGGCCGAAACAAAGAGATAGAGCGGTTCCGACGATCCCGTAAAAGCCGGAACCGTTTTGGGGTCAGGACCTGTTATGAACATCAGAGCCTCCGCTCGTATCGAAGCCATGTCCGCCTTTGCCCTTGCGGATCTCGGCGGGCATGACGTGCCGACGCTTGCCCAGAACGAGAGCGCATTTCCGCCGAGTCCCCATGCGATCGCGGCTGGCAAGGAAGCAGCCGCCGGCAGCCATCTCTATCCCGATCCGGACTGGACCGTTCTGCGCAATACGCTGGCTGCCGCCTACAATGTGGATCGCGATCTCATCCTGTGCGGCAATGGCTCGATGGATCTGATCGCCTGCACGATCCGCGCCTTCGCGCATGAGGGCGGCGAGGTTCTCGCGACCAGCTACGCCTATAATTTCGCGGCCGCCGCAACGGCACAGGCCGGCGCGATCTTTGTCAAGGCGGCCGAGACAGACTTCGTCGTTTCAATCGACAATATGCTGGCCGCCGTCACGCCGGCAACGCGGGTCGCTTTCCTGTGCAATCCCGGCAATCCGACAGGAAGCCGCATCGCCAACAGTGAGATTCTGCGCCTGCGCGCCGCTCTGAGGCCGGATATCCTCCTGATCATCGATCAGGCGTATGGCGAGTTCGACGAACAGGACCCCCGGCCGGTCTTCGATCTGGTCGGTGAGGGCAACACGGTCGTCCTGCGCACACTGTCGAAGGCCTATGGGCTTGCCGGTGCACGGATCGGCTGGGGTTTATTTCCGCCTCCGGTGGCGGCCCAGGTGCGCAAGCTGCAGAACTCCAACAACGTGACCGTCGTCAGCCTCGCCATGGCGGTGGCGGCGCTCGAAGACCGGGACTACATGCGTCTGACCGTCACCCGTACGGCAGCCATTCGCGACCGCTTCGCGGATCGCCTGCGAGCGGCCGGCTATCACGTCGTGCCAAGCAGCACGAACTTCTTGCTGATCCGCTTCGGGGATGCCGAAGCCGTTCGCCTCGCAGAGCAGGCCCTGCGACAGGAAGGTATCATCATGCGCAATGTCGGGGGCTACGGTCTGGCCGATTACCTGCGCGCGACCATCGGTCCCGAAAGCGTGATGGAGAACGCGCTGCGCATTCTCGCCGTCCTGCCCGGCCGCCGATAGACTTGGTTCAGGCCCGCAGCCGCTTTCCTTCCGGATCGAAGGGCGGCTCCTTCAGCAATACGGCTTCGTGCGGCCTTCCGAGTATGGCTACGGAGACCTTGTCGCCGGGTTTTGCCGAACCGGCCTTGATGTAGCCGAGCGCCAGCGACTGACCAACGAAGTAGCCATAGGCGCCGGATGAAACCTGACCGATCGGCGTCCCGTCCGGCAGGAAGATCGGTTCGCCGCCGGTCGCGTCCGCATCCTTCGCGGAAACCGACAGCATGATGAACTCGTCCCGGGCCGGCTTGTCGGCGACGGCCAGATAGGCCTCGCGGTTGAGGAAGTCACCCTTGTCGAGCTTGATAAGCCTGTCGAGGTGCACCTCCTGCGGCCAGTATTCGGGTGAATACTCCCTGCTCCAGCTCCCGTAGCCCTTCTCGACGCGCAGCGACATCAGCGCACGCGAGCCTACCGGTCCGGCTCCGAACTCCTCGCCGGCCTTGAGCAGCGCAGAATAGAGCTCCACCTGATCCGAAGCCCTGCAATGCAGTTCCCAGCCAAGATCGCCGGTGAAGGAGACGCGCAGCGCGACCGCCTCGACGCCCGCAACCGTAATCCTGCGCGAGCGCATGAACGGAAAGGCCTCGGTCGACAGATCCTCATTGGTCAGGCGCTGCAAGAGTTCGCGCGACTTCGGTCCAGCGACGTTGAACCCGCAAAGTTCCTCGGTCAACGAGCGGAATGTTGTGCCGGCCGGCAGCGGGACTGCCTTGAAGAAGCGCTGATGGAAGCGCTCCGCCATGCCGGAGCCGATCACCATGAATTCCTCGTCAGCCAGCCTGGTCACGGTGAAATCGCCGGCGATGCCGCCGCGCTTGCCGATCAGCGGCGTCAGGCAGGATCGTCCGACCGCCGTCGGCATCCTGTTGGCGAGCAGGGCGTTGAGCCACGCCTCGGCCCCTGGCCCCTTCACCTCATATTTCGCATAGTTGGAGATGTCGATGATGCCGGCACGCTCGCGCAGCATCCGTGCCTCGCGGCCGACCGGTTCCCACCATGTGTGGACGGCCCGTGGAATGCAAGACTCTGTATCGATGGGATCGGTCAGGTTCAGTCATGTGTCCGGCCTTTTATCGTGGCATTGTAGCCACTGGCCCTGATGAAGTCCGCGGATGGAGAGCCAATCAATTTGTCGAGCTCAAGGCTCTGGGGGAACCTAGGCTTTGCTCCATCCCCGGTCCAACCGGTTCGCCATCATTACTCAGTCCTTCATTCCTCCGGTCGACGATTGCCGAGCCGGATTCCTTCAAACGGCTGCGTGCCGGTAAGTCTCCTCTCTTCTCAGAAGAGCCCACGCGACGCGGGCGGTCTTGTTGGCGATCGCTACCGACACCATGCGTGCCGGTTTGCGCTGCAAGAGCTTCGCGATCCACGGGAATGATGGAGCATCAATGCGCGCTCGTCGTATGACGGCAGTGGCGCCGACTACCAGCAATCGTCGGATTGTCCGATCGCCCTGCTTGCTGATCCGCCCTAGCCTCTCCTTTCCGCCACTACTATTTTGTCGCGGCGTTAAGCCAAGCCAAGCCGCGAACTGTCGCGCTGATTTGAATTCCTCGGCATTCCCAACCGAAGCCGCGATTGCGGCCGCCGTGAGAAAGCCGACGCCTGGGATGGTCATCAGCCTCCGAGCGGCAGCTTGGTCCCGGCACCACTGCATTATGGTGCGATCAAGCTCGGCGATCTTATTGCTCAGCTCTTCTAGCTGCATCTGAATGTGCTTGAAGGGTTGCCACGACGGTTCAGGAAGATGGTCTTTCGCGACGTGTAAGGCTTCGAGAGCAGCTTTCAGCCCGAACTTTCCTTGAGGCGTGATGATACCGAATTCGGCCAAATGGCCTCGGAGTGCGTTGATCAGAGCCGTTCTCTGCCGCACAAAAAGATCTCGGGTCTTGTGCTGCATAAGAAGAGCCTGACGCTCGCAATTTTTCACCGGTACGAAGCGCATGGTTGGACGGGTGACTGCCTCGCAAATCGCTTCGGCATCTGCTGCATCGTTTTTCCCGCGCTTCACATACGGCTTTACATATACCGGAGGCATAAGCTTCACATCGAAGCCCAAGGCACCGAGTTCCCTCGCCCAGTAATGTGAAGTCGAACAAGCTTCCATGCCGACGAGGCAGGGTGGCAACTGCTCGAAGAAATGCAGGAGCTGATTTCGGCGAAGCTGCCGCCGGACAATAACATTGCCGACGTCATCGATAGCATGAACTTGAAACACGTTCTTGGCCAGATCCAGGCCGACGACAGTGATCTTCTCGAAAGTCATGACACGGTTCCTTCTCTGAGTTGCGCAGAATGATCTTAGCATCTCGCGCGACGGGTTCGGAGGGCCGTCCACATCATCAGTTCTGGCGGGTGAAGCCCACCGTTTCCTCGCGTGGCTCACCCTCGGCGGCGAACCAGAGCGGATGCTCCCAGCCGAAATTGAGGCCGAACACCGCCCCGATCTCCTTCTGCATCTCATAGGCCGGCCGCGTGCGCACCGGCCGGCCGGCCGCGCGCTCCTCGTTGGGGAAATGGATCTTGAAGCGGTGGCTGTACTGGTCCTGCACGCGCGCCCTGGTGAAGGCCTTGCCCGTCCAGTGGCCGAAGCGCGCCATGTCCCAGCCGAACATGTCGAGCGACGGCTCGCCCTCGATCATCCATTCCGCGGCGAGCTTGCCCATGCCGCCCGACTGCGAGAAGCCCGGAATGATGCCGTTGCAGCAGAAATAGTTGCTCAGCTCCGGCGCCGGCCCGAACAGCACCGCACTGTCCGGCGACCAGATCATCGGACCATTGATGACCCGCTTGATGCCGGCCGCACCCACGGCCGGCACGCGCGCTATGGCCCGCAGCATGTTCTCCTCGATGCGCTCCAGATCGTCCGGAAACAGCTCGTGGCCGAAATCCTGCGGCGTGCCGTCCTCGGCCCAGAACCTCATGTTGCGCTCATAGGCGCCGATCAGCAGGCCGAGTCCTTCCTGACGAAGGTAATACTCTCCGTCCCGATCGGCGACCGACGGCAGGCGTCTCCCGAGGCTCGCGATTTCGGGAATGGTCTCGGTCACGAAGTACTGGTGCTCGGTAGGAATGAGCGGCAGCTCCAGCCCCGCCATTGCGGCGACCTCGCGTCCCCACAGGCCGCCGGCATTGACCACCCAACGTGTATGGATGTCGCCTTTCGGCGTGCGCACGATCCAGCTTCCGTCCGGCTGAGCCTCGGTGGCGGTCGCCGGCGTGAAGCGGTGGATTTCGGCGCCGCGCTGGCGCGCTCCCGCAGCGTAGGCGGCTGTCACGCCAGACGGATCGACATTTCCGCCCTCCGGCTCGTACATGATGCAGCGGATGCCGTCGAAATCGACAAGCGGGTGCAGCTTCTCCGCCTCCTGCCGGCCGATCTCGTAGAAGTTCATCTTGTAGCGGCGCGCCTTGGCCTCTTGCAGCCGAAGCTGGTGCTCGCGGGCCTCGGTCTGGGCGAGATAGAGCGAACCCGGCTGGAAGATGCCGCAATCCTGGCCGGTCTCCGTCTGCAGCTCCTTGTACAGCGCCATGGTGTAGTGCTGCAGCCGGCTGATGTTGGTATTGTCGTGCAGCCCATGGATGTTGGCCGCCGCGTGCCATGTCGAGCCCGAGGTCAGTTCGTCTCGTTCGAGCAGCACCACATCCGTCCAGCCAAGCTTGGCAAGATGGTAGAGGATCGAGCAGCCGATCAGGCCGCCGCCGATGACCACGGCTTGTGCATGGGTGCGCATGTCGAGAAAGTGTCCTTTGGCCGGTGACTGTCTGCGGTCCGTGGTCAGCACTGCTGCCGAAGTTAGCCGATTTCCCTCATGTTAATGATGACGCCAAACCGCCGGAAGAGTTGTGGTCGATGCAATCTCTCAAATAAAACGGGGGCATTGACGGCCCGATTCTTCTCGTTCCTCTCACGACCATGACCTACCCGGCACTGTCGATCGCCGCTCGCGAGAGAATCCACTCCCGCACCGTGCGCACCACATTGCCCTTCGAGAGCTGGGTTTCCGTAAGGTAATAATTCCATGGACTTGCCGTGCGAACCGGAAACGGTTCGACAAGCAGGCCGCGCTGCAGAAAAATCCGTGCGAGCGAGCGCTGGGTCGCAACAAGGCCGGCCCCCATGGCCGCCAGCTCGAGCGCGATATTGGACGCGTTGGTCGACAGGCCCTTGTCGTAGTCGGCCATATCGAGGCCGAGTTCGGTCGTCACGCACTGCCAGTATTCCTGACGGCCGTGGACGAAGATCCAGTCCACCTTGAATATGTCCCCGGGCTCCTTCACGGCGTTCCTGCCTTCCAGCAAGGCCGGCGCGCAAAGCAGGACAAGCTCCTCGTTCCAGAGCGGGACTCCGTCGGGCGGACGGTCGTCGAAGCGCCGCGTCGAGATGGTGATGTCGGCGATCTGCTCGCTGAGATCCTCCCAGATCGTGCCGTGGAGAACGACTTCGATTTCGGGATGGTCTTTTCGAAACGCCGCGATGCAGCCGGCCATCCAGTTTTCGGCAAGGCTCATCGGACAGGAGACGACCACAGTGCGCTTGCGCGACGAGGTCACGACCGCTTCTGTCGCCTGGTCGATCAGATCGAGCGCCTGGCGCAGCGTCGGCAGGAACGCCTCGCCCATCTCGGTCAGCTTGAGGCTGCGCGGATACCGTATGAAGAGCTGCCGGCCGATATAATGCTCCAGCGCGCGCACATGCGTGCTGACTGCAGCCTGCGTATAGCCCAGTTCCTTCGCGGCCGCCGTGAAGCTCAGGTGGCGGGCGGCGCATTCGAAGGATCTGACATAGTTCAAGGGTGCTGGCGGTTTCATCTCCTGCTCCTGCGATGGCCATTGGTAGAACAGGGATCTGCCCGCCTTCAATCGCCGCAACCCTCGTGGCAGCGATATTTTTGGCCAAAGCCGCTAAACTAATTGCGTGAATGCGCCATTGGGCCAAATTAATCATGTCGTGGCAGCAGATGGAGACAAGCAAGTGGCGGTATCGCCTCATCGGCATGAAAGGCCTGATGTGCGTGCGGACATGGCCATTCGCCTCGCTTATCTTGAACTGCGCCGTCCGGCGTTGGTCTTCCCCGGTACGAGGAAAAACGGTCGCCGGGTCAGCATGAAACGTGCCCTCTTCGCGGTCGCCGCGCCGCATCCGGAACGGCGGTAGAGTCCCGGATGCCTTTCAAGCTGCTGAAATACGGCCTCAGCCGGGACTATCCGGTGAGCGGCGACATCCCGGCGACGCCCGACCTGCGCCCCGCCTACGACGTCGTCATCGTCGGTGGCGGCGGACATGGGCTCTCCTGCGCGTATCACCTTGCGAGGTATCACGGCATCCGCAACGTGGCGGTGCTTGAAAAGGGCTATCTCGCCGGCGGAAACACAGCGCGCAACACCACGACGATCCGGTCGAACTACATTACGCCGGAAGGCATCGCTTTCTACAAGGAAGGCGTGGCGCTGTTCGAACGCCTCTCCGAAGAGCTCGACTTCAACGTCATGTTCTCCCAGCGCGGCCAGCTCACGCTCGCCCACACGGAAACGACGCTGCGCAGTTTTCACACACGCGCCGAGATGGGCAAGCATCTGGGAACGCGCATCGAAGTGGTCGACCAGAAGGGTGTCGAGAAGATCGTTCCGCTTCTCAACATGGACTATGGCGGCCAGCTCGAAATCATCGGTGGCCTTTGGCATGCCGATGGAGGAACCGCGCGTCACGACGCGGTCGCCTGGGGTTATGCCGCACAGGCGGCACGGCGCGGCGTCGAGATCCATCAGCGCACCGAGGTCGAAGGTTTCGAGGTCGCCGGCGACCGCATTCAGGCGGTCAACACCAACAGGGGGCGCATCGCCGCCGGTCAGGTACTGATCGCCACCGGCGGCATGAACTACGACGTGGCGCTGATGGCGGGCGTCGAGCTTCCGATCCGCTGCTACCCGCTTCAGGCGATGGTGACGCAGCCTCTCAAGCCCTGGCTTGACACGCTGGTCTCGTCCGTCTCCCTCCACACCTACCTTGTCCAGTCCTCGCGCGGCGAGATCGTCATCGGTGGCGGCTCGGACCCCTACCAGCTCTACTCCACGCGCTCGACCCTCGACATGAAGGAGCATCTGGCCGAAGGCGCCGTGCACCTCTTCCCGTTCCTGCAGGGCGTCAAGCTGCTCCGGCAATGGGCCGGCATCACCGACATGACGCCCGACTACAGCCCGATCATGGGCGCGAGTCCCCTCGCCAATCTGTGGCTCGACTGCGGATGGGGAACCTGGGGTTTCAAGGCCACGCCCGTTGCCGGCAAGCGCATGGCCGAGACGATTGCCGATGGCCGCGTGCCCGACATCCTCAAGCCCTTCGCGCTCGAACGGTTCGAAACCTTCCAGTTGCTCAACGAAATGGGCGCGACCGCCGCAAGCCACTGATCATGAAGCTGCTCACCTGCCCCATGAACGGCCCACGCAACATCGACGAGTTCCAGTCGTTCGGTCCAGTGCGCGATACGCCCGAACCTGACGATACCGCCGACGCCGAGTGGTCGCGACATCTCTTCCGAGCCGAGAATCGCAAAGGCACGGTGGTCGAGTGGTGGCGGCATGTGCCGAGCAACTTCTTCTTCCTCGCCGAACGCGATCTCGTGACCAACGAAATCATCCGTACCTTCGAGGCATCGGGACGCGCCGGCGGTCATGAATAGACTGCCAGAGCCATACGGAAGCCGGATCGATCGCAGGCGCCGCATTCGCTTCACCTTCGAGGGCAAGCCATTTGAAGGCTACGAAGGGGACTGCATCGCCAGCGCGCTTGCCGGAGCAGGGCAATGGTTGCTCTCCCGCTCCTTCAAATACCATCGTCCGCGCGGCGTTCTCAGCATGGCTGCGGCTGAGGCCAATACGCTCGTCCAGTTGCCGTCGGAGCCGAATGTCGCGGCCGACCGCACGCCGATCCGGGAAGGCATGCGGGTCACCGCGCAAAACGTCAACGGCTCGCTTGAACGCGATCGCGACGCAATCATCGACAGGCTGGGCCGCTTTCTGCCGGTCGGCTTCTACTACCGCACCTTCATCGGTCCGCGCCGCGATAGCTGGCTCAAATTCTGGGAACCGATGATCCGCCGCAAGGCCGGGCTCGGCGTGGTGGATACGACAGCCCCGCATCGCCATTTCGACAGATCGCATCTGCACTGCGACGTGCTGGTCGTCGGCGGCGGGCCGGCCGGGCTCGCCGCCGCCATCACCGCCGCCGAAGCCGGCGCGGATGTCGTGCTCTGCGACGAAAACCCGGAGATCGGCGGTTCGCTGACATACGGCCGCCATGATCCTGCGACGCTTTCCGACCTGTCGTCTCGTCTCGCCTCGTTGCCGAACCTGCGCGTATTGACCGGCGCCATCTGCAACGGATGGTACGAGGACAACTGGCTGCCGCTGATCCGGGGCGATTGTCTCTATCGAACCCGCGCCAGCGAGGTGATCCTCGCCACCGGGTCCATCGAACAGCCGGTCGTCTTCCGCAACAATGACCTGCCGGGCATCATGCTGGGCAGCGCGGTGCAGCGCCTGATCCGCCATTACGGCGTGCGGCCAGGCAGCAAGGCCGTCGTGCTTGCAGCCGATGACGACGGCTACCGTGTTGCGCTCGATCTGGCCGACGCGGGCGTAGCGATTGCGCTGGTCGCCGACCCGAGGGGCATCGGCGAGGCCAGTCCGCTCGAAGCGGAGCTGCGATCGAAAGGGATGGCCGTCGAGCGCGGCGCGACGGTCGAAGAGGCCAGAGGGGTCAAAGGCAACAGGCACCTCTCCGGTGTTCGTATCGGCGGACGTTGGATCGACTGCGATCTTCTGGCAGTCTCGATCGGTCAGGTGCCTGCTTGGCAGCTTCCCTGTCAGGCCGGCGCGAAGGTCGGATACGACAACACCACCGGCGCAATGACGCTTGCAATTCCCGATGAATCTGTCCGCTTGGCAGGCGGTGTCGCCGGTCATGACGAACTCGGCGCTACCATCGCGGATGGTCGTCGCGCTGCCAGGGCTGCACTTGCGCAGCTCGGCCATGCCGTCGAATCCGAGCCGGACCCCGAGCCCGCAGCGCCGCGCCCCCGCTATGTTCAGCCAGTCGAGGCGCATCCTAGGGGGCGCGACTTCGTCGATTTCGATGAGGACCTGCAGGTCAAGGACCTTCAGAACGCCGTCAAGGAGGGTTATCGCGAGATCGAGCTCGTCAAGCGCTTCACGACGGTCGGCATGGGGCCGAGCCAAGGCCGGCATTCGGCGTTCGCGACCGCGCGGATCGTGGCGGAGGCGACAGGACGCGCAGTCGGCGACGTCGGCATCACTACCGCCCGCCCTCCCGTCGGACCCGAGACGCTTGGCGTCCTTGCCGGCCATCACGAGCAGCTTGAGCGCCGCACCGCACTGCACGCGCGGCACCTTGCGCTCAATGGCGCGATGAAGCCTATCGGCGCATGGTGGCGACCCTATTTCTATGGCGATCCCGCCGATATGAGCAGGATCGTCCGCGATGAGATCACGGCCGTCCGGCAGGGCGTCGGCCTGCTCGACGTCTCGACGCTCGGCAAGCTGGAAGTGCGGGGGCCGGATGCCGGAGAATTTCTCGATCGCCTCTATACGATGGCGCACGCCAACCAGCCGGTCGGTCGCGTCCGCTACTGCCTGATGCTCAACGAGATGGGCTCGGTCGTCGACGACGGCGTCGCCTATCGCCTGGCGGAAGATCGTTTCTACGTCACCGCGACCACGGGCGCGGGCGCCCGGGTCTATGCGGATATGCTGTTCTGGAACGCGCAATGGCGCCTCAGGATCGACGTGCTCAACCTGACGGGCGCGTTCTCCGGCATCAACCTCACCGGTCCGAAGGCCCGGCTGGTTCTTCAGGCGCTGGAGAGCGACATCGATTTCGACCGCGAGGCATTTCCGTACCTCGCAGGCCGCGAAGGCATCGTTGCCGGCGTTCCTGTACGGATCATGCGTATCGGCTTCACCGGTGAGCTCAGCTACGAACTGCACTGTCCTTCCAGCTATGCTTCGGCGCTGTGGGATGCGGTCATGGCAGCCGGGCAGCTACACGGTCTGCGGCCCTACGGGCTGGAAGCCTCACGCATGTTGCGGCTCGAAAAGGGCCATATCCTGATCGGCCAGGATACCGACGCGATCACCACGCCGGACGAACTCGGTTTCGGCTGGGCGGTTTCCAGGAAGAAGCCGTTCTTCGTCGGCAAGCGCTCCATCGAAATGCGCGCGCGGCTTGGGCAGAAACGCAAGCTCGTGGGCCTGCAGTTTGCGGAAGGCGCCGACGATATTCCCGGCGAGAGCTGCCTCGTGCTGCGCAGTGATGCTCCAGTCGGGCAGATCACCTCGATCGGCTTCTCGCCGACCGTCGGTCGCTATATCGCCCTCGCCTATGTTCACATCGACGATGCCAGTTCCGGCAGCGTTGTAAGCGTCAAATGCCGCAACGGGCGGATTGTGAAAGCTCCCGTCGTCGGCCATGCCTTCTTCGATCCGTCGAACACGCGGCAGGAGATATAGGCGATGGCCGAGCCGCTTCGCATCTTTCCCTTCATGCCCGGTGGTGCCGCTGATGGCGCTACGCTGCCGGCTGGCTCCTTCGCATTGGCAGATATGACCGCGAGCCCCCGCTTCGGCCTGAAAGGCCCCGGCAGCGCCGACTGGCTAGCCGCTCAAGGTGTTTCCCTCCCCTCCGTCAACCGTATCGGCATATATCGAGACACGCGCGTGCTGCGTCTCGGCAAGGAGGATATCGTGTTGCTGGCTGAAGGCGCGGCGGACGCGCTTGCTGCACTCAAGTCGGCGTGGCACCGCGATACAGGCCCGAAAGGATACCTGTCCTGGCGCGAGGAGGGCTGGGCATGGATGCGCCTGTCAGGCCCCGATCTGGAGAAAGGAATGAGGCGGCTCTGCGCACTTGATCTCAGGCGCGCATATTTCGGTTCCGACGAGATTGCGCAAACGCGCGTCGGCCATGTCGAAGCCGTGCTTTTCCGTTCCGGCGATGCATTCGATGTGCTTTTCGATATCACAGCGTCGGCTTTCTTTGTTCGCACCGTGGCGGCTGTCACAAAACATTGCTCACAGGACAATTATAGTTGGAAGGAAACGCATGACCCGTCCCCAAGGCACCATCGCGCCGATCCTGACGCCGTTCGAGAATGACGGTCGCATCGCGCGCGACCTCTGGATTGCGCACGCCAGGTGGGTACTGGATCAGGGCGCGCACTATCTTTCGCCGTTCGGCACCACAGGCGAGGCGCTGTCCGTCTCGCTCAACGAACGCAAGCAGGCGCTTGAATGGCTGGTCGAGGCAGGCATCCCGCCCGATCGCCTGATGCCCGGAACCGGCGTGACCGCCCTGCCCGAAAGCGCCGATCTCACTGCCCATGCCGTCGGGCTCGGCTGCGCGGCGGTGATGGTGCTGCCGTCCTTCTTCTACACCGCCGTCGGCGACAACGGTCAGGCCCGCTACTTCAGCGAGTTGATCGAGCGCGTGGACAATCCTGCCATGCGCATGATCCTGTATCATATTCCCCAGAACTCCGGTGTTCCCGTCAGTCCCGCCCTTGCCGCTCGGCTCAACGAAGCCTTTCCGGAGACGGTGGTGGCGTACAAGGACAGCGCCGGCAACTGGGACAACACGGCCGCCGTGATCGCGGCCGCACCGAAGGTCGCCGTCTTCCCGAGCTCGGAGGCCCAGCTCACCAAAGGCCTTGCAAGCGGCGGCGCCGGCTGTATCTCCGCGACGGTCAACCTCAACGCGGCTGCGATCCGTGCGCTCTATGACGGCGCAATCGCCGGAAGAGACGTCACCGAGGCCGACGCTACGGTCAAGGCATTCCGCAAGGCGGTCCAGGACGCCGGCCTCATCTCATCCATGAAGGCCCTGCTGGCGGTGCGTTCCGGCGACAAGCGCTGGCTCAACCTGCGCGCGCCGCATGAGAACCCAACCGAAGCTGCCGGCGAAGCTCTGCTCGCGACGCTGGGCAGCCTGGCCGACCATATTCGGTTCTAGGCCGGCATGTCGAAGGCGCCGTCCGTCATACTGCACACGGACCGGCCCGAGCCGGGTCTCGCGATATTGCGCGAGACCCACCCCGACCTCTCCGTGCGCGCTTGCGAGACATATGCGGAACTGCCG
Organism: Rhizobiaceae bacterium; assembly: GCA_023953845.1. NCBI lineage: Bacteria > Pseudomonadati > Pseudomonadota > Alphaproteobacteria > Hyphomicrobiales > Rhizobiaceae > Rhizobiaceae bacterium. The sequence goes on along the minus strand of JAMLJC010000002.1, from coordinate 139,129 downwards.
AGCATGATCGAGCGCATGGCGGCGGAAGTCGTCTATTCCGTCCGTTTCGACGGAACGCCACGCTTTCCGCGGCAGTCTCTCGTCGAGAGCCCGACCGTGAAATGGGTGTCGGTCGGAGGCTCCGGCACCGATCATCTGGGACTATGGGACCCTTCCGGACTGACCGTCACGAACGCGGCGGGAGTCGCAGCCGACATGCTGGCGGAATATGCGTTGGGCGCGATGCTGTCCTTTTCGCTCGATCTGCGTGGTTTCACGCGCCGCCAGCAGGCGCGGCAATGGGCGGCAGGGCGCGTCGAACCGATCGAGGGAAAGACTGTTCTGATCGTCGGCCTGGGCAAGACGGGCGAAGCCGTGGCGCGGCGCGCTCACGCGATGGGCATGAAGACGCTCGGCATCCGTGCCCGTCCGCAACCGATGCCGGACCTCGACGAGGTCCACGGCCCCGACGCCCTCCTTGCCTTGCTGCGACGCGCGGATTTCGTGGTCTGCTGCGTGCCGCTTCTACCGAACACGCGCGGTCTGATCGGGAGCGCAGCGTTCGCAGCGATGAAGCTTTCCGCCGTCCTGATCGACATTTCGCGCGGCGGCGTGGTCGATGAGGCAGCACTCCTTTCGGCGCTCGATACCGGACGGCTCAAGGGCGCGGCGCTTGACGTGTTCGCGACCGAGCCGCTGCCGGCGGACCATCCCCTGTGGGCTTGCGAGAACGTCATCGTCACGCCCCATTGCGCATCCGTCTACGACGGCTGGGACCTTAAGGCAGTCCGCATGTTCGCCGACAATCTGACGCGCTGGCGGAACGGCCAGCCGCTCCTGAACGTGGTGGACCCGGAACGCGGCTATTGAATGCGTGGGCGCAATTACAACGTCCTGCGCGCCTTATCCGCAACTTCTTCGCCGCGATGGAGCATCATGCGCCGGAAGCTCATGGAGATATGGGCTCGTCTTATATGCCCGATCGACTCCCAATCGTTGATTTCAGCGGCCGCAAGCGTCTCCATCATCTCCCGGCGGAAGGCGGTGAACTCCTCGACCAGCCCGAGTTGCGGCATCATTTTGAGGACAACGCGCGCCACCTGGAAATAGAGCCGTTCGCTGATGTCCCGCAGCGGTTGGTTTCCGGTCATCGCGCTGAGCTCTTGGAAGAAATCCATGTTGAGACGCAGGAAAGCGCGCTGATCGGGATTGCGCATTTCAGTGTCGCAACGCCTGATCAAAGTCCGGATACGCTCGAGATCGGTCGCCGTGCGCGGGATCGGGGAGAGCTTCCCCATCAATTCCGCCAGTTCGAGGCGCAGATGGTAGACCTGCTGGAGTTCCTCGATGTCGACGTCCGTGACGATCGTGCCGACGCCGTGGAGGGACTGGACGAGACCCTCGGATTCCAGACGCGCCAGGACGCGCCGCACCGGCGTGCGGCTGGTCTGGAATTCCTGCGCGAGCTCTTCTTCCGAAAGACGGCTGCCGGGCGGATATTCGAGCAGGCAGATGCGGTCCCGCAAGACAAGATAGATGCGTTCGTACCGTTCACGTGCGGTAAGGGGACGTGACGGCTCCGCCGCAGCTTGTTCGGCTACCGAATCCAGTTCAAGGGTCATCCAGCCTCCAGGACCGCGCGCAGGAACTGTCGCGTCCGTTCATTCTTCGGAGCCCCGAACAGCTCGTTCGGAGGCCCCTGTTCGCAGATCTTACCTTCATAGAAGAAGCAGACGCGATCGGAAAACTCCTTTGCGAAGCCCATCTGATGGGTAACCATCAGCATCGTCAGATCGTGCTCGCGCCCGATCTGCCTTATGACCTGCAGCACTTCGCCGACCAGTTCCGGGTCCAGCGCGGAGGTGACCTCGTCGAAGAGCATGATCTTCGGCCGCATGGCAAGCGCGCGGGCGATGGCCACGCGCTGCTGCTGTCCGCCGGAAAGCTGGGCGGGGTAGTGCCCCTTCTTCTGGGCGAGCCCGACCATTTCGAGAAGCTCGGCCGCGCGCGCCTCCGCATCCGCCCGCTTCATACCGAGCACGGTCATCGGCGCTTCGATGCAGTTGGCCATCGCGGTCATGTGCGGGAACAGGTTGAAGGACTGGAAGACCATGCCGATCTTGGCGCGGATGCGGCGGATATGGGCATGGTTCGCCGGCACGAGCCGGTTCTTTTGCTCCATATGCGTCAGCGGTTCGCCCTCGATCCAGATGACGCCGTCATTGATGGTCTCCAGAGTCATCAGCATACGCAGCACGGTCGTCTTTCCCGAACCGGAAGGGCCGATGATCGACACTTTCTCGCCACGCGCGATGTCGAGGTCGAGACCGTCGAGCACCGTGAAGTTGCCGTAGCGCTTCGAGACCTTGTCGAAACGGACCATGGGCTGTTCGGTCATCGCGTGGTCCTCCGGTTGAGCATGCGTTCAAGGACGCGGATTCCCGTCGCGGACACAAGGCTCATCAACAGAAAGAAGGCGCCGACCAGGGTGATCGGCTCCGTGTAGCGAAACGTCTCCGAGCCGATGATCTTGGCCGTCTGCATCAATTCCAGCACGGCAATCGCGGAAAGCAGCGGCGTTTCCTTGAATAGCGCCACCAGGTAGTTGCCGAGCGCCGGAACGATCGGCGGGATCACCTGCGGGATGATGATGTCCTTGAAGGTCGTCCACTGCGAAAGGTTAAGGGCAATGGAAGCCTCCCACTGCCCGCGCGGGATGTTGTCGAAGCCGGAGCGGTACACCTCAGAGCAATAGGCCGCGTAGTGGATTCCGATTGCCAGCACGCCCGCCGTGAACGCTTCGAGCACGAGGCCGAATTTCGGCAGCACAAAATAGAGAAAGAAGATCTGGATCAGCAGAGGGGTGGACCGGATCAGCTCGACCAGCACCGACACGACTATGTCGGACCTCGGCATGGCAATGCGAATGATGGCCAACACCAGCCCGAGCACGGCCGCCAGAATGAAGCCGAGGATCGTCGCCTCGACCGTGATGATCGCGGCACGCGCGAGTTGCGGCAGGATTTCGAAGGCGAATGCCCAGTCCCAGATCATGCCGCCCTCCCCCTGGCAAGGCCGACCGCGGCGCGCTGTTCGAGCAGGCGCATGCCGATCGTGATCACCAGCGACATCGCCAGATAGATCAGAAGCACCAGCGTGAAGATCGGAATTGTTCTCAGCGTGGTCTGGTTCATCTGCTGCGCCCTGAAGGCGAGATCCGAAAGCGTGATCAGCGACACGAGCGACGTCGCCTTCAGCAGTTCGATGAACAGATTGCCCCAGGGAGGGATCATGGCGATGAACGCCTGCGGCAGGATGATCCGCCGCAGCATCTGGCCGCGGCTCATGTTGAGCGCCGTCGCGGCCTCCCACTGGCCACGGGAAACCGAGAGGATCGCACCGCGCACCACCTCCGAACCGTAGGCTCCGACATTGAGGCCGAGAGCCAGCACGGCGACTATGAAGGCATCGATCAGGATGCCGAACTGCGGCAGGACGAAGAACAGCCAGAAGAGCTGGACGAGCGCCGAGGTGCCGCGGAATATCTCGACATAAACCGTTGCCAGCCAACGCAGCGGCAATACGCCATAGAGACGCGCGAGCGCGGCAAGCACGCCCATCACCACGGCCAGCACGCTGCCGAGGATCGCGATCTTGAACGTCAGCCACGCCCCCTGCAGCAAGCCGGGCATGAACACGGCGTAGTCAGCCTGCAGCGACAGCAGGCCTATGGCGGCGAGCGACGCCGCCAGCATTGCAAACAGTGTGCCGATTCCCATCTGCCTCTCCGAAAATGGGAGGCGGCGCCTTTGCGCCGCCGATAGTCGGGGAGACTATTCTCCGGCGCAGAGTTCCGCAGTCGTCTTGTTGGGCAGGTAGTCCTTGCCGAAGCCAAACGGCTCGACCAGCGCGATGTGCTCCGGCGAGCCGAGGAAGGCCTTGAGTTCGGCGTCGAACGCCTGCTGCAGATCGGTGTCTTCCTTGCGGAAGCCGAAGCCGCCATGACCCTTCACGGATTTGCCGGCGACCTCGCCGAACGGCGTCGTCGATTCCACGCCCTCGGCCTTGCTGGCCATGTCGGCGATGGAGAGCGCCGTCAGCGCAGCCGCATCCGCGCGGCCGGACTGCACGGCGGCGACGAGGCTGGACTGATCGGGCAGGATCACGAGTTGGCCATCCGAAACCCCGGCCTCCTTGGCGTAGCCGCCCTCGACCGCTCCGGCCATCACGGCGAGCTTGAGGTCGGAATTCGCCGCGAAGGTCGAATAGTCCTTAACGCCCTTCGGATTGCCGGCCGGCACGAGCATCGCCTGCCCGATGCCGTAGGACGGCTCGGAGAAGGCGATTTCGGCGCAACGCTTCGGGTTGATGAACATGCCGGCGGCGATGACGTCGAAGCGGCCGGCCTTCAGGCCGGGAATGAGCGAGCCGAACTCCGTCAGCACACCGTCGACCTGCGGTATCCCGAGTTTGGCCAACACCGCTTTCGCGACTTCCGGCGCCTCTCCGGTCAGCTTGCCGTCGGGCGTCGCGTAGCCGAACGGCGCCTCGTTGGCGAAACCGACGCGGATATAGCCGTCGGCCCTGGCGCGCTCGAGCGTCGACTGGGCCTGGGCCGGCAGCGCCATGAATGCTGTGGTTGCGGTGAGCGCCAGCATGGCAGCCGCGCGCGCGACTGTGCGGCGGGACATTGGTGACCTGAACATATGTTCCCCTTTTCGTTTCGATGACGACATCGATCAGGGATGCGCTTCGGCACATCCCATATCAAGACGTATACAACTGACCTAGACACATCGCAAGCGATATCGTAATACCTGTCAAAATTGCTTGTTTTACGTTGTGCTTTTTTGATTTACGTCTCTAGTTGTGCACATGTTGGGAAGAGCTCGCCACAGCGGTGATCTCGCGCCCAACCGGAAGGAGGGTGGATTCCGATGAGCGCCGGCAGGTTCGAAGAGGCTGAGTATGCGCGACGGCTCGCCGACGTGAAGGCGCGCATGGTCGATGCCGGCTTCGATCTCATCGTCTGCCAGGACCCCGCCAACATGTGTTGGCTGACCGGCTATGACGGCTGGTCTTTCTACGTCCCGCAATGCGTGCTCGTGCATCTGGAGGAAGATCGCCCGATCTGGTTCGGTCGGACGCAGGACGCCGCCAGTGCCCGCATGACGACCGGCCTGCCCGAAACGAGCATCGTGCCATTCTCGGAGCGGCTCGTGCAGCATCCGGTCGAGCATCCCTACGACGAGCTCGCCGGGTTCGTCCGCGCACGGGGCTGGGAGAATGCCCGCATCGGCGTCGAGATGGATGCGCACTACTATACCGCCCGCTGCCATGCCCATCTGATCGCCGGCCTGCCCGACGCCCGCTTTGCCAGCAACCATGATCTCGTCAACTGGGCGCGGCTGGTGAAGTCCGAAGCGGAACTGGCTCTGATCCGCGAGGCTGGCGCGATCTGCAGCCATGCCATGAACCGGGCCATCGGCAAGATGCGGCCGGGCGTGCCGCAGAACCACATCGTCGCCGAAATCTATCATGCGCAGATTATGGGTATTCCCGGCGCCGGTGGCGACTATGCCGCGATCTGCCCGCTGGTGCCGGTCGGCGCGGGAACGTCGACGCCGCACCTCACCTGGACCGACGCACCTCTCCCGGACAATGGGCTCGCCATCATCGAGATCGCCGGTGTGCGCCGGCGCTACCACGCCGCGCTGACGCGCACCGTGCATTTCGGCGAGCCGCCCCAACTCTATCGCGACACCGCAAGGGCCATTGTCGAGGCCGTCGATGCCGGCCTCGAAAAGGCCCGGCCCGGTCATACCGCCGAAGAGGTCGAAGCGGCATGGCAGGCGGTGCTGCGCAGAAATGGCCTCAAGAAGGAAAGCCGCGTCGGCTATCCCGTCGGTCTGGCGTACCCGCCCGACTGGGGCGAACGCACGGTAAGCCTCAGACCCGGCGACAGGACCGAGTTGCAGCCCGGCATGTGCTTTCATTTCATGGCCGGCGTCTGGTTCGACAGCTACGGAATCGCGATCTCCGAATCCTTCGTCGTGACGGATCGCGGCGGCGAACGGCTCTGCGACGTCGCCCGCGATTTGATCGTCGTCGACTGACCCGAGGCGGCCGCGAGATGCAAAACTCCGAATCCCACCGATATCACGAGACCGCCTGATGGACCGCAATCCCTTTTCCGATGCCGAGATCGACGGCCGCCTGTCGCGCGTGCGCGAAAGGATCGCGGCCCAAGAGCTCGAGGCCGCGGTCTTCGCTTCGCCAGAGAACATCTTCTATCTGACCGGCCTCGATCATTGGGGCTACTTCGCGCCGCACCTGCTGATCGTGCCGCTCGACGGGAGGCCGGTGCTGGTCACCCGCGCCATGGAGCGGGTGACCATCGAGAAACAGGTGCGCGCGGCCGAATTCCGCGGCCACTCCGACAGCGAGACGGCGGCAGATCTCGCCGCCCGCGCACTCGTCGAACTCGGGCTCGCCGGCAAGCGGATTGGCCTCGAATATTGGACCTCGGGCCTCAGCCACGGTCTGGCGCTCAGGCTCGAAGGGCAGTTTCCGGCCCGCTGGGAGGACATTTCGAACCTCGTCGATGCAATGCGGCGCGTGAAAAGCCCGGAGGAGCAGGCATTGATGCGCCGCGCCGCCGCCGTCACCGATGCAGCGGCGGGCGCAGCGATCGCGGCGATCCGCGACGGCGCCGCCGAGCAGGAAGTTGCCGCCGAATGCGTGGCTGCGATGATCAGGGCCGGCGGCCATGCACCGGGGTTCGGACCGTTCATTCGCCCGGCGGCGCGGCTCGGCGAGGAGCACACGACCTGGGGCGACGGTGTCTACCGCGCAGGCGAGCCGGTCTTTCTCGAACTGTCGGGCTGCATCTCGCGCTATCACGCCCCGCTCGGGCGGCTCGTCCGCGTCGGCTCGATCAAGGACGAGGACGCGGCGATGGCTGACGTGACGGCCCGTGCCTTCGGCGCCGTGGTGAAGGCGCTGAAACCGGGAGTGAAGGCCCGCGACGTGTACGCGGCCTGGCAGGCGATCGTGGACGAGGCCGGCCTTTCCCATTACCGGCGCCATCACTGCGGCTATCTGGTCGGCGTCGGCCAGCCGCCGTCATGGACCGGCGGCAATTCGGTCACCGGGCTGCGGCACGATTCCGATCTCGTCATCGAAACCGGCATGAGCTTCCACATCCTTTCCTGGCTGATGGGCACGGGACGCGGCGACGATTTCGTTTCCAACACCGTGCTGCTCACCGAGGTCGGCGCGGAAGTTCTCACCCGCACGTCCGGCGGCCCGATCATCAGGTAGGCATCGTGGCACGCTACTCGGCTCTTTCCCTCCTGCTGAACGGACTTGCCGGACATGGGCGCTGGCAGCGCGCCTGGCGTGCGCCGGAACCGAAGCGCGCCTATGACGTCGTCATCGTCGGTGGCGGCGGACATGGGCTGGCGACCGCCTTCTACCTCGCCGAGAACCACGGCATCCGCAACGTTGCCGTGCTGGAAAAGGGCTATGTTGGCGGCGGCAATGTCGGCCGCAACACGACCATCGTCCGCTCGAATTACCTGCTCGACGGCAATACCCAGTTCTACGAATTCTCGATGAATCTGTGGGAAGGCATGTCGCGGGCGCTGAACTTCAACGTCATGTTCTCGCAGCGCGGACAGATCGTCACCGCCCATTCGGCCGATCAGCTCGACGGCTTCAGCCATCGCGCCAACATCATGCGGTTGAACGGAATAGACGCCGAAATCCTCGATCGCGACGAGGTCCGCCGTCTCGTTCCCTATCTCGACTTCTCGGAAACCGCGCGCTTTCCGATCCACGGCGCAATCCTTCAAGGTCGCGCCGGCACCGCGCGCCACGACGCGGTCGCCTGGGGCTATGCGCGCGCCGCCGACGGCCACGGTGTCGACATCATCCAGAACTGCGAGGTGACCGGCTTCCTGCGCGAGGGCGAGCGCATCGTCGGCGTCGAGACGACGCGAGGCGCGATCGCCGCCCGCAGGGTGGGGCTTGCCGTCGCCGGCCATACCTCCGTGCTCGGCCGGAAGGCCGGGCTGGAGCTGCCGATCGAAAGCCACGTGCTGCAGGCCTTCGTCACCGAGCCGCTGAAGCCGATGGTGGACCATGTCGTCGCCTACGGGGCGGATCATTTCTACGTCAGCCAGTCGGACAAGGGCGGGCTGGTCTTCGGCGGCAACCTCGACGGCTACAACTCCTACGCCCAGCGCGGCAATCTCGGCGTGGTGCGCGAGGTGGCGGAGGCGGCGATCGCGCTGATGCCGTGCATCTCGCGGGTGCGGCTGTTGCGCCACTGGGGCGGCGTGATGGACATGACGCCGGACGCAAGTCCGATCATCTGCCCGACGCCGGTCGACGGCCTCTACCTCAACGGCGGCTGGTGCTACGGCGGCTTCAAGGCGACACCCGCCTCCGGATGGTGTTTTGCCCACACCATCGCCACCGGCAAGGCGCATCCGCTTGTAGCCGCTTACGGGCTCGACCGCTTCCGCACGGGCGCCATGCTCGACGAGGCCGGAGCCGGCCCCTTCGCCTGGCTGCAATAGGAGCGTCAGGATCATGCTTCGCATAGACTGTCCCTGCTGCGGCACGCGCGACCACGACGAATTCCGTTACGGCGGCGATGCGTCGGTGCCTCGCCCGGCATATGACGATCCGGATTTCGAGGCCTGGTACGCTTACGTCTTCGTCCGCGACAATCAGCCGGGACCACATCGGGAACACTGGCAGCATGTCATGGGATGCCGCCAATGGCTGGTGGTCGAGCGCGACACGCGCAGCCACGTGATCTCCTCCGTTGCCCTCGCCAGAAAGTCGCCCGCATGACCGCCGGTGCCACACGATTGCCCGAGGGCGGCCTCATCGACCGTACCCGTCCCGTTGAATTCTCCTTCGACGGCCGCAGGCTGGGCGGATTCGAAGGCGACACGCTCGCCTCGGCGCTGCTCGCCAACGGCGTTTCCCTCGTTGGCCGCAGCTTCAAGTACCATCGGCCGCGCGGCATATTCGCGGCGGACGCCGCCGAGCCCAACGCGCTCGTCACCATCGGCGCCGGCGGTCGGCGCGAGCCGAACCTGCCCGCGACCACGCTGGAGCTGACGCACGGCATCGTGGCGGAAAGCCAGAACCGCTGGCCCTCGCTCGCCTTCGACGTCCAGAGCATCAACGGGCTGTTCGCGCCGTTCCTGTCTGCTGGCTTCTACTACAAGACCTTCATGGGACCGATGCGGCGCGCATGGATGTTCTACGAGCATTTCATCCGCAGGGCGGCCGGGCTGGGCAAGGCCGGCACGGAGCCTGACCCCGACCGCTACGAGGTTCGCCACGCCTTTGCCGATGTCGCTGTCGTGGGAGGCGGTCCGGCGGGGCTGTCGGCCGCGCGCGCCGCGGCCGAAGCTGGCGCGAAAATTGTGCTGATCGAGCAGGATTTTCTTTTCGGCGGACAGCTCCTGTCGGAACAGGCCAACAGCGAGGCAGCGGCATGGCTCAAAACGATGGAAGCCGAACTGGCTGGCCTTCCCAACGTCACGCTGATGCGGCGGACGACTGTCTTCGGCAGCTATGACGGCAGGGTGCTAGGCCTCGTCGGACGACATCGGGGACACCCCGTGCGGGAGCCACGACAGACGGTGACGATCCTGCGCGCCGGCGCGATCGTCTTCGCAGCGGGCGCCATCGAGCGGCCGCTGGTGTTTTCCAACAACGACAGGCCGGGCGTCATGCTCGCATCGGCGGCGCGTACCTACCTCAACCGCTTCGCCGTCCTGCCGGGCAGGAAGGCCGTCGTCGCCGCGACCAATGACGGCGCATGGCGCACCGCGTTCGATCTCGCCACCGCAGGCGCGGAGGTCGTCATTGCGGACCCGCGCCCCGACCTTTCGCCCACCCTTCAGGTGGAAGCCTCCCGTCGTGGCATTGCGGTTCGCGCCGGTACGCGTATCGCCGATATTCGTGGCCGCCGGGCGGTCAGGGCTGCCGTGCTTGTTGGACCGGGAGCGGAGGAAGATGTCGCCTGCGACCTCGTCTGCGTCTCCGGCGGCTGGTCGCCGACCGTCCATCTCGCTTCGCATCTGGGCGTCCGGCCCGTCTATCGCGAAGACATCGACGCCTTCGTTCCGGGCAGCCTCCAGCCCGGCCTGTTCGCCGTCGGGGCGATGGCGGGCGGCTTCACCACGGCCGAGGCGATCGAGACCGGGCATCGGGCCGGCGTCGAGGCCGCTTCCTTCTACGGAAGGCCGGCCGCCGCGCAGGCCCCCCTCTGGTTCGAGGCCGAGGAAGCGCCTGCCGCTCCCTTCCGCGACGTTCCCGCTGCGGGACGGGGGAAAAAGGCATTCGTCGATTTTCAGATGGACGTGACCGCCGACGACATCGCGCTCGCCCATCGCGAGGGCTATGAATCGGTCGAGCACCTGAAGCGCTATACGACGCTCGGCATGGGGACAGACCAGGGCAAGACCAGCAACTTTGCCGCGCTTTCGGCGATGGCCGCCCTGCGCGGCGTCGCTGTTCCCCACATCGGGACCACCACTTTCCGTCCGCCCTACACGCCCGTCGCCATCGGCGCGCTCGCAGGCCGTGCGACCGGTCATCACTTCAGGCCCGTCCGCCGTACGCCGATGCACGACTGGCACGCCTCGAATGGGGCCGAGATGCTGGAGGTCGGGCTCTGGATGCGGCCATACTTCTACCGCGCGTCCGGTCGCGACGTGAACGAAGCCTATGTCGCCGAGATGCGTTTCGTGCGCGAGGCTGCCGGCCTTATGGACATCTCCACGCTCGGCAAGATCGACGTGCAGGGACCGGACGCCGCGACCTTCCTCGATCGCGTCTACGCCAACGGGTTTGCGAAACTGTCAGTAGGCCGTGCCCGCTATGGCGTCATGCTGCGCGACGACGGTATCGTTTACGACGACGGCACCACCACGCGGCTTGACGAACAACGCTTCTTCATGACCACCTCGACGGCCAGGGCTGCCGACGTGCTGTCTCGTCTCGAATTCCTGCTCGATACGGCATGGCCGGATTTGCGTGTCGCTGTCACATCAGTCACCGACGAATGGGCTGCGATGTCGGTGGCGGGGCCGAATAGTCGTGAGATTCTTGCCGCCGCCTTTCCGGCGCTCGACGTCTCGAACTCAGCGCTCCCGCATATGGGCGTGATCGAAGGCGAGTTCGAAGGCCGGGCGCTGCGGATCATCCGGCTGAGCTATTCCGGCGAACGGGCCTACGAGGTCTATGCCGGAGCAAGCGTGGGCGAGAGAGTCTGGAGCCGGTTGATCGAGGCGGGCGGGCCGTTCGGGCTGAAACCCTATGGCGTCGAGGCGCTCGGCGCGTTGCGCGTCGAGAAGGGTCATGTCGCCGGCCCGGAGATCGACGGACGCACCACGCTGGACGATCTCGGCCTCGGCCGGATCGTCGGGAAGCGCGCTGGCTTCGTCGGCGACGTGCTGCGCCGCCGACCGGCCTTCCACGATGCCGACCGGCAGCGCCTCGTCGGACTGGAATGCGCGGAGCCGGGGAAGCGCCTGACCGGCGGGGCGGCGCTGTTCAGGCCGGACGACGCCGTGAAGGGTCATGGCCGAGGTCGCGTCACCTCCGTCACCTATAGCCCGACACTCGGCACCTATATCGGACTTGGCCTGCTCGCCGGCGATATCGCAGCAGAGGGGGAGGAGGTGCTGGCGGTCCATACCGTGAAGAACGAAACCGTCCGCGCCCGCATCGTCTCGCCTGTCTTCCTCGATCCGCAGGGGGAACGGCTCCATGGCTGAGACCCGTTTCCATATGTCGACCGAGCCTTGCGCGATCGTTCAACTCGACGGCTGGTCAGCGGCCTTCGAGACCGGATTGTCGCATCAACTGGGAGGCGCGCTGCCGGCTGCATGCGGGGAGACCGCCGTTCTGCGCGGATGGCTGGCGATCCGCATCGCACCGCGCCGGATCTGGCTCGTCGGAGACGGAACATCAACGCCGCCGCCGATCGATCCGGAACTAGGCTGCTCGGTATCGCTGGGCGAGAGCCGGGTACGGCTCAGGCTGGGCGGAACGCATATCTTCGACGTCCTCGGGGCGTGCGTGGCCGTCGACTGGGATGCGCCTCATTCGGCGCCGGGGCGCGCCGTCCAAACCGGCTTCCATCACGTTCCAGTGCTTTTGTTGCGCAGGGCTGCGAACGCCTGCGATCTTCTGGTGCCGCGCAGCTTCGCCCGCAGCCTCGCGGATTGGGTGGCAGATGCCGCCGCACCCTATCGCCTGGAGACGGCGGAATGAGCGCGGTCGCCCTCGCCGACATCGAAGCCGCACGGCGGCGGATCGCCGGGAGAATCGAGGCGACACCGACCGTCAGGTCCCCTTCCCTGTCGGAAATCACGAGCTTTCCCGTCCACCTGAAGCTGGAGCACCGCCAGACCACCGGCAGCTTCAAGCTTCGCGGCGCGACCAACGCGGTCGCGCAACTGAGCGCCGAGGAAAAGCGGCGCGGCGTGATCGCCGCCTCGACCGGCAACCACGGCCGCGCGCTGGCCCATGCGGCCAGGCTGGAAGGTGTGCGCGCAGTTGTCTGCATGTCGCGGCTGGTGCCCGGGAACAAGTTCGCCGCGATAGGCCGTCTCGGCGCCGACATCCGCATCGTCGGCAGCAGCCAGGACGACGCGCAGGAGGAGGTCGACCGGCTCGTGGCGGCAGAAGGCCTCGTCATGGTGCCTCCCTTCGACCATGCCGGCGTGATTGCGGGACAAGGCACAATCGGGCTGGAGATCGTGGAGGCCGTGCCCGGGGTCAGGACGGTGCTGGTGCAGCTTTCCGGCGGCGGGCTGGCAGCGGGCGTCGCCGCGGCGGTCAAGGGCCTCTCGCCTGCGACGCGCGTCATCGGCGTCTCGATGGAGCGCGGCGCGGCCATGAAGGCAAGCCTCGACGCAGGCCGGCCCGTTCCGGTGGAGGAACTGCCCACCCTGGCGGATTCGCTCGGAGGCGGGATCGGCCTCGCCAACCGCTTCACCTTCGACATGTGCCGCAGCCTGCTCGACGGCGTCGTCCTCGTCACCGAGGCGGAGATCGCGGCCGGGATCACGCACGCCTATCGACAGGAGCGCGAAGTCGTCGAAGGCGCGGGAGCCGTCGGAATCGCCGCCATCCTCGCCGGCAAGGTGAGGCCCGACGGGGAAACGGTCGTCCTCGTCTCGGGACGCAACATCGACATGGATTTGCACCGCAGCATCGTGTGCGGAACGTGGCGCGAGGAAGGACCTGCCGCATGAGCCGGATGACCATCCTGACCGAAGCAGACCTTCGCAAGATCGTGCCGCTCGACATAGCGGCGGTCGACTGCGTGGAGAACGCCTTCCGGGCGCTGGCGACGCTGCCCGTCGCAATGCCGCCGATCCTGCGGCTGGATATTCCCGAGCATCGCGGCGAAGTCGACGTCAAGACCGCCTATGTGCCGGGCGTCGACGGCTTCGCCATCAAGATCAGCCCCGGCTTCTTCGACAATCCGAAGCTCGGCCTGCCGAGCGTCAACGGGATGATGGTGCTGCTTTCCGCGGGGACCGGGCTGGTCGAGGCGCTGCTGCTCGACAACGGCTATCTGACCGATGTTCGCACGGCCGCAGCCGGAGCGGTGGCGGCAAAACACCTGGCGCGGCCAGACGCGGCGATAGCCGCGATTTTCGGCGCGGGCGTACAGGCGCGACTCCAGCTCAAGGCGCTGACGCTAGTGCGGCCCATCGTGGAAGCGCGTATCTGTGCGCGAGCTGCGGCAAAGGCAGAGACGCTGGCCGCAAGGCTGTGCGAGGAACTGGGCATCCTCGTACGCGCCGGGACGGACCCGAAGCAGGCCGTTTCCGGCGCGGACATCGTCGTCACCACCACGCCGGCCGAAAAGCCGATCCTGAAGGCGGACTGGCTGTCGCCAGGTCAGCATGTCACGGCGATGGGCTCGGACGCCGAGCACAAGAACGAGATCGAGCCGGCCGCGCTCGCACGCGCGGACCTCTACGTCGCCGACAGCCTGAAGCAGACCCGACGGCTTGGCGAACTGCACCACGCGATCACGGCCGGACTGATCGGCGCGGCGACGAACTTCCCGGAACTCGGGCAGATCGTCGCCGGCCTCGCGCCGGGTCGCCACTCGGCCTCGGACATCACGGTCTGCGACCTGACCGGGACGGGCGTACAGGACACGGCCATCGCCACGCTGGCGCGAGACCGCGCCCGGGCGGCCGATGCCGGCACCGTTTTCGAAAGTTGAGCAGGCCAAGGCAGGTGCAGAATGCTCCAGAGAATGAAACCAAACCTCCGCTTCAGCTTGCAGGAATATGCGGATCGGCTGGCGAAGACGCGCCGCGCCATGGAGGCGAAAGGCATCGACCTGCTGATCGTCAGCGATCCCTCCAACATGCATTGGCTGACGGGCTATGACGGCTGGTCGTTCTACGTGCACCAGGCCGTCATCGTTCCGCCGGACGGCGAGCCCGTCTGGTATGGCCGCGGTCAGGATGCCAACGGCGCGCGCCGCACGGCCTGGCTGAGCGAGGAAAACATCGTGCCCTACGCCGACCATTATGTGCAGTCGACCGAGCGGCATCCGATGGACTACCTCGCGCAGGTACTCGCCGAGCGGCGCTGGGACGGGCTGACGATCGGCGTCGAGCTCGACAATTACTGGTTCTCGGCCGCCGCCTTCCTGTCCCTTCAGAAGCATCTGCCGAATGCGCGCATCCTCGATGCGACCGCACTGGTGAACTGGCAGCGCGCCATCAAGAGCCCGACCGAGATCGACTATATGCGCAGGGCCGCGCGCATCGTGGAGGCCATGCACCAGCGTATCGTCGACAAGGTCGAGGTCGGTATGCGCAAGAACGACCTCGTCGCCGAGATCTACGACGCCGGCATCCGCGGCGTGGAGAGCGCCGAAGGAAGGATCGGGGGCGACTATCCGGCGCTTGTGCCGCTGCTGCCGTCGGGCGAGGACGCCTCCGCCCCGCATCTCACCTGGGACGACAAGCCCATGAGGGCGAACGAGGGCACGTTCTTCGAGATCGCGGGTTGCTACAACCGCTACCACTGCCCGCTGTCACGCACCGTGTTCCTCGGCAAGCCGACGCAGGCCTTCCTCGATGCCGAGAAGGCGACGCTGGAGGGGATGGAGGCGGGCCTTGCGGCCGCGAAGCCCGGCAATGCGTGCGAGGACATCGCCAACGCCTTCTTCGCGGTGCTGAAGAAGTACGGCATCGTCAAGGACAGCCGCACCGGCTACTCGATCGGACTCAGCTACCCGCCGGACTGGGGCGAGCGCACCATGAGCCTGCGCCCCGGCGACCGCACCGAACTCACGCCCGGTATGACCTTCCATTTCATGACCGGACTGTGGCTTGAGGACATGGGGCTCGAGATCACGGAATCGATCCTGATTACCGAGACTGGCGTCGAATGCCTGGCAAACGTCCCCCGCAAGCTGGTGGTGAAAGACTGAGCATGACACAGAAGGCCAGGCGTCCGTCACCGATCTCCCCGACCATCGATCCGGACGGCGATGGCGTCCGGCACGGCCATCTGCGCCTTCCTCACAGCCGCGACGACTCGGCATGGGGGTCGGTGATGATCCCGATCGCGGTCGTGCGCAACGGCGAGGGGCCGACCGCGCTGCTGACCGGCGGCAACCACGGCGACGAATATGAGGGACCGCTCGCGCTGTTCGAACTGGCGCGGACCCTGAGGATGGAGGACATCCGTGGCGCTGTGATCATTGTCCCGGCGATGAATTATCCGGCGTTCCGGGCTGCAACCCGCACCTCGCCCATTGACAAGGGCAATATGAACCGTTCCTTCCCCGGCCGGCCGGACGGCACTGTAACGGAAAAAATCGCCGACTATTTCCAGCGCGAACTCCTGCCGCGCGCCGATCTGGTGATCGATTTCCACTCGGGCGGCAAGACACTCGACTTCATCCCGTTCTGCGCGGCGCATATCCTGCCCGACGAGGCGTTGTCGAAGCGGGCGTTCGCGGCCGTGGAGGCCTTCTCCGCGCCCTACTCCGTCAAGATGCTCGAAATCGACGCCGTCGGCATGTACGACACAGCCGCCGAAGAGATGGGCAAGGTTTTCGTCACGACAGAGCTCGGCGGCGGCGGCACCTCGACTGCGGCCACTGTTCGCATCGCGCGCCGCGGCGTCGCCAATGTGTTGAAGCATGCCGGCATCCTCTCCGGCCAGGTCGACCGGCAGCCGACCCGCTGGCTCGACATGCCATCGGGGGACTGCTTCTGCTTCGCCGAGGAAGACGGGCTGATCGAGACCACGGCCGATCTCGGCGAGACGGTGACGGAAGGTCAGGTCGTCGCGCGCATCCATCAGGTATCGCGCACGGGTCTCGCCCCGCAGGAGATCAGGGCGAAAATGACGGGCATCCTGACTGCCCGACACTTCCCCGGCCTCGTCAAGGCGGGCGATTGCGCAAGCGTAGTCGCGGTGGAGGTCGGGTGATGCGCGTGTCCGAAGTCTCTGCGCGGCATCCGGCAGGCTGCTGACATGACCAGCCCGCGGCTCGACGCGATCGATCTGAAGATCCTCGACGCGGTCCAGCGGGACGGCCGCATAACCAAGCTGGCGCTCGCGGAGAAGGTAGGCCTCTCGCCTACGCCCTGCTGGCTCAGGCTGCGCAAGCTCGAGAAGGCCGGGATCATCAGGGGCTATCACGCCAGGATCGAGTTGCGCGCCATCGGTGTGATCGCGAGCGTGCTGATGGAAGTGACGCTCGGAAGCCACCGCCAGGCCGATTTCGACCGCTTCGAGCGCGCGATCCGCGATCTGCCGCAAGTCGTCGCCTGCTGGGCGGTCGGCGGCGGCGTGGACTATATCCTGAAGGTCGTGACCCGCGACATCGATACCTACCAGCGGCTGGTCGACGGACTGCTGGAGCGCGAGATCGGCATCGACCGCTATTTCACCTACATCGTTACGCGCACCGTCAAGGAAGACGCCATGCCGGTTGGCTGGCTAGCGACGGACGCGGAGGAATAGACGATCTCTCTGGTTCGGGCGGCCGTTTTGGTCCGCATTGCCGCCCGCGCCTTCGCATTTGGGCGCATTCTCTACGGCTGATTGCCTAGACTCTCCTGGAAAGTAGGGAGGTTTTCATGCCGGCGATGTTTGCACCCGCGATCCGCGGCGAAGGCCTTGACGCCCTGACCGACCGTCGCCTGCTGCGCGAGCTCGGTTATGTCGAGGGGCGCTGGACCGCCGGAAGCGGCGCGCGCAGTTTCGAGGTCACCGATCCGGCCACAGGCGCCACCATTGCCTGGGTGGCCGCCCTCGATGCGGCCGACACGGATGCGGCCGTCGACGCCGCGCAACGCGCTTTCCCGGAATGGCGCGCGCTGCTGCCGCAGCAGCGGGCCGCGATCCTGCGGAACTGGCACGGGCTGATGCTCGAAGCCAGAGAGGACCTGGCGCTGCTGATGACTGTCGAGCAGGGCAAGCCGATAGCCGAATCGCGAGGCGAGATCGACTACGCCGCCTCCTTTGTCGAGTGGTATGCGGAGGAGGCGAAACGGATGAACGCCGAGAGCGTCACCAGCCATCTGCCCGATGCGGAGATGATTGTGCGGCGCGAGCCGGTCGGCGTCGCCGGGATCGTAACCCCGTGGAACTTCCCCTCCGCCATGCTGACCCGCAAGGCCGCCGCCGCGCTCGCCGCTGGCTGCACCGTCGTCGCACATCCGTCCTCCGAGACGCCCCTTTCCGCCCTTGCCCTGGCAGAACTCGGGGAACGGGCCGGCTTGCCGGCCGGCGTGTTCAACGTGGTGACGGGCGACGCCGCGACCATCGTCGGACGCCTGTGCGCCGATGCCCGCGTCCGCGCCATGAGCTTTACGGGCTCGACGGAGATCGGAAGGTTGATCACCACAAAATGCGCGCCCACGATGAAGCGCCTCATCATGGAACTGGGCGGCCATGCCCCGCTGATCGTCTTCGACGACGCCGATCTCGACAGGGCGGTAAAGATCGCCCTCGACGCCAAGTTCGCCACGTCCGGGCAGGACTGCCTCGCCGCCAACCGCATCTATATCCGGCGTCCGCTCTATGCGCGCTTCTGCGAAGCCTTCGCCGCCCGTATCGAGACCCTGAAGGTCGGCTCAGGCCTCGAAGCCGGCGTCGAGGTCGGGCCGCTCATGCATGCCCGCGCGATGGCCAAGGTGGAGGAACACGTGGCCGATGCGCTTGCGAAAGGCGCACGGCTGCTGGCGGGCGGGAAACGCCATCCGGCGGGTCCGCTCTTCTATCGGCCGACGCTGCTTGCGGACGTGCCGGACGACGCACTCATCATGCGCGAAGAGACATTCGGACCGGTCGCCGCCGTGACCTCCTTCGATACGGAAGACGAGGTTTTGGCCCGCGCGAACGACACCGAATACGGTCTCGTCGCCTATGTCGTCACCGAGAACGGCGCGCGGCAGCTTCGCATGGGCCGGGCTCTCGACTATGGCATGGTTGCGATCAACCGCGTCAAGATCACCGGCGCGCCCGTGCCGTTCGGCGGCGTCAAGCAATCAGGCCTTGGCCGCGAAGGCTCTCGCCACGGCCTGGAAGCCTTCACCGACCTCAAATACCTCTGCATCGACGTGGCCTGAACACGAGGAATTGCCCCATGCTTGACAGATCGAACGAACTCAACGCCTGGGACCGGGATCACTTCTTCCATCCCTCGACCCATATGGGCACCCATGCCCGAGGCGAATCCGCCAGCCGCGTGATCACCGGCGGCGAAGGCGTCTACGTCACCGACACCAACGGAAAGACAAGCCTCGACGCCTTCGCCGGGCTCTACTGCGTCAATGTCGGCTACGGACGCACCGAGATCGCCGAGGCCATCGCCGCGCAGGCGAAGGAGCTCGCCTATTATCACGCCTATGCGGGCCACGGCACCGAAGCGTCGATCACCTTGGCCAAGATGATCATTGACCGCGCGCCGGCGAGAATGAGCCGTGTCTATTTCGGCCTGTCGGGATCGGATGCCAACGAAACCAACATCAAGCTGATCTGGTATTACAACAACGTGCTCGGCCGGCCCGAGAAGAAAAAGATCATCTCGCGCTGGCGCAGCTATCACGGCTCCGGCGTCATGACCGGATCGCTGACCGGCCTGCATCTCTTCCACAACGCCTTCGACCTGCCGCGCGCGCCGATCCTGCACACGGAGGCACCCTGTTATTTCCGCCGGGAAGACCGCTCGATGAGCGAGGAGCAGTTCTCGCAATTCTGCGCCGACAGGCTGGAAGAGTTGATCCTCGCCGAGGGGCCGGACACCGTCGCCGCCTTCATCGGGGAGCCGATTCTCGGGACGGGCGGCATCGTTCCGCCCCCGGCCGGCTACTGGGCGAAGATACAGGCCGTGCTGATGAAATACGACGTCCTGCTCGTCGCCGATGAGGTGGTCACCGGCTTCGGACGTCTGGGCACGATGTTCGGTTCGGACCACTACGGCATCAGGCCCGACCTCATCACCATCGCCAAGGGTCTGACTTCGGCCTATGCGCCTCTGTCGGGCGTGATCGTGTCGGACAAGGTCTGGAACGTGCTGGTGCAGGGGTCCGATCGATTGGGGCCGATCGGCCACGGCTGGACCTATTCGGCGCACCCGATCTGCGCGGCGGCCGGCATCGCCAATCTGGAGCTGATCGACTCGCTCGAACTGGTGAAAAACGCGGGCGAGGTCGGGGCCTATTTCCGCAAGGCGCTTGCGGACGCCGTCGGCGGCCATGCGAATGTCGGCGAGGTGCGCGGGGACGGCCTGATGGCGGCTGTGGAGTTCGTCGAGGGCCGCGACGATCGCACCTTCTTCGACCCGGCAAGGAAAATCGGCGCGCAGGTGGCCGCGGCGCTTCTGGAGCGCGGCGTCATCGGCCGGGCCATGCCGCAGGGCGACATTCTGGGCTTCGCGCCGCCGCTCTGCCTGTCCCGGGAGGAAGCCGACATAATCGCCGGACAGACGGCAGCCGCTGTGAAATCGGTCTTCGCGCCGGATTGAGCGCGCTCACGAGACGCCCGAGTCTGGATAAGCCGGGCCAGGCGTTCAGCAGCAGGTTCGGAGTTCGACGCCGGTCATTCCGCAGCAAGTGCGAAATCCTTGATGGACCTCAAAGCCGTTTCAGCCTGACCGACCGCCTGTGAAACTCTGTGCAGGGTGGCGTCGGAAACGACTTTGCCGTCCACGAAATCCCGGTCTGATGCGTATATCGCCGTAGGCAGGGCAAGCGCCTCGAAGAAGCCGAACAGGGGCCGGAGCGAATGTTCGGCTATCAGCGCGTGCCGGTCGCCGCCACCCGTGGCCGTCAGCACGACAGGCTTGCCCCGTAAGGCAGCCGGCTCGATCAGGTCGAAGACGTGCTTGAACAGTCCGGTGTAGCTGCCCTTGTAGGTCGGCGACCCGACGACGAGAACATCCGACCCTATGATCCGCTCGACTATGTCTTTTGCCTGCGCGTCGAGGTCGCTCGCACTCCGGGCCTGCAGAAGCGACGGACCGAGATCCTCGATATCGTAGGTCCGTCCCGCCAGACCCGTCGCTCTGGCGATGTCCCGCACGACGTGATCGACGAAGGCGAATGTTCTGGAGGGGCGCGTGATATTTCCCGAGAACCCCACTACCGTCGCATGCGACATCGCTGTCTCCTTCACCCGGCGGCCTGTCGTCTTGTCGCCGCGACAACGCCGGGGGCGCCCCCTCGCCCGAACTCCAGATCCCATCCCCGTTCCGGAGGCGCTGCCTCTCCATCGAGCCCAAGCGCCGGGAACAGCAGTTCGGAAACGTTGAAGATTTCCTCCAGATGCGGATAGGCCGACGTGATGAACGTCTCGACACCGATGTCCTGATATTCCCGGATGCGGGCCGCGACGTTCTCGGCGCTGCCGACGAGCGCCGTGCCCGCTCCGCCGCGCACCAGGCCGAGGCCGGCCCAGAGGTTTGGCGCCACCACCAGCTTGTCGCGTCGGCCTTGATGAAGCGCCGAGATCCTCTTCTGGCCGACGGATTCGGAAACACTGGTGAATTGGTGCTGTGCCTCGGCGATGAGGTCGTCCGTCACGCGGCTGATGAGACGGTCGGCAGCGGCCCATGCCTCTTCCTCGGTCTCCCGGACGATCAGGTTGATGCGCAGGCCGAAGCGAACGCTGCGCCCAAGGGCGGCGGCGCGCCCCCGTACGCGATCGAACTTTTCCCTGAGCTGCTCAACCGGCTCGCCCCAACTGAGATAGACGTCGATGTGCTTGGCCGCGACCTCGATGCCCGCATCCGACGACCCCCCGAACCATAGCGGCGGGTATGGCTGCTGAACCGGCGGGAAGGAAATGTCCGTGCCGTGGGCGGAAAGATACTTGCCTTCGAAATCCGCCGGCTCGCCCGACAGGATGCGTCGCCATATGGTGAGGAACTCGTCCGTCTGCGCATAGCGCTCGGCATGCGACAGCTTGTTGCCGTCGCCCGCGAGATCCGCAGGGTCGGCGCCTGTGACCACATTGACGAGAACGCGGCCGCCGGAAATGCGATCCAGGGTCGCTGCATGGCGGGCAAACAGCCCGGGCGTTCCGCTGCCCGGCCTGAGCGCCACGAGGAACCGCAGCCTTTCGGTCTGCGGGATCAGAGCGGCTGCGACTATCCACGCATCCTCGCAGCGCGTTCCCGTCGGCAGCAATACGCCCTTGAAGCCGAGACGGTCGGCGGCCCTGGCTATTTCGCCGAGATAACCCAGCGTTGCCGGGCGATGGCGCTCGTCCGTGCCGAGATAGGGGCCGTCGCCATGCGTCGGGAGGTACCAGTAGAGATCCGGTGCTTTCGACATAAGATATTCCTTTTTGACGTGGAATTCGGGAAATCAGAGCTTGCCCTTCCAGGGCACGAGCCGTCGCTCCAGCCAGCGCATGCCGGCGGACAGGCTGAAAGCGAGGGCGGCGATGACGATCAGCCCGACGAAGACGATGTCGGTGGCGAGAAAGTTCGCGGCTGACATGATCATGTAGCCGACGCCCGATCTTGCCGCGATCAGCTCGGCCGCCACCAGCGTCGACAGGCCAGCGCCGATGGCGATCCGGAGGCCGGTCAATATTTCCGGCAGAGCCGACGGCAGGATGATAGTGCCGAATATCTGCAGGCGGTTGGCGCCAAGAGAGCGAGCCGCGTTGATGCGCTCGACGGGTACGGAGCGCACGCCGGCCTGGGCCGAAAAGCATACCGGCGCAAAAGTGGCGAGCGTGAGCAACAAGACCTTCGACGTCTCGTCGATCCCGAGCCAGATGATCAGCAGCGGCAGGTAGGCCAGCGGCGGCAAGCCCCAATAGAGATCGATCGGAACGCTGAAGACGCCGCGCACCCATCGGTTCATGCCCATGGTCAGGCCAAGCGGCACGCCGACAAAGATCGCCAGGGCCAGAGCCATACCGATGCGCCAGAGGCTTGAGCCGAGATGCGTGGCAAGCGTGCCTTCGGCGTAGCCGTCCTGCGCGACGACCCGGAACTGGGCGGCGACCTCGGCAGGCGACGGCAGGAAAAGCGGTGAGGCCCATCCAAAGTGACTGGCCGCGAACCAGAAGCCGACCAGCGCCGCGAAGGTGGCGAGACCGATCAGGATCGTGCCTTTCTCGCGGGAAGGCTTCGCCGGTCGAAGACCCGGAAGCTTGCGGATCGCGGGCGCGAGATCGAGCGGAAGGTCTGCCGTTATCGTCATTGCAGCGCTCCATGTCCGGAAACGGGAGGATTGTGGATGAGCGCCCGGATCTCCTCGCGCAGTTCCACGAAACGCGGCCGCGAGACGATCGGTCCGATCTCGCCGGATCTCGCAAAGTCGCGCACGAAGTCGGCGTCGAAGCGCGCCACGATGCGGCCGGGCCTTGGCGACATGACCACGATCGTCGTGCCGAGAAGCAGCGCCTCCTCGATCGAATGCGTGATGAAGAGAACCTGCTTGCCGGTCTGCGCCCAGATGCGGGCAAGCAACTGCTGCATCGTCTCGCGCGTCAGGCTGTCCAGGGCTCCGAACGGCTCGTCCATGAGCAGGATCTTCGGTTCGGTGGCGAGCGCCCGCGCGATGCCGACGCGCTGACGCATGCCGCCCGAAAGCTCGTAGGGTGGCCTGTTCCCGAAGTCCGCCAGCCCGACGAGACCCAGCAGTTCGCGAGCCCGCTCGTGGCGCTCCCGCTTCGGGACGCCTTTGTATCTGAGCCCGAGGGCGACGTTGTCGAGGACAGACCCCCAGGGCAGAAGCGTGTCCTTCTGGAAAACGACCCCGCGATCCCCGCCCGGTCCCTCGATGGGCTCCCCGTCCAGCCTGATCGAGCCCTCCGTCAGCGGCAGGAAACCGGCAATCGTATTGAGCAGGGTGGATTTTCCGCAACCCGATGCGCCCACGGCCACAACGATGGAATCCGGAGGCAGGTCCAGCGACACGCGGTCCAGCGCCTGCACACTGCTGCCGTCGGACGCCAGGAAGACGACACTGGCTTCGCGAACCTCAAGCATTTGTTTTCTCCGCATCGGAGGGCGCGGCCAACCGCTGGTCGGGCCGCGCCCCCATTGACGCCTTGGGAGGCAGATCAGTTCGACAGGGTCTTGGCCGCCTCGGCGTATTGCGGATTGGCGAACTCGGCGTAGCTGTCCTTGACGGCCGTGATCTTCTTCTGGTCCTTGAGGAAGTACGCCGTGTCTTTCAGTATCTTCGCGACACCGCTGTTTTCACCGCCGCCGAGCCACTTGTCGGAAGTCTGCTCCTCCAGTGGGGGCACTCCGATCGTCGCCTTCAACTGTTCGACGACGTTTGCCGGCGTTCCGCCCTGGAGGTCCGAGATCAGCTTGACGTTCTCGGAATCGACGCCCCAAGCGGCCGCATCGCTTGCATACGAGCGGAAATAACCCTCCACCAGATGCGTGTATTGCGTGATGAAATCAGGATGCTCCTTGAGGAACGGACCGGTTGCGACGATCGCGCTGAAGGTCGGCGCCCCACGCTTGGCAACCTGCCCTGACGTCAGCAGGACCTTGCCGTCCTTCTTGAGTTCCGTGAGCGCCGGGTCCCAGACAAAGGCGCCGTCAATGTCGCCGCGCTTCCACGCCGCGACGATTTCCGGCTGTGGGATGGCTATGACCTGCGCTTCCTGCTCGGAAATTCCTTCCTGCTTGAGCACCGCGAGCAACTGATAGTGGTCGGTCGAAACAGGCGCGGCAGCGAGCTTCTTGCCCTTGAGATCGGCCGGCGTCTCGATGCCCGGACGCACCACGAGTGCCTCGCCGTCACCGGAAACGAAGGAAATGAAGAAGCCTTTGACGTCGATCCCCCGGCTTACGGCGGCCGCGAAAGGACTGGAGCCCACATCGCCGACCTGCACGTCGCCGGAGGCGATGGCGGCGAAAATTTCGGCGCCCGAATTGAAGCGGCGGAACTCGATATCCCAACCGGTCTTTTTGGCGAAATCGCCGTTGGCGATGCCGACGAAGTACGGCACCGAGCCTGTCTGGTAAGCTATGACGACCTTCTTGTCGTCAGCCGCGCTGGCGATCGAGAGCGACATGGCCAGGGAGAGCCCTGCAAGGGCGGCCAAGAGCACCTTTTTCATAAGTCTACCCCTTTTTGCATGAGGCTGATTTCCGCCTCGACACCCAGCGGACATCGCCGGTCGGGATAAAATCTATAAAATTTGTAGACTTACTGATGAGAGACGTTTTTGCGAAATTTGGTGGCATCAGGGAAAAATCGGTGCCGCAGAAGCACTGAAGGCAATGCGGGTGCCGTGTAGCTGGCTCCGACCGTACAGAGCGCGAGGTAAGTCCGTGCCGATCGTCAGGCCACCGGCGTCAGCAAAACGCTGCCTGGGCGCGCAATCACGTCGGCAGAGCGTGCTTGTCGATCGAACACATCACGCTGAAGGACGGATTGACGAGATTGCCGATCCGAAGCCGGCAGCGCTGCGTCACCAGCTGATGCGCATCGTGCAGCGCAAGACCGGCGCGGCGAGCCACCCAGCGGACAAGCCCTGCGACCGCGATACGGCAGGCGTCGTCCAGCGGGCGCGCGCAGCCGATCACCCCGATGACACGATCGTTCTCGAAGCGCGGCCAGTCGAAGGCGTCGTCCATCTCGACGCGTTCGCACTTCAAAGTCGTGTTGAAGGCGCCTTCGATTGCAGTGCCGGCGATCTCGCCGTCGCCCTGCGCATAATGGCCGTCGCCGATATAGACATGCGCGCCGGCGACATTCGCCCTGACATAAAGCGTAGCCCCCGGACCGAGATCGGGAATGTCGAGATTGCCCCCGAAATCGCCGGGAGCGACCGCCAGCCGAACCTCGCCATGCGCGGGCGCGACGCCCAGCGTCCCGTGAAACGGACGATAGGGGACGCGCAGCGTGCGGCCGTCCTTCGTCGGAGTCTCCAGCGTGGAACGATCGGCGGCAAGCCGCCAGATCCAGACGTGCTCGTCCTGCGGCTGCTGCAGGTTCGGGTTGGCGCGCGTGCCGGAGAGAAGGCCGAAATCCGGCGAGATGGTCGCCACGCCCCAATCGCGCGCGGGTTCGAGCGCGATCAGGCGAATCGCGATGATGTCGCCTGCCGAGACACCCTCCACATGGATCGGACCGGTCAGCGGATTGACACGCGGATAGGGCGCCACCTCGCGCGGCTTGCCTTCCACGGTTGCAAGGCGGCCTGAAAAGCAGTCCTCGGTGAAGACGGTGAATGCTTCTCCCTGCGCCACGCGCAGTCTGGGCTCGTGTCCCCCGACGCGAAAGACGAAGTCCTGATCTCTGCCGGCGATCGTCATGAACTGGCCTCTTTCGCCACGATCCGGGCCGGGCGGCTGCGGACATGAATGCGCCACCTCGCAAAGGTGAGGCCGGCGATCGCTGCCACATAGGGCAGCATGAGCACGAACTGCGACGGAATCGCAAAGGCCTGAAGCCTGTCGCCCAATGCACCGAAGAAGCCGAACAGCACCGAGGCGGCTGCGGTGACCCATGGATGGCCGCTCCCGAACAGCGTCGCGGCCAGGCCGATGAAGCCCCTGCCGTTCGTCATGTCCGGCAGAAAGAAATGCAGCTTGTCCATGGCGAGTTGCGCGCCGGCAAGCCCTGCGAAAAGACCGCTGATCGCCAGCGACAACGCCTTCATCCGCGCGACCTTGATACCCGCCGAGCGCGCAGCGTGTTCGTCCTCGCCGGCGGCACGCAGATAGGCGCCGGTCGGCGTATTGTAAAGGAACAGCGCGGACAGCGGGATGGCGAGGAAGGCGAGCAGCAGGATGATGCTTTGCCCTTCGATCGCCGGTCCGATCACCGGCAGGAAGGACAGGCTGCCCGCGGGCACATGCCATATGTCGGGAAAGGTGATGGGCCGCAGGCCGCCGGGGCTGCGGTAGAACCATTCCAGCGCGAAAAGGCTGCCGCCCGCGGCCAGCAGATTGATGCCGAGGCCGGCGACGATGAAATCGGCGGAGAAGCGTAGCGTCATCAGCGCCAGCAGTTGGGACATCACGATCGAGGCAATGACGGCGGCGAAGAAGGCGAGCGCGGCGCTGCCGGTCGCGTTGCCGACGGCGATGGCGACGAAGGCTGCCACCAGCATCATGCCTTCCACCGCGACGTTGAGTATGTTCGCGCGGAGCGTGATCATCGCGGCGAGCGCGGCCAGCAGGATAGGCGCTGATTGCTCGAGGACCGAGGCGAGGAACGATGAGAGGTTCATGACCGGCCCCTCGCCCCGGCGACGGTCAGCCGCGCGGTCATCAGAAGCACCAGAAGACCGGTCAGCAGATCGACCAGCGAGCGGGGCACATCCGTCGAGATCTGCATATAGGCGGAGCCGTTGATCATCATCGCGTAGAAGATGGCCGTCGCGAGCGCCCCGATGGGATGGATGCGCGCGAGCAGCGCGCAGGTCAGGCCGACAAGCCCGTATTCCGGCGAAAAATTCTGCTCGAAGCGATGGCCGATGCCCAGCACGTAGAGTGCTCCGGCGAGACCTCCGAAACCGCCGGCGATCAGCATCGCGGTGATGATGCGCTGGCCGGCCGGGATGCCAACCGCCTTGGCGAAACGCAGATTGGTGCCGGAAGCGCGAAGCTGCGCACCCCATTCCGTGCGGAAGAGCACAAGCCACGTGACCAGGGCCAGGATGACCGCGACTATTATGCCGTTCGTCGCGCCCGGCACGCCGGGGAGCGAAGGCAACCAGATCTTCTGCGGCACCATCTCGCTCACGGCGCCATAACTCTTGGTGTCGCGGATGACCTGGTTCGAGAGATATGAAGTGAGGAGCAACACGATGATGTTGAACATCAGCGTCGTCACCACCTCGTCGACGGCAAAGCGAACCTTCAGCACGCCCGGTATCCAGCCCAGGAAAGCACCGGCAAGAATGCCCGCCGCGATGGCCAAAGGCAGGAGGACGATCGCCGGGAGGCCGGCCAGCATGACGCCGACCACCGTCGCGGTGATCGCGCCGGCGTAGAGCTGACCCTCGCCGCCGACATTGAAGATGCCTGCCCGAAACGAAAAGATCACGCCTAGCGCGATCAGCGTCAGCGGCGTTGCGCGGTTGAGGAACAGCGCGAAATTGCTCAGCGAATCGAAGTTCGCGAACAGAAGGTCGCGATAGGCGCGGACGGGATCATCCGTGACGGCCACGACAAGCAGAAAGCCCAGCGCAAGCGTGAGCAGGATGGCCGCGACAGGCGCGTACATCGCACGAAAGGAGTTCGCGAGACGGGTCGACATCATGCCGCCGCCTCGAGCGAACCGTTCATCAGCGCGCCGACAGTCACTTCATCGGCATCCTTCCTGTCGATCACGCGCAACAACTGCCCCGAATACATGACGCCGATGCGGTCGGAGAGCGCGAACACCTCGGACAATTCCGAGGAGATCAGCAGCACCGCCCTGCCCCGGTCGGCGGCCGTCATGATGCGAGCATAGATGAATTCGGACGCGCCGACGTCGAGCCCACGCGTCGGCTGGCAGACGATCAGAAGGTCGGGATCGCGGTTGAGTTCGCGCGCGATGACCACCTTCTGCATGTTGCCGCCCGAAAGCCAGCCGACCGGCGTCGAAGGGGCGGCGCCCCTGATGTCGAATTCCTTGATCTTCTCGCTTGCAAATGCCTCGATGCGGTTCTGATCGACCAGTCCGCCCCTCTTGAGGTGCGCGCGGCGATAGTTGCTGGCGGCGACGTTCTCCGCGACCGACATGGTCCTGCTAAGGCCGCGATCCAGGCGATCTTCCGGCACGAAGCCCATGCCGGCACGCTGCCGTTCGGGTACGCTGAAGCCGGTGATGTCCTTGCCGCCGAGCATGATCGAACCGGCCTGGATCTCCATCAGCCCGGCGATGGCCTCCGACAGTTCGGTCTGGCCGTTTCCGTCGACGCCGGCGATACCGACGATCTCGCCGGCACGTACTTCGAGGGAGACGTCATTGAGCAGCAGACGCCCGGAAGCGTTGGTCATGCTGACATTTTTCAGCGCCAAGACGGGCGGACCAAAGGCGCGCGGCCTGTCATCGGTGCCGCGCCCGACGAGAAAGACGTTACGGCCGACCATGTCGCGGGCGATGTCGGCTTCGCTCACGGTTTTCGTCGCATGGGTCGAGATGCTCTCGCCATGCCGGATGACCGTCACGCGATCCGAGACGGCCTTCACCTCGCGCAGCTTGTGCGTGATGAACAGGATCGTGCGCCCGAGCGTTCTCAGCCCGGCGATGACCTCGATCAGTTCGTCGACCTCCGGCGGGGTCAGCACCGCCGTCGGCTCGTCCAGGATCAGCAGTTCCGCATCGAAGGCGAGCGCCTTCAGGATCTCCACGCGCTGCCGCTGACCGACCGAAAGCGTGCCGACCACCGCCTGGGCGTCGAGGCCGAAGCGGTAGCGTGCGATCAGGTCGCGGGTGCGCGCCACCATCGCGGCCTTGTCGGAAAAGATGCCCCATTTGCGGACATGCCGGCCGAGAAAGACGTTCTCGGCGACGCTCATGGACGGGACGAGCGTAAAATGCTGATGCACCATGCCAATGCCGAGCCGGCTCGCCTCGATCGGATCGGCGATGGTCACTTCCCGGCCGTTGAGCACGATAGAGCCGGAGGAAGGCTGGTGGATGCCGGCGAGGATGTTCATCAGCGTCGACTTGCCGGCGCCGTTCTCGCCGCAGATGACGTGCACTTCGCCACGCTTGACGTCGAGGTCGACGTGCTTCAACGCGACCTTCTCGCCGAAGGTCTTGGCGATCGCCGACAGCCTCAATATGTCGTCCGTGTTGGTCATCTCGCATCCGGAAAGCAGGCGGAACGGGCGGGAAGCGTATTCCTCGCCCGTCACGCATCAAGCCATCATTTGAAGGCGGTATCGACCTTCAGTTCGCCCTTGACGACCTTGGCCTTCGCTTCGTCGACCTTCGCCTTGACGGCGTCGGGCACGAGCTTGTCGTTGTAGACGAGACCGACGCCTTCGTTGGCGAGACCATAGATCTTGAGCTTGCCGAAGTCCGCCTTGCCCGCGCGGATCTGGCCTATCGAGTCGTAGATCGAATTGCCGATCTGCTTCAGCATGGAGGCGATGACGTTGTCCGGATGCAGGCCGTTCTGGTCGGAGTCGACGCCGATCGCGTATTTGCCCGCATCGGCTGCGCCCTTGAGAATGCCGAGGCCGGCCGGACCCGCGACGTTGTAGACGACGTTGGCGCCGTTCTCGATCGCCGCCTTCGTCAGGTCGTATGCTTTCTGGGCGTCGTTGAAGCTGCCGATGAAGATAACCTGCACCTCGATGTCCGGAACGACGGTCGCGGCGCCCTGCTTGAAGCCCACGATGAAATCCTGGATCACCGGCAGGTCCATGCCGGCGACGACGGCGATCTTCGGTTCGCCTGAAGAAAGCGGGAACGTCGCCTTGTCCGTGGCGGCGATCGCCGCAAGGACGCCGGCCAGATACGAGCCCTCGTTCTGGGCATACTTCACGGACAGCACGTTCGGCAGGTCGAGCTGGTCGTCGAAGAAGACATATTTCTGCTCGGGGTGCTGCGGCGCGACGGCGGCGAGGTTGTCATGCATGTTCGGGCCGGTGAAGATCACGCTCCATTCGCCCGAATTCGAGACCGCCTCGAGATTCTGGCGCCAAAGCTGCGGATCGCTCGGCGAGGCCTGCAGCAGACGCACTTTCGCGCCTTCCGCCTCCGCGCGGTCAAAGCCGGTCTTGGCGTTGTCGTTGAATCCCATGTCGCCGAGATTGTCGCTCATCACATAGACGGCGCTGAACTCGTCCTGCGCCACCACCGGCCCGGCCAGCAACGACAGGGCGAAGATGCCGGCCGCCATGCCGCGTAAGCTCTTTGAAATCAGTGTCATGTCCGTTCCCTTTTCATTTTGCACATCAAAGATCTGCAGCGTGAGCCGCCGCGAATTCAGTGGTAAGCTGAAGCCTCGACAACTCTCCGATCGCGCCAACGAGGGCTGCGTGGGTGGCCTCAACATCGAAGGCGATGACCACGTCGCAGTTGTTCGGCTTGTCCGTGCGAAGCGCGAAGTCGACCACGGTGCGGCCGTAGTTCAGACCAGGAGCCGTTTCCACGTCGACGCGCGCCGGCACCGTCCTTGCGATGTTCGGCTGGGCGACGAGGAGCATTGCGCAAGGATCGTGTAGCGGCATTTCCGGGGGCACCAGGACGCCCGGCCTGTAGGTGGTGACCAGCGAGGCCAGCAATTCGGCCGCCAGGGACGCGGCTGGACCGCGCAGCCGTGCGACATTGTCGATCAGCGCCGCCGTAATCGGGACAGTGCCGCTGGCGTCGACCGGCACCATCGTCATCGGGATACCCGAACCGTAGACGATCGCCGCGGCCTCGGGATCGCAGAGGATATTCCACTCGGCGGCAGCGGTCTTCGTGCCCAGCCCCCAGGCGCCGCTGAGTGTGACGATGCGGCCGATCCTGCTCCGGATTTCGGGATAGCGCCGCAACGCCAGCGCGAGATTGGTCAGCGGGCCCGTCGCAACGATCGTCAGTCCGGGGCTGGCATTCGCTTCGGCCGCGATGCGATCTACTGAGTGCAACGCATCGAGCGGCACGCGATCAAGATCGTTCCTTTCGGCATCGAGGCCGCTTTCCATGTCGAGGATGCGGGCGATCAGCCGATCGCGCACCAGCGGTCCGACCGCGCCAGCGGAGACCGGCGCGACCTTCGGACGTGCCGTTGCGACGGCGATGGCGCCGTTGATTGCGGTCCTGTCGGCGGCAAGATGGCCCGCGCCGGTGGTCACCGCGAGCAGGTTGAGACGCGGATGACCGAGCGCGACCAGAATGCCCAACGCATCGTCGTTGCCGGGGTCGCAATCATGGATGATGTCGATCATCGCCATGCGCCGCCCGAACTATTGCCGGCCCGTCCAGGCGCAGAGGTTGGACCAGATCTGACCATAACCCGGCCAGTTTACGAACTCCGTCGGGCACCAGTGCGGACTGCAATCCGAGGTGAACACGGCGCTGCGGCCTTTTCCGACCTCAGCCACGGCAATCAGCGGATCGCCATCGACGGTCGCCAGGAGTTCGGCCCCTGGCGCAAGGCTGACCCGGTTGTAGCCGAGAACGGCCGGAAGCGGGCCTTCGATTCCTGCGAGCACGGGATGGGAGGGTTTTACAATCTCGCCCACGACGCCTTCCGGATGTTCGCGTCGGTCGTCGCTCGCCATCAGACGCACGGGCAGACAGGCCTCGACGACCGTGTCCTTCCAGCACCCCTTGGCCTCGATGCCGGTGAAAGTGAGATAGCCGCCGACCATGATCAGTCCGCCGCCCGAACGGACATAGCCCGCGATCGCGTCCAGCTTGTTGACGGCGCGCTCCGACTGCAGCCATGTCTTCGGATGCAGCAGCAGCGTGTTGGCGCCGATATCGCTCAGGATGATTGCAGAATACTGCTTCAGAGCCTCGACGGTCTCGGGAAACTTCACCGGGGCCACATGGTTCTCGATGACGTCGACTTCGTAGCCGCTCGCTTCGAGCGCGGCCTTGAGGAAGGAATAGCCCTCATGGAAGGTCGTCGTGGTGAAGGAGTCGAAGCCCTTCGTGTGCACGGAGGTGGAGAACCACGTCTCGCCTGCGATGAGTATCTTGCCCGACATCCGCTCCCCCATAGCCAACGCCAGCGGACATCGCTGCCCACTCCGACCGGCGTTGCACATTCCTGAATTTCCGTAACGGTCTGGACTCCCCGATGGCATCGGGATAAGCCGTATTAATACTTATCTACACGCGTAGACTTGGTGTTGCAAGTCGGATTAATATGAATTTCTCCATTGGCCGTGCGCGCCGACGAAGGCTTGCAGGACGATGGAGTTCCGCTCTACCGATCACCTGCGCCCTTCGCGGAACGCTCAAGGATTCGACCGATGCCGCTCTATCGCCAGTTCAATACTCAGGAGGAACTCGACTGGGAGTACAAGCCCGAGATCCGCATCGATGACCCCGAAGCATTCGAGAAGATCATCGCACAGCGCATCGCCAGGGCCGAAGAGGCGCGTGCCACATTGAAGCGGATGGCTGACGTCTATTACGGCCCGACGCGCATGGAAAAGCTCGACATCTATCCGGCAGCGGCGCCGAACGCGCCGGTGGTCGTCTTCATCCATGGCGGCTACTGGTTCGACGGCCGTTTGAAGAAGGAAAACTACATTTGGGTGGCGCGCGGATTTGTGGCGCGCGGCGTGACCGCCATCGTCGTCGACTATGACGTCTGTCCAAAAGTCACCGTCGACGAGATCGTGCGCCAGTGCCGCGCTGCGGTGGCGTGGGTCTACAGGAACGCGGAAACGTTCGGCGGCGATCGCGATCGGCTCTACGTGACAGGCAATTCCGCCGGCGGTCATCTCACGGCGATGATGGCGATCACGGACTGGGTCGGGGATTACATGCTGCCGGCCGACGTCATCAAGGGCGCCTGCCCCATCAGCGGCCTCTACGACCTGGAGCCGTTCCAGTACACCTGGCTGCAACCGAAGATCCAGTTCAATGGTCAGCAGATACGCCGCAACAGTCCGATCCTGCATGTGCCCGAAAACGCGATCCCGCTGCTCGTCAGCTGGGGAACCGGGGAAAGCGCCGAATTCTGGCGGCAATCGGAGGAATTCGGAGCGGCCTGGGCGGCGAAGGGCAACCGTATGGAGTTACATCCGCAGCAGGGCGGCAATCATTTCACGGCCATCGACGGGTTCGCCGATCCGGACAGCGCCCTCCTCGACAAGGTTCTGGAACACATGCAATCCACTTGGGCATAGAAGGCGGCAGGATGGTCACGATCATCAGCTTTCCGGAGAGGCGGTAGGGCAAGGCATGGTTACCAGAGCCGACGTCGCCAGGCGCGCGGGCACATCCACCGCGGTGGTGAGCTACGTCATCAATGACGGTCCCCGGCCCGTCGCCACGGATACGAGGGAGCGAGTCCTGAAGGCGATAGCCGAGTTGGGCTATCGGCCGAACCGCGTTGCGCAAGCACTACGAGGCCAGCGTTCCCGCGTGATCGGGCTGATCGTGCCCGACATATCGAACCCGTTCTATGCGGAGCTCGCGCGCACCGTTGAAAACCATGCCGATCTCTTCGGTTACACGCTGGTGCTCGGCAACAGCGAACAGGACGCGCAGCGCGAGCTCAGATATGTGCGCACCTTTCTCGACAGGCAGGTAGACGGCCTCATCCTGATCAGCGGCTCGAGCTCCGAACAGCTCACCGCGCTTTTCTCCGAGATTCCCGTTCCCTTCATCCTGCTCGACCGGCGCATCAACTACGCTCCGAACGCCTATCTTCTGGCGACCGACGGCGTCGCGGGCGCGGCCATGGCGACCAACCACCTGATCGCGCTCGGCCATCGCTCGATCGCCGCCTTGTGTGGACCGTCGAAAATGCCGAGCGAACGGGCCAAGGGATATATTCAGGCGATGGAAAGCGCCGGATTGCAGCCGGTCCTGCATCACAGCGCCGACTTCGATCGGCAGTCGACCTACGAACTGGCGCGCGAAATCGTCGAAGCTCCCGACAGACCAAGCGCGATCTTCGCCACGTTCGATCTCGCCGGCATCAGTATCCTGCGCGCGGCTGCCGACTGCGGCATCGCTATTCCGAAGGATATGGCCGTTATCGGATATGACGACGTGCAGGAATCGCAGTTTACCATTCCGCGCCTGAGCACCATCGCCCAGCCGACCAGCGAACTTGGCCGGCTCGCCGCGGAGCATCTGGTCGGTCTGATAGAGAACAGACTTGAAAAGACGTTCGGCATGAAGCTTCTCGCACCCCGGCTGATCGTGCGCGAAAGCTGCGGTGGCCTTGCCCGGCGTTCGACCAAAACGTGAATTCCCTGCCTTCAGATGCCCGCAGAAAGTTGCGAGACTTCACGCCAATTCCGGCGCAAGCGTCATGGCTCATCTAGGTGAGCGCTCGGGTGCGCACGTTCCGCGCCGGTCAGCGACTTGCGCTTCGCAACTTCAGTTTTCGTCAAATCATCAGGACCGAGGTCACCTCCAGTGACCTGTCCTCGCGCGTCGTGATACCATTTGCCGGGACGTGCGAGGCGAGGACCCTGTCACGCTCGCGGATGAGGTCGGCGATCTCGGGCTCGTAACGGCGGAGCATCGCCGACAGCCAGCGATTGACCAGATAGGAGGGCTTCGGCATCTGCACGTCGAAGCGTGGCAGGAGCGCGATGGTGGCTTCGGCATCGAGCCAGGTATCGCCAACGACCCATTGGTTCACGGTGAAGAGCCGGTGCAGGCGCCCATGCGCATCGACGCCAATGGCGATCAGATGATGCACCGGCCCCTGCTTCTCGTCGGACCGGACGAAGCAGTGGAAGTGGCCATGCTCGACCCCGTCGAAGGCCGGGACATGCGCGTGATAGTACCATTGCGCGCCGGTCTCCGGGTCGAACACGTCTCCCTTCGGATAGTGCGACCACGCCTCGACGGATTTCGCTTCCGCCAGCGTTTCGAGCAAAACGTTGAGCCCGCCCTTGGCGAGGATATTCTCGCAGTAGCGCGCCTCCTGTTCAGCCCGGTCGCGATCCTCCGGCGTCGTCATTGCGCGCCCGCCGCGCAAGGGTTCGCCGCAGCACAAGGGTTGGAAGCTGCGCAGGGATTGGCGTCGGCCGGCGCCGCCGCACAAGGGTTCGAGGCGGCGCAAGGGTTCGAGGCCGCACACGGATTCCCTGCGGCACAGGGGTTGGAAGCCGCGCAGGGGTTGCCCGCTGCGCAGGGATTTGCCTCCTCTGCGGGAGACGCCGTCGGCGCAGGCGCGGCGGCCTGCGCAGGCGGCGCGGCACGGCCCGCCGATGCGATATGGTCTGCCGCGACGGCAGCGGTGGCGGCCAGCAGGACCGTGCCGAACAGGAACGTATTGCGTGAACTCATGACTTCCTGAACCCGTCCAGACCGAAGAGCGGACGCAGCCAGACACCCGCGAGGCTGCCGGCAAAGGCGCAGGCAAGCCAGAGCCACCCATGCACGCTGCCGGACGCAATGCCGCTGAACAGGGCGCCGATGTTGCAGCCGAAGGAGAGCCGCGCGCCATAGCCCATCAATATGCCGCCGATCGCGGCTGCGAGGAGCGAGGCGAAAGGCAGCGCTGCCTTCGGCGCGAACTTGCCCGCGAGGCCGGCAGCGAGCGCCGCGCCCAGGATGATGCCGAAATCCATGACGGAGGTGATGTCTTCCAGCACGCTCGCCTGCAAGGCCTTGGCCTGCGCCGGCCAAGTCCAGAACTCCCACGTCGCGACCGGAACGCCCACCGCCTGCGCGGCCTTGGCGCCCCACAGGCCGAAGCCGTAGGTGACAGACCACGGATGGCCGGCGGTCAGCAGCGTGGCGATGTTGAGCCCGGCGAGCGCGAGGCCCGCGCCGACCAGCGGCCACGGGCCGTAAAGCAGACGCTGCCAGCCCCCTATGGAAGGAGCCTTCGCCACCTCCAGCGAACCGTGAGTACGGCGCTCGAACAAGGCGCTCAACACCGCGACGGCGCCAAGCCCGGCGAGCGTCACGGCCAGCGCCAGAGGCACGCCGAGTTCGGTGCCGAGGCTGATCGGC
This sequence comes from Rhizobiaceae bacterium, assembly GCA_023953845.1. NCBI lineage: Bacteria > Pseudomonadati > Pseudomonadota > Alphaproteobacteria > Hyphomicrobiales > Rhizobiaceae > Rhizobiaceae bacterium. The sequence continues at coordinate 103,028 of JAMLJC010000002.1, read as the reverse complement.
GGCAAAGACGGCCGCGCCAGCCACCAAGGCAGATGCGCCGTGCCGATGACCGCGCCGACGATGAAGAACAGCAGCGTCACCAGCATGCGCGAGGAACCGCCGCCGACAGTGAAGAGCGTGCCGGAACCGCATCCGCCGCCGAGCTGCATGCCGAGGCCGAACATCGCCGCGCCAACGAGGACGGAGACGCCGACCGGCGCGACAGCGCCGACGAGCGGACGGCCGAACGCTTCTCCCCCCGCAAGCAACGGGATGAAGGCAAGCGCGGCGACCGCGATCATCAGCATCTGTGCGCGGATGGCGCGGCCACGGCGCTCCACAACGAAGCGGCGCCAGCCGCCAGTGAAACCGAACGAGCCGTGATAGAGCGCGATGCCGAGAAGGCTGCCGATCAGGAAAAGCGCGGCCTGGCGCAGGTCGACAAGCGTGCCGATGGCGATCGTGCCAACCAGAAGGGCGAAGAGCACGGTCGTGACCGGGCCGCGATCGATGCGAAAGGCAGTCGAGGGAGAAAGTTGAGTCGCGGTAATATCAGCCATGACCGTCTCCAAAATGAATGCGGCCCGGTGCGAGATCGAGCCGCTTTATGCATGAGGATCGGTCAGTTCGCCACGACCTCGCGCGACGGATCGGCGGTCCATTCCGCCATCGAGCCGTCATAGAGGCGCACGTTCTTCAGGCCCTCTACTTCGGACAGGCCGAACCATGCGATCGAAGCGAGATGCCCGGTGTTGCAGAAGGTGATGATGCCCTTTTCGTCCGACACGCTGGCCGCCTTGGTCAGCGCAGCGACCTCGTCCTTGCTGGCGAAGCCGGGCTTGTCGTTGTGATAGAACTTGTCGAAGTTGACGTTGACCGAGGTCGGCACGGTGCCGAGCGACTGAACGGTGTTGGTCTTCTCCTTGCCGATGAACTGCGCGACCGAGCGGGCGTCGATCAGGTTCGTATCGCTGGCGATGGCGTCCTGCACTTCCTTCACCTCCGCCAGAAGCTCGGGGCGGAAACTCGCCGTAAAATCGCCTGCGCCCTTGGGCGCGGAGGCTTCCTTGGTCAGCTCGCCGCCCGCCTTGTCCCACGCGGCATAACCGCCGTCGAGGATCGAGACATTGTCGAAGCCGAGCACCTTGAAGGTCCAGTAGACGCGGGTGGCGCCGCCGAATTCCGAGGCGTTGGTTCCGGCCGGGATGACCACCACATGGCTGTCCTTGTTGACGCCGAGGCTCTGGATGAGCTTCTCGATATCTTCCTTCGGCGGCAGCATGCCGGGGATGCCGTTCACCGGGGCGCGCCAGCCGGAATCGGAATAGCGGGCGCTGATCGCGCCGGGCACATGCCCTTCGGCATACGGGTCCTGATCCTTGACCTTGTCGCGGATGTCGAGGATCACGAGGCTTTCGTTGCCGAGATGGTCTTTCAGCCACTGCGTGTCGACCAGCGGCTGGTCCGTAAGGCGCTCGGCCTGCGCGACGCCGGTGAAGGCGACGAGGAGACCTACGAAGGCGCTGATGAGCAGGGATTTCATGATTGCCTTTCCCTTGAAAATCCGATGCCTCATTTAGGCTCAACCCCCGCGGAAGCCGAGTGCCGGAATGTACGCAAAAGGCAGGGATATCGGAAAATATATCCGACAAACTGCCATTTCATAGAACTGTATTCCTTCTGGCTGTTGGCGGGCCAGCGTATTTTCAGCACCAGCGTCGCGATCCATGCGGCAAGGACATATCATGACCTTTCGTTCGTTTGCCGGAAACATCGCCCGCCTGCTCGCTCTTGCCATTGCTTCGTCTGTGCCGCTGCATGCCCAGACAACCGGCGAGACCGTCACGCAGGCTGCGCCTGCGGCCGAGGCCAGGAAGGCGGTCGTCACCAATTTCGAGAGCGAGGACCAGCTCAACGAACTCGCCGCGAAAGGCAAGACGGTGGTGTTTTTCTTCGCCAGCTGGTGCCCGAACTGCCGCGCCACCGTCACTGAACTCAATGCGCGCTGGGCCGACGTGAACCCGGACATCACCCTTGTCATCGCGGACTACGACAAGGAAACGGCGCTGAAGGGCAAGTTCGGCGTGACCTATCAGGACACGTTCGTGCTGCTGGACGAGAAAGGCGGGGCGGTGAAGTCGTGGAACAGCGGCGGCGTCGACGGCCTGAACAAGAACTCCTCCTCCTGATCTCCCGCAACGATGCTTATCACCGCCGGCTTCGCCTTTCTGGCGGGCGTCATCACCGTGCTTTCGCCCTGCGTGCTGCCGCTCCTGCCGGTGATCCTCGCGACCGCCGCGCAGGAGGGCAAGGCGCGGCCGGTCGGCGTGGTCGTCGGCTTCGTCGGCAGCTTCACGCTGGCGACGCTGACGCTCAGCTTCCTGGTCCGCTCGCTCGGACTGTCGCCCGACCTCAACCGGCTGCTCGCCGCGATCATCCTCATCGTGCTGGGCCTCGTGCTCGCCGTGCCACTCCTGCATGAGGCCTTCGAGCGCTGGGCGAGCGGGCTGATCAGCCGCATGCCGGCCGGCCGGAGGCAGGCCAACGGGTTCGGCGGCGGACTTGCCGTGGGCACCGGGCTCGGCTTCGCCTGGAGCCCCTGCGTGGGTCCGATCATGGCCTCCGTCATCACGCTGGCGCTGAACCAGCAGGTAGACGCCGGCGCGGTGCTGGTCACGCTCGCATTCTCGCTTGGAACCGCGCTGCCTATGGCGGCGATCATTCTCGGCGGCCGCAGGCTGGTCACCCGGCTGTCATGGTTCCAGGCGAACTCCACCCGCATCCAGCGTGTGCTTGGCGCCCTGATCGTGCTGACCGGCGTGGCCATCCTGCTCGGCTGGGATCGTCTCATCCAGATCCAGCTGCTGATCTGGTTCCCCGGCTGGGAACCCGCCCTGACCGGCTGGGAGCCGCCGCCCGCGCAGTAAACCGTTCCGCTTTCCGCGTCGAATACGCAAAACGCGAACTTCATTGTCTACCGACTTTGTAGACTATTGCGTGGTCATCAATTCAGGGGCCATGCCATGCATATCTCGGATTTCCGCTCCCAGCTTCTCGCCGGCGTCTTCTTCGCCGCTTCGTCAGCAGTCATACCTTCCACCGCGTTTCTCATGACCGCGGCGATCGCGCAGGCGGAAACGGCGCTGCCGATAATCGTCTCCGCGCCGCAGGCGGAAGAACTCATCGCCGGCGGCGCCAAAGTCGTCGACGTCCGCTCCGAAGCCGCCTACGCCAAGGGCCACATTCCCGGCGCCGTGAACCTGCCCTGGCAGCGTCTCAACGTGTCCGAGGCGGACGGCATCCGCAACGAATTCGCCAGCGACGAAACCTTCGAGAAGGAGATCCGCTCCGCCGGCCTGAAATACGGCGATACGATCCTCATCTACGACACGACCGCCCTGCCCGGCCGCGCCTATGTCGCCTTCGAATATGCCGGCCTTGGCGCCAGGACGCATGTGCTCGACGGCGGCGTGGCGGCCTGGAAGAAGGATCTGTCGACGGATGCCGTGACGGTCGCCGCAAGCGACTTCAAGCTCGACCAGAAGAACGACATCCGCGTCGACAAGGCCTATGTCGCCGGCAAGGTCGGCGCGTCGGATGCCGTCATCATCGACGGGCGCAACGAGGAGGCCTATGCCGATGGCCATATCCCCGGTGCGCAGGCCCTGCCGGCCGCGAGCCTGCTCAACAAGGATGCGACGCTGCAGTCCGAGCCGGTGTTGACCGCGCTGCTGCAATCGAAGGGCGTCGAGCCGGACCGCGAGGTTGTCTCCTATTGCGGCAGCGGCGTCGCGGCGGCAAACAACTACCTCGCGCTGAAAAACCTCGGCTACAGGAACGTGGTGCTTTACGATGCGAGCTGGGACGAATGGAGCCGTGACCCGCGCTCCGGCCAGCAGGTCTCGCTCGCCAACTACACGTTCGAAGGCACGGGCAAGCAATCGGACAACGCGCCGGAATTCCTCAGCGAGGCTGACGTGAAGGCGCTTGCGGCCGATCCGGGCGTCATCGTCGTCGACGTCCGCTCGCCATCGGACTACCAGGCCGGCCATATCCCCGGATCGGTCAACGTCTATTGGGACAAGACGCTGGACAAGGACCGCGTGCTGCTGCCGGCCGAAGAGCTGAAGAAGCTTTATGCGGACGCCGGCGTCACGCCCGACAAGCGCGTCGTGCTCTTCACCCGCGGCGGACTGCAGCTCTCGCACAGCTATACGGTCCTGAACCTGCTCGGCTTCGGTAAGGTGGATTTCTTCACCGGCAAGTTCGAAGGCTGGGAGAACGGCGCCTTCAAGCGGACCTGAAGGAGAGCATTCCGGCAGCTCCTGCCGGAATATACACATCAGAAGGTTTGCACGCCGACAGAGATGATGCTCTCGCAGCATCGTTTCTGTCGGTCAGAAACGATAGGTCAAGCCCAGCACAGGACCGCTCAGGCGCGCGTCGAAGACATGACCGCCGTGATTATAGTCGACGTCAAGCACCTTATAGCCGGCCGAGGCGGAAAGACGGTTGGTGAAGACGTAGTTGACGGTCGCCAGTGCCGACCATGCGAAATCGGAGCCCGCGCCGAAGCCGCCGATGTCCGCCTGGGCCTGAAAAGACAGCTTTTCCGTCAGGGGAAGGAATGCGCGTAAACCGATCACCGGGTCCACCCAACCGAAGCTCTCGCCATGGCTGGCCGACAGGGTCCCGATAGCGGGGTGACTTGCGGTGACCGTCACATCGTTCGAGATATACCAGAAACGCGCACCCGCCAGGGCGTCAGAGTGACGTGTGGCGTATCAATGACGCGGTAGCCGCCCTGTAATGTTGCCGTGAACTGTTTCGTATCGACTTCCGCATTGACGTTGGCTCCAGGCGGTATCATGCCAAGTCCCGGAATCTGCGTCGCCGGTAGCGGACCGGTGCCATGACCGCCGGTGGTATCGACATACATCACATCGCCGGAGAAGACGAAGCGGTCGTAGCGTCCCCATATGTTCACGAAGCCGCCGAAGTTGAGATCTTCCATGACATTGGAAAAGGACTTCTCGACGCCGATTGTCGGCCCGTGCCGGAACGGCGAAATACTGCCTTCGAGGCCGGCCGCCCACATATAGGGCGTGATCTGCAATGCCCAGTCCGGGCGCCCCATGACTCCCGGGCAGGCTCTTCCGGCAGATCAAGGGTGGCGTCGGCGGCATAGGCGGCCTGTGCGCCACAAAGGGACAGAACTGCGACGGCAGCATCTCTGTTGAAGGATTTCTCCTTCAAGCTGCACGCGTGTTCTTGTGAATGCGCCCATCCTTCATGATGATCTTCATGGTCCGGTCGGGATCTACGATCAGCGAAATGTCCTCAAACGGATTGCCGTCGACCACCAGCATGTCCGCATAGGCACCCGCCTGCTCCGCCACGCTGAGATCGCTTTGCAGGGTCCGCGGCACTTCCATCCGCATGCGGAAGTCACCATGTCCGGAAGTTTGCGAGATCATGGCGCCAGATGGATAGATGCGCGGCCCCGCGATGCGCCCCTCGTCGATGGCGCGCTTCAGGGCGAATAGCCGGACCGCCGACGTCGCGAACCATCGTAAAGCCGCGAAGCACGGTGCGCTCGGCTTCCTGGGCGGCGACCAAGATGGACATAGGGTATATGTCGGCGGTCATCGCCGCCACCTTGGGAGATGCCGGCAAGGATCGAATGCCAGTGCGCGTCGATCATGCCGGGCATCAGTGTCCGTCCACCGCAGTCGATCACATCCGCATCGGCGACCGTCTCGGCGCCAGCGATCAGCGCCTTGATCATGTTGCCCTCGACCAGCACGTCCTGGTCTTCGACAAGCTCGCTGCCTGTTCCGTCGAAGATACGCACGTTCGTGAGCAGGATCGGCTTTAGAGGGCTTTGCGCAAAGGCCGGACCGGCAATGCCGAGAGTCGGGGCGGCAAGGCTCGCCGCGATCCCTTTCAGAACCGAACGGCGCGACAGGCCTCTGTCGATATGCTTCAGCAACTGCTGCGTTTGCGGACTGTGGCAGGCGCACGTCCAGCTATGGGTGAGATGCTGTACTTCTGGCCAAGCCGGATTTGCAAAGACGAGCCCCTCTCCAGTCCGGAGATTACCACGCGTTAATCCGGCAAACGTCAACCGATTGCGCGATCAGGCTAAGATCGCGAGTATCAGGCGGTCGCGCGCGTACACCGCCCCGACGATAAAGTCGGGAGGGGTGGGGTGGCCAGCATACCTGCCAGACAGGACATGAGCAGCCTCGCTCTCGCGCGGGGTGGCTATTATCAAAAAGGGCGTAGCATCTGCGTGCGAGTCCCCCCGGACTGCAAACGACAATCAGGCAGGAATTCGTTGCGGCCTCCCTTTATAAGCCTACGCTGGTCGGGCATACTCACGATCTTAGTTTCATAAACGGGAACTGCAACGAAACCCATGAATCTTGATCTTGCTTATGAGAAGAACCCTGGATTCATGATACGCCGCCTGCAGCAGGTTGCCATGGCGCTCTATATCAGAAGCCTCAAGGAGTTTGAGCTTACCCCTCTGCAATACACGATACTGAATGTCGTTAAGGCAAAAGGAGGTATTGATCAGATCTCCATCGCGAAAATCTCCGTTCTCGACACCTCTACGGTACGAGACATCGTTGAGCGTCTCGAGGCCAAGAAGCTCATCGTGCGCACCATCGGCGAGCACGACAGACGCACACGAAACGTGGCCTTGAGCGAGGCGGGAGACCGATTGCTGGAAGCGGCACGCCCCTTCGTCGAGGAGGCGCGTACGAAGCTTCTCGGGCCGCTAACGGCCCGCGAGCGCGAGTTGCTGATGACGATCGTCGATAAGGTCGTTTCGGCCCACGAGGCGAAACTCAATTTCGAGCGTGACCGGGACATCTGGCGCCGCTAGTCTTGAGCCGCTGAGTTGCTCAAGCATCCGCCATCGGCGGCTTGGACGTGTCTTAGCTTCGACGGCAGAGGCGTTCAGGGACCAAAGCTATTCTCCCACGAACCGGCAGGCGAAGCCATTGTCACATGCCTCGATCAACGCTGCGGTAGGCGAAGGGAAATGGGCCGGAAGCAGGAAGGAACCATTGGCCGCGCAATCCGACAGGATGCGGTGGCGCGTCTGTCGCGCCTGCTCGGGGAACAGATCGGCCATGTTGTAAAGCTGTGGTTCCAGGAACTGGATGGGACTATGAATGGCGTCGCCGCACAAGATTGCTGACGCGCCCTGCGATGCGAGCCTCATGGCCATGTGGCCGACGGAGTGTCCGTGCGCTGCTTGGAGCTCGATGCCCTCGTCCAGTAGCACGCTCTTGTCTTCTGCAAGTTCCACCAGTTGCGCTAGCCCGGCGTCGTGAACGGGCAGCACGCTGTCATTGAAGGCCCCGTGATTCGCCGGCTTCTCCGGATCCTCGGCATTCTGGCGCTTGAAATAATCGAACTCCCTGGCCGACATCAGATATTTGGCATTGGGAAAGGTCGGAACCCAGCGCCCATTGTCCAGCCGGGTGTTCCAGCCAACGTGGTCCGTGTGTAGGTGCGTGCAACACACTAGATCGATGTCGTCCGGCTTTAAGCCCAGCCTGGCCAGATTGCTGAGATAGGCAAGGCTGTCGAGTTGATCGAGAAATGGGATAGTTTTCCTCGACTTGTGGTTGCCGTTGCAAGAATCGACCAGAATGTTCTTTCCGTGCGCCCGTATTAGGAAGCTCTGGAAGCACAAGTAGAGCTCGTTCGTTCTCTGGTTGACGAAGTTTGCGCCGAGCTTCTTCTTGTGTTGCTCCACCATCTCACGCGTGACGTTCGGGAACAGCCACTCCGGCGCCCGCGGCACGCGTTCGAGCTCAACGATGCTGTCGACCGTGAACTTGCCGATTTCGAGAGTTCTCATCGCGATTCCCGTCTGCAGTCGTGGCTGCCGGAAGGTAAACCGAAGACCGGCCCAGAGACGAGGTTCTTCCGGGCCGGCTCATTGCGTCTACCAGGGACGGACGATCTCCACCTGGCCGTTGCGCCATTGAGCATAACCGACCGTGGTTGGTCCGAACCGCTGGCCGGCTTGGTAGGTGACGGGCGGAATGAGCCCTGTCTCGACCTTGCCCATAGAGTTCAGTGTGTCAGCAAGACTCTTGCGAGTGAGATCGGCTCCGGCCTTCTTGAGGCCCTCCACGAAGATTTTGGCACCCGACATGCCGACGAAAGACCAATATCCGGGCGGAGTCTCGGGTGTGTACTTCTCTATCATCTTGGTGGCCTCGGCAACCTCCTTGCTCTCCATCATCTCGAGCGCGGCGTAAAGGTTCACGTAGAGGCCATCCACGGCGGCGCCGGCCAGATCCTTCACAACCTTGTCGGCCATCACCTCGGTCGATAGGAAATGCGGCTTCCAGCCCAGCTTCGCCGCCTCGACCATGAACAGCGCGCCGTGCTTTGGAATGGATGCCAGGATCACCGCGTCCGGATTGGCTTCTTTCAGGGTCAGAGCTTGGACGCTGACGTCCACGTCGGAGGGCAGATAAGCAGCACGCGCCACGATCTTAATGTCACTCTTGGCCACGTAGTCTTCCACACCCTTCGAGATTTCCTCGCCGAGCTGATCATCCTGATAGAAGATGGCTATCGTCTTGGCCTTCAAGTCCTTATCCGCGAACTCTGTGAGCGACGTTCCGTGCAGGGTGCCCAACGGGGCGATTGGAAACACGACTTCGTCGGTCGGAGAACCAAGTTCCGGCCCACTTCCCATTGGTCCGATGAGGGGCACGCCGCGCTGCCTGAGGAAGGCGAGCGTGGCGAGGTTGTTGCTGGTTCCCAAGGTTCCCACGATTGCCAATACGCCGTCCCGGTCAACCAGCTTCTTGACGACCGCGACCGATTGCTGCGGATTGTAGGAATCGTTCTCGACGATCCAGTTGATCTTGCGGCCGTTGACGCCGCCATTGTCGTTTACCCAGTCGAAATAGGCCTTGAGCCCGTCCCGATACTGGGTTGCCGCGGCCGCGAGCGGGCTTTGTAGCGGCAGATACGAGCCGATGGTGACCTCGGTGTCGGTGACACCGTCCTCGGCATGCGTTTGCACGGCGAGCGCACTGGTGCAAAACAACGCTAGTGCAGATAATAATATCTTGTTTCTCACGTCTTCTCCTCCAATAATAAAGCTACGATCCCAGATATGCAGAAGATACGTCCCCATGACTCCTGAGTTCTTCGGCAGTTCCGGATATGCGTATCGTCCCTTTCTCCAGGACATATGCTCTGGATACGACGGACAGGGCCTGACGAACGTTCTGCTCGATCAGTAAGATCGTCGTGCCCTTCTCGTTGATGCGCTTGATGTAGCGCATGATTTCGATCACGAAGATCGGCGCCAAGCCGAGGCACGGCTCGTCGAGCAGCAGAATCCGGGGCCGTGACATCAGCGCCCGGCCGATCGCCACCATCTGCTGCTCTCCACCCGACAGCGTCGCTGACACCTGCTTGCGCCGCTCCATCAGCCGCGGAAACAGCGCGAAAACGTCCTCGAGATCTGCCGCGATGGCCGCCTTGTCTCGCCGGAGATAGGCACCAATCGACAAGTTTTCCTCGACAGTGAGATCGCCGAAGAGATCGCGACCTTCCGGAACGAGCGCCAGGCCGAGGCCGACGATCCTTTCGCTCGGCTGCGATGTGATGTCGACGCCGTCGAGTAGGATAGAGCCTTCGACGATACCCTCCATAACGCCCATTATAGCGGACAGGAGCGTCGACTTTCCCGCGCCGTTGGAGCCGAGCAGGGCCACGACGTCGTGTTGGGCCACCTCCATCGAGACGTTCCTCAGCGCGGTTACCCGAACTTCATGATGGATGATGAAGGCGATGCGCGGCTGCGCGCCACCTATGGCAACAACTATCCGCGCCTTGTTGAGCTGAAGCGCAAGTTCGACCCTGCCAATCTCTTCAGGATCAACCAGAACATCCGACCTGAATAGGTCGTCGGAGAGGGCCTAGCCCGCTATAGACCCGCCGGATGCACTGGCGCGAGATCGCAAACATTGTTGCGCTGCCCGACGTAAAGGAAGCCGGGAGGCCGATCGTTCGCGGTCCCTGCAAAACGCGGCGATGAATTCATATGAAGGATCGATTGTAATGATCAGTCGACTGACGAGCGCGACTGGCATCACAGTGTCTCCGCGATAAAGTGGCGGGCGATATCCATGCCCGCCTCCGAATTTCAGACTGACCTGCTCCCCGGTAACGGCACAGCCTTTCCAACTCCGAAAAAACCAGTTACAATTACCAGTTAAGCGCATTCAATTCAAATTCGAACGGAAAAGATAATAGTACAGTCAAGTATTGTTTCCGAGGGAGGGTTAGCATGTCTGCTGGTGATCCCAATTTCTGCGCAATATATACGGCTGACCCACAGGCCAGCGTTTGGATAGAGGAAGGAAACGAAGACTTTTACGTTCGATACCAGAGATGGATCACCCAGAACAAACCAACTTCTCTGAAGGACATGACGTTCTTCTTCCAAAACAGCGATAAGGCCAGGGAGAAACTTAAAGCGGGCGAGGCACCTAATGTGAGCGGGGGCGTCCTCCAGGAGGATTGCAAGGCTTTCAGCGATTTTGTTCGGGACTACCAACCCGTCGCCGTGGAACCCGACGCGCTGGCAAATGCCAAGCTCAACGCGATCGCGTCTTCTGATAACGATTTGTTGCGGTTTCGCGCGGCGCTGCGCAACTACTTCTTTGGCGAAGAGCTCACCGACGATGAGAAGTGGATTCTGAACGGCGCGCTGTTCGTCCAGGTCGAGATGACGCCGATCGCCGCCGGCGGCAAGGGGGACAAGCGGCTTTATGCAATTCCGGGAATTGCGCTGGTGGGGTTTGACCGTAACCTCGATGACCGAAGATGGGCCCTCGTCGATCAGGAAATCAGCAAGGCGCTGAACGCCGTCCGGAGTAACGTCATTAACGTGGCCGGAGCGGTCCAACTGCGTTTTGGCGGGGACAAGGCGGCGTCCATCTATGAGCCGGTCGAGATCGGCGGCGGCATGGTCATTATGGGCCGCAACTGACGGGTTGGTGATTGCGGCGGCTTCGGCGATGATCGTCCGAGATAGTGCCGCGTCGGTCTTTACGTCACGACGAGCATCGGCCGCTGCGTCCCTCGACGATACGCTGGCGGCATGCCGCGCATTGGAGCGGCAGGCGGGCATCACGCGGGTGGCCGACATCAGCGGGCTGGACGAAATCGGGCTCAACGTGGTCTCGGTCATCCGCCCAAACTCGCGCGCCCTCAGCATCGCATCCGGTAAGGGTGCAACTCTGGCTGAAGCTCGGGTCTCCGGATTGATGGAGGGCCTGGAGATTTTCCATGCCGAGATATTCTCCGATCGGGTGCCTTTCTCCGATCTTCCCGGCGGCTGCATCGTGCCGGATCTGTCTGCATTGCCGCGTGCCGCCGATGCCCGGCGACCGACCAGGCCCTGGCCTTCGCTTGCGATGACGGTTGGCTGCGAACTGATCTCCGGATCGCTGGCTGCCGTGCCCTTTGGCCTCGTTCACACTGATTTTCGCGTCGAAACGGAGCGGAGCAATGACGGCTATGTCATATCCAGCAATGGCCTCGGCGGCGGCGCCGACATGACCGAAGCGGTGCTGCATGGATTGTGCGAGGTCATCGAGGGCGATGCGGTCGCGGTGTTCCATGCGTCGCAAAAGGATCGCTTTGCGCGAATCGACTGGAGCACCGTAGACGATGCGGACGCGCTGATCTTTCGCAGCAACTGCCTCAGTTTCGGCGTAGACGTCATCACGTGGGACATCACGACGGAGATTGGGGTTCCCTGCTTCTATTGTCGGCTGGTCGAGCGCGGAAACGGTCCCCTGAACATAGCCATCGCGACGGATGGCGCAGGTTGCCATCCAATTCCCGCCATCGCGTTGAAAGGCGCGCTTTTTGAGGCGATACAGACCCGTGCTCTGCTGATTTCGGGCGCTCGCGACGATCTACGCCCGCGCCATTACTGCTCGACCGCGCCATTGCCGTTCGGCTCGAGCGAGGTCCCACTTGTCGAAGTCGCGTGCGCCGGCAGGTCTTCGGCGGAGATGCTCGTCTGGCTGCTCGACCGGCTGACGGCGGCGGGCTTTGCTCAAGCAATCGCTGTGGATCTGAAAAGCCGTTCTCCACAACTGGCCTTCGCAAGGGTCGTCGTGCCCGGCCTCGAGACCTTCCCGTACGCTCGCCACTACAGTCCAGGCAAGCGGGCGCAATCCGCCGGAGCATGGCGATGAAACCAGTGATCTTTGCCGGTCCGACATTGCGATCGATACCGCGTGATGAGGCGTTCGACTGGCGTCCGCCGGCCCGGCGCGGCGATATCTACCGCGCCGCTTTGGCAGGCACGCGGCTGATCGGTCTGGTCGACGGTTGCTTCAAGACCGTGCCCTCGGTCCTGCACAAGGAAATATTGTGGGCGATGACGCGCGGCTGCGCGGTATACGGCGCGGCAAGCATGGGCGCGCTGCGCGCCGCCGAGTTGCACTCATTCGGCATGATCGGCATCGGCGCGATCTTCCGTGACTTCGCCACAGGGCGGCTGACGCGTGATGACGAGGTTGCTATCGAACACGGCCCCGCCGAACTGGATTTCCCCCATCTGTCGGAAGCGCTGGTGAACATCCGCTATACGCTGGCCAACGCGGTCGCATGCTCGCTGATCAGCGACGAAACCGCTACCCGGATCGCCGGCATCGCTGCCGCGACGTTCTACGCGCGCCGCGATCTGGGCCGCGTCATCGATGCCTACAATGCCCGTTCGGCTGGTGCCGTCAGCGCCGAAAGCCGCGAGCGGATCTTGCGAAACCGGGTAAACCAAAAGATGCTGGACGGCGTGGAATTGCTGGCCCGCGTGAAGCATGCGCTTGAAACCGGATCGACCTCGTCAGCAGCGGCCTTCACGCTGGAGGAAACCGGCTTCTTCGTCGACTTCCGAAACGCGATGGAGAGTCCGATCGTACGTGACTTTGGTTGAGGACTATCTCTGTCCATACGAGCCAATTATCCGGCACGCTCCACCTTCACGCTGTCGATGCCGATCGGGTCGACCGCTGCCCGCGAACGCGTCTTCGTTCGCTGGGGATCCGATTCCATTGAGCAGTGGACCAATCGCGCCTCGCAATCTGAAACAAGCTGCGCATAGCGGGGATGATCGCGGATCGGCGCGAGATCGAAATCCTTGGGTAACCAAAGCACGAACTCCGCTGGCATTTTCGGGACACATGCTTCGAGCAGATCCATTGCAGCGTCGAAGTCGCCGATCTGCGCCAATGCGCAGGCCATATTATATTGATCTGTGGTGTCGTTCGACTCGATGATCATCGCCCGGTCGATCCATTCGCTGGCGCGTTCCTTTTCGCCGACACGCGCGAGTGCAAGCGCCCCATGCGCCAGTGAGTTCGTATTGTCTGGATGTTTCAGCACGGATTTCTCTATACGCTCGAGCGCGCGATAGGTCGTAGTGACGAACTCTTCATGCCTGCCGGCCGAACGCAGCGCCAGCGCCATCAGATTGAGTGCGGTGTAGTCCGTCTCCGACAACCGCGACGCCAGGTCGAGATGCCAGATCGTCTCATCGAGCAATCCGAACTCGATGCAGGTCGTTCCGAGGTTCTGGTGCACATCGAAGGAATTGGCGTCGAGGCGCAGCGATTCCCGGTGCGCGACGAGCGCCTCCTCGAACCGCCCCTGCTCGGCGAGAATGCGCCCCATGGCGGAATGCGCCTCGGCAAGCGTCGGATCGAGGGTCAACGCCTTTCGCGCCGCTTCGAAGCCGGAATCCGAGGTCTGTCCGCTGAAGCTCAGATAGGACAGGCAGAGCGCCGACAGCGCCCAGGCGCGGGCATAGTCGGGATCGGCCTGAAGCGCCCGGCGGCAGAACCGCAATGCGATCTCATAATTCCGCGCGCCGCGCAGTTCGAAATACTGACGGCCCATCAGATAGAGCCGATACGCCTCGCTGTCATAAGTCGAACGTGTCTCGATCGCCTGCCGCTCCTGCGGCAGAAGGCGGACCTTCAGCGCTGACACGATCGCACGGGACAACTCGTCCTGGAGCGCGAACACGTCGCTGAATTCGCGATCGTAACGTTCCGCCCAGATATGGGTGTCGCGCACCGCGTCGATAAGCTGCGCGCCGATGCGCACGCGGCCGCCGGATTTGCGCACGGTGCCTTCGACGACATAGGAGACCTTGAGGTCCTTCGCGATCCGGTTGATGTTGATCGCGCCGCCCTTGAAGGTGAAGGCGGTGCTGCGCGAGAGCACGTTGAGGGCCGATATCTTCGACAGGTCTGTGATGATGTCATCGGTTATGCCGTCGCTGAAATATTCCTGCTCCGGATCTCCGCTGACATTGGCAAATGGCAGCACGACAATCGGAATGCCGGGCTTCGAAATGGCCGTAGCGTCGTCCGTCGCACCTGCCGACCGCGCCCCCGATACGCTGTAGACTCGCAGCGGCCGGGCGATGTTCTTCAACGTACGCTCCCCCAGGTCGCTGAAACGGAACTCGTCCCTGCTGCGGACCTGCCCGTACACCGTATCGGAGATCACAATGCCGCCGGGGTCGGCCTGGTTTTCCAGACGCGCGGCGATGTTGACGCCGTCGCCATAAAGATCATCGTCCTGGACGATGACGTCACCCATGTTTATGCCCATGCGGTAGAGCACCTGCCGATCGGGCGCCACTCCTTTGTTCGCCTTGGCCATCGCGACCTGTAGTTCAATGGCGCACTCAACCGCGCTGACGGAGCTGGGAAACTCCAGCAGCATCCCATCGCCCATCAGCTTGACAATCCGCCCCTTGTGGCCGGCGACCACTGGGACCACGATTTCCTTGTGGCGTGTTCTTATTGCCGCCAGCGTCGCGGCTTCGCTTGCCTCCATGAGCCGGCTGTAACCGACCACGTCGGCGAAAAGAATGGCTGCGAGACGGCGCTCCATGGTGCCTCTCCAGGCGAACAGACAGGATACCGGTTGCCGTGGCGGAAGTCCACGACGCCAAGCCGTATGCCGGAATGCGCTGGGCGCAGGGCCTGTGACGAATGTCCCGTGATCAGGCGCTGCGCGGGTTGTCACGAGAGACGTTACGCCAGTGACGATCACTTGTGCCCGTCTGCCAGAAGATCAATCGCCCTCCGTTTGATTGCCGGATCGAGTTCGATCTTGCTGCGCTGCCGCAAGTCGAACCGCACCGTAACCGTGCGCATCTGCGCGTGGAGAACGCCGTCGAGCGTGCCGTACATCTCGTGCAGATACGTAAGTGACGACACGCCAACCTTTTCGACATGGCTGTAGACCGTGATCAAAGTGCCGGCGGAGGTCTCATGCTTGTACTCAATCTCCATGCGCACATCGGCCCATCCGAGCCCGTTGTCAGCATCCCCCTGGCCGGCGATGCGACCGAGAAGCTGGAAGCTGGCGTCGTCGAACATCGCCACGTAGTGTCGGACATTCAGATGCCCCATCGCATCGCACATCCAGGGGTGAATGACGCCGGCGTAGGTGACGATGCCGCGTTCGTTCAAAATCCGACCTCGTCTCCACCCTTCAGCTTCAGCAGTTCGCGTGCTTCCGCCGGCGTCGCCACGTCGAGCGACAGTTCGCCGAGGATGCGCTTGATCTTCGCAACCTGCTCCGCGTTGCTTTTCGCCAGTTCGCCCTTGCCGACATAGAGGCTGTCTTCCAGACCGACGCGAACATTGCCGCCCATGATAGCACCCATGGTGCACAGACTCATCTGATGTTTGCCGGCCGCGAGGATAGACCACAGATAGTCTTTGCCGAACAGTCGGTCGGCGGTCCGACGCATATGCAGCATGTCCTCCGGATCGGGCCCGATGCCGCCCAGCAGCCCGAAGATCGTCTGCACGAAGAGCGGCGGCGTCAAAAGCTTGCGGTCGAGGAAATGCGCCAGCGTATAGAGATGGCTGACATCGTAGCATTCGAATTCGAACTTGGTGCCGTAGGCCTGTCCGACTTCGACGATGATACGCTCGATCTGTTCGAAGGTATTCGAGACGATACCTCTCTTGGTGGCCTCGAGATAGTCCTTCTCCCAATCGTATTTCCAGTCCGGGAATTTCGGCACGACATGGTGAAGCGCAAAATTCATCGAGCCCATGTTGAGCGAGCAAAGTTCCGGCTTGGCGGCATGCGCGGCTTCCAGCCGATGCTCCAGGCTCATGCCAAGGCCGCCGCCGGTGGAGATATTCATGACCGCGTTGGTCTGCTGCTTGATGCGCGGCAGGAAATCCATGAACAGCTTTGCATCGGGAGACGGCTTCCCGGTCTCGGGATTGCGCGCATGCAGGTGGATCACCGACGCGCCGGCTTCCGCAGCCCCCACCGCGGCATCGACGATCTCGGACGGGGTGATGGGCAGATAGGGGCTCATCGTCGGCGTGTGAACGGACCCGGTGACGGCACAGGTGATGATGACTTTCGACGACGGCTGCATGGTTTCCCCCGGGGTCCTTCGGTCTTTTGCGGGTTATGGATCGAGCGCGAGGCAATCCTCGCTGCGCCAGCCCAGGCGGATCGTCGAGCCCGGCGACAATTCCGGCAGCGACGGCGTGTTGGCGAGCTTGACCACGAACTGGAAATTGCCTGCGGTGCGGGCCACGACGCGGATGTGGTCGCCGACGTAGACGGACTGGACGATCGTCGCCGACAGTTCGTTCGACATTGCGGCGGCATCAAAGACCAGCGCGACGCGTTCCGGGCGAACCGAGAGCATGACTGGCGCGCCCGCTGACAGGATGCGCCCGGGCGAGACGGCACGCAGTGTACCGCCTTCGCCTGAAAGCGACACCGAGAGCTCGCCATTCGCGGAGACAGCCTCGACCGTCCCCGGCATCTTGTTGTTCTCGCCGATGAAGCTCGCGACAAAACTTGTCTGCGGCCGCTCGTAGAGCTCGTTCGGCGTGGACAGTTGCTGGACGCGCCCCGCATTGAAGACCGCGATGCGGTCCGACATGGTCAGCGCCTCGGTCTGGTCGTGCGTCACATAGACGAAGGTCACGCCGAGGCGCGCATGGATGTCCTTGATCTCGAACTGCATCTGCTCGCGCAATTGCTTGTCGAGCGCGCCAAGCGGCTCGTCCATGAGAACGAGCTTCGGCTGAAAGATCAGCGCCC
Organism: Rhizobiaceae bacterium; assembly: GCA_023953845.1. Lineage (NCBI taxonomy): Bacteria > Pseudomonadati > Pseudomonadota > Alphaproteobacteria > Hyphomicrobiales > Rhizobiaceae > Rhizobiaceae bacterium. Next base: position 85,877 of record JAMLJC010000002.1, on the reverse strand, counting down.
GCGCCACCGCGATGCGCTGCTGCTGGCCGCCGGAAAGCTTGTCCGGGCGGCGGTTGCCGAGGCCAGGCAATTGCACCATGTCGAGAACGCTTTTGACACGCTGGACGATCGCATCCTTGCCCAGCTTGCGCACCTCCAGCGGAAAGGCGAGGTTTTCGGCCACCGTCATGTGCGGAAACAGCGCATAGTTCTGAAAGACCATGCCGATGCCCCGGCGGTTGGCCGGTACGCGGTCGATGCGGCGGCCGTCGACCAGAATCTCGCCTGCGGTCGGATCCTCGAAGCCGGCGAGCATCATCAGCGCCGTCGTCTTGCCCGAGCCGGACGGCCCGAGCAGGGTCAGGAACTCGCCGCGGAGAATTTCGAGGTCGAGATTCTGGACCGCCAGCACCGTCTCGCCGTAGCGCTTGCTCACGCCACGAAAATGGACGTGGGTCGCGCTCGGCGAGGCGGCGGCGGTCACTTCGCCGGCGCCTTGCTGGAGGTAGCAGAACGTCGCCTCGACGTTGCCGTGCGCGATCGGCTCTGGAACGCCACCGGCGCCGTAGCGGCACGCAAGATGATGTCGGCCGCCTCGGTCAGGTCGGCGACCAGCGCACGGCGCGCTGCCTGGCCGTCCGCCCGGCGCAGCGCGTCGATGATCTCGTCATGGTGGACGAGCCCCAGCACATAGGCCGTGTCGGTGCGCACGATGTTCAGGAACGGACCGGCGCGCAGCCATAGCTTCTCGATGATCTGCTGCAGGACCGGCGAGCGCGCGGCGCGATAAACGGCGAAATGGAAGTGGCGATTGACCGTCAGGTAATCCGCCATCTCATCCCCCCTGACGCAGCGATGCATCCGCTCGTTCAAGCGCACCAGTTCTTCGATTTCCGCCTCGGAGATGGTCGTGGCCGCCCATTCGGCGGCCGTGCCCTCGACATTGCAGCGTACCCGCACGAGGTCGGAGATGCGCGCCACCGTCGCTTCCGGCACGATGACTCCACGATTGGGATGGTCGAACAGCGCTTCGTCGCTGACCAGTTGCCGGAACGCCTCGCGCACCGGCATGGCGCTGGTGCGGAATTGTTCCGCAATCTGCCGCACGACAAGACGCTGGCCGGGTAGAAAATCGCCGTTCATCAGCGCTTCCTTCAGCCCGGCATGCACGCGCACATGCGCGGTTTCCGGCAAGACGCTGCCAGTTCCTTCCCTGCGGTCCAGCATCAGGCGGCCCGCGACGGCAGCACCTGCCGGTTGCTGGAGAGGAAATCGTCGAAGGCGTCGACGAAACCGGCAAGCTCGGCGTCGCCGAAGGGCAGCGACAGCGCCAGCATGCCGCGCGGCGTCACGTAATATCCGCGCAGCAGCATCTCGACATGCCAGAGCGCGATCAGCGAGGGGTCGGCGGCATCGAGCGGAGCCGGCGTATCGACCGGCCCCTTGACGAAGTGCAGGTTCATCAACGAGCCCCGGCCGAGCACGATTCCTTCGACGCCATGCTTTTCGAGCGCTGCATTCATGGCTTCACGCAATCTGTCTCCGCGCTGGTTGACAGCCCGGCTCACCTCCTGCGTCAGCACTCTGGTGAGGCCGGTGAAGCCCGCCGCCATGCTGAGAATATTGTTGTTGAAGGTGCCGCCATGCGAGAAGGCTTTGGGAGACGCCGGATCGAAGCGGTCGATCAGGTCGGCGCGACCGCCAAAGCCGCCAAAGCTGGCGCCGCCACCTATATACTTGCCGAGCGTGACGAGATCGGGGGTGATGCCGTGTACGCCGTGCAGCCCATGATAATCGAGCCGCGACGTCATCACCTCGTCAAAGATCAGCAGGACACCGTTGGCGCGCGTCGCGTCGCGCAGAGCCTGAAGGAATTCGCGGGTTGCCGGAATACAGCCGCCACCGCCCATCATCGGCTCGACGATGACCGCGGCCATATCGCCGGCATGCTCGCGGATCAGCGCGGTCGTGCCGTCGATATCGTTGTAGTCGCCGAAGACGAACGGGAACGGCAGGTTGAGGGGCGAGCCGCCATGGGCGAAGGTCAGCACACCGCCATGATAGCCCTCGCGGAAGGCCAGCACCTTCGAGCGTCCCGTGATCGCCCGGGCTGCCGAGATCGCCATGATGTTGGCCTCGGTGCCGGAATTGCAGAAACGCACGCGCTCGATGGCTGGAAAGCGGTCGACCACCGCCGCAGCAAGCCGCGCCTCGTAGCGGTTCGGCGCGCCGAGCATGATGCCGCCCTGTATGACCTCGACCAGCGCCGCCGCGATCGTCTTGTCGGAATGGCCATAGAAGCCGGCGCTGTATTCGGAGACGAGGTCGACATAGGTGTGGCCGTCGAGATCGGTCACCCGGCAGCCGTCGCCCGAGACGAAGGAAACCGGGAACGGCCGGTACCAGAGGACGGCCCGCGTGTTGCCGCCGGGCAGCGAGGCGGATGCCTCCTTGTGGCGCGCAAGGCTCTTTGGATTTGCGTCCGTGAATCGCTGCCGCGCCTCCGCCAGGACGGAGTCCAGGCTGACGTTCCGGCGCGCGTCGGCACTGCCCTGAAGCATTCGATCAAATCTCCGCAATCCGATGACTTTTTTCCATCCTATCGCGAATAACTATTGCTTATCAATCCGTTTCGCGCAACAAATTTGATCAAATCTACACCACAAGCAAAGGGGAAACTGAAATGAGGACATACCTGCGAACCGTTTCAGCCGTTGCGTTGTGCCTCGCGGCATCGACGCTTGCCGTATCCGCCGCCGACCCGATCACGGTCGTCGGCTGGGGCGGGACCTGGGACAAGGCCTACAAGGACGGCGTCTGGGATAAATACACCGAACAGACAGGCATACCGATCATCCAGGAGGAATGGGCTGGCGAGGTCGCCAAGGTGCGCGCGCAGGTGCAGGCCGGCAACGTCACCTACGATGTCGTTTCCACGGAAGCGCCGGGGATGGAGATCGGCTGCGCCGAGGGTCTGTTCGTGCCGCTGACGCCGGAGATCACCGGTGATGCGGCCAACTATCTGCCCGGCACGCTGCATGAATGCGGCGTCGCGTCCGACACCTGGGCAACGATCCTGACCTACAATACCGATGTTTTCAAAGGCGATGCCGGCCCGAAGAGCTGGGCCGACTTCTGGGACGTGGAGAAATTCCCGGGCAAGCGCGGCGTCTATGCGCAGGCGCAGTTCACGCTCGAGAATGCGCTGATGGCCGACGGCGTGAAGCGGGAGGACATGTACAAGGTGCTGAGCACGCCGGAGGGCGTCGACAGGGCGTTTGCCATGCTCGACAAGATCAAGCCGCATGCCGTCTGGTGGTCGACGACCACGCAAGGCATTCAGAACCTCGACAGCGGCGAGGTGGTGATGAGCGATCAGTTTAACGCCCGCATCACCAACGAAGTCGTGAACGAGAAGAAGCCCTACGCTATCGTCTGGGAGGCAGGTTTCTTCTACGGCACCGACTATTGGGCGGTGGTCAAGGGCGCGCCGCACGAGAAGGAAGCGCTCGAATTGCTGAAGTGGTTCTCGATCCCCGAGAATCAGGCTGGTTTCTCGAAGCTCTACGCCTACGGCACCGGCCGCAAGGAAGCAGCCGCCCTGATACCCGCCGAGTGGGCGGCCAACCTGCCGACATCTCCGGAACACATCCAGTATGCCGCTGCGTATGACAACGACTTCTGGACCGAGAACAAGGAAGCGCTGGAAGAGCGCTTCAAGGCCTGGCAAGCCAGGTAGGCGGCACGCGGTGCCGGTAATGGCCATACCGGCCGGGCGGCACCGGCAAGGCGCGTTCCTCGCCTTGCTGGTGTTGCCGCTCGTCGTCTTCGTCTTCGTCGTGTTTCTGTGGCCGGTCGCCCGCTTCCTTGCCCTCTCGGTCGACAACTCCGACATCTCCGGCAACCTGCCGCGCACCATCGCGGCATTGTCGGACTGGGAGCCTGAAACCGGCCTGCCCGCCGAACCGGTATTCGTCGCGCTGGTCGAGGATCTGGCGGACGCCAAGCGCAACAGACAGGACGGCGTGCTGGCCCAGTTGGTCAACCAGCGCGTCGTCGGCACCCGTTTCCTGATCATCAAGACCTCCAGGGACGCAGCCGACGGCAAGTTCGACATGCGCCCTGTGCGCGAGAGCCTGCTCGCGAAACATGCCGGTTGGGACAATCCCGCCCTCTGGCGGGAGATTTCACGCCAGAAGAGCGCATTCACCGACTACTATCTGCTGAATAGCGTCGACGTGATGCGCGGCGAGGATGGCGGCATAACAAGCGTGCCGGCGGATCGCGCCGTGTTCCTCGACGTGCTTCTCCGAACAATCTGGATCAGCGCGATGGTGACTGCGATCTGCACGCTCCTCGCCCTGCCGCTGGCTCAGGCAATCGTCAGCGCGCCGCCCGTCTGGTCCCGGCTGATGTTCGCTTTCGTGCTGTTTCCGCTGTGGACGTCGCTGCTTGTGAGAACGGTGATCTGGATCATCGTGCTGCAGAAGAATGGTCCGGTGAACGCCACCCTGCTCGGACTCGGCATCGTCAATGAGCCGCTCAATCTCGTCTACACGCGCTTCTCGCTCTACGTCGCCATGGTGCAGGTCCTGCTGCCGATGATGGTGCTGTCCATCGTTGCGGTCATGCGCCGCGTGCCGACAACTTATATGCGCGCCGCGCTTTCGCTCGGCGCATCCTGGCTGACGGCATGGCGTCGCGTACAACTGCCGCTCATTCTGCCCGGGATTCTTTCGGGAGGCGCGATCGTCTTCGTCTTCTCGCTTGGCTACTACATCACGCCGACGCTGGTCGGCGGTCCCACGGACCAGATGGTGTCAAGCTATATCGCTTTCTACACCAACAACACGCTGAACTGGGGCCTGGGCGCGGCGCTCTCGCTTCAGTTGCTGCTCATCCTGCTCGTATTCGCTTTCCTTTGCTGGACGGCGAACGCCATTCTGAGACGAAAGACAAGCGGATGAGCGCCAGCATCTTCCGCAAATGGCTGATGTATGTCTATGCGGGTCTCCTGCTGGCGTTCATCATCCTGCCGCTGCTGATCGTCGTGCCGATGTCGCTGACCAGCAGCAACGCGCTCGCCTTCCCGACGCCCGGCTATTCCCTGCGCTGGTATGAAGAGCTCTGGATCGACCGACGCTGGCCGAACGCATTGTGGAATTCTCTGGTGATCGCCCTGTCGACGACGCTCCTTTCCTGCGTTCTCGGAATTCCGGCGGCCATCGGCCTCGCCTGGGGAAATTTTCCGGGCAAGAAGCTGATCTACGCCATCATCGCCGCGCCGCTGGTGGTGCCCGTGGTCATCGTCGGTGTTGCCGCCTTCTCCTTCTTCGCGACGCTTGGCCTCGTCGGCAACAAGCTGTCGATCATCCTGACCCATACCGCCATGGCCGTGCCTGTCATGCTGACGACCGTCGTGGCGAGCCTGTCCACATTCGACCGCACGCTTGTCCGCGCCGCCGCATCGCTCGGCGCCGGAACCATGCGCACTTTCGTCAAGGTTATCCTGCCGCTCATCGCGCCCGGCGTCGTCACCGGCGCCATCGTCGCCTTCATCATCTCCTTCGACGAGGTCGTGGTTGCGAGCTTCCTGTCGACCGGCAACGAGCGCACGCTGCCGCGCATGATCTTCTCCGGCGTGCGCGAATCCGTCAGCCCGGCCATCGCCGCCGTGGCCGTGCTGCTGATCGTCTTCTCGGCCATATTGCTGGCGCTCATCGGCTGGTTGCAGGTTCGCGCCCAACGCCTGCGCATGAGGCCCGCATCATGAAGCTCGTGCCCTCCGTCCTCCAGCTCCAGGGCGAGATGACGGCCTGGCGGCGGCATCTCCACGCCAATCCCGAACTCGGCTTCGAGGAATTCGAGACGGCCCGTTTCGTCGCGGAGAAGCTGCGTTCGTGGGGGATCGAGACTGTCGAGGGCGTCGGCCGCACCGGCGTCGTCGGTACGCTGAGGGGCAGGCTCGGTGCGGGCGGCAGCATCGGCATCCGCGCCGACATGGATGCCCTGCCTATGACCGAGGCGCGCGATCTCCCGCATGCCTCGAAGTTTCCTGGAAAGATGCATGGCTGCGGCCATGACGGCCACACCACCATGCTGCTCGGCGCCGCTCATGCTCTGGCGCGTTCCCCGGACTTTGCCGGAACGGTGCATTTCATCTTTCAGCCGGCCGAAGAAGGCCGGGGCGGCGCCATGGCCATGCTCGATGACGGGCTGCTGGAGCGGTTTTCCTGTGACGAGGTCTATGCACTCCACAATTCAGAGCGGCAGTTCGGCGAAATCGCGATCCATCACACCGTCGTCGCGGCCGCCGCGGACCGCTTCAAGATCGTGGTGCGCGGCCGTGGTGGCCACGCTGCGATGCCGCATCTCGCCAACGACCCGATTCCGATCGCCGCGCGCATCCTGCTCGATATCGAGGCTCTGCCCGGCCGGCTGACCAACGTCCATTCGCCGGCCGTCGTGACCGTCGGCAGTTTCAGGGCCGGCGAAGCCTTCAACACCATTCCCGACATCGCCGTGCTGACGGGCACCGTCCGCACCTTCGATCCGGAGGTGCAGGCGATGCTCGAAACCGCGATCAGGCGTATCGCGATCGCTGCCGCCGGAGGTCGCGGCGCCAGCGTCGACATCGACTACGAACGACCGTTCGCGCCGACGATCAACACGCCCGCACAGGCCGATGTCATGGCACGTGTCGCGGCAGAGGTCGCGGGCGGCGAACGCGTCGTGCTCGATCCGCCGCCCGAAATGGGTTCTGAGGATTTCTGCTACATGCTGCAAAGGCGGCCGGGCTGCTATTTCCTCCTCGGCCAGGCCGACGCCGATCATCAGGCCGCTGCTCATGACACGCTTTATGACTTCAATGACGCCATTCTGCCGATAGGGGCGAGCCTGTGGGTCCGTCTGATCGAACGGCGGCTCACTCCGCGAAAGATGGAATAATCCATGCGGCTCGCCGAAAGCGACATTGTGTGGCGCAGTCACTGGCTTCGTCAGGCGCTGCCGGAAGATCCGGATCTGGCGCCACCGCTGACGGAATCGACGCAGGCCGATGTCTGCATCGTCGGCGGCGGTTATCTCGGCCTCTGGACCGCGATCCGGCTCAAGGAGCAGAACCCCTCGACGGACGTCGTCATCATCGAGCGCGACATCTGCGGCGGCGGGCCGAGTGGCCGCAATTCGGGCATGGTGCTGTCCGCCTGGACGAAGTTCAGCGCGCTTGCCGCCCTTCGCAATGGTGACGACGCCCTCAAGGTCATCAAGGCATCGCAGGCGGCTATAGCCGGTATCGAAGCATTCTGCCGGGCCGAAGGCATCGACAGCTGGTTCGACCGGGTCGGATGGATCTGGGGAGCGACCTGCGAAGCCCAGGTCGGCGCGTGGAACGACGCGCTGGACAAGCTCCATGCCCGCGGATACGTCCCGGCGTATCGTGTCTCGCGTGACGAGATCGCGGCGATGGCGGGAACGACGAGCCACCTCGCCGGCGCATTCGACGCCTCGTCGGCGACGGTGCATCCGGGCTTCCTGGTGCGCGGATTGCGTCGATCGGCATTGAAGCGCGGCGTGCGTATTTACGAAAAGTCGCCGATGACGCGGTTTTCCCGCAGCGGCAGGCTGAAGGTCGACACGGCAAGGGGCAGCGTCTCCTGCGGCAAGATTGTGCTGGCGATCAACGCATGGTCGGGCGCAATCCCGGAACTCGCGCCGGCGATCTTCAACATATCGAGCGACGACGCCATGTCGAAGCCGATGCCGGAGAAGCTGGAGAAGGCCGGCTATCGCCGCGCGCCGCTGATGATCGATTCCCGCGTCTTCGTCGGCGGCTGGTCGCCGACGCGGGACGGGCGTCTATCGGTCGGCGTCAGCGGCGGCATCATCGGCCTCGGCGGCTTCGTCGACCGGCGGTTTCATGGCCCTTCGCCGCGCGTCAATGAAATGCGGCGGGTTCTGCGCGACGGACATCCGGCGCTTACCGACTTTGAACTGGAAACCTCCTGGAACGGCCCGATCGACCGAACGGCGAGCGGCCTGCCGCTGTTCGGCACCCTGCCGGGCAATGGCGACATCGCCTATGGCTATGGCTTTTCGGGCAACGGCACGACGATGACCTATCTCGGCGGTCAGATTCTGAGCCAGCTTTTGACCGGCAGCGAATCGGAACTGACCGACTCGGCTCTCGTCCGCCCCGTGACCCGCGGCTTTCCGCCGGAACCCTTCCGCTTCATCGGCGCCCATTTCGTGCGCGGCGCGGTGCGCCGGAGAGACGACCTCGAACACGCCGGCCGCAAGCCGGACGGTCTCACCAGATGGCTCGCCGGCCTCGCGCCGTCTGGCGTCACCCCCTCCAAGGCCAACCGTCGCGGCGCGCGGAAAGGATGACCATGTCTAGGGCAAGGATCTTCAAACACAGCGAACTGAAGCTCAAGCCGGCGGTGACGCCGACCGGAACGTCTTCGATCGCCCGCGTCATCAACGGCGACATCAGCCGGCACATGGGCGGCGGCATCGAATATCTCGAAAACGCGTCGATCGACTGGACCGTCACCTATGACGAGGTGCTCTTTATCCACGAGGGTACGCTGACCATCGAACTCGACGATGGCCGGCATGAGTGCACGCCCGGCGACATCGTCTGGCTGCCGAACGGCACACATCTCAAATACATCGCCACGGAACGCACCGGCTATTTTTATGCCCTCTACCCGTTCGATTGGGCGGCGCGACAGGGCACGGTTGAACCGTAGGCCGCGGCAATCAGAGCAGTGTAAGGTATCGTCACCCCGCCGGGGCGCTCAAATCATTCACCGTCTCGGCAACATTCGCGGCGTGGTGTCTCGGTCGCGCCCCGACGAAGAAAATCATCAGCGTAAGCTATTCGCGAGATCTCGCCGTCAGTCTCGGCACAGGCCTTCGCAACATCATGCAATCCGAACGCTATCGTTGTCTGTTCCCCAACACCCGACTCGGCGGCAGAAACACCGAGACCGAGCAGACAACGACCGCCGGGGGTTTTCGCTATGCGACGTCGGTCGGAGGAACGCTCACCGGGCGCGGCGGTGACTTGATCCTCGTAGACGATCCGATCAAGGCTGGCGACGTCATGTCGGAGGCCGAGCGCAATTCGGCCAACAACTGGTTCCGTGACGCGCTGCTGTCCAGACTGGACAGCAAGCGAGACGGCGCCATCGTCACAGGCCGCAACGGCTCCGCTTGAGGCGGATGGTTGCACACACATTTCGCAGAGTGGAATACTTCAGGTTCTATATGGCTCCGGCAAGTATCGCGTCGGCCACGCCCCGGAACTCCGCATCTGTGGCAGGCGCCCCCTTGCGGCTGACGAGGTCCATGATGCTGACATGGATCAAGTCGACCTGGGTCTCTGACGACGACAGCCCTTCCAGCTCGAGATTCCACTGCACGGCCTCCCGGGTAAGACCCTCACCGAGATAGACCCGCTCTCGGTTTCCAACCAGTTCCGGTAGGAAGGGTAGCACGTTGATCTTTGGAACACCTCCTTTGACCCGATCCATGTTCAGCTTGTTGTAGAAGGCGTCGTTGGCCATCACGAAGGCTCGCATGCCGACGACGGGCTTGTGTGGAGGCATCTCGATGCCGGTGAATCGCTGAAACACCTGCGACAGCTCGAACAGCCCTTCGAGGTTCAATCCGAGATCGATGCCATAGCCAATCTGAATGGCAGCCACGACCTCTTCAAGGGCTGCCAAGCCGGCAAAGTGGCCAAGCCCGTGGATCGTCGTATGGATGATGTGGCCTGCTGCCGGTTTTTCGGACACGAGGTTAAGCTAACATAGCTTTCTCCTCGAACTCGACAGGACTCAGGTAGCCCAGTGTCGAGTGCCTCCGTCGGGGGTTGTAGAAGCGCTCGATGTAATCGAACACATCTGCCCTTGCGTCGTCCCTTTTCCTGTAGACCTTGCGGGCTGTCCGCTCGGTTTTCAGCGACGAGAAGAAGCTCTCCATCGCGGCATTGTCCCAGACGTTGCCCGACCGGCTCATCGAACAGGTGATGCCATGGTCGGCCATCAGGCGCTGGAACTGCTCGCTTGTATATTGCGATCCCTGGTCCGAGTGATGGAGCAGGCTGTCGGGTTTGCCTCGGCGCCAGATCGCCATGATGAGGGCGTCGGTCACGAGCTGGGCCGTCATCTCTGCCTTCATCGCCCAACCCACGACACGGCGGGAGAACAGGTCGACGACGGCGGCAACGTAGAGCCATCCCTCGGCGGTCCAGATGTAGGTGAAGTCGGCGATCCACTTCTGGTTCGGCGCCGATGCCTCGAATGCGCGGTCAAGCAGGTTGTCCGACACGGAGGCTCGCTCGCCCGTATCCTTCGGCAATCCACGGCGTCGGGGCCGAGCACGCAGCCCGTTCTCCCGCATGAGCCTTTCGACACGATGAAGGCCGCAGGAGAAGCCTTCGGCCAGCACGTCATGCCAGACACGACGGGCGCCATAGGTTCGGTCGCTGCTCTTGAAGCTGCGGTCGATCCGGGGAATGAGCACCTCGTCGCGCCGCGACCGGGCGCTGGGGCTGCGGTTGAGCCAGGCATGGAAGCCCGAGCGGGAGACGTCCAGCGCACTGCACAGCCATGCCACCGGCCAGATCGAACGGTGCTTCGCGATGAAGGCGAATCTCATATCGCTTCCCTCGCGAAGTAGGCTGCGGCCTTTTTTAGGATGTCGCGTTCCGCCTTCAGCTTCGCCACTTCCTTGCGCAGCCGGTCGATCTCCTGCTGCTCTGGCTTCATCTGACCATGGCCGGGAAACGCATGCTGTCGATCGGCAGCGAACTCCCTGACCCACTTGCGCAGCACGTTCTCGTGGAGATCCAGATCACGGGCAGCCTGCGCAACAGCAACGCCTCGATCCTTCACCAACCTCACCGCCTCAAGTTTGAACTCGCGGCTGAACTTCCTTCTCTGCATTCCCACTCTCCAGTTCCGTCAAACACCTTATCTCGGTGTCCACGAAACCGGCAGCAGGCCAATGCTTGCCCCCGCGGAAGCCGCGAGGCAGGCGTTCGCAACGCCAAGGCCGAGATGGTTGTGGCAGTGAACCTGGACGGGGGACTTCAGGAAATGCCGTACGAATGAAACCAGATAGTGGAAGCCCTGGGGCGTGCAGACACCATGGGTATCGGTCAGGCAGACTTCGTCCAGCATCCCCTCGCGATCGATGGCGGAAAGTATCGTGCGGATGTCGCCGACATCTGCACGGGTGATCCCTTGCGCCAGCATGGCGACAGACAGGCCATGACTGCGCGCGTGTGTGGCTAGAGCGAGGAAATTCGCGACCTTCTCAGCGTTGGATTCCGCCGTAATGTCCTGCACATGCGACAGGTATTGCCGTATGATCACCTGGCCGGCGCCACATTCAGCAGCCCGGTCGATATCCTCGCGCGTCGAGGAAAGCGCGACCAGCTTGGCTTTCTTTACGGCCTTGGCGACGCGCTTGGCGGCCGAGACCTCGATTTTCAGCCGCCCGATCTCTTCCGGCGTCACCCGCGGCGGATATCCGAGGATCCCAATACGGTGGACGCCGAGGTCGTCGAGCAGTCCGGCGATTGTGAGCTTCTGGTCCTCGGTGAGATGGGCGCCGGACATGCCTTCCCCATTCTCGTCCAGCGAGAGATCCAAAAGCTCGACCTTGTTGGGAAATTGCAGGTCCTGCTGCACTTCCGTCGAGAAGGTATGGGGACTGGAATACCATTGGTCTTTGATCCAGGGCTGCGCCATGATTACTCCGCTATGCAGGTTTGTGTGTGAAGGGGATGGGTGCTTAGCGAGCCAGTTCCTGGGGCTTCCAGGCGAGCACGCGATCCGGGCGATGGGCCGACGCCGACCCTCTACCAGCAATATTGGACGTTCTTCGATCCGCGCAACACGGCGCGCACCTTCTCGGATTTCTACGACCTGTGGCTGGAGAATCCGGCCGGCGATGCAGGCCTCACCTTCGACGTCTCCGGCCGCCGGACCGTGATCGCCTGCACCGAGTTCGAGCGGGAGACCTGCGGCAACCGCTACGCGCCGCCCGATCCAAAGGCGGGCTTCGACAGCGGCTCGCGCTACGATACGGTGCTTGCCCGTTTCCACACCTCCAACATCCGCAACGCGCCGGGCACGGGACGCCCGTATCCCGGTCCGTCGCCGGCTTGGCTGGAGAAGCGGTCCTGCGTCCAGCATGTGAGCCTGGCGCGCGACTTCGCCTATTCTGACCATTTCGGCACGATCATCGAGGTCGGCCCGGAAGCGCCCTATTGCAACCCGATGGAGGCCAAGGCGAACCCGCATTTGTGGCGCGAGCCCAATACGGCGCCGTTCCCGGACCCGAACAAGCCCGGCTACGACAGCAAGGCGGGCGTGCACAATGGCTGGTTCCGCCATCGCGGTGCCAACGAATGGTTCTTCGTCAGCGAGCCGGGCGCCTTCGATCTGATCATTGAGGGGAAGGATTCTGGCATGTACGGCATCATGGTCGAGGCCTTCCTGCCGTCCGACATCTCGACGCCCATTCCCGTGGCCGATTCCAAGCAGCATGTCGACGGGTGCCCGGCGATCCGGCCTGCAACAGTGAATCGAACGGCTCGGCGATCGCCAATCCCGACCCGCAGAACGGCGGGACGATTGCGGAGGCCTGCGGAAAGCCGGAGACGCGGGTCACCTTCCGCAGCCCCGGCCAGCTCTATTTCCGCATCACGCCGGCCCGCTACGTCGACAAGGTCAACAAGCCCGGAATCGCCCGCCGCTGCACGAGCTGCACCGGCCGCTATCACGTCCGCTTCCGCAAGCGGACCTGCCGCAAGCCGGTCGAGGCGATCGCCGTCTCCTCGGGGATCAAGGCGGACCTCGACACGACGGAACAGGGCTGGTTCGGCGCCGGGCAGGATTCCTGCTGGTTCCAGGTGGAGATGCAGAAGCCCTCCTCCGCAACCGACTTCCAGACGCTCAGCATCGCCAATGTCGGCAGCCTTGACGGCCAGGCCTGCACGAATGTGGCGGCGTCCGGCGGCAATTGCTCACGCGCCTACGAGATGGACGTGTTCACCGACAAGGCGACGGCCGATGCCCATGGAGCGACGCTGTGGCGCTTCCCGCAGGAAGCGGCATTGCTGGGCGGAGGCAGGACCGATACCGCGAACGTCGACGCGGCCTGGAACCTCACGCCCGAACCGGATACGGGCCGGAAGGCCTATTACGTCCGGACAAGGCGCGACGACACCTCCCGCCCGCATGCTGCCTACCTCACCTGGGACACCAACCTGAAATCGGTGGTGTTCCAGGCGATCAGCACCACCAACATCGAGGACGATTACCTCTTTACCATCTGGAATCCGTTCGGCGACGACATCCAGGTCTCCGATCCGCTGAACAATACGGACGAGATCCGGATCCGGCAGTTCTCCAACGGCGGCCAGCTGAACTCTGTCGACTACGACCTGAACGTCGACAATGCCGGCAACGACACCTACCGTTTCCCAGATATGTGGCCGGACTTCCCGATGACAGGCGTCGACGGCAAGCCACGGGTCTATGGCGGCCGCTTCCCGACGGACAACAACCGGGGAACGTGGATCAACTACACCTCGTCGGCGCGAGTGGAGGCGACGGAGCGCGACGACTTCACCGCCTTCGACTGGGTTGTCGCCGATCACCTGATGTGCGGCGTGTCGGGAAGGGCGCCGCCTGGCGGCTGGCAGACCAAATGGTTCCTCGACACATGGGCGTCGCTGCCGGGCCAACCGCTCCGCTCGGCAACAAAGGTGTGGACCTTCGACGACATCTGCGGGGGAGATTCCGGCAAGCCGACATGGCGCTACGAGTTCAAGGCCGGCGTCGACCGGACCCAATGAGGTGGGATACCGGATCCGCTGAGCGTGGCGCGAGACGCGTGAACATGACGACGAATTGCCGCGCACTTCGATGCCCACCTATAGAGTCGAGTCTGCTCCTGGGGCCGCCGCTCTCCGAAGCTGCCATTCCGCTGTTGATGCGGTGGACGGCTCTCCTCCCTCCCTGCGGTATGATCGCGGGATTTGAGCTGGAGGAGCGCTATGGTGAGCAACGTTACGACGATCGGTCTTGATATCGCGAAGTCCGTGTTTCAAGTTCACGGCGTGGATGCGGCTGGTGAGGTTGCTGTTCGCAAGAAGCTTACGCGGGGGCGCGTGCTGGCATTCTTCAAGGGCTTGCCGCGATGCCTGGTCGGTATCGAGGCTTGCAGTTCGTCGCACTACTGGGCTCGTGAGCTCATCGCACTTGGCCACGATGTGCGGCTGCTGCCGGCTCAATATGTGAAGCCCTATCTGAAGCGACAGAAGAACGACGCTGCAGATGCATAGGCTATATGCGAGGCAGTGACGCGGCCGACGATGCGCTTTGTGCCGGTGAAGTCGCCCGGGCAGCAAAGCGTAATGATGCTGCACCGGGTCCGGTTGATGCTCAACCGCCAGCGCACTCAGATATCGAATGCGCTGCGGTCACACCTATCCGAGTTCGGGGTTGTGGCTCCGATCGGGCGGAATGAAATCGAGCAACTGCTCGCTGTCGTCAACGACGAGAAAGACGCCAAGATACCCGCAGACGCACGGCTTTGTCTGCGAATGCTGGAGGCACAGCTCCAGGTCGTAAAGGAACAGATCCTTGAAAACGATCGCCGGGTCCGTGCGAGTGCGCGAGAGACGGAGTTGGGTCGCAGGTTGATGGAGATTCCAGGCGTCGGCCCGCTGCTGGCGAGCGCGTTCTTCGCGACCATCGCCGATCCGCACGCATTCAAGTCAGGGCGGTATCTCTCGGCCTGGATAGGGCTCGTTCCAAAGCAAAACTCGAGCGGGGGCAAGGAGAAGCTCGGCAGTATCTCCAAGGCCGGCAATCGCTACCTGCGACAGCTGCTCGTGGTCGGAGCGATGGCGGTCATCCGCTATGCCGCGCGGAACGGCACCAGGCGGCCATGGCTCGTACAGCTAATGGCGCGACGAACGACCAAGGTGGCGGCCGTCGCGCTCGCCAACAAGACCGCCCGGATGGTCTGGGCATTGATGACAGGCGGCGAGCGCTACAGGGAGCCGGTCGTCGCATAAAGCAAGAAAAAGGCGAGCGATCGCTGACGAGGTTGGAAAGGGCGGACAGAAGCTAATGCACAAAGCCGAACGAACCCCTTGCCAACGGAGAGCCGTCCATACATGGCCCCAGTTCGGTCACGGGAAATCATTTCCCACTTTGGAAGCGGGCGGGCCAAGTCCTCCGGCACCTATTGGTGGGGAAAAAGACTGGCAGGTTTTGGGCCGCTACGCGGTAAAAGCTGCCTTTCACACATTCAACGAGCTTCGGCAGCGAACGCCCTCGAAGCCTATGGAACTACCGCGACAGGCAAGGCGTGGCGTCCGCGGCGGCCAAGAGATACGCTTGTGACAGGAGGCGAGCTTCCTCGCGAAGCCTGTGCGGGGGCGACGCCCGTCACCATGCACTGGGGACCGGAAATCCCCGCAGCCCTGAAGGCCGGGACGCTGGACGGCCTCATGGTGAACGTCGACAGTGGCAACCTGCTGAAAGTCCACGAAAGCGCCCCTCATGTGCTGGTCTCGAAGGATCTGCGGCTGGGGCATGTCTATATTCTGGCGATGAACAAGGATGTCTGGAACAGCCTCGCACAGGAGGACAGGGACGCCATCGGCCGCGCCGCCAGAAAATCCTACGAGACCTTGGGCGCCGTGATGGAGCAAAGCTTCGACGCGCAGCTGGAGGATCTCAAGAAGGCCGGGGCGACCGTGCGGGTCCTCACCACCGAGGAAGTAGCCCAGTTTGAAGCCGCCACGCAATACGAGGGCGTGCAGGCTGCCTGGGCGTCGCATCAGGAAAGCAAAGGCGTTGAGAATGCGGGCCGCACCCTTGCGGAGGTCACATCAATCATGGGCGAGAGGTGACGCGTCGTGTCCGGCTTGCCGAGGAAATGTCCCGGCGTGTGGCAATCGGTGCAACTCCCGATGGTCACCAGGTATTTCCCCCGTTCGAGCAGCTTGCTGTCGGCCGCGTTGGCGGACAGCGATACGATCGCCGCTGCCAGCGGCGCGAATGCTGCGGGCGCCACCGTCTGCCTGTCTGCGATGCCACGCGCGCCACGGCAGATCCGAAGTCCTAAATGCTCATGCTTGCCTCCATCCCGTGGCTCTAGGGCTTGCGGCCGATCACGGCGCCGCTCGCGGCAGGCCCGTCGAACCAGACCGTCTCGATGTCCCGGAAACCGGCTTCCTCGAGCCAGGCCGAATATTCGGCCGACGTGTAGTTTCGTCCGCCTTCGGTCTCGATCAGCATGTTGAGGCTCATCAGCGCGGCCGGCGCCGGCCCGGTCTTTTCGTCATTGACGAGAAGCTCGCTGATGACGACTGCGCCGCCGTTCGGCAAAGCCTCGAAGGATCGGCTGAGCAGGGCGCGGTTCTTCGTCTCATCCCAATCGTGCATGATCATCGACAGGAGATGCACGTCGTAGCCATCAGGCACGCCGTCGAAGAAGCTGCCGCCGACGGCGTCCACCCGGTCGGCCAGGCCGGCCTCGGCGATCTTGCCCGCCGCGATCTCGGCCACATGTGGCAGGTCGAACACGGTCGCACGCAGCGCCCCGTGCTGTTTGCAAAGCTCGATGTCGTAGGCGCCCGATCCGCCGCCAATGTCCAGGAGGCGATGGAAATCACTGAGATCCACCGCTTCGCCGAGCTTGCGCGCGGTCATTGTGGAAAGCGAATGCATCGCCTCCCAGAAAACTGCCATCATCGTCGGATCCTCGCCGTCGAATAGCGAGGATTGCGTGTCGGGATTCCACGTGGTTGGCCGGTTCGTGCGCAGCGCTTCGTCAAGTTTGCCCCAGCCCGGGTAGAGCCGCTTGTCGGCCATCTGCACGAAGCCGCCAAAATAGTAGGGCTTCCCGCGCACGAGATAGGTCTCGCTTAGCGGCGTGTTGCGATAACGGCCGTCGGTTTTCTCCAGAAGCCCGAGCGCAGCGCAGCCGGTCAACAGCATTTCCGCCGGGCGCGGGTGCAGACCAAGCGTTTCCGCCAGCTCTTCAACCGCGATGCCTGCGCCGCCGGCAAGGCGACTGAAGAGGTCGAGTTCGTGCGCGGCGGCGAGGGTTTTGAAGGCCCAGAAACCGGTCGAAAGCGCCATCAGCGGGATGGCGGAAGGAAGCTCCGCTTCGATGGCGTGCGGCGAGACGGCAACGTTCAGGTCCGGCCCGAATGGAATCCAGGCAGGACGTTCGCGGGCAAGCGTCGTCGTGCGCGCGGCAGCGCGCTGGGGATGGTTCAGCATGGTGCATTCCTCAGTGTTGGCGGTTAATTCGCAGCTTCAGACCGCATCGCATTCTTGGCGGTACGGGCTCCGAACATTGCTGCAATCCGGACCGCTCTAACTCATCGCCATCAAGTTCGTGGCAGACACATAGGGTAGTCACCGCAGCATTGTCATCCCAAAAGCTCCGGGTTTTGTTCTGATCTTGCTGCGGAATGGACAGCGGTCTTGCTGGCCGGGAGATTCTGATTACCTAAACTGTCATGGTACGACTGCAGGAGTACGCCACCTTCAACCATTTGCAGCAGTCGGGTGTTCCCTTGCGGGCCTCGGCACGCTTCGGGGAGGGCTTGGCGGCCGCGCTCTGGGAGCGGGAAGGACGCGGGCATTACCGCTATAAGCCGGCCAACCACCATACGCTCAGTTTCTGGGTCGCGGAGGGCGCGGGCTTTCGCCGGCTGCGCGGACGCAGCTACGATCCCATCCATGGCGAAAGCAGTCTCTGGGTTGTGCCGGCCGGCGCGTCGACCACCTGGGAAGCTGCCGGGAAAGGCAGGCTCCTCCACTTCTATATCCCGACGCCGGTGTTCGAATCGCGGGTGGTGGAGACGCTCGATGCCGACCCCAGCCTGATAAGCCTGCGCGAAGAGGGCCTCCAACGCGATCCGTCGCTCGAAAGCATTATCCGCTCCATGGTGCTGCCACTGTCGTGGGAGGAGCCGGCCGACCGCATCGCCATAACTCAGGCTGGCGAAATGCTGACCGCCTACCTCGCGGCCCACTGCAGCGAACGCCCGCTGAGAGCGCTCTTGATCCGCGGGGGTCTGGCGCCAGTCGTCCTGCGGCGGGTACAGGAGTATGTCGAAGCCCATCTGGAGCAGGACCTGACGATCGAGGATCTGGCTGCTGTGGCCGGTCTGAGTCCCTATCACTTCGCCCGCGCCTTCAAACGCTCGACCGGCTTTGGCCCGTATCGCTACGTGTTGCGGAGACGGACAGAGCGTGCCAAGCGGCTTCTTGCGGCAGGCAATATTCCGTTGTCCGATGTGGCACATTCCTGCGGCTTTGGCAGCCAAAGCCATTTTTCCGCCCGCTTCCGGGAGGTAACCGGACTGACCCCACGCCAGTTTGGCCGCTGTGTTCATGACCGGTCCCCAGCTAGGCGCGTCGGGGCTTCGGATCTTTGATCTCCGCCATTTGGTACATGGGGAAAGGTCTCGGTTGGGTCAGAATCGGTAAGCAAGCCAGCGACCTGTGCGGTGTTCTCTCGCGGCACCGAACAATAGGTGCGAGCGTTCGAGATGATCTCGGGGAGGCCTTACGCACTTCCAAGATACCCATCCGGACACTAGCAGACGACAGTTACGCCGATTTTGCGTTCCAGAATCTGTTGCGCGGTAAGCGACCCGATTACGCCGACAGCCGGGATGAGCCAAGAGCGGCGGCTTTCGGAAAGTCATCAATGATTTAGGAACGACAAAGATGAGGTCATGACCTGAAGGGCCGCTTTCGTCTGGCTGGTACTCCTAACCGGACTGACAGCTACCGGCCCCTAAATAGTCAGGGCGTCGTCGCAGCCCTCAGAAGAAAATCCGCCAGTCGTCGCGCTTCGAGGGATCGGAGCGCTAGCCGGTCGGCAAAGATAGTAACCCCGGTCAGTCCTGAGTATGTCGGTGCCAAGCGTTACCAGGCGCTTCGTCTCAAGCTCAGTCCTGAGAAGCGCTACGCTGCCCAGCGCGATTCCGTTACCTCGGATGGCCTCGCCGATCGTTTGCGAGTAGGCACTCATCCGGTGAACCGTCCAGCCTTCCGGTCCCTTGATCTTCAGCCTGCCGAACCAGGCTTGCCAATCGATCCATTCGGGCGACCCCTTCACATAGTCGAGGAGGGGCGGAAGCCCCGGACCCCGCAACGCCGCGAATGAACTGGCATGGTGGCCCTGGAGTTTGGCCGCCACCTCAGGCGAAGCCATCGGCACCATTTGTTCGTCCAGCAGGCGCGTCGCATGCCAGCCCGGGATCGTGCCGTTGCTGTAGATCATGAGGAGATCGTTCGAGCCCGCGATGAGATCGCCCGTGTTGTCCGATGTCGTGAGACGCGTCGGACAGGCATCCCCTGACAGCCCGAAGGCTTGCAGCTGGGCTGTGAGCCAGAACATGCCGACCACCGTGTGTGCACCGATCGTCAGTGGCCGCATCGCTTGTTCGCGCGCTGTGCCCAGACCCTGGCGCAGGAATTCCAGCGCCATCGTGGTAGTGTGGTAGAGCCGCTCCCCGCTCTCAGTTGTCCTGACACGCTTTCCGGTACGCACGAAGAGCGGTTCGCCGATCCAGTCCTCCAACTGCCTGATGCGTTTGCTGACCGCCGCCTGAGAAACGTGCAGTTCGGATGCACAGCCAGTGAAGCTGCCAACACGTCGCGCGGCTTCGAAAAAGATCAGGAGGTCCAGCGGCGGCAACGTCGAGCGATACTTACTCATAACTCCAGGTTATCGTGAGACATGAGATTTTCCAACGTCGTCACGTCGACGGCGCACCGCCAGAATGGCACCCAGGCAATGGTACGGTCCTCGCATGGCAAATTTCGACTGGCACGCTGAACGCAGCGATCTCTCCGGCATAGCGCTGCTCGACAGGGCACCGGAAAGCGAGGGCATCGACCTGAGGCAGGTTCGCCTCTACCGGCAAGGCCGGGTGCGCGAGCAGATGGCGAAATATGGGGTCGACGCGATCATCCTCTCCGATCCGGTCAACATCCGCTACGCCACCGGCACCCGCAACATGCAGGTGTTCTCGATGCGCAATGCGCCGTCGCGCTATCTGCTGATGACCGCCAATCGATCGATCCTGTTCGAGTTCACCGGCTGCCTGCATCTTGCCGACGGCTACGAGACGGTGGATGAGGTCCGTCCGTCGAAGACGGCGAGCTTCGTCGCTGCAGGGCCGCATATCGCCGACCGAGAGCGCATCTGGGCGGACGAGATGAACGACCTGATCTTTGAACTGGTCGGCAAGGGCGTAACGGTCGGCCTTGAGCGCCTCAATGCCGGAACCTCGATTGCATTGGCGGCACAAGGCCTGCGCATCGTCGACGCCCAGCAGCCCGTCGAGATGGCCCGCGCGATCAAATCAGCGGAAGAGATGAAGTGCATCAACGCCTCGCTGCGGGCGACCGAAGTCGGCGTCGGCAAGCTGCGCGATGCGATCCGTCCCGGCATGACCGAGAACGAACTCTGGTCGGTGTTGCACAAGTCGGTCATCGAGCAGAACGGTGACTACTGCGAGACGCGGCTCCTGAGCGCTGGCCAGCGCACCAATCCGTGGTTTCAGGAGACGGCTAGCAGTGTCATCGGCGACAACGAACTGATCGCCCTCGACACCGACGTCGTCGGCTGCCACGGCTACTATTCCGACTTCTCGCGCACCTTCCATTCCGGCCCGGGCAAGCCGTCAGACGCGCAGCGCGACCTCTACAAGACGGCCATTGAGCAGGTCCATACCAACATGGACATCCTGAAGCCCGGAATGACCTTCCGCGACTATGCCGACCGGGCGTGGAACATCCCCGAAAAATACTACGCCAACCGCTACTACCTGTCGGCGCATGGCTGCGGGATGACCGGTGAATATCCCTATCTTTACCATCACGGCGATTTTCCCGATGCCGGCTATGACGGCGTCATCGAGCCCGGCATGACGATTTGCGTCGAGAGCTATATCGGCGAGGAGGGTGGAGCCGAGGGTGTCAAGCTCGAACAGCAAGTTCTGATCACCGGGACGGGAATCGAACTCCTGTCGCGCTTCGCCTTCGAAGAGGAGATGCTGCGATGAGTTCGCTGCCACACCTTGGCTTCATCGGCCTCGGCAATATGGGTGGCCCCATGTGCCAGCGACTCCTTCAGGCAGGTTATCGGGTGTGGGCCTTCGACCTTAACCAGGCGGCATTGGAGCGGGCTGTCGCGGCGGGTGCGGTGGCGGCAACCTCCGCCTCTGCCTGCGCCGCGGCCGCGGATATCCTCCTGACGTCCCTGCCGCGACCTGATCACGTCGAAGCAGTTATGAGCGGCAAGACCGACAGCCTGAAAAGCCTCAGGCCAGGGAGCCTGTGGATCGACCTCACCACCAACAGCAATGAGCTCATCTTCCGGCTTGCCGGGGATGCGCCCGACGGGGTGACCATCGTCGACAGTCCGGTGACAGGAGCGGTCGATGGCGCGCGGAATGGTAAGCTGACCCTGTTCGCCGGCGGCGAGAAGGCTGCATTCGACCGGGCAGAGCCAGTCCTCCGCCACCTCGGCAAGGTCATACACTGCGGCGCGCTCGGCACCGGCAACGTCGTAAAACTGGTGACCAACCAGCTCTGGTTCATTCACGCGGCGGCCATCGGCGAAGGCTTCGCGACCGGTATCGCGAACGGCGTCGAACTCGGCACGCTCTGGCATGCGATCCGTAACAGCGTCGGCGACAGCTTCGTCGCCGACCATGACGCTCCTTCGATCTTCGCTGGGCATTACGACCCATCGTTCTCGCTCGATCTGTGCCTGAAGGACCTGCGACTGATCCAGGAGCTGAACCGCAACGTCCGAGCGGCAATGCCAATGACCACCGCAGCGGAAGGCGCGTTTGCGTTGGCGGCAACGCGCTACGGCATTGGCGCCGCGGAACTTCATGTCGCGAAGCGGATCGAGGATGATGCAGGGATCTCCATGCGCCTCGACGGTGACTGGGTGCCGCATTGGGAGAAGTGACCACCGACATGATGACATCGAGGACATTGGCATGAGGGTCGGCTTTATTGGACTGGGCATGATGGGCCGCAACGCAGCGCTCAATATCCTGCGTCACGGCTTCGAGATGGTCGTCTATGACGTGCGGCCCGAAGCGCTCGTGCCGCTCGTCGACAAAGGCGCCACCGCGGGCGCCAGCCCGGCGGATGTCCTGAACCAGGTCGACGTGGTCGTTAGCATGGTCTTCGGCCCGAATGAGATCGAGGCAGTCCTCCGCGGGGAGGATGGCCTCCTGTCAAATGACTGTAACGGCAAGACATGGATCGATCTCACGACCAGCCGCCCGCAACTGATGCGCGACCTTGGCCGCGCGTTTCGTGCCAAGGGCGGCGCGCCCATCGATGCCCCGGTCACAGGATCCGTCGACGCCGCGATCCGGGGCGACATGTTGATGTTCGTGGGTGGGGAGGATGCTGACATCGAGCGCGCTCGCCCGGTCATTGAGACGATGGGCGAAATCCGCAAGGTCGGGCAGCATGGCAATGGCTATGTCGCCAAGCTGGTCAACAACCAGCTCTGGAAGATTCATGCCGCGGCCATCGGCGAGGCGATGGTTACGGCCAAGCTCGCAGGCCTCGACCCGAAAGTCTGGTGGGACGTGATGAAGGGCGGCGCAGCCGACAGCTTCGTCATGCAGCACGACGTGCCCTCGATCTTTGCAGGGCACTATGACCCATCGTTCCCGATTGCGCTGTGCCTGAAGGATCTCGGGCTCATCGAAGAACTCATGACCGAAATGGGCACGCGCAGCGAGCTGACCCGCGCGACCCACGACCGCTTCAAAGAAGCTGGCGCGCGCTATGGGACGGGCGCGGGCGAGATGACCGTCTGCAAGGTGATCGAGGACGATGCTGGCATCGACCTGCGTGTAGCCGGCGACTGGATTGCGCCATGGGAAGTCAAGGCGCCGGCCGACTAACCATGATCTGGGGTCGGCTCTCTCGATTGTATGGCCGATAGCGGACAGTCCGCTCACAGGCCCTGATGTTTCCATTTGGTTGGAACTGAAAAAGCGGTAGATTCGGCGCAACCTGAGACCACTCTTGCAAGTAGCCAGATGCTCTCAGCCATAGCAGCAGGCGAACCCTCTCGGGCTGGCCTGCCGCTTGGGTTTTGGTTCAGATTGCCTGACCTCCCGAAACCTCGATCCGCTGTGCGGTGACCCAGCGGTTGTCATCCGACAGAAGGCTCGCGACCATAGGACCGATATCATCGGGCAGGCCAACACGGCCGAGTGCGGTCAGCCCGGCGAACTGGGCGTTCAGATCGGGATTGTCGCGCACAACCCCACCGCCGAAATCGGTCTCGATCGCGCCCGGAGCGACGGTGTTCACGGCAATGCCCCGGGGGCCAAGCTCTTTCGCCATATAACGGGTCAGCACCTCAATCGCGCCCTTCGCCGCTGCATAGGCTGAGAAGCCTTCGTAGGAGAATCGTGTCAGCCCAGTCGAGAAATTCACGATCCGCCCGCCATCAGCGATCAGCGGCAACAACGCCTGGGCCAAGAAGAAGACCCCCTTCACATGCACGTCGAACAATCCGTCGAACTGCGCCTCGGTTGTCTCGCTGATCGGGGTGAACTCGCCATGGCCTGCGTTATTGATCAGATGATCGAAGGTGTCGCGATTCCACAGTTCGCGGAGGCTATCGCGCAGAGCATCGGCAAAGGTGGGAAAACTTGCGACTTTCGACACATCAAGCTGGAGGGCGACGGCCTTGCGGCCCATGGCTTCGATTTCCGCCACGACCTCACCTGCCTGGACGGCATTGCCACGATAGGCCACGACGACATCGCCACCGTGGCGGGCGATTGAAAGGGCGGTGTTTCGGCCAAGGCCACGATTGGCGCCGGTGACCAGTGCGATCTTGCTCATGTGATGTTCCTCATCTTGTTTGGATGAGCGGAAGATGGGGCAACAGGTGCGGCAGAGTTGCCTGTTCCTCGCATAGTTTTGCCTGTTTCTGCGAAATCCCAGGATAAGACTTGCAAAGGAGCCGATATCCCTTGCCTGATACCATCATGCTATTTCCTGAAGTTTTTCCGATGCGCAATCTCCTCGGCCTTGTTCGCCGCCACGCGGACGCCCATTCCG
The DNA here is from genome assembly GCA_023953845.1 of Rhizobiaceae bacterium. NCBI lineage: Bacteria > Pseudomonadati > Pseudomonadota > Alphaproteobacteria > Hyphomicrobiales > Rhizobiaceae > Rhizobiaceae bacterium. The sequence goes on along the minus strand of JAMLJC010000002.1, from coordinate 61,713 downwards.
ACCGGGCGGGTTTTGCGCCAACGCCCTTTCGTGGTCTGGGCGCGGTTCGCGCGCTCTATCCGGGCGAATTGCAGGTGACCGTGCAAAAGCCATTGATTGCAATCTGCCTTCAGGGCCGCAAACGGGTGACCATGGGCACAACCAGCTTTGACTATGGCGCTGGCGAGGCACTGGTTATCACCGCCGATGTTCCAACAATCAGCCAGATTCTCGAAGCTAGCCTCGCCGCCCCATATTACGCGCTGGCGCTGGAACTCGACGCATCGCTATTGCGATCGCTGTCCACCGAGGCCGATCTGCGTCCTGTCGATACTGTCCCGATCCGTGTGGAGCAGGCTGACACCGATGCGATCGATGCAGCCCTGCGCCTAATGCGGCTCATAGACCGGCCTACAGCCTTGCCAGTGTTGGGCGAGGCGCTCCTGCGCGAGATGCATTACTGGCTACTGACAGGGCGCCACGGCGCTGCGATTCGGTCACTTGGCGGCACCGATACCCACGCCCATCGCATTGCCCGGGCGGTGGCGCTAATCCGCCAGGACTATGCCAGTACGCTGCGCATCGGGGATCTGGCGGCTGTAGCGGGGATGAGTGAATCCTCCTTCCATCAGCATTTTCGAGCTGTCACCACGCTGTCGCCTCTTCAGTTCCAGAAGCAATTGCGGTTGATCGAGGCACGGCGACTGATGCTGGTGGACAGTGCAGGCATCGCCCATGCTGCCCACCGGGTCGGCTATGAAAGCGTGCCGCAATTCACCCGCGACTACGCGCGCCTGTTCGGTGCACCTCCCGGGCGCGACATGCGTGAGGCGAGACTAAGTGCATGAGATCGGCGCGTCGACCAGCGAGACTTAGTCTCTCTCTTCAGGATTGCACCAACGCTATTGGGCTGAACGGCAGCAATCCGCTTTACTCAGCACGATAGCGGACCGTCGTCTGACGGCCCCCATTTCCCACTTTGGAAGCGGGTGGGCCGAATCCTACGGCACTATGGGGTGGGAAGCCGAACGGCGGCTCTCGGTTGACAGAGGGCGGAAGCGGTCGCGCAGCGTCGCAAAATCTGTCGTTCCCAAGTTAGATATTCACGCCTGATTTTGCGGCGGAAACTCTTATGGAGAATCAGCGCAACTGACTTTGCCGCAAACTTAGGAATTTTGCGGCCGGCACGGGCAATCAGATCCACTTGGACGGCTTCTCTTCGTCCTGACTCTCCCTGAAACCTGACGAAGACACTCCGCTATTGCGCGGCTACGCGGATGCTGATAGCTGACTTAGTTGGTAACTTACCAAGTCAGGGGGAATTAGAATGGGGTGCGGGCGACGGACACGGCGGAGCATCGACCTTGTGAACGGGATGCGGCGGGGTCTCGTTCCCGTGACCGTGACAACCGTGCTTCTGAGCGGAATGGCGGCAGCCCAGGAACAGGACGTTGTCGCTGACGACCGCGAAACGACCATGCTCGCCCCGATCACCGTGACGGCCAGACATATCGAGGAGTCGATCCAGCGCATCCCCTTCGCTATAACCGCCGCCGGCGGCGAGGAATTGCGGCGTGAGGGTGTGAACGACACGCAATCTCTGGCGCGCCGCGTGCCGAACTTCAACCACGCCGATTCCGGGCTGACCTTCGCCAACCTCGTCAACATGCGGGGCATCGGCTCATCCTCGGCGCTGATCTCACCATCGGTCCACACCTATATCGACGGCATTCCCGTTCCTCCGCGAATCTTCGACATGCCCTTCGGCGACGTCGAGCGCATCGAGATGCTGCGAGGTCCCCAGGGAACGCATTTCGGGCTGAACGCGCAGGCGGGCGCCGTCAGCATCGTGACCCGCGATCCTTCGCCCGTCGCCGGAGGAAGCGCGGGTATCATCTTCGGGTCCCACGGCCGCAAGGAGGCGGACTTCACGCTGGAGGGGCCGCTGTCGGACGCGGTTTCAGGCCGCATTTCCGGCCGCATCAAAGATTTCGACGGCGACCTGACCAATGTGCTCTGGCCGGCTCCCGGCGTGGTGTCTTCTTCCGACAAAGGTTTGCGCGCGCGAACCTACGGAGCGCTTTCGGGAAAGCTGCTGTTCGAACCCGACGAGGTAAGCCGGCTGACGCTTTCGGGAAGCTGGAGCCGTGATCGGCAGAACCCGACCACCGGCGTCTGGCTGGACGATCCCGGCTTCCCGCGCAACGCACTCAATCCGTTGCCCGAGACGGAGACCGAGACCGCCGGCTTCGGCGCAAAGTACGAGCGCGATCTTGAATGGGCCCGCTTCACCTCGATCAGCGGCATCCAGCATTATTCGACATGGATGGAGGCCGACATCGTCGACGGGTTCATCGGTTCCGCGCAGACAGGCGCTCCGGGCTTCGCGCTTCAGGCTCCCGGTCTCAACGTCCACCGGATCGACGAGAGCAGCACCCAATTGAGCCAAGAGTTCCGCCTCGACGGCGAAACCGCAGGCGGCACGCGCTGGGTGGCGGGGCTGAGCGGCCTGTGGTCGCGTTTCGATTCCACGACTGACATCACCAGCATGGCGATGCCCAACGGGAGCTATCGCGGCAGGATCGACACGACGAACCTTGCGGCTTTCGGCGAGGTGACTGTGCCCCTTTCCGACCGGCTGAACTGGATCGGTGGCCTGCGCCTCACTCACGAGAGCAAGGATTTCGAGGGCCGGTTCCTCGGCCGCGCTGGCGCTTTGCCGCAATTCGACGAAGCCGGGCGGGTAAGCGATACATTCGTGACCGGCCGCACCGGGCTCACCTACGACCTCACAGAAGACCTGACGGCCTTCGCCACAGTGGCGCGTGGCGAGAAGACCGGCGGATACCTGTTCTACAACCAGTTCGCGGCAATGGGCATCCCGCTGACGCCATACAGAAGCTCGAACACCTGGTCATACGAGGCCGGGCTGAAGGCGGCGGACCTGGGGGGCTGGCTCGATCTGTCGGCGTCGGTCTTCTACAACGACACGAGGGACGAGCAGCTCTTCACCTACAATCCCGTTCTCGGACGCTTTTCGGTGGAGAACGCGGACACGCGCAGCTACGGCGCGGAGCTGGAGGCCGTCATCCGCCCGACGGCGGAGTGGAGTCTTGGCGCGAACATCGCATTGTTGAACGCCGAGATCACGGGCGGCAATCCGCTGATTCGCGGCAAGGACGTCCCCTACGCGCCGTCCTTCAGCGGGATGCTGCACGCCGAATACCGTCGTGACATCGACTTCGGCGGGTATAATGGCACGGGCTTCGTCCGGGCCGAATACAGCTATACCGGCGGTCGCCAGATCGATCCCGCCAACAGCCGCAAGCTCGACGGCTACGGCCTCGCCAATCTGCGCGCGGGCTGGCAAGGCGACCGGCTGGAGGTTTTCGGCGCCGTCGAGAACCTGTTCGACAAGAGCTATGTGACATCGGCGTTTCAGGCAGGAACGGACACGGCCGGACAACCGGTCTTCGCGGGCGTTCCCGGCAAGGGAAGGACGTTCGCTCTCGGTGCGCGGGTGAGTTTCTGATGCGTGCGGAAAGGAGCTTCCGCATCGAAGCCCTGCCTCTCCTCTTCGCCCTCGCGGCGAACGCAGCCGCTCAATCCTTCGTGCTGGTCGTGCTTCCCGCACTCGGCCGCGATTTGGGGTTCTCGCCGATCGAGACCGGGTTGCTGCTGGGTCTCGCCGCGCTGATCCTGCTCGTTTCCGCGCCTGTATGGGGCAGGGTCAGCGAGACGTGCGGCCGCCGTTTCGTTCTGCTGACCGGGCTAATGGGCGCGGCTGTCGGTCCCGCGCTGATGGCCGGGGTCATCGCGCTGCGACTCGACGGCGCGCTCGACCGCATGCCGACGCTCGCGCTGCTGTTCGCGATCCGCGCCGGGCAGTCGATCCTTTCGGGCGGGCTGCTGCCGGCGGCGCAGGCATGGATGGCGGACGGCACGCCGCCCGAGCGCCGCGCCGAGGGCATGGGGCTGCTCGGCGCGTCTTACGGCATCGGCGGTATCGCCGGCGCGGGCGTGGCCTTCGCGGCGGGCGGCGACATGCCCGCCGCCGCGCTCATGGGGTTGGCGGCAGGCGTCGGCATCGGGTTCGTCCTTGTGCGGCTGCTGATCGGCGACCGAAGGGAGAACGCCGGCCGGAGCGTTTCCGTCGCTCTTCCGTTGCCTGCGATCTGTCCAAGCCTGATCGTGACGTTCCTCGGCGTCACCATCTACGGGATCATGCAGCATGTGACCGCCTTGCGGCTGGAGGACGGCCTCGCCCTGCCGCGCGCGCAGGCCATCTCGCAGGCGGGCGGCGCGCTGATGGGCGCGGCGGTCGTCATGGCGCTGGTGCAGACGTTCGGCCTGCGGCTCCTGAAGCTTGAACCGGCCAGGCTGATGCTTGTCGGCGCAAGCGCGGCGGCAATCGCCATGATGGGCGTAGCCGTGGCCGGAAACATATCCGTGCTGATCGCCGCGCTCTTCGTCATGGGCGCGGCGCTGGGCCTGCTTCTGCCCGGCAACCTCGCCGTTCTCAGCCTGATCGCCGGGCCGCAGGCTCAGGGACGGGTCGCCGGAGTGAATGCGGTCGCACAGGGGCTGGGCATGGCGGCAGGTCCGATTGCGGGTGCCGCCCTGCACCGTCTGTCGCCGGTTGCTCCCCCGATCATGGCGGCCGCAGCCATGACGGCAGCCGTACTCGCCGTGCTGATCATCCGCAAGAAAGGTGCGTCATGACCGTTTTTCCCGACCAGGCGGCGCTCGACTACGACGAGCGGATCGTCCGGCTGGTGCCGGGCTATGCGCTGGCGCTCGATCTGATGGGCTGCATTCTGGCGACGCGGGCAAGCGCGCCCTCCCGCATCCTGGCTCCGGGCTGCGGAACCGGCTCGGAGATCGCCGTGCTGGCGAGGCAATTGCCGCATGCGCGCTTCACGGCGCTCGACCCCTCCGCCGGCATGCTGGACGCCGCACGGTCCAAGCTCGCAGCGACCGGGTCAGCTGAACGCACCGCATTCGTGCACGGCATGCTCGACGATCTGCCGGAAGAGCCGCACGACGCCGCCACCGTGTCGCTGGTGCTGCATTTCCTGCCCGACGACGGAAGCAAGGCGACGTTTCTCGAAGGCGTCGGCCGCCATCTTTCGCTCGGCGCGCCTCTCCTGCTTTTCGACGCGACGGTTTCGGAAGGCGCCGACGAGGGGCTTGCCCTGTGGCTGGCGCGGCAAGGCCATTCTGCCGAAGCGGTTCAGGCGGTGCTGACGCGCATGAAAACGCAATGGCGGCGCGCGACGCGGGAGCGCGTCGACGAACTGCTGGCGGAGGCCGGCTTCACGGCGGGCAGGCCGTTCTTTCAGGCGTTCGGCTTTTTGGGCGTTCACGCCGAGCGCAGGAGCGCCGGATGAACGGCGCGGGAGGCATCCTGATCGTGGGCGGATACGGCCATGTCGGCGGCCGCATCGCCGCAAATCTTCTGCGTCTGGGCCTTGGGCCGGTCCTGCTGTCGGGGCGCGACGTGGGCAAGGCGCGGGAAGCGGCGGAAAGCCTCGGCTGTGAGGCCCGGTATATCGATCTCGCAGAGCCACAGAGCTGGGATGGGGCGCTCGCCGGCGTCGACGCCGTCATCGGCTGTGTCGACCCGCAGGATGCGGGGTTCGCGGCCCATGTGCTCACAAAGAGCCTCACCTATGTGGACGTGACGGCGAGCGACGGCTTCTTCCGGCAGGTGGAGAAACTCGACAGTCTTGCACGCGACAAAGGGGGCCGCGCGATCCTTTCCGTAGGGCTTGCGCCCGGTCTGACGAACCTGCTCGTAAGGGCCTGCGTCGAGACGATGGATCGGGCCGAAAGCGCGCAAATCGGCATCATGCTCGGGCTCGGCGACGAGCACGGAGCCGCCGCGATCGACTGGACGCTCGCCGGCTTTCGCTCCGCTGGACGCATGCGCGAGCGGATCGAGACGATCGCCTTCGGCGCGCCGCCCCGGGACCACCCCGCAATGGTCTTCGACTTCGCCGATCAGTACGTCGTGCGGCGTACGCTGGGACTGGCGGAGGCGCGGACGCTGCTGACCTTCGATTCCGCAGCGCTCGGCCGGCTCCTGCTTGCCGTCCTGCCTCGTATTGCGGCAAGCCCCATGCTTTCGTCAGTCGTGCGAAAGTCCATGCGCTGGCTGCGCTTCGGATCGGATCGCGCCGCGCTGACGGTGACAGTGAGCGGATACCATGGCGGTCGCCCCGCCACCGCCAGCGCGGTCCTCGAAGGGCGAAAAGAGGCGGAGATCACTGCGCTCGTCGCCGCGCTTGTCGTGAAGCATGCCCAGCATGCAGGACTCGCGCCCGGGGTCCGCCATATCGAGCAAGTCCTGTCCATCGAGGCTCTGGCTCCCGCGTTACGGGAACACGGCGTACGCATCGAACTGCCGAGGCGTCCTGTATTGGACGACGGAGTGCGCTAGAAGGAGACGAACAGGAGCGCGACTTTGACAAGCCAGCAGAAGAACGTCCGCCAGCGCATTCTCGATACCGCGCTCGACATCGTCGAGAGCGAAGGCATGAAGGCCCTCACGCAGCCGCGGATCGCGAAGGCTTGCAGGCTGCGCCAATCCCATCTCACTTACTATTTCCCACGCAAGGCCGATCTCTATGTCGCGCTTCTCGACGCTTCCCACCGACGAGCGGAGCAGAAGGCGGGCAAGGCGGAGATTCCGCTGGAGGAGATGCTGGCGTCGTTGTTCTTCGAACCCGAGCGCATGTGCTTCTTCCTGTCGATCATGCTGGAGGTCGGCGACGATCCCGAGCTTGGTTCGGTCCTGCGCGACCATGCGCGGGGGCTCTGCGTTGAAATCGCCGCGAGAATCGGACGGGAACCCGGCGATCCGCATGTGCTTTCGTTCGTGGACGAGTTGCGCGGGTTGGGATTGCGCGCGCTGATGGGTCAGGATTCCATGGGCGACCGGCTCGCTCTGCTGCGCTCCGTTGCGGAAAGACACGGGCTGACCTTGTCGGCATGACCGGCGGGCCGGAAAGGCGAAGCCGCTCAGACGGCCGGGTCCGGATCTAGGGCCTTCGCCAGCATGCTCTTGGGCGAGCAGTGCCAGCCAAGTGCATGCGCATGCGGAACGTGCTTTGGCGGTCTTCAACTACTTTTCATCCGCTACCCTGCGTGCTGCCAATGGCCTCCTATCACGGCGCAGAATAGTTAATGCAGGCGGGTTAAAGCTGCGGATGGCGACTTGTCGCAAATATCCCAAAACATGCAACAGCTTCAGCCATCTTAGCTTCCGCTTTAAGGGGCGTCATTTATAACGATCAGTGACTGGGATTAGGGTCGTAACCTGAAGGGTCGCTTTCGTCTGGCTGGAACTCCTGACCGGACTGTCAGCTTCCGGCCCCTTCTTGCAATTCCATCACCGCGACACGCCACTCGATTCCGACTGGACTTCGCGCTCCTTGTACGCATTGGTGAGCTGACCCGGTGACGGCTTCTGTCGGTAGTGGACAACCGATGGAGCCTGTCATGCCAAAATCCTCTGGCCACGTGGAGCAATCCCTGCCATCACCGGGTTCAGCTGTGCCTGACCTAGAGGATGATCTGCGCATCCTGCGCGGCACGCTGAAGGCGCTGACCATGATCAGCGTCTGCCAGGACGAGATCCATCCCGAGGGGCTGCATGTGCTGGCGCGGTTCGGCGAGGAGGCGCTCGATCGTGTCTACGCCGCATGGGAAGCAGCGCGCTCAGGTCAAGGGGTTCTCGACCATTCTGCTGACTGACCATGCGTTTCTATCGAACCGGACTGGACTTGTCCTGCAAAGCAAGCACTGGTCATCACCACAAAGCAGGCGGCCAGCGACCCAGCCGATCTTATCCAGCCCGCAACTGCGGGCTTCAGCCAGTATAGCCGCCGGATTGGCCAGCGGGCTGAACTGATGGAGACGACAGATGACCAATCTCGACACGCAGACTGAGGCAGCCACCATCACACAGATCGCTGATGCGGCAGTTGCCATGCCTTCGGCAAGGAAGGCGCGCAAATCGAAGTGGCCTCGGATGGTAATGCGCTCACCGTCGAATCTCAGGTGGCGGAGGTCACCAGCAAATCTCAAACGAAACGTTTAAAGCCCGCCAAGACGGGTGCGGCGCAGCCCGTGACCAAGGCGGCGGCAGTGTTGAAACTCTTGCGGACATCGAAGGGTGCGACGGTCGATGCGTTCATGGCGGCGACTGGCTGGCAGTCGCACTCGGTGCGCGGCTTCTTCTCCGGTGTGGTCAAGAAGAAGCTCGCGCTGACCGTGACCAGCGAGGTCGGCAAGGATGGAGTGCGGCGCTACCGGATTGTCGAAAGCGGCGCGGCGGGCTGACGGTGATGCGTATCGAAGTGAAGATCGAACAGGAGGTCGCAGCGCTCTGCGACCTCACCCGCGACGAGCTCGTCGAACGCTGGGAGGCCGCGCACGGCTGGCCACCGCCGAAGGGCGTCAAACGCGGTCTGCTGGAACGATCGGCAGCCTGGCATCTGCAGGCGAAGCGTTTTGGTGGATGGTCGCGGTTCACAAAGCAGATACTGCGAGCCTCGATCACGAAGAAAGACGGGGCGCCGCTGCGACGCCGGGCGGGAACGGTCGGCGCGGCAGGCAGGGAAGCTCCTGGGAAAGACGCATTTGTTCCCAAACCCTCGCCTTCGTCTGGCACGCGCCTGATGCGGGAGTGGAATGGCAGAATGCATCTGGTCGATGTGACGGACAGGGGCTTTGTCTTCGACGGCAAGACCTATCGGTCGCTGACAGCCATCGCAAAACGCATCACCGGGGTGCACTGGTCCGGCCCGAGGTTCTTCGGGCTATGAGTACCTCCCCTCGCCTGCGCTGCGCCGTCTATACGCGCAAGTCGACCGAGGAAGGTCTCGATCAGGAGTTCAACTCACTCGATGCCCAATTCGAGGCCTGTGCCGCCTACGTCGCATCTCAGGCCGGGCTGGGATGGAGACTGGTCGGCGATCGTTATGACGATGGCGGCATATCGGGCGGCACCATGGAGCGCCCTGCCCTCAGGCGTCTGCTGCAGGATACGCCCGCGGCACATGCGCATTGGGCGGAGGTTGAGCGTCTCACATCACAAGGCCCAGCGATTCGCGCGAGCATCGAGACACCGATCCGCGACCATCGCCACGATGCTCTTTCCCAAACACTTGGAAACGAAAACTGCCCAACAGAGACGCTCACGGCCAAATCGGGCCAAACGCGCGAATACGGCCGTCTCTTCACCAAGTGTTCGCGGAGCAACCCCGCTAACCCACGGATAAGTCGACGCTATTTGGAGACTGCTATTGAGCGCGGGAAATGCGGAGACTGAATGGTGGTGTGGGCAGTCTTCTGCGAACCAGTCTCTGGTGAGAATTCCCTGATAGAGGCCAAATTACAGGGAATTTTCGCCTTTCCCCACACAAATCCGGCCAGCAGGCGCCAAATCTCAGCGTAAAATCAGATATTTGCAACAGAATTCCCTATGGCGGATAACAGGGAATTTTGGGCTGAGTTCCGGGAATTCAGCTTGGTGATGCGGCGATGCTAACCCTTGAAAGGGAAGTCATTCCCGTTGGCTGCTCAGCGTGTGGACCGAGTTGACCGCGAGCAGTCGTGGGTCCTGTCTTTCTGATCCTGTGCCGAGAGCGTTTTCTATCCGGACGCTGCGCCGTTCCGAAGCCTCAGCGGTGGTTGCACTTTACCGACATGAGCGCGACCTGACCGCTTGGACAAGGCCACGCCAGCTAGTGCTCATGAGCGGACTTTCTCTGGTGATGGACGTCTGATTTCTTGCGGCAGCGGGACAGACGGCGTGCACCTTCGCCAAATACACGGCCCGCCGCAAAGCCTGCTGTTTCCAACGCCAACGCACCGCTTCTTCGAGGTCCGACCTTTTAGTCGGCACCCCCCATACCCAGGCTTGACCAACTCGGCTTTATCTTCGTCGGCACGGATCACGTGCATCGCCTACAACGGCCCGAGGAGATCGACATGAGCCAAGCGAACACTCAACCAATGGTCAGGTATCAGCAGATCGTCGAGACGGATCTCGATGACCTGCGCATCCCACCGCGGGAATTGCGCAAGCACAGCCCGCATCAGATTACCAAGATCGCCGCATCCATACGTCGGTACGGCTTCATCGGCTCGGTCATCGTCAGCGAGAGCAAAGAGATCATAGCGGGCGTCGCGACGGTTGCCGCGGCCCGCCAGCTTGGCCTCCTTCGGGTGCCGACGATAGCGGCATCGCATCTCACGCCGACACAGATCCGCAAGTTCCGAATTGCACACAACAGACTGGCAGAAGATGCGAAATGGAACCTGCCGGAACTCAAGCTGGAGTTTTCGGAACTCTTAGAAATTGACCCCGGGGACAATCTCGACCTCACCGGTTTCGAGACGGCTGAGATCGATCTCATCCTAGACGGCGAGCCGGAACGGGATGTGGCGGATGAAGACGGCACCAAGCCACCGTCCGACCCCGTGAGCCGCCCTGGCGATCTTTGGCGCATCGGAGATCATCTGCTCTTCTGCGGAGACGCCAAAGACCCCGTCTCTTATGAGCGCCTGCTGCAGGGCGAAGCGGCGGACATCATCGCATCCGACCCGCCGTTCAACACGAAAATTTCGAATAACGTCAGCGGGCTCGGAAAAGTCAAACACGGAGAATTCGTCGAAGCCTCCGGCGAAATGTCCCCCGCGCAATTTTCCGAATTCCTGACCACCTGCATCACCGCGATGGCGGCAAGCGCCAAGGAGAGTGCCCTGCTCTATCTCTTCATGGACTGGAGATCCGTGCATCGCTTAATGCTCGCCGGCGAAGAACTCGGGCTGGAAATCGTCAACGTGTGCGTCTGGCAAAAATCGGCCGGCGGCATGGGAAGTCTCTACAGGAGCCAGCACGAGCTTTGCGTGGTGTTCAAGAAGCCGGGTGCGACCCACACCAACAACATCCAGCTTGGGCGATACGGACGCAATCGAACGAATGTCTGGTCGGTCCCCGGTCTCAACAGTTTTTCGCGGGATCGCAAGGAATTGCTGGCGCTTCATCCGACCGTGAAGCCAGTGGTGTTGATCGCCGATATTCTGCGGGATGCCTCCAGGCTCGGCACCGGTCTTCGCAACATCATGCAGTCCGACCGATATCGTGCTTTGTTTCCGAATGCCCGCCTTGGCGGCAAGAATACCGAGACAGAGCAATCGACGACTGCCGGTGGCTTGCGCTACGCAACGTCGGTCGGGGGAACGCTCACCGGTCGTGGCGGCGACCTGATCCTCGTCGACGACCCGATCAAAGCCGGCGATGTCATGTCGGAAGCCGAGCGCAATTCTGTCAACAACTGGTTCCGCGACACGCTGCTTTCCAGACTGGACAGCAAACGCGATGGCGCCATCGTCATCGTCATGCAGCGACTGCATGAAGATGATCTCGTCGGCCATCTCACGGACGCCGATGATCATGGCTGGACCGTGCTGGACATCCCTGCCATCGCGCCGGAGGATCGCAGCTACAGGGTCAGCAATCTGCGGGGCCGGAAATACTATCATCGCAAAGAGGGCGAGGTGATCGACCCGACGCGGGAAAGCCGGGAAAATCTCGAGCAATTGCGCCGCGACCTCGGATCGGCACAGTTTGCGGCTCAGTACCAGCAGAACCCGCTGCCGCCTCAAGGCAATTTGATCAAGCGCGAATGGCTGGTAAGCTATTCGCAGATGCCGGCTCTTGGCACCGCGGATGCCATCGTCCAAAGTTGGGACACGGCGATGAACGCCAAGGAGCAGAACGACTATTCGGTCTGTACGACATGGGCAGTCTTCGGACGGCATTATTATCTGCTCGACGTGTTCCGCCGACGCGTCGAGTTCCCGCAATTGAAGAAAGCCGCCCTCGACCTCATTCAACGCTATCGGCCGGGCATCGTCCTGATCGAGCAGGCCGGCCACGGCATAGCGTTGAGACAGGAACTACTTATGGCACTCCGGGCGCGACGAGAAAGGCCCAACTTTCCAAGTCTCTCGCCAAAGGGCGACAAGGAAAGTCGAGTGTCCGGTGTGTCCGCCATGATCGAGGATGGACGTGTGCTCATCCCAGCCGAGGCCCTCTGGCGAGATGCGTTTATCAGGGAGATCGCCGGCTTCCCCTCGACCAGATACGACGATCAGGTCGACAGCCTGACGCAGTTCCTTGGCTTTGTCCGGATGCGGCAGAACTTTCCGCAAAGGGACCCCGAGACGGGGCGCCGAAAAATGCAACGCACTCGGTTGCGCCCCCGAACGGCCCCTGCCTCGAACACGGGTGATTGAGCCCAACGTGCCCTTTGGTCCGGACGGCATTGGAGGTTCGACCTCGCTTTCCTCCGCATATGGCCCTCTACCCGTCCGCCGCCTTCGGCCTGCGGGGAGACTGTCTGACCAGCGCCTCGAGCGTCGCCACGGCAACGTCAAGCTCGCGTTTTCCCAGTTCGCCGACAAGATGACGAGCCAGGGTAACGGGATCGTTCGGCGCCGATCTTTCTCCGTGGCCAAGATCGTCGAAGAGATCGGACCATGTGATGTCGAGCGCCCGGCACAGCCGCTCGATTGTTACGAATGATGGCCAGTTGACGCCGCGCTCGATCATGGAGACGGCGTCGAGACTGCGATCGATGGCCGCAGCGAGATCGCTCTGGTCCATCCTGCGCAGTTCCCGCAATGTTTTGATGCGTCGGCCGAGCGCCTGCTTGAGGTTCATGATCCGTAGTTTGAAGTCGGATCAAGATCGGATGAACCGAGGTCCTTTACGAAAAGAACTTGATGTTCGTATCCAAACTACGCCCTAGTGCTCCTATTCGAACCTATCGTTCCCTGGGAGTCACTTCATGCATCCGGCCTTCCTCGCTCTCTTCATCCTGGCGGTCCTGCTCTACCTGCTCGTCTCGCTCATCCGTCCCCTGCCCCCGTTCCGAAAACGCCTGCACGTCCTTCTGCTCGGTATTCCCGGAGGGGTCTTCGCCATCCTGGTGATGATGGTGATCGCAGGGCTGACCACGAAGACGAACCAACTCGCGACCGAACCGACCGGGACTTCGGAGAGCGTCGTGTCGGATGGCGCAAACGCAGAAGCGCCATCCGTGGCGGCGGCAACCGACGAACAGGACGGATCAAAGCAGGAGATCGTCGCGACAGCCGAAGAGCAAGCGGCAAACACCGAACGGCAGGATTTTGCCATCTCCGCCCTCACCCACCATAACAAAGCTATGGGCAAGCGCGTCACCTACCGCGATCCGCGAACCGCACGCATCGAGCGCTCCGAGTTCTCTAAGGACGACTGGACGATCAACGCGGACCATGCCGACGTGATCTGTTTTGCCGATGGCAACAACGCCGTCTTCCTGGCGATGAACGGTGCCATCGTTGCGGCCAACGGCAAAGCCCGGCAGTTTGTCGATCATGCCGATGGAGATGGCATCGTACTGAAGGACGGCACACTCCAGCCGGTCCTCGAACCCGATCTGGAGAAGAACGCGCGTCTATTGAACCAAGCAATACGGGTCGGGCTCGAACTCTGCGGCCAGAAAGATCTCGACGAGATCACGAGGGCTGCGAAAGAGGCCGCGGAGCCTGCGGACGGCGAACCACAGAGCAAGGACGCTCTCTACCTCGATGCGGCCCTGGTCATGGTCGGAGCCAAAATCTGCGGCTACAAACTCGATGCCGTCGCACTGGTCGACCATCTTCAGGCGAACGGCATCGATCAGGCGGATTTTAGGGCCGAAATCACCTCCTATCTTGGTCTCGCCGAGGGAGTTCTCAAAGCAGGCGATCAGTCGTTCTGCGAGGAAGAGCTCCTGCCCAAGTTCGGCAAGGACGGGTTCGGCTTCGTGTCGGAATAGGCCTAAGCAAAATCGTCTGCCGGTCTCGCCATCAACGTTGTCGGAGCCGACAGCCCCAATAGGCCGCCCGAAATCGGCGCCTTCGATCTGGTGACACTTCGCCAGAGCCAGCACTTTGCCATCCTCGATCCGGACGTCGCCTTCGCCGATGCTGAAGATTTGGGATTTGGGCATACTGTTCATCACCGCTCTGCCAATGACGAGCTCAACAGCCGCCCCGTTGACGTCTTTAGACTTCGCACGCCAGCCCTTGAGATTCGGATCTCTTGGACCCCGATGCCGCCTCCCTCATGAAGACCGGTTGCGTGCGAAGACCCGGTTGGAACTCTACCACATTCGAGCTGTGGGCACCGCACCTTGCGACGCCGCGTTGCCGAGAAGCACCTGGGCCAAGCGCGCCGCTGAGGATATTAGCATCACGGCCCCTGTGAAGAAGTGATGCTGGCAGTCACCGTTCGACGTAGGTGACGGTTCCGTCGCTCTGCTTTTGCCAGACATAGACAACATACTCCGGGCGGGTGATATCACCCTTCGCATCGAAACCTATGTCGCCGATTGGGGTGCTCCACGGACCGTTCCGCTTAATCGTTTCAGCGATCTTCATGCTGTCATCCGAAGAACCGACCTTGTTGGCGGCCGCAGCGATAATCTGGAGCGCAGCATAGGAATACAGCGTGTACGCCTCCGGTTCGAACCCTTTCGCACGGAACTTTTCGACCAGATCCCGGGCTGCCGGATTCTTACGCGGGTCAGGGGCGAAGGTCATGAGCGTGCCTTCGATGCTGTCTCCGGCAATCGCAGCGAATTCGTTCGACACCAGGCCATCACCGCCCATGAGTGTCGCATCTAGTCCCTGATCGCCCATCTGCCGGATCAATAGCCCGGCTTCTGTATGCAGCCCACCCCAATAAACAATCGTGGTGCCGGCGGCCTTCAACTTCGCGATAAGAGCCGAGAAGTCCTTTTCACCAAGATTGATCCCTTCATACAGAACTTCTGTAACACCTCCGGCATTCAGCGCCTTCTTTGTCTCGTCGGCCAGGCCTTGGCCATAGGGCGACTTATCGTGGATGATTGCCACTTTCGCCCCTTTGAGATTGGCCACGATATATTCGCCGGCGATCTTTCCCTGCTGGTCGTCGCGACCGCAGATCCGGAACGTGTTCCAAAGCCCACGCTCCGTGTAAGCAGGATTTGTCGTTGCAGGGGAAATCTGCAGGATGCCGTTTTCCGCATAGATTTCCGACGCGGGTATCGATATCCCCGAATTAATGTGCCCAATGACGAAATTCGCGCGGTCGGCGACAAACTTATTGGCAACCGACACGCCCTGTTTCGGGTCACCGAAATCATCACCGACCAATATCCTGATCTGCTCGCCATTGATGCCGCCAGCGGCATTGATATCAGCCGCCGCCTGCTCGACCCCCGTTTGCAGCTGAGCTCCAAAGGCCGCAAGCGGACCAGTGATTGGCCCTCCTACCGCAACGAGAACATCAGCGTTGGCATCGCTGCCGAAGGCGAGCAACCCAGACATCGCTACGGCGCAAAATATTGACCTTTTCATTGACGTCCCCAATTTTTCTGTGAGCTTTCAAGTAATAAATACTCGACCACGCCGACCGTCTTGAACGCTTGTGCCATTTTCGGTTTGAACCGCATGCCTGCGATATCGGCGACCAGCCCCAGGACTCATTGATTAGAGCGGGAGGAAGATGGCCACCGCGGTGCGGATTGCCGCGAAGTAGGCGCGCGTGCTTCCGTGATAACGGCTTGCGATGCGCCTCCGGCCCCGCATTATAAGAGGTTCCCACCTCTACGGTGGAGCGCCTGATCCTGGCCGCAGGGCATCTGCGGCCAGGGCTTGGCGGAACGCAGGCTCAATGGCGTGGCTTCGCGCTTCCCGCGGAACTGGGCGCTTTCATAGCCCCCATCGCCGATGGCATGCGAGGCTTATACGGCATACAGCCCGGAGTTCCGTCCGCCCTTTGTCTGCCGGCGAGGCATCGCAACTCATGACTCCGGAAAATGGGGACAGACAACTCGCATCAGTCAAACTCACCCATACGGTCTGGCTATGTCGCGAACCAGCTTGCCCGGCGTCGTGCCGTAGACCTTTTTGAACTCACGGGTGAAATGGGCCTGGTCGGCAAATCCCATGACTAAGGCAGTGTCGGCAAGGCCCGCGCCCCTCTGTATCTGACTAAGCCCCCTGGCCAGCCGGATCTGTCGGATGTAGTCGCTCGGCGGCAATCCTGTAGCCCGGCGAAATCGGCGCGTGAAATGGGATCGGCTTTGGTTGACCAATTTGCTCAGTTCGGACACGGAAATTTCCTCCTGAAGCAGTTTCTCTATCAGATCACGAGCCTGACCCACGCATCCTTGGCTGGCGCGAGCTTTGTCACGCGACAGAAGCAAGCCGGCATTGCGGATGATCAGTTGCATCAACTCCTGCTCGGCCGACACCAGAGATTTAGCGCCCCTCGGTCCTCCAATTAAACTTGCAAGGATATCGCCGATCTTTTTGCCAACAGGTCCGGAGACGAGCGGGGCTGCAAACTTCAGCGGCATGTCTGAATGGAGACGGCGCGCGACCTCATCCATAAATTGCTTGGGAGGGTAACATACGTCATATTCGAACCAGCTGTCGTGCGAGCACGACATGATCTCATACGGGTTGATCAGCAGGGCGGTGTACGGCATCCAGAACAGATCATTGCCGCCAATACTGATGGTCGCCGGGCCGCGCTTCAGAAAAGCCACCGTATATGTTTCATGAATGTGAGGCGAGCATTTCGTCATGAGCGAGCTGCCGCTCAGAATTCGGTAGACACCCGTATCCTCGTACCAGCAAGCACGAACTTCGCCGTGTAGCAGCATGGAAGAGGCGGGTATCATCGTTGCCTTTACCCTATCCGGAAAGACTTGTCAGCGATCTCATTTCCGGGCTTCGGTTTTTTCGAAGCGATCTTGCGACCATCGCAATGTACTCGCTGCCATCCCTGGGAAGAGCCCATTGCGTCGTACCATTTGCATTACGCATCGACTTCGCGAGTTTGTCGCGGGTATTGCCGGAACCTATCGTGAAAGCGGTCCCAGATTGTTGCGTGGTCGATTTGATCCAAACTCGCGCAACCCATCAATGCCATTGCCCGGTCAAGTTCGTCGCAGAGAATCCTAAGCGCGCGCACCACGCCTGGCTCGCCTCCCGCGGCGGCGCCGAACAGGGTGGCTCGGCCAAGAAATACAGCCTTCGCGCCCAATGCAAGTGCCTTGACGACGTCCGTACCTCGGCGAAAGCCGCCATCGCAGAATACAGTGGCTCTTTGACCGACGGCGTCGACTATGTAGGGTAGCGCCTCGAGCGTGGGCACGGCGTGATCAAGTTGCCGCCCCCCTTGGTTGGAGACCACGATACCGTCAACGCCTCGCTCGATCGCCAGACGAGCGTCGATGGCCGAGACCAGGCCTTTGATGATCAATGGTCCCTGCCACTGGCTCCGAACCCATGCGATATCCGTCCAACTTATGGAGGGATCGAACTGCTCCTGCATCTGCATGATCAGCGACTGAGCGTTGTTCGATCTCAGTCCCGCAAAGTTCTCGGGCTTTGGCACGCCGTGTGCTAGAAAATCGAACAGCCACCTCGGTCGGCGCAGGACGTCAATGACATTTGCCACCGTAGGACGCAGTGGAATCGTCATGCGATTGCGAAAATCCCGCTCTCTTTGACCGAGCACAGGGCAGTCCACTGACACGACCAGCGCCGTGTATCCCGCCTTTTTTGCCCTCTCGATCAGGCTTCGAGTAAATTCCCGATCCTTGAAGATATAGAGTTGAAACCAGCGCGTCGCACCCGCGGCATCGCGGGCAAGATCCTCAATCGAGATGCTGGCCGCCGTGCTGAGCGTCATGGGGATACCGACGTTCTGGGCTCCGCGTGCTAGAGCTACTTCCGCCCGTCCCCTTGTCAGGGCCGCGAGGCCCGTCGGCGAAATTATGAAGGGCGCGGCGATACGCTCGCCGAAAATCTCCACGGAAAGGTCTCGGGTCGTCACGCTGACTGGATGGCGCGCGATGAGGCGCCATCGATCGAACTGGCTCCTGTTTTCCCGCAGGCTGACTTCGTCCTCCGCGCCGCCGTCCACGAAGTCGAAAAGCGCTTTCGGCATCCTTCGTTTGGCCAGTGTTCGCAAGTCGTCAATGTTGATGGCGTCTGCAAGCGATCGGGACATGATGGCTTAGACGGTTTGATGCGAACTGTTCGACGATGAAGCCGAGGCATGATGCTGAGAGCTTGAAAAGCGCGGCGATTCGACCGCGACGGAAGAGGCATGCGGCATGGCCGCGACTGCGGCAATCTCCACGCGATAGGGTGGGAATATCGCGGCCTGGACTGTCGCACGGGCAGGAGCCGGCGCGCCGTTCAGCCATTCGGTCCAAACGGTGTTCATTTCAGCCCAATCCGCTATGTCGGACAGCCAGACATTCACAGACAGCAAGCACGTTCGGTCACTTTGGACCGCAGCAAGCCGCTCGTCCAGTTGCTGGAGAATATCGGCCGTCTGAAGTTGGATCGAGGCTTCCGCCAGGACGGGCCGTGCAACCATGCCGGCCACCCATACAGTTCCACCATATGCGACGGTTTCGCTCAACATGGGGCTTGATCCGGTTCGAACGATGGCCATCTTGAAAGTTCTCACAGTGTTCTCGCCGAAGCTAGCATGAGGCCCGACAGTGTCTTGAACGGGTGTGCTGTGGCGAGAAGTGTCGCCCGGATGTATGCGCATCGCCGATCGTTCTGAAGCGATCCACCGGAATATGCAGGTCTGGCATAGTGTTCGCCCTTCGAATGCGTGACAGCGGCGGCAGCCCTGCGGGTTTCGATCGACTATCTGATGCGGTCGATTGGGGGGCGTCTTTTAGATAGGCCAGCGTCCTTGTTGTGAACCGCGCAGCCTAGAAGGGACTTGCCCCGAGGCTGGAGAGGCCGCCAGTTTTCTGCTGTCCGTCGTTGCCGCGCAGCGACGACGGCGCTATGCGACGCTGCTGAGGCCTGTCGTCACGAGCTTGGAGTAACAGGCGACCAATTCGTCTTTCGATAGCCGCCCTCCCTCCTGATACCAGGCGGTGAGCCCAGTCAGCATGGCGAGGATGGCAAAGGTGGCGACCCGCGCATCCGGCACGGAAAACACCCCTTCCCCGACGCCGTCGAGCAGGATCTGGCGCAGGATGTCCTCATAACGCTTGCGCATCGCCACGACCGTCTTCCGGTCGTCCGGTGCAAGGCTGCGCATCTCCATATTGGCAATGAAGACCTCCGTCGGCTTTGAGGAATGATAGCGCACATGGAATTCTATGAAGGCATCGAGACGTTCCAGAGCACTGTCGCCGACCGGCGCCGCCTCAGCCCATTGGTCGAGGAGTTCCTCCATATGGGCGGTGATGATCGTCATGAGGAGTTCGCTTTTGCTTGGGTAGTAGCGGTACAGCGAGCTTGCCTGGATGCCGACCTGCTTCGCGATTCCGCGCAGGGTGACGGCCTCAAACCCCTTGACAGCGATCAGATGGATCGCAGCGTCGCGTATTGCGGCTTCCGTCCGCGCTCCATCGGAACCAACGGGTCGCACCATCAGGTCTTCTCCTAGCGTTCACCGCTTCGTGCATAAGACCTGCATGCTTGACATTCAACGCGCAATAGATAATGAACCGGCCAACCGTTTCATTATCTCCGCAACTTCTTCTGCTGCGAGGATATCGGCGGAACGCGATGCCACCGACGGGAGGAATGGGTATGGCAGTGCTTGCGAACGGGGTGGATCCCCGCCTCCCCGTCTTCTCTTCGAACGCGGCGTCAATGCGCACGCTCGTCGAGGATTTCCATTCGCGACTCGAAGGAATCGGCCGCGGCGGCAGCGAGGAGGCCCGGACCAAGCACGTATCGCGCGGCAAGTTGCTCGCCCGCGACCGCATCGACCTCCTCCTCGATCCGGGTTCGCCCTTCCTCGAGGTAGGCGCCATGGCCGCCCTCGGCCTCTACGGCGACGAGGTACCGAGCGCCGGCCTCGTCACAGGCATCGGCCGGGTCAGCGGCCGGGAATGCATGATCGTCGCCAACGACGCGACGGTAAAAGGTGGCTCCTACTATCCGCTGACGGTGAAGAAGCATCTCCGGGCGCAGGATATCGCCATGCAGAACCGGTTACCATGCATCTACATGGTGGATTCCGGGGGCGCATTCCTGCCGTTGCAGGACGAGATCTTTCCCGACGAGCGGAATTTTGGCCGCATCTTCTACAACCAGTCGCAGATGTCGGCGGCCGGCATCCCGCAGATCGCCATCGTTATGGGCTCCTGCACGGCAGGTGGGGCCTACGTGCCGGCGATGTGCGACGAGAGCATCATCGTCCGCAACCAGGGCACGATCTTCCTGGGCGGCCCGCCCCTGGTCAAAGCGGCGACCGGCGAAGTGGTGACCGCGGAGGAATTGGGCGGCGCGGATGTCCACACGCGGCAGTCGGGTGTCGCGGATCATTATGCGACCGACGACGCTCATGCCATCGGCATCGCCCGCCGGGTCGTCGCGGGCGTGAGTCATCTGGAGAAGTCGGCGCGCGGCCTCATTCCAGCGCGCGAGCCCTTGTACCCGGCGGAAGAGCTCTACGGCATCGTTCCCGTGGACCAGCGCAAGCCTTTCGATATCCGTGACATCATCGCCCGCATCGTCGACGCGTCGGAGTTCGACGAGTTCAAGGCGCTCTACGGGACGACGCTGGTGTGTGGTTTCGCCCATATCTGGGGCTATCCGGTCGGGATCGTCGCTAACAACGGCATCCTGTTCAGCGAAAGCGCGCAGAAGGGCGCCCACTTCATCGAGCTGTGCAGCCAGCGGGAGCTTCCCCTGGTCTTTCTGCAGAACATCACCGGCTTCATGGTCGGGAAGAAATACGAGGCCGGCGGCATCGCCAAGGACGGCGCCAAGCTGGTGACGGCCGTCTCCACCACCAATGTGCCGAAATATACGGTTGTTGTCGGGGGGAGCTACGGCGCCGGCAACTACGGCATGTGCGGCAGAGCCTATTCGCCGCGCTTCCTTTGGATGTGGCCCAATGCCCGCATCTCTGTCATGGGCGGAGAGCAGGCTGCCAGTGTGCTGTCACTGCTGCGGCGCGAAGCGATCGAGGCGAAGGGTGGAGTGTGGACCGCCGAGGACGAGGAAGCTTTCCGCGCCCCAATCCGCGACCAGTACGAACGGCAGGGCCACCCCTATTACTCCACGGCGCGGCTCTGGGACGACGGCGTGATCGACCCGGCCGATACGCGGCGGATACTCGCACTGGCGCTCAGTGCCGGTCGCAACGCTCCAATCGAGCCGACAAGGTTCGGCCTGTTCAGGATGTAGCCACCATGGGCCAGTTCCGTATCGACATCGAAAAGGGCGTTGCGCGGGTGACGCTCACCCGTCCGGAGAAGCACAACGCTTTCGACGACCGGCTGATCGCGGATCTTACGGCCTCACTGCGGGAACTTGAGGCCGAACCGGCGGCGCAGATCCTGATCCTGGCCGCGGAAGGGCCAAGCTTCAGTGCCGGAGCGGAGCTCGGATGGATGAAGCGCGCCGCCGCTGCCAGCGAGGATGAGAATCTCGAGGACGCGCGCAAGCTGGCCGAACTGATGCGCACGCTCGACGAATTCCCGAAGCCCACGATAGCGGTCGTGCAGGGGCCTGCCTACGGCGGCGGTGTCGGACTCGTCGCGTGCTGCGACATCGCCATCGCCTCAACCGCGGCGAAGTTCGCGCTGTCCGAAGTCAAGTTCGGCCTGATCCCATCGGCGATAGGCCCCTATGTCGTCGCCGCGATCGGTCCGAGACAGGCACGACGCTATTTCCAGACCGCCGAAATCTTTGGAGCACGTACCGCACAGGCGATCGGCCTCGTTCACGAGGCCGTTGAACCCGACACGCTCGAACGCCGCGTCGCGGAGATCGTCGAGGCGCTCGGGAAAGGAGCGCCGGCCGCCCGTCGCGAGGCCAAGCTGCTCGTAAGCGATATCGGCCACCGGCCGATCGACGCCGCGATGATCGAGATGACGGCGGTACGGATCTCCGCGGTTCGTGCGCGCGAAGAGGCGAAGGAGGGGCTGGATGCCTTCCTCTCGCGACGCCGCGCATCCTGGGATTGCGGAGGCGAAAAGTGATGCCGGCCAAACAGCAACGCCTCGAACGGCGCTTCACGAAGCTTCTGATTGCCAACCGCGGCGAGATCGCCTGCCGCATCATTCGCACGGCGAGACGCATGGGCTTGCACACCGTGGCCGTCTTCTCCGAGGCCGACGCGGATTCGCAGCACGTATCAATGGCTGACGAGGCCGTGCTGATCGGTCCCGCGCCGGCGACGGAAAGCTACTTGAGGATCGATCGGATCATCGAAGTCGCACGGCGCACCGGGGCCGAGGCGATCCATCCCGGCTACGGTTTCCTTTCCGAGAACGAGAGTTTTGCGGTCGCCTGCCACGAGGCGGGCATCATTTTCGTCGGACCGCCCGTGGAGGCGATCCGCGCCATGGCCTCGAAGTCGGCGGCCAAGGTCTTGATGGAAGGATCGGGCGTGCCGCTGGTACCCGGCTATCACGGCGCGGACCAGGACACGGACAAGCTCGCCGCGGAGGCAGAGCGCATCGGCTTCCCGGTGCTCGTCAAGGCCTCCGCCGGCGGTGGGGGCAAGGGCATGCGCCTCGCCGAAGATGCGGCCGGTTTCGCACCGTCCCTCACGGCCGCAAAGCGCGAGGCGAAGGCTGCCTTCGGCGACGACCATGTTCTGATCGAGAAATTCATCGCACGGCCTCGCCACGTCGAGGTGCAGATCTTCGGCGATACGCACGGCAACATCGTGTCCCTGTTCGAGCGGGAGTGCACATTGCAGCGTCGGCATCAGAAGGTGGTGGAGGAAGCGCCGTCCTCGTCGCTGTCGGAAGAGGAGCGCGAGCGCGTCTGCTCGGCGGCGCGCGCCGCCGGCGCGGCTGTCGGCTATACGGGCGCCGGGACGGTCGAGTTCGTCGCCAATGAAGACGGGTTCTACTTCATCGAGATGAACACCCGCCTGCAAGTGGAGCATCCGGTGACGGAGGCGATCACCGGGCTTGATCTGGTGGAGTGGCAGTTGCGCGTCGCCTTCGGTGAGGAATTGCCTCTGGGACAGGACGAGATCGAGCGGTCCGGCCATGCATTCGAGGTCCGAATCTACGCCGAGGATCCGCAGAGCGGCTTCCTCCCTTCGATCGGCAGGATCGAACGGTGGCGCCAGCCGCCGGTCGGCGACGGAATCCGGATCGACAGCGGCTTTCGCGAGGGCGATACGGTCACCCCGTACTACGACCCGATGCTGGCGAAGCTTATCGTCAGCGGCGCCAACCGGCTTCAGGCGCTCGACCGGCTGGAGGACGCGCTCGCCGGCTTCCAGGTCGCGGGCGTCAAAACCAATGTCAGCTTCCTCAAGGCGTTGGCCGCGCATTCGGACGTCCGCGCGGGCAAGATGGATACCGGGTTCATAGAGCGCGAGCTTCCACGACTTCTCGGCCATGGAGAGGCTGGGATCGACGATCGCGACCTGGCCGCGGCCGCGGCCGCCGTACTCGCTGCGGAACGTCGGCGCGTCATGTCGCCCTGGGACATTTCGGACGGCTGGATGATGGTCGGTCGCCGTCGCCGCAAATTCCGCTTCGACGACGCCGAGGTTACGCTGACGTACGAGCGCGCGGGCCTAAGCCTAGAGACGGCTTCGGGAACTCGTCCGTTCCACGTGAATGCGAGACCCGATGGCCGGTTGGATGTCTTCTACGGGGACAGCAAGGAGGTGGTTTCCGAGGTCTGGTTCGGCCGCGAGGTCGATATCTCCAACGCGCGGGGGAGCCGCAGGTTCGGGTTCGCTGACCCCTTCGCCGGCGAAAGCAAGGTCGTTGCGGATGCGGGGCATCTGCGCGCGCCCATGCCGGGCTCGGTCCGCCAGATCCTGGCCGCCCCCGGCGACCGGCTCAAGCGCGGAGAGCCGCTGCTTATCATGGAGGCGATGAAGATGGAGCACACATTGCATGCGCCCGCCGATGGCACGCTGATTGCCCTGCATTGCGGCACGGGAGACTTCGTGCAGGAAGGCGCGGAACTCGTGGAGTTCGAGATCGATGGAAACGTGCTGTGACAGGAGCGGTCAGGATCGTCGAGGTCGGGCCGCGCGACGGACTTCAGAATGAAGCGATTCTGGTCTCGCCGCAGGTCCGCATCGCCTTCGTCGAGAAGTTGCTCGCCGCCGGACTGAAAACGATCGAGGTCGGCAGCTTCGTATCGCCCAAATGGGTGCCGCAGATGGCAGGCACGGACGTCGTGCTGACGACACTCGGCATCCGCGATGGCGTCAATTTCCCTGTCCTCGTGCCGAACGAGAAGGGTTTTGATGCCGCCCTTGCCGCCGGCACGCGCGAGATCGCGATCTTCGCTTCGGCCTCCGAAGCCTTCTCGCGAAAAAACATCAACTGTTCGATCGCCGAATCCATAGACCGTTTCCGTCCGGTCGCGGATCGAGCGCATGCCGCCGGCATAAGGATGCGAGGCTATGTATCCTGCGTCCTCGGCTGCCCCTACCAGGGCCAGGTGCCTCCCCAGGAGGTGGTGAAGGTCGCGGCAGCGCTGGGTGAACTCGGCTGCTACGAGATTTCACTTGGTGACACGATCGGGACAGGGACACCGAACAAGGCCCGCGATCTTGTACGCGCGGTGTCGGGCTTCCTGCCCATCGAGCGCATCGCCGCCCACTTTCACGACACCTACGGCCAAGCGCTCGCCAACCTTTTTGCCGTCGTCGAGGACGGCGTCCGGACGATCGACGCGGCGGCAGGCGGTCTTGGAGGCTGTCCCTACGCAAAGGGCGCAAGCGGCAACGTCGCAACAGAGGCCGTCGTCTATATGCTCGAGGGTCTGGGAATGCGGACCGACGTGAACCTTCCGAAATTGCTGGACGCAGTTGCCTTCATCTCCGACGAACTCGGGCGGCCGGCAGACTCGAATGTCTACAAGGCGAGCCGCCTTTCATCGTGAGCTTTATTCGGTCAAGGAGTGAGATGATCACGCAAAGTCGAGATCAGCGCTTCAACCTGAATATCTGAATCCATCGTTTCAAACTGCTCAAAAAGATCCTTCGGAGTGGTTCCACGGGCATATGCGATGCAGTCTTGAAATTTCTCCAGCCGCTCGGCTCTGCTCATCCAGCGCTCGGGTTTTCCCTTCGCCAGCGGCACTAGGATTTCCTCGACACGGCCGGCATTGGTTTCCACAAGAACGACCGTGGAAAATTCAGGACTTTCGGCGACGCGCTCGTCCACGACCATCGTCGTATTGCCGGCCACAGCCTGTATCGCCTGATCAGTGATCTTCTCCGGACTGAAGGTCGACAGGTCGACCCTGCCTTCCACCAGGGCAGCGGCCACGCAGTACTCCAGGCAGAACTTGCCTTGCAGGGGCGTTCTCGCTACGTGATGGATGAGCGGATTCAGCGCCATGCGCGCGACGCCGATCCGCACCCGCCTCAAGTCTCCGGATGCATTGCCGCGAGGAAAAAGCTGCTGGTTGAGCAGGATCCCGGCTTCGATACCGGGGTGAGTTGCGCCGCAACTCGGATAGGGTTTGAGTGCCAGGCCATAGTCGGTCAGGATTTCGAGCGGTTCGCCCGGCGTCGACAGAAAGCCTGGCTGAGGCTCCCCTTCGCCGCGGAAGGCGGCCAGATAGCCCGCCTTTCCCATGAACGCATCTTCCGCTGCATCATAGCCGGCGCGCGCCAGCAGCGCCGCACGTACGCCCGTCTGCGCGGCCAGGCCGGCGTGAAGGGGTTTGACCATGGTGCCGAAATTGGCGCGAACGCCGCTGGCCCCGGAGGCCGCGATCCCCATGGCGATGCTGATCTTCTCGGCCGGCAGGCAAAGCAGGCGCGCACAGGCGAGAGCGGCTGCGACAGCACCGAAGGTGTTCGTGCTGTGCCAGCCCTTGGCGTAGTGGCCCGTATTCAAGACACGACCGAGCTTTCCGATCAGGTCGAAGCCAACGATGTAGGACGAGACGATGTCGGTCCCGCGGGCATCCGCCAGGGGCGATATCGCCAGCAATGCCGGAACGAGCACTGCGCTTGGATGCGCATAGGCCGGATGATTGGTATCGTCATAGTCGAGAGCATGCGCGGCGGTTCCGTTGCACAGTGCCGCCTCCGGCGCCGCCGTATAGCCAGCGCCGGGCACGAAGGACAAGGTGGCGGCGCGCTTGCCGAACGCCATGATCTCGCGCAGATTTTTCGCGCACGGTTCATCCACGCCGGCCAGCATGCAGCCGATGCAGTCGATGATCGCGTCTATCGCACGGCTGCGGGCAAGCAGAGGAAACGTATGGTCGTCGGCTGATGCAGCGAACGTCGCAAATTCGTCCATGACGGCTTTTGCCATCGCCTCCACCTCTTCTCAGTCCGGCTGACGATGGCGAACCAGAATATCCGCGGCGACGACGCCGTTCCCCGCGGGCAGCGCGAAAAGCGGATTGATTTCGATCTCCGCGATCGTGCCGTCTAGCGACAGCATCAGGTCGCCAAGCCGGACGGACGCTTCTGCCAGAGCCTGGACGTCTGCCGGTGGGCGGCCTCTGAAACCCTTGAGAAGCCTGCCGAGCTTCAGGCGCTCCAGGCAACTCATCACGGCCGCCTCGTCTGTCGGCAGCGGCAGATAGGCGACATCGCCCCACAGTTCGACGCCGGTGCCGCCGGTTCCTACCGCTAGCACCGGTCCAAAATCGGGATCGGCAATCGCCGAGAGCACGACTTCCACACCTCTTACCATCTCCTGGATGAAGAGCGGAGCGTCGGGATTTCCAAGCGTCTTGCGCATTCGGTTCACCGCTTCTTCGACCGCTTCGAAGGAATGCAACCCGACTTCCACGAGGCCGAGTTCGGTCTTGTGTTCAGCGTGTTCGGGCAAGACCTTGACCACCAGCGGAAAGACGAGGCCCGCTACGGCCAGGGGCTCGACGTCGCCGGTGAGCAGGACGGTTCGCGGAACGTCGATTTCCGCTGCCTCGAGCAGGCTGAGCAGGGCTGGCCAGGATGGCGATGCTAACCCCGCCGGCAGGCCCGGCTTAGCTTTTCTCGTCACCGTGGGACAAACTGCTCCGGCGATGCGCCTCGATTCGTAGAGCCATCCCAGTTGACGGATAGCGTCGGCCGGCTCGCGCACAGGCAGGACACCTTTGTCCATGGCGGATCGACGTTCGTGCGCCGGCGGCAGGTCGCCCAGGAAGGACGCCACGACAGGTATCTGAAGCTCCGCGGCCAAGGTCGCCATCCGGTCGAAATTCTCGCTAAAGTCTCCCAGGCCTCGATTGGCGAACTGCACCAGCAGAGCCTCGCAATTCGGATCTTTTGCGACCATAGCCAGCGTATTCCTGAACAGATCTGGGTGGGTTAGCACCTGGCCGGTGAGGTCGGTCGGATTGGCGGCCTGCGAAAAGCTTGGGAGGAGGTCCGCTATGCCTTTCTCCGTAGCAGCATCGAAGGTCGCCAGCGGCACGTTGTGCTTCTCGCAAAGATCGACGGTCAGTGCGCGAGTGCCGCCCGGAATGCTGAAAACGGCCACCCCGGGAGTCGCGCCTGACGCGCAGCGAGGCCGACGCAGGCTTGTCAATATCTCCGAGGCTTCGAGAAGTTCGTTGAACCCTTCGACCTGAATGATGCCGCACTGCCTGAACACGTCACGATAGATCGCCTCGGCCGAGGCGATCTTGCCGGTATGCGAGCTGGCGGCGATCCTGCCCAGCGCCGTGTTGCCGGATTTCAGGGCCACGATCTGCACGCCGAGGCGCCTGGCCTGGTTCGCTGCCTCGACCAGCCTGTGACCCCGCTTCAACCCTTCGAGAAAGAGCGCGATGACTTTGACGTCATCCTGCCGGAGCAACCATTCGATGACATCCACCGCATCGAGACAGGTCTCGTTCCCCACGCTCGCGACATAGGAACAGCCGAATCCGGAATCCTGCACATGCCGGCTGATGGCCCCCGCTATGGCGCCGCTTTGCGAGACTACGGCAAGCGGCGCGTGGTGCAAGTGCTCTCGGTCGGCAGCCGATCCGAACGTCAACACCATGCGGTTGCGCACCGACCAGATGCCTTCGCAATTGGGACCGATGACAGCGACGCGATTCTTGACAGCCGCTGTCGCGAGTTGTCGCGCGAGAGCCGCACCGTCCGTCGCCTCCTCGAACCCGGAGCTCAGCACAATCGCCCCCTGCGTGCCCTTCCGCCCGCAGTCCTCGATCGCTTGAGGAACATGCTCGGCCCCAAGCATGATGAGCGCCGCGTCTGGCGCCTCGGGCAAATCCTGGATGCTTCCGAAGCAGCGCAGGTCGCCGATACGTTCGTACCGCGGATTGATGGGATAAATCGCCCCCTGATAGCCCGTCTTCAAAAGGTTGCGTAGCGGCGCCCCCGTGAGTTTCGCCGGATCGGCCGAGACGCCCACAAGGGCGACCGAGCGGGCGCGGAAAAGGCGATCCAACACATGTGGTTCGGCGGACCAGTTCGTTGTAAGGCCGGAACTCTTCAACATCTGTACTCATAGGGGTTGTCCGCTAAGGACTGGCGGGGCACATTGCACTGGCTTGCCTGGGCGCCTGTCACTTCAGCTCGATTTCGAACTCCGGCAGGTCCGGGACGATCAGTTCAATAGCGCCGGGGTTTGTCGCCTCGCTTTTGTAGTGCATCACCATCTGCGGAAACGAGATGGTCAGCACCACCATGATCAGCTGTATGCAGACAAATGGCACGGCGCCCCAGTAGATCTGGCCGCTCGTTACCGGTGCGATCTGCTTGCCAGTTATCCGATCGAGATAGGGCACCCGTGCCGCCACGGAACGCAGATAAAACAGCGCGAAGCCGAACGGCGGGTGCATGAAGCTCGTCTGCATGTTTATGGCAAGCAATACGCCAAACCAGATGAGGTCGATGCCGAGTCGGTCGGCCGCCGGTGCCAGAAGCGGCACGACGATAAAGGCAAGTTCGAAGAAGTCGAGGAAGAATGCCAGGAAGAAGATCAGCAGGTTCACGGCAATCAGGAAACCCGTCTCGCCGCCCGGCAGCGAGACCAGCAGATGTTCGACCCACAGATGGCCGTTGACGCCATAGAAGGTGAGAGAGAAGACGCGCGCGCCGAGCAGGATGAACATCACGAAGGAAGACAGGCGGGTGGTGGTGGCCAACGCCATCTTGACGACATCGAGGTTGAGCCGGCCCTTGACGGCCGCCATGAAGAGCGCGCCAACGGCACCCATGGCGCCGCCTTCGGTGGGCGTGGCTATGCCCAGATAAATCGTACCGAGCACCAGGAACACCAGCGCGAGCGGCGGGATCATCACAATGACGACCTTCTGCGCCAGGTTCGACATGCTATTGATGCCCATCGACCGGTCGAGCATCGCATAGAAATAGACTAGGAGCACACCTACGGTTGCGCCGAGAATGTCGGCGTTGGCGCCCTGCGTTGGATACAGCAAGGTGTGCGCGAGGTAGCCGGCGACGCCTATGGCGACGAGCGCCACAATCAGGGACGTGAGGCCACCGTTCAGCGTCCGCGCCTCCATGGGGAGCGCCGGAACGTAGCCGGGGCGGAAGATCGACACCAGCAAGATTAAGAGCATATAGAGGCCGGTCAGCACGAGGCCCGGGACCAGGGCGCCCGCATACATGTCGCCGACGGAGCGGCCAAGCTGGTCCGCCAGCACGATCAGCACCAGCGACGGCGGGATGATCTGCGCCAGCGTTCCAGACGCGGCGATGGTTCCGGTCGCGATCCGCCGGTCATAACCATAGCGCAGCATGATGGGGAGCGAGATCAGACCCATGGCGATCACCGACGCTGCGACCACGCCCGTCGTGGCGGCGAGCAGGGCGCCGACGAGGATCACCGCATAGGCGAGGCCGCCGCGGATCGGCCCGAAGAGCTGGCCGACCGTGTCGAGCAGGTCCTCCGCCATGCCGGAACGTTCGAGCACCAGGCCCATGAAGGTGAAGAAGGGGATGGCCAGCAGCGTCTCGTTGGACATCGTGGCCCAGAACCGCTCGGGTAAGGCATAAAGCAGCGGCCAGGAGAGCGTGATCGAACCGTCGGACAGCGGCGCCAGTTCGACGCCAATGACAAAGAAAAGCAGGCCGTTTGCCGCAAGCGAGAATGCGACCGGATAGCCGATGAGCAGGAAAATGATCATCGAAACGAACATGATTGGTGCCATGTTCTGGGCCAGGAACTCGATCACCGCTTGAACTCCTCGACCAGCGCCTTGCCTTCGAGCTCCGCCGCCTGGTGTGCTGTGACGAATGGGTTGGGGTCCTCGATGTCGCCACGGATGACCGCGATCTTCTTGATGATCTCCGACACGCCCTGAATGGTGAGCAGGAAGAAACCGACCAGAAGCAGCAGCTTGGCCGGCCAGATCATTAAGCCTCCGGGGTTTGCGGAAACCTCGCCGCCCCGGAACGAAAGCAGGAAATAAGGCACAAAATAGTAAAGCAGCACCAATGCGAACGGCATCAACAGGAACAGGTGCCCCAGCAGGTCAATCCAATGCTGCGCCCGGCGGGACCAAAGCCCGTACACGATGTCGATCCGGATATGCTCGTTCTGCTTCAGCGTGTAGGCGGCGGCCAGCAGGAAGGCCGCGCCGAACAGATACCATTGGAGCTCGAGCCAGGCATTGGACGACATGTTTAAGGTCTTGCGCATGACCGCGTTGCCGGCGCTGACAAGGACGGAGGCCAGGATCGCCCATCCGATCCATTTGCCTACGAATTCATTGATGGCGTCGATCGTCCGCGACAGCGTCAACAATCCCTTCACGTCGTCTCCTCCCGTCCTCTGTGCCGCGCCACGGTTCAGCCGGCGTCCGCCTCTCGTGGAAAGAGGCGCCGGCGCGCCCGCCCCTAGCCCGCTTTCACGCCACGGCCTGTTTGTGGTTCGCGACCTTGCTGACCAGCGCGTCCTGCTCCTGCCGAACCGACTCGGCGTTGCGCTTCCGCACATGCCCGTAGCCGCGTATCCGATCCGCCAGCTTGAGGTAGCGGACGGCGTCGTCATAGGTCGCTCCAGACAGTCCCTCGGTCAGGATGGCCAGATGGGCTTCGAAACGGTTGGCTTCCTCGACCTGCTCGGCACGGTCCGTGGTCCACCTGAAAGGATCAAGCCACGTCCCCCGTACCCGTCTCGCCGCCGAAAGGGCACGCAACGCCGGGAGCATGATACGTTCCGAATATTCCTTCTTGCGCGCTTCGCCGCTCTTCGGATCTACACCCGCGAAGGCGGGCGGGGCGAGGTTGAACGTCAGCTTGATGTCGCCTTCGAAATCACGGCGTATCTTGTTGAGGAAAGCCGGTTCGGTCAGCAGGCGGGCAACTTCGAACTCGTCCTTGATCGCCAGCGAGCGCACGGCCGCCAGGAACCCGGCTTCCGAAAATGGCCCCATCTCGCCGTTGACGCGCAGGTCTGCCGCGATGATGCGCTCGGCCAGCCGGTTGAAGCGCTTCTCGAACCGGGAGCCGCCATACTTCCTCATATGGTCGCGGTAGCTCTCGAGCTTCGCTTCGGTCGTCGGGGGCGTTCGGTCGATGCGCGGCCCGCCGATCTCCTCCGCGCGGGCGATCACCCCTTCGATGTCCAGGGCGGCGCGCCGTCCCCAGCCGAATGCCGCCTTGCTCTTCTCGATGGCGACGCCATTCAGTTCCATGGCGCGAAGGATCGCCTCCAGTGACAAGGGAAGCTCACCGCGCTGCCACACGTAGCCGAGCATGATCGAGTTGGCGAAGATGGTATCGCCGAGCAACTGAACCGCGAGCCAGCTGGCATCGACCTGCTCGACCCTTTCGCCTCCAAGCATGCGCTTCAGGCGTTCCGCGATTGCGTTGCTATCCGAACGTCCTCCAGCCTGGTCCTTCGCGGCCACGGCCTGCACGACCTCCGGATTGACGAAGGCGCGGGTCACGCCCCGCCTGAGGACGCCGAGGGCGGTGGGCTCGAGCGCAGTGGTCACCTCGCACACGACCAGCGTATCGGCTATCTTGAGCCGTGCACCATGGACCTCGTCCTGCGTCTTCGCGATCTGGATGTGACAGAAGACGGCGCCGCCCTTTTGCGCAAGCCCCGTCATGTCGAGGATCGAGGCGAAGGAGCCGTCGATCTGCGCGGCCATACCGACCAGAGCCCCTATAGTGATCACGCCGGTACCGCCGATGCCCGCGACGAGGATGCGGCGCGGACTATCAAGGGAAGGCAATTGCGGCGCGGGAAGATTGACGTCGTCCGTGTTGACTACGCCGGTCCGTTTTCGCAAACCGCCGCCGGTGACGGTCACGAAGCTGGGGCAGAAGCCCTTGGCGCAGGAATAGTCCTTGTTGCAGCTGCTCTGGTCAATGGCGCGTTTCACGCCGAGATCGGTCTCGACGGGAACGATCGAGATACAGTTGGATTGCACGCTGCAATCGCCGCAGCCTTCACAGACCGACTGATTGATGACCAGTCTTTTTGCCGGATCGGGATATTCGTTGCGTTTGCGGCGGCGCCGCTTCTCGGCCGCGCAGGTCTGGTCGTAGACGATGACCGTGCAGCCTTCGACGTCGCGTATGTCCCTTTGAACCGCGTCGAGGTCATCGCGATGAAATATCTCGATGTCCCGCAGCATGGCGCGGTTGTATTTTTCGGGATCGTCGGAGACCACCACCAGCTTGGCGACGCCCTCCATCAGCAATTCGCCGACGATCTGCTCGACGGTCAATCCGCCTTCGACCGGCTGGCCGCCGGTCATCGCGACGGCATTGTTGTAGAGAATCTTGTAGGTGATGTTGACCTTGGCGCTGATGGCCTGCCGGATGGCCAGCAACCCCGAATGGTAGTACGTGCCGTCGCCGAGGTTGACGAACACGTGTTTGGTGTCCGTGAACGCCGATTGGCCCACCCAGGTGGCTCCCTCGCCGCCCATCTGGGCGAAGGTCGCGGTCTGCTCGGGATAGATCCACATGGCCATGAAATGGCAGCCGATGCCGGCAATAGCGCGGGAACCCTCGGGCACGCGCGTAGAGGTGTTGTGCGGGCAGCCCGAACAGTAAAAGGGCGAGCGGGCGCCCGGCGTGACAATGGCGTTCTTGTTGTCCGAAGCCGAACGGCCCGGGTCGATAGAGAGCGCGACGATCTCGGCCTGTGCGGCCGTGTCGGCCTCATCGCGGCGAAGATAGTTCCGCAGCAAGGCTTCGACTTCTTCGTCGACGCCGAACGCAAGCAACCGGTTCGCAATCGTCCTGGCGATAAGATCTGCACTGAGCTCGAACGTCGGCGGCAGCAGCCAGTCGTCGGCGGAGGTGGACCAGACCGAGCCTTTCGCGGTCTTTCCGATCACGCGCGGGCGGATCGTCTCGTTGAACAGGAGTTCCTTGAGCTGCGTCTCGATGGTCGGGCGCTTCTCCTCCACGACGAGAACTTCATCGAGGCCCGAGGAAAAGCGCAGCATCGCCTGCGGCTCGAGCGGCCAGATCAGGCCGACCTTCATGAGCCGCAACCCGATGCGGGCGGCGACGCGTTCATCGATATTGAGTTGCGACAACGCTTTGCGGACATCCAGATGGGATTTGCCGGTCGTCACGATGCCGAAGCGGGCGTTGGGAGGATCGAGGATCACTTTGTTCAGGTTGTTCGCCCGGGCATAGGCCTGAACCGCGAACATGCGGTGACGCATGAGCCGGTCTTCCTGCATCAGTACGGGATCGGGCCAGCGGATGTGCAGGCCGCCCGAGGGTGGCTCATAGTCGTCCGGCGTTGCGATGGAAAACGTGTCGAAATCGAAATTGACGGACGCGGAACCGTCGACGGTCTCGGCGAGCACAGCCATCGCCGACCACACGCCGGAATACCTGGACATGGCTATACCGTGCAGTCCAAACTCGAGATAGTCCTGCAACGTCGCCGGGTTCAGCGTCGGGATCATTGCGGCGCTAAACACCAGTTCGCTCTGGCAGGCGAGAGAGGCCGAACGCGCCGCATGGTCGTCGCCGCTCAACGCGAGCACCCCGCCCAGCGGGCTGGTCCCGCTCGCGTTGGCGTGATGCAGGGCATCACCGGAACGGTCGATGCCCATCTTTTTGGCGTAGTAGATGCCGAAAACGCCATCGACCTTGGCGCCGGAATGGAGGTTTACCTGCTGCGACCCCCAGACCGCCGTCGCGGCGAGTTCCTCGTTCACGCCTGGTACGAACTGGATATTGCGCGCGGCCAGATGCTTGCCGGCACGCCAGAGCTGTTGATCATATCCGCTGAGAGGAGATCCCCGATAACCGCTGATGAAGCCGCCCGTGTTGAGGCCGTTGCGAACATCCAGCGCCCTCTGCAGCAAAGGGATCTTTACCAGCACCTGACTGCCCGTCATGTACCAGCTTCCGGTATCCTGCGCGTATTTGTCCTCCAACGTCACGGAGGAGAGTGCGAGGTTGCGTAGCGGGACGTTCATCTGAAACTCCAAGCCTCAGCAAGCGTTCGATCTATTGCATGCAATATTGTATGCAGCAAGATGCGCTTTTCATGTTGTGACGGGTGTTAGCGCCGCCCCATGGGTAAACCAGTTCGACAAATTGCGAACCAGCAGATCGCCCATCGCCTGGCGCGCCCGGTGCGTGCTCGACCCCACATGAGGAAGGAGCACTGCGCGCTCGCAGTCCAGCAGATCTGCCGGAACGGCCCGCTCCTCCTCGTACACGTCGAGGCCCGCCGCCAGTATTTCGCCCGTCTTCAGGGCGCTGATCAGCGCCGGCTGGTCGACCACGGATCCCCGACCGACATTGATGAATATTCCGTCCGGTCCGAGCGCCTTCAGGACAGCGGCGTCAACCATCCGGGACGTCGACGAACCGCCCGGAAGCGCGCAGACGAGTACGTCGCTCCATTGGGCAAGCGCGCGGATCGTGGAGAAGAATGGATAGGGAACGGCCTGCTGCCTGCTCCGGCCGCAATAAGAGACCTCGTCGACGAAAGGCGCCAACCGCCGTGCGATCGCACTGCCGATTCGGCCCAGCCCGGCGATTCCGACTTTTCTACCGCGCAAGGTCGGCGTCAGCGGATACTGCGCCTGCCGCCATTGCCCCGACCTCAGAAAACGCTCCGCCTGGGGTATCTGCCGCACCGTGGCGATCATGAGGCCGAGCGCCAGATCCGCGACATCCTCATCGAGGAGGCCGGGCGTGTTGGTCACGACCAGCCCGCACCTTGAGGTGGCGCCCAGATCGATATGGTCGTATCCTGCTCCAAAGGTGGAAATGATCTCCAAATCCGGAAAGCGCGCCAGGAGAGAATCGTCGACCCGCGTTTCGATGCACAAGGAAAGCGCCCGTACACCCGGCCAATGAGTGTCGCCGAGAGGACGCCGCCGTTCATCCTCCCAAAAACGGATGAGAGCGAACCGATCGGCGAGCCCGTTCTCCACGGTCGTATCGAATGGCGCCGTCATTAGGACATTTATGTCCTTCAGTTGCTGGTTCACGATCGTCATCTAATGGGATTCACGCGGCACGCCGCTGCCGCTCCCCCCGACCAGATAGTCAAAATCGGCGCCGGTGGACGCGCTGGTGACATGCTGGAGGTAGTGTTTGACAAAGCCGCGTTCCTCAGGAGCGGGGGATCGCCAGCGGCGTCTGCGGCGGTCCAACTCGTCATAGGGAACGTCCAGCGAGAGGCGACGCCTGGTGACGTCCAGTTCGATCATGTCTCCGTCCTCTACCAGGGCAAGCGTGCCACCGGTGGCGGCCTCCGGGGACACATGCAGAATGACGGTGCCGCTGGCCGACCCGCTCATCCTGGCGTCGGAAATGCGGACCATGTCGGTAACGCCGGCGGCGAGCAGTTTCCTGGGCAGCGGAAGGTTCGCGATCTCCGGCATGCCGGGATAGCCGCGAGGGCCGGCATTCTTCACCACGAGCACATGGTCGGGCGTGACGTCGACTGTATCGAGCCTGGTGCGATAGGCCTCGATCGTCTCGAAGGTGATCGCGGGCCCTTTATGCTTCAGCAGGCGACGCGTCGCCGACACCGGCTTGATGATCGCGCCCTCGCTGCACAGATTGCCTCGAAGAACCGCAATGCCCGCCCTCTTCTTGATCGGACGGTCCAGAGGCCGGATCACCGTCTGATCGGCATGGACTACTTTCTCCAGCCGATCTCCGACCGTTTCGCCGGTGACTGTCGGCCGATCCCTGTGCAGCATCGCCTCCATCGCCTTGAGGACGACGGGCATGCCGCCGGCATAGTAGAATTCCTCCATCAGCCGCCGCCCCGCCGGCATCAGATCGACGATACAGGGAACGTCGCTTCCGTGGGTGTCCCAATCGTCGAGCGTGCAATCGACGCCGAGCCGTCCGGCAATCGCTTGCATGTGGATCACGGCATTGGTGGATCCGCCGATCGCCGCGTTGGCGCGGATTGCGTCGATCATGGCCTCGCGCGTGACGATCTGCGATAGCCGCACATCGCGCTTGACGAGGTCGACGACGGCATTCCCCGTCTGATGCGCACAGGCGGCGCGCCGCGAATCCACCGCCGGAATAGCCGCCGCGCCGGGCAGGGTCAGGCCCAGCGTTTCCACCAGGCACGCCATCGTCGATGCGGTCCCCATAATGTTGCAGTGCCCGGCGGACCGGAACGTCGAGGTCACCGACTCTTCGAATTCCCGCTGCGAGATTTCTCCGGCGCTCAATTTTTCGCGATACTCGAAAAGGCTGGTTCCGCAGCCGAGGTTACGCCCGTCGAACTTCCCGTTCAGCATTGGGCCGCCGGGAAAAACGAGGGTGGGAAGGTCGCAGCTCGCCGCACCCATGAGCAATGCCGGCGTGGTCTTGTCACAACCGGTCATCAGGACGACGCCGTCGATCGGGTTGGCGCGCAGCGTTTCCTCAACCTGCATGCTCACGAGATTGCGGTACAGGAAGCTTGATGGCCGCAGAAACTGCTCACCGAGCGGCATCGTCGCAAACTCCAGCGGCAGCCCACCCGCTTCGAAGACGCCTCTCTTGATATGCTCGACCAAATGCCTGAAGTGCGAATTGCAGGGAACCAGGTCGGACCCGCTGTTGCAGATCCCGATAATTGGCCGACCATCAAGCAAATGCGGTGGGGTGCCGCCCTGCTCAAGGAACGCCCTTCGGGCTACGCGAAAGAAGTAGTCACCCTGAAGCCAATCCGCGCTCCGGGCATCGATTTTCTTGGGCACGTTCGTTTCCTGGTGTTGTGATCCGCCACGTTAGGAGGCGGACCGACACTGGGTGAAATCAGAACCTACTTCTGCCGCAGGAAACTCTGGGTAGTGAGATCCGTCGGCGTCTCTGCAATACTGAACCATCGGGCGATGCTTGTCCGGTATTCACGCCATGGGCCGTATATCCTTCCGAAATTCTCGTTCGACGCGGCGATCTCGGCCATCAGGTTTTCAGACGCCTCAAACAATGCTTTCAGGACAGGACTGGGAAAGGCCTTGAATTGCGCGCCCGCGGCCACGACGCGTTCAAGCGCCGCCGCGTTGCCGACGTCATAGCCGGCGATCATCCTGCGCTCGCCCTCCGCCGCCGCCGCTTGCAGCGCCGCCTGATAGGTCTTCGGCAGCGACTCCCAGGCTTGGCGATTGATGAAGAGTCCAGTAGCGGCAGTCGGCTCCTGCCAACCTGGATAGTAGTAATAGGGCGCAACCTTGGCCAAGCCGGCAGCCTCGTCGTCCATCGGCCCTGACAACTCCGCAGCGTCGATGGTGCCGCGTTCCAGTGACGGGTAGATGTCCGACACGGCTGTTTGCTGCGGCACCGCGCCAAGACGTTGAAGCACCTGCCCGGCAATGCCGGAAATTCTGATCCGAAGCCCCTGGAAGTCTTCGGGTTGCGTTATCTCCTTGCGGTACCATCCCGCCATCTGCGCGCAGGTATGCCCGAAGGGAATGTGGTGCACATTGTAAGTATCATAGAACGCGTTCAGCAGTTCCAGACCGCCCGCCTCATGCACCCACGCATTGTGCTGACGTACATTGAGCCCGAAAGGAAGTGCGGAGCCTATTGCGAATGTCGGATCCTTGCCGACGAAGAAGAATGACGGGCTGTATGCCGCCTCTACCGTGCCGGCCTGCGCGGCATCCAGCGACTGAAACGCGCCGACGATCTCTCCCGGCGCGAAAAGCTGAATCCGGAACTGCCCGTCGGTGATTTCCGCCACCCGCGACACAAATGTGTCGGCGCCGGCAAATGGCGCCTTCAGTGTCCTCGGAAAGGCGGCGACAAGCCGCCAACTCACGGCAGGAGCGCCCTGCGCGATCGCAGGCGCGGCAAGACCCGCCGTCGCCGCCAATCCGATCGAAGTCAGAGCCGCGCGGCGCGTTACTTGGTCTCTCCCAATCTTCACAGATTATCCTCCCACTTATTTGTCCCGCCGCAGTTGTGCGCGATACACACATCAGCTCCTCGCCGGCAGGACTCTCAGGTTGAACCGGCTTTCACGATTGCACTAATGTTTGACGAAATCAACACCATCATCAATTCATATGAGGTATTTTATTGCCTGATCCAGCAGAATTGATTGACCGTGATCGCCCCGCAAGCGAGCTCCAAAGAGCTGGCGCAGGGCCGATGAACGACCCACTGAATTTCTCGCGAGATGCATTGCAGATTCTGGCTCAGGGATCGGACCCATGATTTCAAACATATCTCCAGCCATGCGCCAGCAACTGCTGCGAGGGCGTCGTCCCCAGCCACACTGGAGTGTGTTGCGATGATCGGGCCGGCGCTTTTGCTTTCTCGGGACCGGCATGCGAGATCCGATTGTCGAGAAACCTAGCCTACGACGCGCTGCCGCCGCAGGTCGTCAATGGCGCTTTCGCTCCGCCCGAGAACTGTCTGCAGCACGTCCGTAGTGTGCTCCGCCAGCATCGGAGGCGGCGACACCAGCTTTCCGGGCGATCGGCTGAAGCGGAACGGAACACCCAGCAGATGGAGCTTTCCCGCGCCTGGATGCACCATTTCCTGCACCATGCCACCGGGGCCGCGATCAAGCTCGGCAAAGGCACTGGCGAGACTGTTGACCGGCGCGCAAGGCACGCCGCCTCGCTCGAAAATCTCGATCCATTCTGCTGTGGACTTCTTGAATGTGACGGCGGAAATCTCCGGAACCAGGGTCGAGCGGTTCTTCACGCGGGACTGATTGGTGGCGAACCGCTCATCTTCGCTCAATTCGGGACGTTCGAGGGCCGCACACAGTTCGCGGTAAATCTTGTTCGTGCCGGCGCTGATGACGACATGGCCGTCCGAGGTCGGAAAAGCCTGGTAGGGAACGAGTTGCGGATGCCCCGATCCCATTGGCCCCAACTCGGCTCCGCCATCCATGACCGCGACCGAATAGTTCACCAGCATGCTCATGGTGGCGTCCAGCAGCGACACGGATACTTCCTGCCCCTTTCCGGAGCGTTCACGCTCGTAGAGCGCCGCGAGGACGGCAGTGGCCAGGTAGATGCCGCCACCGAAATCCGCCAGGGATACGCCCGGACGCAATGGGTCCGTCGAACCAGTCTGCCCGGTAATCGTCATGACGCCCGAGCGCGCCTGCACCGCCACATCCATACCGGGCTTCTCGCTGAGGGGGCCGTCGCTGTAGGCAGAGATGTTTGCGTAGATCAGGCGCGGGTTGATCTTGGAAAGCTGCTCGAAGCCCAGCCCGAGACGCTTCATCACGCCCGGCCTGAAGTTCTGCACCGCGACATCGGCCCATTGCGCGAGCTCCTTGCAAAGCTCCACGCCCGCCGGCGACTTCATATCGATGCCGACGCTTTTCTTGTTCCGGTTGATGGAGAGAAAATAGTCGCCGCCCACCTTCGGGATTTCCGTGTCGAACCGGTCCGACACGTTCATGTAGCGCGTTGGATCGCCGCGGTCGGGTTTTTCGATCTTGATGACCTCGCAGCCGAGGTCGGCCAGCACCATCGTGCAATATGGGCCGGCGACTCCATGGGTGAAATCCAAAACCTTGAGGCCGGCAAGAGGGCCGAATGCAGAAGAGCTCATGATGTTACCTTGACATTGCGGGAGGGAACCTGAACCTCAGCCGTTCCACTGCAGTTCTGAATCCCTTTTTGGTTTTCTCCCCACCACTTGATCTTGACCACTGCAACGTCGCCGACGATCTCGCGGTCGGTCACTTCGCCCGTCAATTTGGTAAGGTCGCCAACAAGGTTCGGCTTGGTAACGCGGCCTTCCAGGCGGCTGACAAACCCGGCGTCGCCCGCCCAATTCGTCAACAGGTGCCCCGCCCAGTTCATCCGTTGCCAGCCTTGGTCGTAGGCGCCCGGCATGCCCACTTCGCGGGCTATGTCGATGTCGAAATGGCCCGCCGCCGGATGACATGGAACATTGGTCTGGGGGTGGTAGTAGACGTTGTTCGGATGCCGGTCGCGCTCTTCGAATGCAAGCTTGAGCACGCTGTAGACCGTCCTTCGCCCGGAATAGAATCCGACGATGTCCACCAGCGTCAGCGGCCCCTTATACAGAACGGGGAGCCGCTCTCCGACTGTGACATCCTCAAAATATAGGACGTCGCTGCCGCGGCGGAACTCCGTCCGATAGGCGTGCGCGATCTCCTCGAGCTGCTCGACGGAATATCTCGGCACCTCGGTCGAGTTCTTTTCCGCCGTATAGCGCAAGCCTGACCCGCTTCGCGCCCGGGGAATTCTGAATATCTCCCCATTGTACTTCGACACCAGTTCGCCAGCCTGGTTCGTATACAGGACTTCGCCCACCTGGCTGACGAAACGCGACACCGCGCGGCCGGATTTTTCCTTCACGTCGACCAGGCGCGCTCGCGCCGAAATGATGTCGTTGACCTTGACGGGCTTGTAGTTTTCCCAGGTTCCACCGGCGAAAATCCACTGCACGCCCGGAAGTCCCGGCGCCACGATGCCCGAATCGATCGAGTAGAGGAAAGTCGGCGGCGCGACGTTCGTGCCCCACCGCGTTCGCTTTGCGTAGTCCGCGCTGGAGAACAGAGGATTGTCGTCGCCTACGCTGTAGTGCGCCCAGCGCCGGATGTCATGCAGGGAGATTGGCTCGTAGATAGCTGGCGTATGCACATCGCGGCGCATCCAGACTCCAATCAGCCGCCTCGCTGCTTCCACCTGCTCGTCCGACAAGCCGGGCGCCTGCTTGGAACTGTCGAGAAGAGTCGCGGGCAAATGGGTCATATCGGTCCCTGCATGTACGATTTCAATCCAATATTGCATGCAAATTTGCACAACACAAGTCCTTGCACTCCCGGCTTTAATGTCGCATCCTTCGCGAGCGAAAATACTGACCGGGCGGCCGGTCGCGCCCCTTCGACGGCCTGTGTGAATTGAGATGAGTGCAAGTATAAATCGACTACAAGCGGCGTTCGCCGGAATACCTTCGGCAGGCGAGGTTCAGGAGGTCGCGCAGGGAATCGGATGGGTCCAGATGCCCCTGCCGTTCGCCCTCAGTCACGTGAACTGCTGGTTGATCGCCGACAGCGGCGGCTGGAGCATCATCGACTGCGGCATCAACGACAGCGTAACCAGAATATCCTGGAACCGAATCGCGGAAGAGGTGATCGGCAACGCTCCGGTTCATCAGATCATTGCCACGCACGGTCACACGGACCATGTCGGCGCGGCGGGCTTCTTGTGCGACGCCTTCCAGGCGGGCTTCACCTCCACCCTCGTCGAGTGGCAATCGGCCTGTCTTCGCCTCGGCAATCACAACGAGCGTCCGGCCGAACTCGCTCGATTCCTGCGCATCGGGGGTTGTGGCCCTGAAATGGAAGAAGCATTCGCGGCCGAGAGGACAAGAGTGGCGCGCTATCTGGGACGCCTCCCGGGCGCGATCCGGCGCATTCGAGACGGCCAGAGCATCACTCTCGACGGAGAGGAATGGCGGGTGATCGTGACGCGGGGCCATGCCGAAGAGCATGCTTGCTTCTACAATGAGGCG
The DNA here is from genome assembly GCA_023953845.1 of Rhizobiaceae bacterium. Taxonomy (NCBI): domain Bacteria; kingdom Pseudomonadati; phylum Pseudomonadota; class Alphaproteobacteria; order Hyphomicrobiales; family Rhizobiaceae; species Rhizobiaceae bacterium. The sequence continues at coordinate 19,787 of JAMLJC010000002.1, read as the reverse complement.
CGGCGGATTATCATAGCCGGCGACCAGGTGCTGCCGAGTATCACGCCTCTTGTTTCAGTGTTCCACTGGGCACCGGAGGAAAACCCGTTGGGCGATTTCCTGGCGTCGCTCCAGCATCTGCTGGCGTTACCCGACGATCTGCTGGTTCTTCCGGGGCATGGCAGTCCGTTTTACGGGCTGCATCATCGAATCCATGCCATGGTCGAGCACCATCAGAGGCGTCTCGCGGCGACGTTGGAGTTGATGCGAGTCCCGGCCACGGCATTCGAAATCTCGAACCTCCTTTTTCCGACCGCGCGAGGCAAAGGACAGGAGCGGTTGGCGCTGGGCGAGACCCTCGCCCATCTCAACCACCTCGTCACTCTTGGAGAGGCGACCTACGAGGCGGCAGCCGAGGGACCGCGTTTCTATCGTCTCGTTTGACCTCTTGTCACCGCGCCGAGGCGCGCTTTCCCGGCGACAGGCCGGCATCCCTGCGTCCACCCGAGATCTCGAAGCTTTGCAGGTGCTGGATCAGCCTGTCGCAGGCGCCGCGAATGTGAGCCTGCAATATCGAGACGGCGGCCTTGTCGCCCTTCTCCAGGGCGTCAAGCAGCGTGAGATGATCCTCGTACGGTCCCCTTCCCGTCGGATCGGAGACACCTTCCAGACGGCGTTTGAGGATGACTTTTTCGAAAATGGCTTCGAGCGATGCAACTAGGTAGGCGTTGCCGGTCAGCGATGCCAACTGCACATGGAAGTCGCGATCGACGCGTAGCCGCTCATACGTCAGATTGGCATCGATGAGCTTGCCGTAGTGTGCGTTGGTTGCTTTCAGCACGGCGAGTTCCCGCTTGCTCAACCCCCTCTCGACAAGGTGCTCAATCTGGTAGACTTCAAGTGCTTCGCGGGTCTGATACAGATGTATCACCTCATCCAGACCGATTTCCGCGACGAAGAAGCCGCGCCGGGGAATCCGGACGACGTACCCCTCCTGGAACAATCGCTCTAGCGCCTCACGGACGGGCGTGCGCGACACGCCCAGCATCTCAGCTAGCCCTTGGTGAGTTAGCTTGACGCCAGGCTTCAAGTGCCTGTCCAGAATCTCAGCCTTGAGTTGGTCATAGACCGAGGGCGCTGCCAGGTTGCTCGCCTTCGGCGAACGTCCATTTACTGATCTTCGGGCGCCCTTGGGCATGTGCTGCTCCGATTCTTCGCAGGCGTTCAGTGCTAGTTGGTGCAAACTGCATGAAAAAGGCAATCCAATATGCGCGTACAGTCCCCAAAATCATTGGCCTATCGCCGCCTCCGCAACGAATAACGGGCGATTGCGCGCTGCACCGCGAGGGGTTTGGAGGAGGGAGGAAGCGCAGACGAGCGATCGAGGCTGATGCCGCCGACGGACATATGCCTTTGAGATAGCCCTCTATCGGGACTCGACCGTCAGCATCAGGTTTCTCCAGTATCGACGCGCTTGCCTGCCACTGCTTTCTTTTAGCGCTTCCAATTCGCGGGCGGCCTGCTGCGCCCGCCGATCATCGAAAAGAAGCTCCTTCGGCAGAGCTGGATCGATAAATGGAATTTGCTGCCATTCATGCACAAGCGCGAAATGAGCGGCAAACATTTCGCGGTCGGTGCCGGGATCTATTCTCCCGAAGCGTTCCAGCAGGCGATCATAGATAGCGAGGATTTCGTCGTGATCCCAGGCGGATCGTACGATAGTCTCCAGATCCTGGCCCGCCTTGAGCGAATGGGAGGAGAAAACATAAGCGCGATCGCTGATTCCAAATCGTTCGAGTATCCGCCTCGTCTCGTCCACGCGCCGCGAGTGAGGGTTGATCCACAGACCGGGCGTCGGTGTTCCGAATCCTGCCCATCTCAGCGCCTTGTAGAGCTTGGATCGCACCCCGCGATGCGATTCGGGCAGGCTCAGATACAAGACCATCCAGCGCTCGTCCCAAGGCTGAGGTTCCTGCCCGATTGACTTCACGCGCTCCAATCCTTCGTTCATGGATTGTTGGATCCGCCCCGTCAGCTGCCAGGCGACGCGGCGGCCTTCGCGATGCCCCTCGATCCAGCCGGAAGCGTTGGCGCGATTGATCGCCTGCCGCCCCGCTTTTTCGGATACGTCGAGGGCAGTCAGTGCCTCGAGGATTGTCGCTGTCCATACCGGGCGCTGTTCGGGAAAGACATATTCGCCCAAAATCGTGAAGAGCAATGCCTTCGCGCTGACCGACGTGGCCGACGTGGCCGGGGTCCCTTCTTCGTCGCTCTCTTCCCGAATCTCTCCCGCAACAGCCATCAAAACCTTCCCCGAGCCGAAATGCGCCGCCGCCCTGTGTCAGTGCATGGAAATGGCACTTGGGTTCAGGGAATTGGTCCGCGCGAATTGTATGGCACTATCCCCTGTGCGTCTGGTGTCGAGTTCCCCGTGTGCAGCCAGATAGTGCATATGCGCGAGGACCTCGCCAAAGGCAAATCCAACGGACATTTGGCCCTTCGCCCAAGGGAAAAGAACCGGGATGATGTCGCCGACGCTTCTGCCTTCATCGCCGCAGAAGCTTTTTATGACCGTGCATCTTTCCTCGTGATGCCGACGGATCGACAGGGCGCGCGCGGCAGCATCTTTGAAGGGCATCTGATGTCCGCCCAGAACCAGAGTCGCGTCCGAAATCTGAACCGGAACCGACGCGAGGAAGGACAGATAGTCATCGAGCGGGTTTTCGTCGGCGTTCTCCGCCCATACGCCGATCAGCGGCGTGATGCTGCTCAGAATTTGGTCGCCGCTGAAGCAGACTGTCCCGTCCAGTGCGAGATAAAGCATGCCGCATGGCGAATGCCCGCGTCCGATGATGACGGCGAACTGGCGCCCGCCTATGTCGACTACCCCGGACGAGGCCAAATGCCGGATGTCTGCGGGCAATTCATCCACAAAGCCGGCATACCGGTGGTCCTGCATGGACAAGGCATCTGCTGCCTCGCCCGCCAGTCCATGCAAGCGATAGAACGCGGCGTTGCGGCTTGCCTCGGCCGGGTCGAATGATCTCAACATGTGACGTAGCCTGTTGAGCTCGCCCGCGTTCGAGTAGGTAACCGCGTCGAAACGCCTGGAGAGCCAGCCCGCAGCGCCAATATGGTCAGGGTGGGCGTGGGTCGTCAGGATGCGGGTGATCCTGGTTCCACGCAGCGGTCCGTTGAGCAATGCATGCCATTGCTGAGATCCGATCTCGCTGCCGACGCCCGTGTCGACGAGAGTCCATCCCCCGTAATCCTCAACGAGATAGCAATTGACGTGGTCCAGCGCGAATGGCTGATCGACCCGCAACCACAGGATGCCGGGCAGGATTTCGACAGGTTCAAGGCTGGCGGGCGGCTCGATTTCGCCAAGGTCCCGGCCCGCCCTGTAGCGCCTTATCCTGCTCAAAGGTCCAATACCAGCTTCGGCGTCTTGGAACGGGAACAGCAGATCATCATTTTTTTGTTTGCGTCCCGTTCGTGCCTCGAAAGCACGAGATCCTGATGATCCGGAATGCCTTCGATCACGACTGTCTCGCAAGACCCGCACACCCCCTCTTCGCAGGAGAACGCCACATCGGCGCCGGCATCGATGGCCGCCTGCAGGATCGTCTCGCCCTCATGCACCTGGACCGTTTTTCCAAGGCGACGGAACTCCACCTCGAAGCTGCCGGCGGTCGACAGCGGCGCATCGCTCGAAAAACGCTCCAGATGCGCGCTGTCGGCGGGAAAACCTCCGGTCAGAGACTCGAATGCTTCGATCATGCCCGAAGGACCACAGCAGTAATAATGAGAACCGGCTCGATACGTGCCAAGGATAGGCCCAAGATCCATGATCAATCCGTCATGTTCATCGTCGGAATGGAAATGGATGCGTCCCCTTTCCTTCTCCTCCAATGCTTTAAGCTCCGCCAGGAAAGCTGCCCGCCGACGCGTTGGGGAAGAATAGTGAAGCTCCCACGACCGCTTCAGCTTCTCGAGTCGCTGTATCATCGCGAAGATCGGCGTGATTCCGATCCCTCCGGCGACAAACACCGAGTGGTCGGCATCCTCGATCAACTGGAAATTGTTGCGCGGAGGGCGGATCTGTACCTCATCCCCGGTTTGCAGTGTTCGATGCGCAGTCACCGAACCGCCTTTGCCGTCATCCTGCCTTCTGATGGCAATGACATAACGGCCTCCATTCTCGTCGAGGTTGCACAGCGAGTAGCTGCGCACCAGATCCGGCCCAAGAACGACATCGATATGTGAGCCTGGAGAAAATACAGGCAGGGTTGCGCCGGGCATGGGCCTGAGGTCGAAAAGCCGTACCCCGTCGGCTATGTCTTCCAACGTGTGCAATCTCGTGCGGATCTGGTCTGTCATGTCATCACCAATCGCGTTTCCGGACGCAAGCCTAGGAATCTCCGTTTCCTGGCTGCACGGCGCACCTATGCTGAAACCTTGAACACAACGCTTTCAGGTCCCCGAACCTGCCCTTGGGCCCATTCGACGCCGGGCTCGACGAGCTCGAATTCCGGCATGATCTTCAGCCATTCCTCGATCGCGATATTGAGTTCGGCCCGAGCCAGATGCGCACCGGCGCATCTGTGGGTTCCGGTGCCGAACGCGATATGACGGTTGCGTCGCCTGTCGATCTTGATCGTGTCAGGCTCGTCAAATATCTCGGGATCGCGGTTGGCGGCCGCAAGCGGCAGGATCACGCGGTCATTTGCGTGGACGCACCGGCCATGAACTTCCACATCCGTGGTGGCTATGCGCGCGACCGTCACGGGAGCAAAGACCCGCAGAAACTCTTCCACCGCAGACTTTATAAGCGCAGGATCGGCAACAAGCTTGGCGCGATCCAGCGGATTGGATGCTAGGTGAAGCAGGCTTGCGGCGATAGTGCTCCAAGTGCTGTCAGCACCGGCAATGACAAACTCGAGCAGAGTTCCCAGCATATGTTTGCGGTCGATTGGTACGCCATCTATCACGGCATTCGCCATTCCGCTGATGACGTCCCTGCCATCCTTCCCACGACGGGCGGCAATCATCTCGTCTAGGTATGCCATGATCTCTAGAAGAGTATCGCGACGAACTACCTGATCGGTAGGCCCTACGCGCAGGATGCGCGTTGCCCAGTCAGCAAACTGGTCCTCCATGTCCGGTGGCAGATTCATGATCTTGTGCAAGACAGAAAGCGCCAGCGGCCGGGCGAATTCGCTTGCGGCATCCCCTCCTCCCTTTGAGGCAAGCTTTGCCGCCAAACGGACCGCGGTTTGACGGATGAAAGGCTCCAGTTCCTTCACGGCTCCTGGTGAAAGGAAAGGATCGATGAGCGCCCTGTGCGCGGGATGCTCGGACACGGGAGAGGTGATCGGCGGCATCATCAGGCCGCGACCCGGCGCCGGTATTTCTCCGGCTACCTCCACCGCGCGGGAGGAGTATGTCTCCGGATTCTGGATGACGTCATAGATGTCTTGATAGCGGACCAGCATCCACGAGCCGCCCCATTTCTCAGTGCGGGAGATCGGGCAGCGGCTTTGCGCAAGGTCGCCCCAATAGTCGGCCGGTCTGTTCCGATAGCCTTCTGAAAAAATGTCGTACCCGTCCAGGCTCTCAGTGGCGTTGTCGCTCATTGCGCCGCTTCCTTGTTATCAAGCATCTGCGCTATACATACCTCAAATATGAAAACATTGTCTATAACAATGTAGCATATAGAGTCAGGTTTCGGCTTGTCGGGCGACTTCAGTGACTTCCGTACTCTCGCAGGCCATGCCCCAAGGCAGACAAAATGCAACTGCCCGCCGGAAATGGCCGGCGGGCAGCCAGGGAGGGTGCTCTCTTAGTTTGGCAAGGGAACGAATTTGCCGTCGCGGATGATGAGCGGCGCGCCCTTGGTGGTCGCAAGATGATTGTCCGGGCTGAAGCTGACGGGCTCGGTTACGCCGGTTTCGAAGCCTTTCATCACTTCCAACTTCTCGATCGCGCACGCGCGAGTGAGGTCCTTGCCGCATTGACGCATCGCTTCGATGAACACCTTCATCGTCGCGTAACCGGTGATGGAGTAGCGATTCATCTTCGCAATGTCTTCCTGCGGCAGATGCTTCGCGGCAAGTGCCCGGAAGTCCGCGAGCGAATCGTCCTCCAGTGACGGCACGTAATCATAGAGATGAAGCCGGTCGCCATTGGCGCCGACGAGGCCCAGCATCGGCTTCAAGTGGCTGATCCAGAGTGTCGCGAATATGGCGTCCATGCCTAGTTTGTCTGCCTCTGACATCATCGTCGCCACGTCGGACGGAAGCACTCCCACGAAGAGAGCTGTCGCGCCCGCTTCCCTCGCCTTGAGCACCTCCACCGAGAAATCGGTCTGGCCGGAGCGGAAACGCTGGGTGAGCACCGGCGCTTGCCCGGCTTCTTCGAGCGCCGACAGGAACCCGCGCTCATGATCGATGCCCGTTTCATCCTCTCGGGTGATCGATGCCCATTTCCTGTCGGGATACTTCGCTATCAAGGCCTTCATGAGGTCGTGCGCGCCGTCGCGATAACCCATGCCAATCGAGAAATGAGTCCTTGGTCCGGCCTTGATAGGCTCGAGACTGGCCATGAGCGGATTGATCGACGGTATGCCCTGCTCCTCGAGCATGGGAAGGATGGCAAGCCAATTGGAACTGCTCGACGCCTCCGTGATTGCGAAGACGTCATCCTGCTCGATCAGCTTGTTGACCGCCTGGACGGTCCGGGCCGGTACATATTCATCGTCCTCGGCGATGATGCGGATCTGCCGTCCGTCAATGCCGCCGGCGGCATTGGCTTCCGCTACGGCGATACGCTCGCCGAGCAATCCGGCATAGGCGAGCGCGCCCGGCCCGCCGGTGAACGCCAGGCTTGCGCCGAGGACGACCTCGGTGTCGGTGACCCCGGATTCGGCCAAGGACGCGGATGGCAGGCCGAGCGCGACCAACAGGGTTGTGACTGCGATTGCTCGTGTAATGTTCATTGACAATTCCTCCAGAACAGATGGACGTCGATCAGTCGGCGGCAAGCGGCACGAACTGCCCGGCCTTGGCGTCAATTACTAATGGCGCGCCCGCGACCGGGGCCAGATGTGCATCGGGTTTCCAGGTGATCTTGCCCATCACACCCGTGTCAAAGTCCGTCAGCTTGTTGAGTTCCGCGAGCGCACAGACACGGCTCAGATCACGTCCGCAACGGTTCATCGCCTCGATGAATGCCTTCATCGTGGCATAGCCGGTCACGGAATAGCGGTTGATACGTCCCTGATCTTCCGCCGAGAGATGCGCCTTGGCGAGAGCGTGGAAATTGTCCAGCTTCGGATCAGTCATGGACGGCACGAAATCGTAGAGGACGAGGTCTCCCGCGTCTTCGCGCAGAAGGTTCAGCGTTGGCTCATTGTGGCTGAGCCACAGGGTCGCGACCTTGGCCTTCATGTCGAGCTTGCGGATCTCCTTCAGGACGCCCGCATCGACCGTCGGCAAGCCGCCGATAAAGACACCTGTCGCGCCAGCCTGCTGCATGCGCAGGACTTCGGCCGAAAAATCGGTCTGTGTCCGGTTTACGCGCATCTGCGCAACGACATCGAGGCCGAGATTCTTCGCCGCCTCGTTGAAACCGACCTCGCGGTCGATTCCCGATTCATCCTCCTGGACGATGGAAACCCATTTGAGATCCGAATTGCGCTTCGCCATGATCGTCATGACTTCCCTGGCCCCGTCCCGGTAGCTGGTGCCGATGCCGAAATGGGTCGACGGCCCGGCTTCGAACGGCTTCATGCTGGCCAGCAGCGGATTGATGTTCGGAATGCCGTCTCCCTCCAGGGTAGGCATGATGGCCAGCCAGTGCGAACTGCCGGAACCAGCGATCAGCGCGAAGATCTGGTCGACCTCCATCAGTTTGTTGAAGGCTTGCACCGTCCGGGCCGGGACATACTCGTCGTCTTCCGCGATCACCGTGATCTTGCGACCGTTGATTCCGCCTGCGGCATTCGCCTCCTCTATGGCTATGCGCTCGCCCAAGAAGGCGCCGTAGCCCAGCGCGCCTGCTGGCCCGGTGAAGGGCATGATGGCGCCGACCACAATCTCGTCATCCTTGATGCCAGGATCAGCCGCCGCGGCTGACAGAACCAACATCCAGGAAGATGCAACACATAGTGCAATTTTACATGCAATTCGATTCATGACTTCTCCTCCATTTGTATTATGTTATCTCGCGGCTAACCTCTTGCCTTGCCAAGAGGCCATTCGGACCAGAACCGTTTGACCACTGCCCATCGGGCCGCGAGACCGTCCGGCTCGTAGCGCAGGAACAGGATGATCATAACAGCGTATATTATGCCTTTGATCTCCTGCGAGTTCGCGGCCGGCAGCACGAATACCGACCGGAACATCGTGTTCATCAGCCACCGGCTGACATCCGGAAGAATCGTTATGATAATGGCGCCAAGGATCGCGCCCCTGACGCTCCCGAGCCCGCCGACCAAGATCATCGCTACAGCCTCCACGCTGACGAAGAGCGTGAAGCCATCGATGTTGATGTAGCGGACATAGAGTCCAGAAAGGCCTCCGGCGACGCCGGTCAGGAACGCGCTGACCGCGAATGCGGAAAGCTTGTAGTGGACGAGGTTGATGCCCATCATCCGCGCTGCCGTATCATAGTCGCGGATTGCCTTCCATGCGCGGCCAACCCTGCTGCGCAGGAGATTGAGCGCGCCGAATATAGTCAGCACCAGCACGCCAAGCGCCAAATAGTAGATCGAGACCGTGGATCGCACCGGATAGCCGAACACGGTGGTTCGCGTGACTGCCTTGCCGATTGAACCGCCGGTCAGCCATTCCGCCTCAACGATGAGCTGGGTGACGATGATCGAGAACGCCAGCGTGGTGATCGCCAGATAGAGCCCTTTCAGCCGCAGCGACGGGATCCCCACCAACAGGCTCGAAGCTGCGGAGACCAACCCCGCGATGACGAGAGTCGGGACGAGGTCGAGGCCGTAGTCGGTCGTGAGGATTGCCGTTGTATAGGCGCCGATTGCGAGGAACCCCGCATGGCCGAGCGAGATCAGCCCGGCGCTGCCGGTGACGATATTGAGCCCGATCGCGCCTACGGATGCAGAGAGGATCAGTAGCACGAAAGTGCTGACATAGGCCGGCCCGACCAAGGGCAGCGCAATCAGTGCGGCCAGCAATCCGGCATACCAGGTCCAACTGCTGGAATAGGGCAGCAGGCGAGTCAGTTCGCCATAGGTTTGCTTGAAGGTTCTGGTACGCATCACACCCGCTCGATCTGGCGTTCGCCAAAAAGACCGTAGGGTCGGAACATCAGGACGATCAGGACGACGACAAAGCCGGCGATCTCCTTGTAGCCCGAGCCGATGTAACCCCCGGCCAAATTCTCTACGACCCCGATGATGATGCCCCCGATTCCTGCGCCGAGCACGGAGTCCAGCCCGCCGAGGATGGCTGCGGGAAACGCCCTCGTCCCGATCGATCCGATACTCGGACCGAGGTGATAGATATCCGCATAAAGAACGCCGGCCATGCCGGAGATGACCGCTGAGATCACCCAAGCGATGGAGTAGAGGCGCTTGACCGAGATGCCCATCAGCATGGTGACGGCGGGATCGGAAGCGGTGGCGCGCAAGGCGATGCCGGCAATCGTGTATTTGAGGAATGCCCACAGCCCGATGCAGGTCGCAAAGAAGATCGCGAGCAGCACGAGTTGGGAGACTAAGAAGGTGATGCCGAAGATCGATATCATCTCTCCGCCGACCGCAATCGGATATCGATGCGAGTCCGTGTCCCAGAACAAGCCTACGAAGGCGCGCACAAAAACAGCAAGTGCGATTGTGAGCATGACGATCGAGAAGGTCGATCGTCCCAGCATCGGCCTGACGATGACCCTCTCGATGAGAGCCCCTGTCACGATCGACGCGGCGACAATCGTAACGATCTGAATGTATATGCTGCCGTCGGTGACCAGCGCCACCGAATAGGCGATATAGGCCACTAGCATCATCATCTCGCCCTGGGCGAAGTTGATGACTCGGCTTACCTTGTAGATCAGGGCGAAGGCGATCGCCACCAGCCCGTAGAGCGCCCCGACCAACACGCCGTAGATGAGCAAAGTCCAAAAGTAGCTCATGCTGGGATCCCGTCATATATGCGCGCGATTTCCTCGGCGAATTTCTTCTCGATGATCGTCCGCTTGACCTTTTGAGTGGCGGTCAGTTCGCCGTCGTCATGATCGAGCTCCTTCTGAAGAATCTCGAACTTGCGGATATTCTCGACACGCGCGAAACGTTTGTTCGCGCGATCCACGTCCTTGGCGATCAGCTTGCGTATTTCCGGATGGACGGCCAGCGACCTGTAGGTGGTGTACGGAATCTGGTTCTGCTGTGCCCAGTGTCCGACCGTATCGATGTCGAGGACGATCAGTGCCGACAGGAACTTCCGGCCATCGCCGACGATGATTGCCTCCTTGACATAGATCGACTCGCGGAGCGCATTCTCGATCTCGGAGGGGGCGATGTTCTTGCCGCCGCTCGTGATGATGATTTCCTTCTTGCGGTCGATGATGCGGATTTCCTTCTCGGTAGCAAATTCGGCGATGTCGCCGCTTCTCAGCCATTGCTCGGTATCGAAGGTCCGTTCTGTCGCCTCGGGGTCCTTCAGGTACCCGGCGAACACGGACGGCCCTTTGATCAATACTTCTCCGTCCTCGGCGAGCTTGAATGAAAAGCCCGGCAGCGGAATGCCGACGCATCCGTTCATGCAGGCGCTGTCGTCCTGCATGAACGTCAGCCCGCCGCTTTCGGTCAGACCATAGACCTGCCGGACCGGCAGGCCGAGGATCTGGAAGAATTTGAGCGTCTCGGGGGACACGGGTGCTGCGCCGCACATCCTGACCTGGGTGTGGCTTATGCCGAGATAGCGAGCGACGGGCCTGAAGAACGTCAGCCACATCGCGAAGTATTCGAGCTTCTCGAAGAACCCCATCTTGCCCGGTGCACCCGAGGCCTGCGGTCGCGCATAGCGCTTCTCGAGCCGAGCATAGGCACGGGCGAACATCTGGTCGAAGCACCACCGGACCAACGGCGGCGAAAGCTGCGACTTGACCAGTACCGACTGCTGCATCTTCTCCCAGATTCTCGGCACGCCGAGGAAAACGCTCGGCCCGATCTCGCGAATGTCAATGTGGACGGTGTCGATCGACTCGGCGAAGTTCACGACGCCGCCGGTTCTGAGATGCATGGCGATGGAGAAGATCCGTTCCGCCAGATGGCAAAGCGGCAGATAGCAGAGCACGGTGTAGTTGCTCTGGTTGAGGCCGAGCTTCCCGACGGCGACGTCGGCCGTGTAGAGCGCGCCGCGATGCGTCCCTTGCGCTCCCTTGGGAGGGCCGGTGGTCCCCGACGTGTAGACAATGACGTTCACGTCGAAGGGCGAGATCTCGCTCAGGCAGCGACGCCACCACGCGGTCATCTCCTCCAGGGGGACTGCGTCCGCCATCTCGCAGACGGCATCGAAAGAAATAATGCGCGGGTCCGTGGCCTGGCGCATCCCCTTCATATCGACGCATACGATATGTTCGATTGTCGGCACGCCATCCGGCCCGTTGGGCAGATCCAGGACCTTGTCGACCTGTTCCTGGTCGCCGCAAACGATCAGACGGCATTCCGAATGCCGCACGATGTAGCCGAGCTCATAGGATGGATTGGTCGGATATATGCCGACGACGACGCCTCCTATCGCCTCGGTCGCGAGGTCGCTGATCAGCCATTCCGGCGTGTCTTCGCTCGCGATCGCGACACGATCGCCCTTCTTCAGTCCGAGCGCCTGGAGGCCCCTGGCGAAACGCTGCACCCGTCGTTCGTATTCACGCCACGTCGTCGGCTTCCAGATGCCCTGATCTTTCTCCCGGAACGCCACGCGATCCGGCGTGGTCTGCGCCCAATGGGCCAGGCGTGCCGGAAATGAGGTCTCGAAAGTTGCTATGTTGACTTCAGCACTCATGCTGCCGATTTTCCAAGATAGGCGTCTATGACTGCCGGGTTGGAGGAGACTTCGGCGGGTGTTCCCGACGCGATCGGAACGCCGAAGTTCAACACATAGACCTTGTCCGAGATGTCCATGACGACGTTCATGTCATGTTCGATCATCAGGACGGCGATGCCGAATTCATCGCGCAGGTCGAGGATGAATCGGGCGATGTCTTCGGTTTCCTCTTGGTTCATGCCCGAGACCATTTCATCGACCAGGAGCAGCCGCGGTTGCGTCGCCAACGCCCGACCGAGCTCGACGCGCTTGCGCAATCCATAGGAAAGCATCGAGACGGGCTGCGAGCGGATTTCCTCGATCTCGAGAAACTCGATGATGCGCTCGACTTCCCTGCGGGCCTCGATCTCTTCGTTGCGACAGGAGCCGAAATAGAGGGCTCCGCCGAGCACCCCCGACTTCAACCGCGAATGCATGCCGACCAGCATGTTCTCGACCACCGTGCCGTGTTCGAACAACGCCAGGTTCTGAAACGTGCGGCTAACGCCGATTCCGGCCAACTGGTCCGCCCTATATGCGAGCAGATTCTTCCCGTCGAAATCGACGGACCCTGCATCTGGCGAATAGAGACGGCAGATCAGGTTGAAGAGCGTGGTCTTGCCGGCGCCGTTAGGCCCGATGACGCTGACGATTTCGCCAGGGGCGACGTCGAAGGAGGCTTGATCGACGGCGACGAGCCCGCCGAACCGTTTCGTCAGGCCCGCCACGCGGAGCAGCGGAGCGCTCACGACAACCACCTCTTGCGGCGCTTGTAGTGCTTCACGTGGCGAAGCGACTTCCGCTGCTTGGAGGCGTTCATTCCGAGGTAGAACTCCTGTATTTCCGGGCTCTCCATCAGATTCTTCGCGGGACCATCGAAAACGATGCGGCCGCGCTCCATCACATAGCCGAAGTCGGCGACACTCAGCGCAAGATTAGCATTCTGCTCAACGAGCAGGACGCTCATGTCATTGCTGCGAAGACGCACGATCGCCTCGAAGATCGAGTCCACGATCTTCGGCGCGAGACCGAGAGAGGGTTCGTCGAGCATCAGGAGGCTGGGGTTCGACATCAGGGCCCTGCCGATGGCGACCATCTGCTGCTGACCGCCGGACAGGTAGCCGGAAATGCGGTAGCGATGCTGTGTCAGTTCGGGGAACTGCTCGTACACACGCTCTAGATCAGCGCGTCGGTCAGCGGCGCTGCGGGATATGCCCCCGACCAGCAGGTTCTCCTCCACCGTTAGATTGATGAAAAGACGTCTGCCCTCCGGCACCAGAACTACGCCGGCCCGCACGACGTCGTGCGCTTCCATCCGGTCGATACGACGGTCGTCATAAGTGATTGAACCGCTTACCAGCGCGCCCTTCTCGGGAAACAGGATACGCGAGATGGCTTTGAGCGTCGTGGACTTTCCGGCGCCGTTCGAGCCTAGGAGGCATACGATCTGTCCGGGCTGAACCGCGAATGAGATGTCTCGGACCGCCTCGACAAAACTGTCGTAGAATATCTGCGCGTTGGCCACCTCGAGGCCCGATCTCGCCGCCGCGGCAGGTGCGCCACGCTCATGCCCTCTCGAAGAAGGGCCAACCTTCAACATGGAACCGCCTCACCGAACCGCGGGCTGCTCGGACGTACAGCCAACCGGATTGAAATCTCTCGCATGATCACCCTCCCTCCTCCTGCCGTCACATCATGACGGCTCCGCCGTCCACCGAGACCGTCTGCCCGGTGACGAACCTGCTGCCATCGCCTATGAGCCAGCCTATCGTACCGGCGAGGTCGCTCGGATCGAGATTTCCTTGCAGTGCCTGGATCGTTTTGACCTGCTCGAGCGCGCGCTCGGATTTGCCGCCGAAGAATTCCTTCGTGCCTTCGGTCGTCACGGCAGTCGGCGCCACCGCGTTTACACGGATCTTGTCGCGGCCCAACTCGCGCGCGAGTCCACGCGTCAAGCCGAGGACTGCGGACTTCGATGTCACATAATGCAGCATGAACGGCGTCCCGTAGGTCGCCGACATCGAGGATATGTTCACGATGCTACCGCCGCCGGCCTTGCGCAATTCCGGAACGGCCGCCTTGCAGCAATTCCAGATGCCTTTGACGTTGACCGTCATCGCCGCATCCCAATCCCCTTCCCTGAGGTCCTCGAACCGGCTGCTCTTCAGGCCGCCGTAGAGAGCCGCATTGTTGACGAGCGCATCGAGGCGGCCGAAGTGGGAGACTGCTTGGGCGACCGCTTCGCATGTGGACTCGGCATCGGTAACATCGATCCGTGCCGCGACGATGCTGCCTGGCGCGTCTCTTCCCAGCGCGACGGTATCCGCGCAGTCGTTGAGGTCGGCCGCAACCACTTTCGCGCCCGCGGCGGCGAATATCTGCGCGCACGCCTGGCCGATCCCGCGCGCCGCTCCCGTTATCAGGATAACCTTGCCGTCGATGTCCATGCAGAGTCCTTGATTGTGGTGGAGATGCAGCCCTCGGCTAGCGCGCGGTCTGCCTCACCGTGAGGTTCGTGAATTCCTTGAGGCCCCAACGGCCGTTGGAAACGCCAATTCCGCTGGCCTTGTGCCCACCGAAGGGGATGTGGGGTTCGAGGGCGAGATGCGCGTTGACATAGGCGGTGCCGCAATCGAGCTGCTCGGCAACATTTTCCGCGCGCCCTATATCCCGGCTCCACACGGAGCCGCTGAGGCCGAATTCGGTCGCATTCGCCCGGCTGATGGCTTCATCCACGGACTGATAGCGAAGGATCGGCAGCACCGGGCCAAATTGCTCTTCCCGGACGACACGCATATCGTCAGTGCAATCCGTCAGGATTGTCAGCGGATAAAAATAGCCCGGTCCCTTCCTCGCGCCGGCGCCGGCGACGACCTTCGCTCCATGATCGATCGCGTCGTCCACGAGTTCCGTTACGCGCCGCAACTGGGGTTCGTTGTTGATCGGACCCAGATGCATGCCCGCGACCATGCCGTCGCCAACCTTCACGCGCGCGGCGCGCGCGACCAGTTCGTCAACGACCGCGTCATGAATCTGGTCGGGCACGAAGAGCCGCTTGATGCCGGCGCAGATCTGGCCGCAATTGGTGAACGCGCCCCAGAAGACGCCCTTCCCAACCAGCGAAAGATCGACGTCGTCGAGCAGGATAGCCGCGTCGTTGCCGCCCAGTTCGAGTGTGAAGCGCTTGAAGTCGGAGACCGCGGACTGCGCGACCTTGCGCCCCGTCGCGACGGAGCCTGTGAAGCTGATCTTGCGGATGCCGGGATGGGAGGTCATCAGCGAACCGAGTTCGTTGCCGCCCGAGACGGCGTTGAGCACGCCTTCCGGCAGCGCCGCCGACATCAGGCGGCATGCTTCCAGCGTTGCGACCGGCGTGAAGGGAGACGGCTTCACGATCACGCTGTTGCCTGCCAGCAAGGCTGGGCCGAGAGGCATGCCCATCAGGAATACCGGATAATTCCAGGGCGTGATGATCGCAACCGGACCGAGCGGACGATATTGCACGCGCACGCGATAACGGTCGTCGTCCTGGATGATTTCATCGTCTAGCTCAATTTCCGCGGCTGCCCGGAGGCTTGCGGCCGTGTCCGCGATCTCGCGCGCCGAGGCCGGTAGTGGCTTGCCTTGCTCCAGGGTGACGAGGGTAGCCAGAAAATCCGCGTTCTCGCCAAGTATGTCCGCCATGCGCCTCAGCGCGTGACGCCGTTCAGCGATGGGCCGACGGCTCCAGATCGCAAAACCTGACGACGCCGTGCCGATGCACTCCTCCAACTGCTCCGGCGAACAGTCGGGCACGGATGTGAACTCGATGCCGGTGGCGGGATTGACGACGCCGAAAGTCGTCGGCGCGTTGACGGGCCGCCCTCCGAACGTCATGCGCGCGCCCCCGAACCCGGGCAGGGTCGACAAACCGTCCATCAACCACCTCCCACACATCCCGACAAGGGATGCGACGCAACCGCCTGAACCCGCGGCCCACGAATGGCCTGCATTTCATATGCATATTACTCTACATAGACAATGCACTTGTGTAAATATCTGTCGCGTGTAAAATCAGTCAAAAGCAGCGATTATGGCGATAATATCGCAACTTTTATCGCATCTAAGCCATTGAAATCAAAGGGTTATGCGAAAGCGAATTGCAAGTTGACAAAGAATCTTTTTGCATCCAATTTAGGATTTAATATATGAATGCGCACTCGCATTCGATCGCACAGGGAGAGTCCTTCTGAAATGACTGGTCCGCTCGCCGGCATCAAAATCGTCGAGATCGCATCGATCGTTCTCGGGCCGTTGGCAGGCCAGTATCTCGGCGACATGGGCGCCGAGGTAATAAAGGTCGAGGCCCCGGAAGGCGACGTCACCCGCGTGCAAGGCCCGCGGCGTTCGGACAAGATGTCCGCCCTGTTCCTGTCCTGCAACCGGAACAAGCGAAGCGTGGTGCTTGATCTGCGCCAGCCGGAGGGACATGCCGCTCTGGTCAAGCTACTCCAGGGGGCGGATGTCTTCATTCACTCGATCCGCACCAGGGCGGCGCAGAAATCGCAGCTCGACTACGGCTCCGTCAGGAAGATCAACGAGAACATCGTCTATTGCCATGTGAAGGGTTTTTCCGACGAAGGTGCCTACGCGGGAAAGCCGGCCTATGACGACATCATCCAGGGCCTGTCAGGATTGGCTGCGCTGCAATCGGCCATCGGCGGCGAACCCCGATACATACCGGCGATCATCGCCGACAAGCTGACGGGCGTGCATGCGGCCTATGCTGTCGCCCTCGCCCTCTATCACAAGCTCGCGACAGGCCGTGGCCAGCGCGTCGACGTTCCCATGTTCGAAACGATGGCGTCCTTCAACGCCATCGAACACCTCTGGGGCGGTTCGTTCGAGCCCGTCGAGGGCGGGTTCGGTTATCCGACCATCGCCAACGCCACGCGGCGCCCGTTCAGGACGAGGGATGGTTATCTCGCATTCCTCCCTCATACCGATCCGCACTGGGAGCGGTTCCTCACAGCCATAGGCCGGAACGATCTTCTGACCGACCGGCGCTTCGCGACTTTCCGCGGACGGCAGGAGAATGCCGACGTCATCTGGAACATGGTGAAGGAGGAACTCATAAAGCGGACGAGCAGGGAATGGCTCGATCTGCTTTGCGGGCTTGACGTCCCAATCGCATTCGTCAACTCGATCAAGGATCTCGTCGACGACCCGCATCTCAACAGCGTCAATTTCTGGACGCTGCATGAGCACCCGACCGAAGGTGTGCTGCGCATGTCGGGCCTGCCCCTGACCCTATCCGACTCGCCGGCCTCGATCCGCCGGTTGCCCCCGCGACTTGGTGAGCATACCGAGGAAGTGCTGCGTGAGCACAACTGTTCATCTGACATGATTCGGGCGGTGATGAGCCGTGTCCCACAGGAGATGTGAATGTCAAATTCCGATATACTTATCGTAGACGACAGCTCGCCCGGCGTGCGGTGTCTGACGCTGAACAGGCCGGATCGGCTCAATGCCCTCGATGGCGAGCTGACCAGGCGGCTGCTTGACACCGTCCGCAAGACCTCTGCCGATGAAACGATCAAGGTCATCGTGGTCAAGGCCACCGGTCGAGCCTTCTGCGCCGGCGCGGATTTGAAGTGGCTGAACGAGGGGACGCTCGCTGACCACCATGCCCATCTGGCTTTCCAGGATGATCTGGCCGACCTGTGCAACTCGCTCGAGGCGGCTCCACAGGTGGCCGTCGGCGCCATCCAGGGCTTTGCGCTGGCCGGCGGCCTCGAACTGGCGCTCGCCTGCGACATGCTGGTGGTCTCCGAGCGCGCCGAGATGGGCGACGAGCACATCCGCCGCAACCTGATCGCCGGCGGCGGCGGTTCGCAGCGGCTGCCGCGCAAGATCGGGCTGGCGCGAGGCCTTTATCACCTCCTCAGCGGGGCGAGGATGACTGGGCGCCAAGCGGCGGAATATGGGCTCGCCTGCGCCGCCGTTCCTACCGATCAGGTAGAAGAAAAGGCCCTGGAACTGGCCCGGTCCCTGGCAAAAACCGACGCAAAGGCGCTTGCGATGACCAAGGAACTGGTCCGTCGTGGGCTGGAGCTGCCGCTTCGCGAGGGTCTCTGGCTCGAGCGGTGGACGCAGTATCGCTACCGCAACGCCTCCGACGCCATGGACAAGGGCGTCGCCCAGTTCGCCGAGAAGCGGGCATAGTAGCGCGCCATGAACATCGATCTCAGCGGCAAGACCGCCGTCGTGACGGGCGGAGCGTCGAACATCGGGCGCTCCATCTCCATCACGCTGGCGGAGGCCGGCGCCGAAGTGGTCATCCTCGACCGCGATGGCGAACAGGCAGGCCGGACGGCCTCGATCCATCCCGACCGGATGTCCCATATTGCTTTCGATCTCATGGACGAAGCCGCGCTGGCACGAGCCGTCGACGAGTTGAAGGCCCGAGGCAAAGGGATAGACCTTCTGGTCAGCAATGCGGGTTGGGTGAACACCCTGCCATTTCTGGACAAAAAGCCTGCGGAAATGGTGTTTGAGCTCCAGCTCAATCTTCACGTGCCGATCGCGCTCACGCGGCTAGTGCTGCCTATCATGGTCGAGCGCAAATACGGGCGCATCGTCTACATCTCGTCCGACGCCGCGCGTGGCGGTCAGCGGGGCCAGGCGGTCTATTCGGCCGCCAAGGGCGGTGTCCTGAGCTTTGCTCGCACATTGTCGCAGGAGGTCGGCAAGTACGGCATCACGGTGAATTCCGTCACGCCGGCCATGATCGTCCCGCAGTCGCCTGAGGATATCGGCGCCGAAAGCATGCAGAATGCGCGCGACCGCCCGCCGGAGATGATGGCGAAGATCGTCCGCGCCTACCCTGTCGGCCGGGTAGGAAAAGGAAGCGACATAGCGCATGCGGTCGCATTTCTCTGCAGCGATCAGGCTGAGTTCATCACGGGGCAGACACTGGCGGTAAACGGCGGCTTTCTGACCGTCTAGGAGAGAATCAAATGGCAGAAATTGCAAAAGTGACGTGGTCGGATTGGGAAGTACCGGCTGGCCTGCCCGAACTGAAGGAAGTTCTCTACGAACGCTGCACCCGGTCCACCGGTGGTTCAGTCGCGCGCATCTCGATCAATCGTCCGCAGGTGCTGAATGCGGTTACCTCTTTCACCATGAAGGAGTTGATGATCGCGGTCGACGTCGCGAACCGTGATCCGAGCGTCGGCGTGGTCGTGCTTCAGGGAAGCGGCGATCGCGCGTTCTGCAGCGGCGGCGACGTGAAGTGGGAAGGCGAGCGGACCACCGCCGACTGGTTCTTCGACGTGCCCCCGAACCATGTCGTCCGCTTTTCATCGAAGCCCGTGATTGCGGCTGTCCGCGGCTACGCGATCGGCGGCGGCAACCATCTCGCCTATACCTGCGACCTTACGATCGCCGCCGACAACGCGGTGTTCGGACAGATCGGGTCACGGCACGGGAGTCCGGCCGATGGCTACATGGTGCGCTATCTCGTTCGCGTTATTGGCGCCAAGCGCGCCAGAGAGATGTGGCTTACCCGCAGGCGGATCAGCGCCCAGCAGGCGCTTGAATGGGGCCTGGTCAATGCCGTCGTTCCTCTCGACCAGCATGAGGCGGAAGTTCTCAAATGGTGCGACTACGTGCTGGACGGCAGCCCGACCTGCGTGCGCATCCTGAAGGCGGTCTTCGACCTCGAGATCGATGAGATGGCGGGTGATGTGCGGCGCTACGCTCATTTGATTTCCCCCA